>CALVYG010000001.1 GCA_944372095.1 uncultured Clostridia bacterium
TACGATATGTGTCACGGTCTTGCCAAAGCGCATCCCGAACTCGAATTCGTAGAAAAATTCAAAATCGTTAAGAAAGTCGATATAAACGACGATAAAGTAAGCCTTATATCGGGCGGCGGTTCGGGTCACGAACCCGCTCATGCCGGCTTTGTCGGCAAAGGTATGCTCGACTGTGCGGTTTGCGGAGACGTCTTCGCTTCCCCCAGCCAGGTTCAGGTTTATAACGCTATTAAAAAATGCGCTACCGATAAAGGCGTTCTGCTTATTATTAAGAATTATTCCGGCGACTGTATGAATTTCAACAACGCCATGAGTGACGCTCAGGAAGACGGTATTAAAGTAGACGCAGTTTACGTTAACGACGATATCGCCGTTAAAGACAGCCTTTATACCGTAGGCCGCCGCGGAGTTGCGGGTACCGTACTCGTTCATAAATGCGCCGGCGCCGCCGCCGAACAGGGCAAAGAACTCGACGAGGTTAAAGCCGTCGCAAATAAAGTTATCGAAAACGTCAGAAGTTTCGGTTTCGCTTTCACATCCTGTACCGTTCCCGCCGCAGGTCACCCCACTTTCGAAATCGGCGACGACGAAATGGAATTCGGTGTAGGTATCCACGGCGAACCCGGCAGATTCCGTGAAAAAATCGATTATTCCAAAGGTACGTTCTGCGACGATTTGTCCGCCAGAATCGTTAAAGACCTCGAAGACGACCTCAAACTCAAAAAAGGCGAAGAAGTCGTTCTTCTTATAAACGGTTTCGGCGGAAGCCCGTTACAGGAACTTTATATCCTCAACAATTCGGTAAACAAAGCTCTCGACGCCGACGGAATAAAAATTTACCGCACAATCGTAGGAAACTTCATGACTTCAATCGATATGGCGGGCGCGTCTGTCACGGTACTTCGAGTAGACGACGAACTGAAAAAACTTATCGACTATCCCGTAAGCACTCCCGCACTCACCTGGGGCGCGGCTATGGGCGCTCAGGCGGAAGCCGCCGTCGAAGCTATGAACGCTATCGCCAAAGCTCTCAATATCACTCCCGGCGCTGCCGCTCCCGCTGCTAAAAAGGCTAAAAAAGCCGCCGACGCGGAAGACGACGCCAATGCTGTTTACGAGGTTGAAGGCAAACCCGTTATCAAAGAAACAATAAATACGGCTGCTTTCGTTAAAATCGTTGAAAAAATGGCTGACATCATAATCGAAAACGAAGTTCCTTTCTGTGAAGCAGATAAAATGGGCGACGGCGACTTCGGTATGAGTATCGCAAAAGGTTTCAGACAACTCAAAGCCGACTGGGCTACGCGTAAAAAAGGCGACATCGGGCAGTTCCTCGTAAGCTGTTCGGAAATCATTAAAGAATACTGCGGCGGAGCCTCCGGTCCTATCTGGGGTTCGGCTTTCAAGTATGCGGGTAAAGCTATGCTCGGAAAGAAAGAAGTTTCTCTTAAAGACATTGCGTTCCTGTTCACGGAAGCTAACAGAGGAGTTTACGAAACCGGCAAGAAGAGTTTCGGTAAAGGTGCCGATATCGGCGACAAGACTCTCGTAGACGCATTGAAACCTTGCGCTATCGCGCTTACCAAAGCGGCGGAAGAAGGCAAAAAACTTCAAGCAGGTCTTGACCTCGGCGCAAAAGCCGCTCACGAAGGCGCGGAAGCTACCAAATCCCACGTTGCAACTCTCGGCAGAGCGGGCACCGTCGGCGAACGCAGTATAGGATATCCCGACGCAGGCGCACACGGACTCGACGTTATCTTTAACGAACTCGCTAAATATATAAAGAATTTCAAATAATCTATAATCTCTCATTACTATAAACCAACAGGGAATCGGTTACGGGTTTACCGTAACCGATTTTCATTTTATCTGCTTGTCCCCGACCAATCGCATTCCCCTTCCGAAAAATCGTCTTACGTCAGACTGTTTTCCGATTTGCATTACTCCTTTTTTCTTAACCGATAACTCTTTCTTATAATTATATTCAACAAAAAAAGGAACCGCGAAATGCGGCCGCCTTTTCTTTTCCCCCGCGGATAAATTATCCGCTTTATCCGATGTATTACTTTTAGCTTATTCTGCCGTTTCGGTTAACTCAAACTCGTAACTTTGAGTGTCGAAATTCTCAAATTCAACTTCATATCTTACCTTAACGGTTCCTTCCTGAGTCACCTCAACCTTGACAAATTTTCCGCTCTTTATTTCGGTTACAATCTTACCGCAGCCGGCGCAGATTTTTGTTGCCGTGCATATAAGCGTATCGTCTTCCCAACTGTACATAAATATCGGTTCGGAATATTCGTGCGGTTTTACCGGAACGGTCACCTCGTATTTCTGTTCTTCGTACTCTCCGGAAAAATATGCGGTATACACGCCTTTCCCCGTTTCGGTACACGTTGCCGGTTTCGTTTCGGTATACGAGATTCTGTATGCTTCTGCCGTTGCAATTACTTCTTCGCATTCAGAACAATACTTCTCTGCCTTGCAGCTTGTGCGGCCTTCATTCCATGTCCATGTATATACGGTATTTCCTTCTTCATGGCTCATAGGAACGGTTATTTCTTTTATTTGCGTTTCGTATCCGTCACCGGAAAACTCAGCCGTATATCTTATCAGTCCGTTTTCCGTGCATGTCTTTTCCTTAACTACCGTTTTTACCGATTTGACTTTTTCGCTTATTTCGTCGCCGCATTCGTTACAAGTCTGTTTCGCGGTACAATAACCGTAATCGTTGCTCCATTCGTATTCGGGTTCGGCGTAGTCATGCCCGCCTTTATTCGGCAGTTCAACTTCTTTCAGGCTTGTTCCCATCGTCTCAAATACCGCTTTATACTTTATATATCCGTCTGTTATGCAATCGGCGTCTTTTTTATCCGATATACTTACCCTTCCGATTTCGGTTTCGTAACTGTCGCATTTCTCGCAATATTTCGTTGCGGTACAGGTAAATCCGCCTTCGCCGTTTTCTTCCCATTTATACTCGGCGGCGCCGTAAGTATGTCCTGCTTTTATAACCGCCTCTTCCGTCTGCGTTTCGTATAACGGGTTTTCAAAAATCGCCGTATATTTGCCTAATCCGTCGGTAGTACAGGTTTTTTCCCGTAAAACTTCATACCTTACTTCCGATGCCGTTTCCCTTTTCGCGTCACCGCAATTAATGCATTTCTGCGTTGCCGTACATTTATGGTTTACCCAACTGTAAGTAATTTCGTTTCCGTATATATGGTCAAGCTTTGCAAGCTCTACCGTTTTAGTCTGTCTGTCGAAATCTTTATCTGAAAACTTTGCGGTATATACGCCCTCTCCCGCACGCGAACATGTCGATTCTTTTTTAACAGAATAACTCGCTTTTACCTGTTCTTTAATCTCGTCTCCGCATACCGAACATTTTTTTGTCGCGGTACAATATTGTCCTCCCGACCTTGACGTCCATTTATATTCCGCTTCGCCGTACTTATGCCCCTGTGCGCTTATATCCTCTTCTTTCGTAAAAGTATTGAACGTATTTCCGCCGATACTGACGGTTGCCGTCAGCACCGCTTTTCCGCCTTCTTCGCAGGTAGCCGCGGTTTTTTCTTCTGATTTCACGTCCGCTTCTTCCGTTATTGTCTCTCCGCAAACTTCGCATCTGACTATTACATACGCCGTACCGTCGTCGTTCCATACGCATTCCCCTACGGTAAACTCGTGCCTTGTCCGGCATTTTCCTTTTTCACTGCATCCGCTGAATGCAAATATGCAACATAGCGCAATCACGGCTATCGCCAATAATATGATTTTTCTTCTCATGCCGCTCTTTACCTCCCTTTCACTCAATAAGCAAAGTTCTTCGCGTATCAGAAATAAAAATCTTCGTCGAAGTCGTCTGCATCCCCTCCGCAATTATCGTTCTTTCCTATATTTGACGCGTTAATTGCACCGACCATAAGTTTCTGCCACGAATAAAAATGTCTTTGAGCCTTGCTCATCAACGCAGGGTCTTCTTCCTTCATTTCCGTTATAATTCTTTTTGCCTGAGTCTTGATTCTGTCTTCCGGAGAAAATTTAAGTTTATTTTTCTTTGCTTTAAGAGAAGCGGCAATTATTGCAAATATTATTGCAAGTATTATACATAATGCCGTTATTATTGCCAGAGGCGGTATCACCGAATGTAAAAATCCGACTATAAAGCCGAGCGGTGCGCTCTCTGTGTCGTAGTATATATAATAGCGGTAATACGCGCTCTCTTCGTTTTCACTGTCATAATACGCTTTTTCGCATTTCAGAATAGCGATGTTCCCGTCTTCGTCAACTTCGATTTTTTCTTTCAGCTTTTCAAGGTCCTCGCTTATAAGCTGTCCGTCGTCGCCTATTTTATACGCCGCCGTAAGGTCGCCTTTTGCCGACACTACCGTTCCGGTTTCCCCCGCGTCCTTGTTTACTTCGGAATCTTTAACGTAATATCCGTCGCCGTAAAACAGCATTCCGTTTACGGTATCGCTTATATCGAACAGGATTTTCTTTATTCCCGTGTTCGCGTTATATTCCGCTATCGTCGTCGGCGCTTTCGGCACAAACGCGATTATCGCCGTTGCCAACGCTACTATAAGAAAAATTGCGAAAAACACCCACAGAACTCCTATTCCGCGGTATGTATGCGTTTCCCTGTCGTGTATATATTTCATATACTCGCTTTCAAGTGCGACAAGTTCGGCATTCATTCCGAAACGCTTCCTGCGTCTTATGGCTTCGGTTTTCGTTTTATCGTCTTTCGGCGATAACGCTATTCCCATTGCCCGCCTGTCCGCCGCATCGCTCAGCTTATTTCTCGCTCTTACCCAGCCGAAATAAGTGTAATGCTCGGCAAGCCGCGACGGGACTCTTTTTTCGTCATAATTTTTCTCTCTCAGCATTGTTCTCTCCTTCCTTTTATACACTCTTATATATAACTACCATTTTGGTAGTTTATGATTATTGTAGCACCCTTTTGGTATCTTGTCAAGTAGTACAAAAAATTATTTTTGTACATTCTAACCAAGAGAGGTGTGATATGTGCGAAAGGCAAAACAGGCTTCCGGAAAGGCTTCTTGGGCTCAGAAAAGAAGCAGGTCTTACGCAAAAGGAACTTGCGGAAAAATTAAAAATGAACAGCGTAACTTATCTGCATTATGAAAAGGGACAGCGTGAGCCGCCGATAGATACTTTGATGCTGTTTGCGGATTTTTATTCGGTTACAGTTGATTTTCTTTTAGGCAGAACCGAATATTGAACAAAATTAACGCCCAAAAAGATGTTTGTTCAAAATTGAACAAATAGTTTATTTTGCTCTTATATTGACGTTTTACTGACGGCATAACTTTTTCAATCTGCGAGAAAGGTAATTTTGCCGTAAAAAATTATGCTTAAAATGTCGTAAATCCACATAAACGGCAACAGCAAAATACTGAGATTCGCTCCGATAAACGTTTTGATATAATGCGTTTCCGCGTATCGCTTTAACCTGTAAAAAGAACCGAATATAAATCCGAAACACACTGTTATCAGCAACTTGAAGAAAAAACCGTAAGAATTAAACCGTTCCGTTGCCGTTTGTACCGTATTGGTTTTAACGGGTAAATATATAAGGAACGTACTCCCCTTTCCTTTTTTGCTTCTGACCTTTATTTCGCCGCCGTGTTCTTCCGTCAGTTCTTTTGCCACGTAAAGTCCGAGTCCGCTGCTTCCGCCTTTATGTTCACCTCTCGACTCGTCTTCCATAAAAAATCTGTCGAATACCCTCGAAAGATTTTCTTTCGCTATTCCCTCTCCGTAATCTTTTATCAATACGGTAAGCTTTCCTTTATTGATAAAATATTTTACTTTTATAACGGAATCTTTCGGACTGTATTTTACCGCGTTTGTAACGATATTCTGCACCACGCGCGAAATCTTCTTCCTGTCAATCACAAGATATACGTTTTTGGGAATACTTCCCGTTTTAATTTTAATTCCGCGCCCTTCGGCAAATGCTTTCTGCCGTAAAAATTCGTTTGTAAAAAATTCTCTTGCCTGTACGGTTTCCTTATAATCGTTTAATTCTCCCGAAATTTGTTTCGACGCGTCCGTAAGATTTCCGATAAGCTCGCTCATATACGACGCTTTTTCGCTGATTATCCCGAGATAATCCTTATCGTCCATTCCGTCTTTACAGCACTCCGCCGCGCCCATTATGACCGCAAGCGGCGTCTTCAAATCGTGCGCCACTCCCGCCGCTTCCACACTGTTCTTTATTTTCAGTTTTTTTACTTCTATCGCGCTTTTTTCTATTTTTTCTCTTATTTTTTCCAATAAATTAAGGTTTTCTTTCGATATATTACTGCTGTCTATTGCGGAATAATTTCCTTCGGAAAACTGCACCAATGCTCTTTCTAGCGCTCTCATCTCTTTTTTCTTCATCTTATTTTTTCCACCTGTATCCGATTCCCCACACGGTTTCCAATCCGTCGACGTTTGCTTTTTTTAATTTCTCGCGCAATCTGTTTACCGTAACGGCAACCGTGTTCTCGTCTATAAAATATCCGACTCCCCACACTTCGTCCATAAGTTTCTGTTTTGAAAACACTCGTCCTGCGTTCAGCGTAAGAACGTCGAGCATCCTGAATTCTTTCGCCGTAAGCAAAAGTTCTTCGCCGCGGACTTTCGCTATCATATCCTCGGGATATATCGCAAGGTCCCCGTAGTTCCTTACTTCGGGTTTAGGCGCCGAGAAACTGAAATATCTTCTCATCTGCGCGTTCACTCTTCCCACCATTTCTTTGAACGAATACGGTTTCGTCATATAATCGTCCGCACCCAGCGATAATAAATTCAATTTATCTTCCTCTCCCGAACGCGCGGAAATGACTATTATCGGTATGTTCTTTTCCATTCTCACGATTTTACATACTTCCGTCCCGTCGCATAGCGGCATCATTATGTCCAATAACAACAAGTCGGGCGACAGACTCCTCGTCATTTCTATCGCCTGTTTTCCGTCGAACGCCTGATAAACCGTATATCCTTCTTTCATCAGGTAATTCCGTGCCATATCCGATAATTCTACGTTGTCTTCCGCTATCAGTACTTTTCTGTTCATTTCTATCCCTGCCGTTTCTTTGCTTTTTCCGAAAAACGCGCTTTCGTCTGAAAGCGCGTCCGTTAAGAAGTTTTGTTTTTTTTAATGCTTTTCAAATTGCGCTACATATTTATCCTGATAATAACCGGACGATTCGCAATTGAAACTGCCGTCGGTTTCCACCGTTATCAAAGTGCATCCGCGCTGAGATTTCTCGTTCCATATTCCCGCATACGCAAGATAATCCACGCTCATTCCGTATGTTAAACGTATTCCTTTATAAATAACCGAAAAGTTATTGTAATGGTCGTGTCCGCAAAAGACTCCCTGCAATCCTTTTTCCTTTCCGGTTTCGAAAAATTTATCCCTTCCGATTCCGCAATATACGCCGTACGTCTGCTGTCCGGAAGAATTTTCCTTCATCGATTCTCCCATTACTCCGTATACAAAAGTTACGTTTTCGGTATCCTTATTATCGTTTTCGACATATTCTCCCCATGCGTCACGGTATTCGGGAAGAGGGATATGGAAGAACGCGAGATTTTTAACGGGCTCGGCATTTGCGTCTATCGTTTTATTGTATTCGTTTATTTCGTCCATTTCTTTCGCGTACCAGTCAATCTGGTCCTGATGAATGTTGTCGTATTTCCAGAGTATCCCCATCGAGTCTCCGTCGGTATAACTGTGACTGTCGAGCATTACCAATGCCTGCGTCACCACACCCGCGGTATTTTTTACTTTTATAACGCTGTTTCCGAATCCCGATATATTTTCATCACCGCGCTGATACAGACAATATTTGAAATTGCTTTCTTCATAATAGTTATTTATATCTTCACGCGTATAATAACTGTATACTTCCGTATCGTGGTTTCCGTAAGTGAATATCCAGTATACTCCGAGTTTTTCCATCAACTCGGCAAATATTTTCGTTGCGTTAAGATTGTTGAAAGTTCCTGCCGAAAACGGTACCGGATAAGCAATATCACCCGTGACAACGACAAGGTCGGGTTTTTCCGCCGAAATCATTGCCGCCACCGCGTTCATTGCCCACGCGTCGTTCTTCGTCGAAAACGACCCGCCGCCGATATGTACGTCCGTTAGCTGCATTATTTTGAATTCTCTGTCTGTCGTAAAACACCAATCTCCGCCAGCGTCTTTAACGGGAACAAGCTGTTCGCCTTCGGCATAGTTTACCTTTGAAAACTCTGACGCCTGGGTAATCATGGCGTCCACGCTCGCTCCGTTCGCCATTGCAACTATTGCCATAAACAATACGATAATGAGCGCAATCAATAATATTATACACCCCGCAAGCGCAAATCTTGCGCCTATCTGACTTTTGGTTAAAGGCAGTTTTTTACCTTTTTTCCCTTTTACTTCTCCCATTGTACGCTCCTCCGCATTTTATCTTAATATAGTTATATTATATTGTAAAAGTACTTTTTGTCAAGACGCAATTTCTCTGTTTTCCCCGCTTTTTTCCTCTGAAATTATAAAATCGATTTCCGCTCCCGTTTCTTCTTTTATTTTCCTTTTAATTGTCTCTGCCGTTTCTTTTTTCTTCTCTTCTCCCGTACCGTCTTTATATACGATTTCGACCGTCCCGTGACATGCGCGGTACCCGTAATCGTGCAGGTTCATACGTTTTATCGCAGTTACTTCCGGAATTTCTTTACATATCCCGATAACCGCTTCTCTCTCTTCTTTGCAGCCTGCCGCACCCGTAAGTGTCCCCAGATTATCGGCTATCATCTTTACCGCGCAGACTGTCACAACGCAGCTTATTATAATACCGAATATCGAATCCACGGCATAATTTATCTGTGACGACAGCGTAAAAGACACCACCGTTGCAGAAGTGATGCCTACGTCCAGAAAACTGTCCACCGAAATCGCCCCGAGCGCTTTCGATTTCAATTTTTTTCCGTATGTTCTGTAAATTACAGCCATTCCGAGTTTTACCGGTATCCCGATTGAAATAAGAATACAACTTTCCAATCCGAACCAGACCGGTTCCGGCATAAATATACGGCTGATAGAATCGAAAAAAAACAACACACCCATTACTGCCGCTGCCACGCTTACGGCAAATCCCGCCACGTATTCGCTCCTGCCCTTTCCGTAAGGGTATTTTTCGCTTTTAGGCATTGCGCATAACAGAAACGCCGTTACGGTTATCAACCCCGTTGCCGTATCGAAAAATCCGTTCATCGAGTCGAGCATTATGCAAAGACTGTTTGTTCTTATTCCGACAAACAGCTTTATAAATGCAAGGACGGCATTTATCACTACTCCTCCTGCCGTAAGTAAAAGCGCGGTTTTCGTTCTTGCGGTCATAGTTTTATCCTCCGACCGCTATTTTACCATATCCTCCGCTTTTTGAAAATACTTTAAGTAAGTTTTCCCGAGGTATCTGCACACTTCATCGTCCGTTGCGGGTTTATGCCCGAAATCGTATTTTCCGTTCACTCTCCAACAATTCAATACTCCCGTCCTTACGGCGTCTTTCGGACACGTAAACGCACATCCCATACAGCCTACGCAGTTCTTTCCGAATACGGGCTTTCCGTCTTTAAGATATATGTTTGCCTGCGGACATACTTTTTCACACGCTCCGCACCCTATACATTTATCCGTGGCGTAAAAATTTCTGCCTATTATCGGCATTGCCGCGTGTTCTATCCTGAATACGTTTCCGAGAATTCTCTTTATCCCGTTGATTTCCGTCACATCGCCGTCTTTCCCTTCGATTATCTTTTTTACGTCTCTTTCGATATTTTTCCGCGCCGCCAGCCACATTCTCGCCGCCATTCCTTCGCTGTGCCTGAATATTATGTTATACGGCATTACATAGCGGTATGTTCCGCTCAATTTCCAGCCTTTTTCTTCAAGCATTTTCCCTGTTTTTACGAAAGCGCAGTCATTGAGCGTAAGCGGCTCGCCCGACGTTGCGACAAGATACGCTTTTCTCCCTTTCCCTTCCGGAATCTCTTTTACAAATTCCGTCACCGGCGTCGGCGCGTTGAACGCATGCACGGGATACCCTATCACTACCGCGTCGGTTCTTACCGCGTCGGGATATTTTTCTCCTTTTCTGAACCTCCAATACTCGGTTTCCGCTCCGCTTTTTTCAAGCTTTCCTCTTATTTCTCTGCATACTTTATCGGTGTTGCCCGAACCGCTGAAAACATAAAACGTATATTTCATTTTAAGCCACCTCCCTTGTTTCTTCACATTGCGGTATTCCTTTTTCGTCATAGTAGTAATTCATATTTTCGTCTTTTTCGTGCGTATCGTACCAAATCTGCGCTATAAACGGTGAAAATTTTGCCTGTCTGTCGTAATCCCATTTACCTTCGCATTCCTCGCACCAATGCCCGCCTTTAAGTACCGTATACGGCGTCGCGCGAAATCTGTGTCCGTCGTGACATTCCCATTCGAGTTTCGTATATACGTCTCCTTTTACCATTGTCTCCGACAAACACTTCCCTCCTCTGAACTCCGCTGCCTTTTTCATATCCTCTATATCCCATTCGCTCATAGGTTTGCTTTCGTCGTAGCCGTGGTCAAGCAACGTTTCCTTTATATTTATTAAACCGTCTTTCTTTTCGCCGTATCCCTTCTGTTTTGCCTCGATATATTCTGTTTCCCAGTTGCGCTTATCTTCTAATCCTTCTTTCCCGAAATAAGCGAAAACTTTCCCGTTTAATCCTCTTTTTCTCCATTCGTTCGGCGCGTTTTCGTCTTTCAGAAGCGGACGGAATACTATTTCTTTTATTACTTCTGCCGGAATTATTTTTGCCAGTCCGTATAGAGGATGACGTTTTTTTATCTCTTTCCAATATTTTTCCGTCGTATCTCTTTCGTATCCGAACATTTCTTCAAGCTCGTCGTCACAGAACCACATTCCGTGAAAATTACGCGTTGCGTGCCAGGACGGTTCAAGATATTTTTCGGGCGTTCCTCCTATAATCGAGAATCCTTCTTCAAAAGTTTCGTAACCCGTAATCCTGTTTTTACTTCCTCCGCAGATATTGAAAACTCTTCTTGCGAATTTCTCCGTTTCTCCGTTTGCCACCGCTTCCGCTATCTTTTTTATAAGGTATCCGCTGTCTCTTGCGCTCACCCATTCGAGCGGCGCATTGAACGGCGTATGAAACATAAGCCCGTCTTTTATATTGTTTTTCAGCATATTCGGATGCAGCATTGCAGTCTGCCTTAATATGCACCACGATTCAAGCCCCGATTCCATTACGTATCTTTCCGCTATGCATTTATGCCTTGCATAGTTGTCGTACGGCGACGGTATTAGCGGGTCTCCCACTCTTCCGTAGGGATGTTTCATATCCCTGTTTCCGTACACCGCTACGCTCGATATATGCACGAACACCGCTTGCTTTTCCATTCCTTTTATCGCGTCCGTCATATTCTTTGCTCCTTTTACGTTGCACGCAAAACTTTCTTCTTCGTTATGGTCGGATTTCGGCGGTATTACCGCTGCCATATTCACTACAAGCTCCGTTCCTTCCGTGAGCTTTTCGCACAACTTTTTTTCAGCTATATCTCCTCTCATTATTTCTATACGCGAACCGTATTTCTTTTTTAATTTTCTCGCATACACCGTATTTCTCGGTTTTTCGGTAAGAAGTATTTTTACTTTTTTCACGCTTTCCGATTCAAGCGTCTGACGAAGCGCTTCTTTTCCCATATTTCCGCTTGTTCCGGTCATTGCTATAATTATCCCATGCTCGTTTATTCTTTTATTTGAGTTTTCGAGTTTCATTTTCATGCCTCCCTTTCTTTCTTCGCTTTAATCTTATCAACCCTTATTTACGCTTTCCCGATTTTTTTCTTACAATTTTCTTACAAAAATTCCGTCATTTCTTTTTTCCGCGTTTTTCGGATTTTTATTTGTATATGCTATATTTCAAAGCGCTATTGACTTACTCTTTTTCAACTTATATAATTAAATAAATCAACCGCATACAAATAAAACTCAATGTCTTATATGCGATAACATAAATTTTCAACGGAGAACAAATGACTGCTCAGACTTCTGCCGTTCCGATTAAGTCAACGGAACCGAATAAGCTTTATAACAAACGTAATTTCTGGTGCTTTTCTCTCGGCACTTTCGGAAGAGATTTCGCTTACAACCTTTTTGTAAACAATCTTCTTACGTTCATACTTTTTACCAAAACGCTGACCGACCTGCAATTTTCGTTCGTAAGCGTAATAATAATCGTCGCAAGAATTTTCGACGCATTCAACGACCCGATAATGGGGGGCATAGTGGAAAATACCCGTACGCGGTTCGGTAAGTTCCGTCCGTGGATTCTCATAGGCGGCGTGTCTACCTGTCTGATTATAGTTTTACTGTTTTCGGTTCCCGTGGACAACTGGGCGTTCATCGGGTTCCTTGCCGTTATGTATCTTACTTTCAGTATTACTTTCACGATGAACGACATATCGTACTGGGCGCTTCTTCCGCATCTGGCGAGAGGTACCCACGAAAGAAACAAACTTTCTTCTGTCACCCAGCTCGTCGTATCCGCCGGCGGCGGTCTTGCCATGATAAGCATTCCGGCTCTTACCACGACTTACTCGCGTTTTTTAGGCGGCAGCGCGCGCAGCGCTTATATGTGGATTTCCTTTATCTGCGCCGCTCTCTTTATAGCTTCCACTCTTCTCACTTTCTTCGGGGTTAAAGACCATACCGAGGTTACAAAGAAAAACCGCTCGGATAAAACTTCTGTCAGCGACGATAAACTGTCTATCAAAGATATGTTCCGCGTTCTTAAAAACAACGACCAACTCCTTATCGCCGCCGTCATAATGATAATCTATACCGTCGGAACAAGCGTCGTTACTTCCGCTCTTATCACGACCTATATTTATTTTGCTTTCGGTTACGACGGACTTCTTACCACCGTATTTTCGGCAATCGGCGGTATTATGACGGTTATATTTACCGCCGTATTCCCCGCTTTGATGAAAAAATTCGGCAGAACAAAACTCATTACCGCCGGCGGTCTATGCATAATCGGAGGATATGCCGTCGTTATGCTTATCGGTCTCGCCGTACCTGACGGCGAAGCTCTTTTTACCGTTCTCGGAATGAAATTCAACCTCAGATTCCTTCTTATGATGCTGCCGTACGGAATTGCTTGCCTCGGACAAAGCTGCTATTACAATATGATGTTTCTCAATATCTCCAACACAGTCGAATATAACGAATGGAAAACGGGTAAACGCGAAGAAAGTCTTATATTCTCGTTGCGTCCTTTCACCGCAAAACTCTCTTCCGCACTGCAACAGCTTCTCGTTACAATCGTCTATATCGCAATAGGCGTCATCGGCATAACCAACGGTATAAGCGACCTTGACAAGCAGGCAAGCCAGGGATTGATTTCCAACGAAGAAATGCTTGCATCCGTAAACAGCCTTCTTAAAAGCGTCCCCGAAAGCAAAGTCAACGCGTTGCTTTGCTGTATGTGCATAATCCCCATCGTATTTATGCTCGGCGCTATGTTCCTTTACAAAAAGAAATTTATTCTCGACGACGCAACATACGAAAAAATCAAACTTGAAATTGCCGCACGCAAATCGGAAATTGCCGACGAACCCGAACCTGAAAATTCTCTTCCCGAAAATGAATTTCCTCACATACGGGAAACATATCTTTCCCCCGTCGCCGCAACCGAAGACGACGAAACGGTTTTTGAATTCACTTCGCAATCGGACGACGGCGGAACGGTTTCGGCGGATTCGGACGATGATAAAAAGAATTTATCCGATGCGCTTTAATCCTTTTCTTCGTATTCCCTATCTTATTCCGGCAACAATTCGTTTCCCGTTTTTACCTATATAAAGGTTTCCGATAACGCTTTTACGGTTGCCCTTTTATTAAATTTTCATAATTGCGTATTGAAATACCGCCGTAGCTTTATCTATTCATAAAATTTTGCGCGCGCATTGACAAAACGTAAAAATAGTTATATATTATTAAATATGAGAACGGCAAAAGGTAAAAAAAGAATTTTTCTCACGGCATTCATCGCAGCCGCGGTTGCGGTTGCGGCTTTGTTTTTATTCAGCGCATGCGAGGACGGAACTTTTAACGATAAGTCTTATATAGACGAAGATTATATCGAAGTCGAATCTTTACGCATTAACAACGGAAGCGCTGACGTCAGAATGTCCTCTAACGGCGACCCGAGTTTGTATCAGCTGGACATTAAAACCGTTCCCTCCAACGCTACTAATAAAAAACTTTCTTATTATATCCCTTCCGATTACCATCAGTACGTTACCGTTTCCGAGTCGGGACTTTTGACGGCACATAAGGTATCGGACGGAATTACGATACCCGTCACCGTAAAAAGCACAACCAATCCGAAAGCCTCTCTCACCGTTTCGGTAATTGTGGAAGACGTGTCGGTTACGGGTATAAAATTCGCTCAGGAAAAAATTTCTCTTCTCTATAACGGAACAAGCGGACAGATAGACGTCATTTTCGTTCCGTCGCACGCAATAGACGGCAGAAGCGCAATATTCACTTCCCTTAACGAAAATATCTGTACGGTAAACAATTCGGGAACGGTAACCCCCGTAGGTGTCGGCAACGCAACGGTAAAAGTTACCTGCTCGACAAGAACCGGCAAAGTCGTCGAAAATTTCATTTCCGTCATAGTGTCGTACGCAACCGGACAATACCAGCTCGACGTATCGGGCTCTCCGAACTTCAATCAGGTTATAGGAAACTATTCTCCGATAGATTTCACTTTGCTTATTCTCGGAGAAAACGTTGACCCCGAACCCGACATAGCCTGGTATGTAGATACCGAACGCGTAGCGGAAAATCAGGACAGGATTCAATATACCCATATCCCGAGCGCGACAACTCAGATTACTTATTACGTCTACGCTTACGTTACGCCTTATCAAGGCGCTACCGTAACCTTGCGCAGCGACCCCATAACCGTTTACCGCGCGTTTAACGGATTTACTCTTACCTACGATAATCTTTCTTCCGTATATACTCCTTACAGATACGGAGATACCGTGACGTTCGACCTCAGCGCGGGCGATTCTTCCGCGACAATCACAGAGTACTCCTGGGAACTCTCGGAAGTCGCCAATCCCAAAAGCGCAACCGTCGTCGCAACCACTTATCCGTCTGACAGAAACCTCACAAGACGCATTAACGTTGCGGGTGATTATTCTCTCACCGCAAAAGGTCTTGACTCTTTCGGAAACCTCGTAAATCAAACAATGTTTACATTCTCTTCCGAAAAATTCGTCGAAGGCGATACGCTTATCGTCAGACCAGCCGTTCTCGAATACGGACTTCCTCCCGACAGCTATCACTGGTATATCGTCGAATGCGACGAAGAAGGTAATTATAACCCCGATACGAAAACTCTTTATTCGGATACCCCTTCGGACGAAGCTCTTTACTATCCGCTTTCCGAAGGAACTTTCCGTTTTCTCGTCACAGCGTCCATTAACGGCGTAGCCGCTACCGTCCAATCCGACGGGAAAGACGTTCCCTATCAATTCGTCAGCGATATTATCCGCGTTTATTCCCCGGATTCGGTCGATAACGCTTATGCGGACGACCTGATTGACATTTCCAATCCCGCACACGACCGTTTTTCGGTAGACTACTATTCTTCGATAGAAACCGTTTCCATCGAAGGTATAGGCAGAGAAAACCCGTATCAGGTTTACATTAAATGGAACAATGTAGACGCCAATCCGTCCTATATCGTTGAACTTACCTATTCCGACGGCACGGTAAGTATTATCGACAGCGCTGAACAGTCGGATAACCGTTTCGGCAGTAACTACGTTTACCTCTCGCAATCGGCGGCGACTCTTAACGATATTTTCTCCGTAAGAATAAAACAGAAAAAAGGACTGTTTTCCCGTACATATAACTACGGAATCGCAAACGACCGCGGAACCGGCGACGAAACTCATATCCTTACTTATCCGGAAAGTGTTTATACATATTTTTCCACAATCGGTCTGAACAACGCCTCGCGTGAATATACCTTATCGGAAGCGGCTACTATGAACGCTCCCGCTCTTAACGCTTATATTTACGATATGGCGGATTTACGCGACCTGGCAGCTTTTGTGCTTCTTTTCCGCCCTTCCGTCAATACTTATATCGAATATTCTTCCTCTATAATCGACAGTATTCTTTATGACTCGTATTCTCTTGACATTTATATTCCGTTCACTCTTACAGACGCGGACAGAATTAAATACCCTTCTTTCCTTACCGATGAACAACTTGCCGCTTTCGGAAACTATTCCGACGTTGCGGAAATGATTTTCGGCGTTGTCAATTCTCTCGGATACGGATTTGATTTTCTTCTTTCCGTCGAAGACGCTTCACCCGGAATTAAAATAACTTTCAATATTCCCGTAGGAACCGATACCGATTCCACTCTTAAAGCAACGGGTACGGAAGGATTAAAACCGACTTTATCTACGGCTTATACAATCAATAAGGCGGAAACCGTCGATTCGACTTATCTTCCCGTTGACTTCAAAGATTCGGTTACCGTGAGAAACTCCGACGAACTCGTTTACGCCGTTGAACAAGGCTATAAACCCGTTCCCTGGGGAAACGACACGCTTTCCAACCTCTACAAAATCATAAAAGACCTTGTCGTAAGGATAACCGAACCCGATTTTACCGATAAGCAAAAGATACTCGCTTTTTACGATTATCTCGCGCTTAACGTAACGATTGATTCTGAAATAGACGAAGTTAAAGAAGAAATAACTTCCGAATATGAGCTTTACCTTTACAAAGCGTACCGTCTCGAAGGCGTATTCACCGGAAATAAAACCGCGGTAGACGCAGGTATCGCAAAAGCGTTTACCGTAATGTGCGGTATAAGCGGAATTCCCTGCTACACCGTCGTTGCCGACGTAAACGGACAGGAACGCACGCTTAATAAAGTTTTCTGTGAAAGTCAGTGGTTTATCGTCGATATTGCCGCAGGAATGCGCGTTATCAACGGTTATTCCGTTGTTTCTC
Source organism: uncultured Clostridia bacterium (assembly GCA_944372095.1). Classification (GTDB taxonomy): domain Bacteria; phylum Bacillota; class Clostridia; order Christensenellales; family DTU072; genus CAG-1782. Next base: position 17,136 of record CALVYG010000001.1, read on the forward strand.
ACGATTTCTTTATGATAAGCGATTCCGATTATTCCGCTCTTATCGGAAACGGCAAAGTCGTTTTCTACGGCAATGCCCCGGTCGCAATCGGTTCGGCAAGCAAAAATACGGTTACGGTTTATTCCGAACAAGACTTATCGGATTTTCTCGCAACCGCGGTTTACAGACCTGCCGGGGTATACGGAATGGAATTGAACTTCGCAAAATCGGCGTTTGTCGACGAACAGGCCGTTAAGTCCGCTCTCTCTTCCGTTTCATTGCGGAACCTCTCTGTCGCGAACGAAATTTCCGTTATTTCTTCCGACAGCACTTCTATAAGCGTTATTGTTCTTGTTACGGTTAAAGCGGAATAAAATTTACAAAAGAAATGCGGTATTTATACCGATATTACGGAGGAACTTTCAAGATTGACTCTTAACGAACTGAAAGCGGGACAATCTGCTACAATCACAAAAGTAGGCGGCAGCGGCGAATTGCGTTGCCGTTTGTTGGATATGGGACTTATCCCTAAAACAAAGGTTAAAATCGTTAAATTCGCGCCGATGGGCGACCCTATGGAACTTTTCATCCGCGGGTACGAACTTACCATTCGCCTTGATGACGCCAAACTTATCGAGGTGGAATTATGATACTGGCTTTAATCGGCAATCAGAACTGCGGAAAAACCACTCTCTTCAATCAGCTCACAGGCTCAAATCAACACGTCGGAAATTTCCCGGGCGTTACCGTTGACCAGAAGACGGGTTCGGTCCGCTCGGTTAAAAACTGTTCGGTAGTCGACCTTCCCGGAATTTATTCTCTCAGACCTTATTCCACCGAAGAAATTGTTACTCGTGATTTTATTATAAACAATCACCCTGACGGCATAATAAATATCGTTGACGCAACAAACATCGAACGTAATTTATATCTTACTTTGCAGTTACTCGAAATGCGCATTCCCACCGTTATCGCATTGAATATGATGGACGAAGTTACGGGAAACGGCGGGAGTATAGACGTTTCCAAATTGTCCGAGTCCCTCGGAGTTCCGATAATCCCTATAAGCGCAATAAAAAACGAAGGCGTGGACGAACTTATAGGAGCCGCGGTAAAAACCGCAAAGGGAAAAATTTATCCGAAAGTATACGATTTCTGTGAAAGCGGCGCCATTCACCGTTGCATACACGCCGTCACGCACATTGTGGAAGACCACGCTCAGAACGCTTCGCTGAATCCGCGTTTCGCCGCCACAAAGCTTATAGAAAACGATAAAATTATTACAGAAATGCTTGAACTTGACGAAAACGAACTCGAACTCGTCGAACACAGCATTATCGAAATGGAAACCGAACACGGTATGGACAGACACGCCGCGCTTGCGGATATGCGCTATTCTTTTATCGAAAAAATATGCAAAGACACCGTAGTGAAATGTCATGAAAGCAAAGAACGCAGGCGTACTATTAAAATTGATAAAATCCTTACCGATAAATATGCCGCCATTCCCATTTTTCTTCTGATAATGCTGACTATTTTTGCTCTGACTTTTGAAGTCATCGGTTATTACATCGGTCTCGGCATAGAACTCGGCGTGAATAAATTATCCGAATTAACGGAAAACGGACTGCGCTCTTTCGGTACGAACGAAGTGGTTATAAGCCTCGTCGTGGACGGTGTTTTTGCAGGCGTCGGAAGCGTTCTCAGTTTCCTTCCCTACATTGTCGTGCTGTTCTTCTTCCTTTCCGTTCTCGAAGATACGGGTTATATGGCGCGCGTCGCGTTCGTTATGGATAAACTTCTCCGTAAAATCGGCCTTTCGGGCAAAAGCATCGTTCCGATGCTTCTCGGGTTCGGTTGTTCCGTTCCCGCCGTTATGAGCGCGCGTACTCTTTCGAGCGAACGTGACAGAAAGATGACAATTCTGCTCGTTCCGTTTATGAGCTGCTCCGCTAAAATCCCCATTTATGCACTTTTTACCGCGGCTTTCTTTACTAAATACCGCGCCTTGATTATGTTTTCACTTTACGTTATAGGTATACTTCTCGGCATTATAGTCGCGCTTATTCTCAATAAAACGGCATTCAAAGGAAAACCCGTGCCTTTCGTTATGGAGTTACCGAACTACCGTTTTCCGTCACCTAAAAGCGTTATTCTGCTCATGTGGGAGAAAGCAAAAGACTTTGTCGTGAAAGCGTTTACAGTAATATTTATCGCAACGGTGGTTATATGGTTCCTGCAATCGTTCGATATAAGATTTAATTTCGTAACCGATTCCGCCGACAGTATGCTTGCCGCAATCGCAAGTTTCATCGCGCCCGTATTCAAGCCTCTCGGCTTTGCCGACTGGCGCGTATGCGCTTCTCTTATTGCCGGATTTTCCGCAAAAGAAGCGGTTGTGTCCACCATAGGTATCCTTATCCCGGGCGGAATTTCCACAGCCTTTACCGCGGCAAGCGCTTATTCGTTCCTTATTTTTACCTTGCTTTATACCCCCTGCGTCGCCGCTGTAACGGCTATACGAAAAGAACTTAAATCCGTTCCGCTTGCGGCGCTTGTAGTTGTTTTTCAGTGCCTGATTGCTTGGGTTATGGCTTGTATCGTTTACCAATTTATCGTTCTTTGCGGAGGTTGAGTTGAAACCTGTCGATATTGTTATTCTCGCGCTTCTTGCCGTTTGGTTGATTCTCTCTGTTTTTTACGTCGTTTCCGCACACAAAAAAGGCGGTACCTGTTGCCGCTGCTCAAAAGCCTGCCGAAACTTATGTAAAAATTGTTCTCATTCGCATAATTCTTCCGATACTAACTGTTCTGACAATTCTCATTCTCATAACTAGTCCTTTCTTTTATTCTTTTCTTCTCCACCGACGCCGCAGTCGGCGTTTGACTTATACTCTTTTATGTGTTATTATATAAAAATAGTATAAAATAATTATCGGACGTGTTTTGCATTCGGAATGCTCTTCCGTCCGGAGGTCGTTATATTTATGGACAGTACTGCGAACAAAAGGTTAAAAACTTATAAGGAAAATCCTTTTTTTTATTCTTCCAGGTTTATTTTCGTTCTGTCGGCATTTGTATATCTTTTCTGGTTATTCGATTTAAGCGTATACGGAATAATGCTGATTCTTGTTCTGTGCGGCGTCTTATTTGCTTTATGCCGTGACCTGTCCCCTGTCGTTCCGCTCTTTTTCGTGTTTGTTCAAGTTATCGGGCAGAACCCCGACAACCTCGTTTCTTTGTATTCATTGTACTTTTATATAGCGGGTATATGCGTACTCGTCGCGGGACTCGTAATCCATTTTATCCGATTCAAACCGTTCAGAAATTACGGAAAAATAAAAGGTTTTGCCGTAGGCGTATGCTTTGCGTCGCTTGCAATGATGCTCGGCGGAATTTCCGTCACCGGCCGCGACGCTTTACCCGTAGTTTTAATCGTCGTTTTCGGACTTGTCAGCTGCGGCGCAGTGTTCTTCTTTATACCCGCTCTCGGCAGAGATTCTTCACGCAGACTTACGAAAACCGTTATGAACGCGGTTATCGCTTCGAGCGTTATCGCCATCGCTCAGCTTGTAACTCTGCTGATTCAATCCGGCGACCCGATAGGAGCAGTCGCTTCCAAATACTCCCTCAACGCCGGTTACGCTCATCCGAATTACCTCGCCAATATCATTGCAAGAAGTATTCCTGTTGCAATTTGGTTATCCGTAAGTAATAAACGCTATTCTTTTTTATGGCTGTTTTTCGCCTATATATGCGGCGTAAGCATTCTCCTTACCTCTTCACGCGCCACGCTTCTCGTTGCGGTAATCGTAAGCATTGTCTGCGTTGTTTATTATTTCCCGAAACTCGATTATAAACTTAACTGGATATGCACTTTCTGTATTCTTCTCGGAATAACAATGACGGGAGCGGGACTTCTCAGCGATAAACTTTCCGCTCTTTTCCCCAATATTTTCAAGGGTATCAATTCGAACGGCAGAATCGATTTATGGAACCTCGGTATCGAAAGATTCCTTAAAAAACCGATTTTCGGCGTCGGACTTGACTTCGACCTCGGCGGAAGAACCGAGCTTAATCCCACCAACTCGCCTTATACGCCTTTCTGGTACCATAATACCGTTGTTCAGATTCTTTGCTGTACCGGTATTTTCGGTTTACTTGCTTTTATTCCCTATTTTTATCACCAATACCGTACAATGCTTATCGGGAAAAAACCGGCAATTATTTCATTATTGTTTGTTATAGTCACCATTCAGGCAATTTCTCTGCTGGACGTTTTCTTCTTTACTCCTCAGGAATTCCTGCAAATGATTATAATCACCGTCGCCGGCATTAAAGCTTTACCCGAAGATAAAGGCAATTCTCATATTTACGATTTAATTAAATTTATAAAATTAAAAAAAAATAAGGAGGTTTGATACCTTATGGGTCTTTACATATTATACGCAATTCTTATCGCCATTGGACTGCTGTTCGTTTTCATGATTATAAGAACATTGATTGCACGCCCGAAAAAAATTCCTTCGGCCGTTCCTCAGCCTGAAATAAACGAAAGTGAAATAGTAAATATTTTATCGGAAGCAATCAAAATTCCGACTGTCACCAAATACAAAGACGGCGACGACCAATCTTCCTTTCCCGTTTTTCACGAATTTCTTAAAAAGACTTTCCCCGAAATATTTTCGCGCGCAAAAGTAACGGTTATAAACAAATACAGCCTTGTAATCGTTATCGAAGGAAAAGATAAAACATTGATGCCCGGATGCTTTCTTGCACATCAGGACGTTGTTCCGGCAACGCCGGAAGGCTGGGAAACCGACCCGTTCGGAGGAACTATAAAAGACGGATACGTCTACGGCAGAGGCAGTCAGGATATGAAAAGTCAACTCGTTACCGCCCTCTACGGACTTGAAATTCTTTTAAGGGACGGCAAAGAACCTTTGCGCACGGTTTATTATTGCTTCGGACACGACGAAGAAGCAACGGGTAAAGACGGCGCCCGCAATATCGTAGCTTACCTCAAAGAACAAGGTATCCGTTTTGCGTTCGTTATCGACGAAGGAGGAACTATTCTCGACGGAAAACTTTTGGGAATAAAAAATAAACTTTGCCTTATAGGAACATGCGAGAAAGGATATTCGGACTTTATCCTCACATCTGTAAAAGACGGCGGACACGCGTCCAGCCCGAAGAAAAAAAGCTCGGTTGACGCCATTGCCGACGCAATACACGATTTACGCCGTTCGCCTATGAAAACCACCTGGTCCGAACCGCTTAAACTGCTTTTCAAAACAATTGCTCCTTATATGAATCCCCTTTACAAATTCCTTTTCGTAAACAGAGATATCCTTTCGCCTTTAATGAAATTTATACTTTCGGCGGTAAATCCGATGACTAACAGTATTCTCCGCACGACGTTTGCTTTTACGCAGATACAAGGCTCGGACGCACCGAATGTCATTCCCGTTAAGTCTACCGCTATCGTCAACACGCGTATTAACATCGGCGAAACCCAGCAACAGGTTAAAGAGCATATCCAAAAAGTTGTGGGAAAAGAAATTTCCGTCGAAACGTACGGATTCGGATTCGACCCTACTCCCGTCAGTAAAACCGTCGGTTCGGAAATTTACGATACTCTCGTTAAATCAATTGAAGAAGTGTTTGACGGATTTATCGTTGCGCCGTATCCGTTTATCGCCGCAACCGACGCCAAATACTACTATGCCGTCAGCGATAACGTATACCGCTTTACTCCTTTCGAAATAACCGTAGACGACCAGAAACGTCTCCACGCTCTCAACGAACGTTGCGAAATAAAGTCGCTTCCGAAAGCGGTTGCTTTTTTCAGAACCTTTCTCGAAAAAACCTGTTATTGATTTTACTTGATATTTTTTATAAAAAAAACCGCGGCAATATTCCGCGGTTTATTTTTTTACGTTTCGCATTACGCAATTACTTTATATTTTATCTCCTGTTATTTCTGTATCGGTCAGCTTCTTTCTCAGCCGCACGGTAATAAAACAACTGCGTGTTGTATTTCTGCTTGCTTTTGAAAATCACCAGCAAGGTAATTACAAGCACTAAAAACAAAACTATTCCTATTATAAGAAGCACGGTGTAATCGTTATAAATAACGATAGCACCGTCGAAATCGGTAGGAACGGTTACGCTCAGTACCCCGTCGTTAAATACGAAACCGCCAGTTCTTTCCGTATTCCCGTCCTTGTCCGCAAGACACACCGCAAGCATAAAAGGCGAAATAGTATCGTCTTCTATATTCAGGGTAAACGTTTCCCCGTCGGCCCCGCCCGTCGGAAATTCTGTCGTGTATATACTTTTTATGCTTTTCAAAAAAGTAAATCCTTTTATGTTCAATTCCGTTTCTTTGACGGTCATTGTAGTACCCGGACGGAAAGAGCCTCCCGCCGTTCCTTCTATGCCGCTTATGCTGCCGCCTTCAAGCGTTCCTTCGTTAACGTAAAGTTTAGCAGGTTCATAGACAATATAATAATTCTCCGTCTCTTCTTTTCCGGTACAGGTCACTTCATACACGCCGGCAACCGTCAATCCGTAATATCTTGAAGGAACTTCGGGAGTAAAATCAAGTACGCTTTCGTCGTCCGTTCCTTTGAATCCGTCGTATTCAATCTCAAATTCGTAATCTCTGCCTGCTCTTACTCCTACTTCTTTTATCTTTATAACGAGCTTTGCTTTGTTTATCGAAAAACTCAGCGTTTCATCTCCGTTTACCTTATACTGAGGATTATCCAGCCTTATTTTCCCGGAGTAGGTTCCTGCATTTTTCGTTGTCTTTTCGGTTTCCAAATATGCATTTACGGTGTCCCCTTTCACAATTTCGGCATCATCTATAACTAATTCGGGCGACTGCCATTCTTCGTTATACGTAAGTTCCGTCGTTTTCGCTTTTACGTTTACCGGTTTCGGCGAAATATTTACCTTTGCCTTTTCCGATACGAGATTTACCCCGTATGCCTGCCCGTCATAACTTACCGACGTAACCGCACAGTAATAATATCCCGAATCCGTCGCATACCTGACTTCCGCAGACGGATTTATTCCTTCTCCCTCCGATACTTTTACTCCTACGGAATCTTCTCTTTCGCTTTTATACCAAACATATGTAGCTACGGCATTCGGTACGCTTAATTTTATTTCAAGCTTATATTTTCCGTCTCCGTAAACTCCCGTAATTCCTTTCGGCTGGGTAATTATCTCTATCGGGTCTAAGGCGTATGCGTTTGTTCCGATTTTGCCTGCCGTCAATCCCGCCGACGCGGCGATAATTATCATTACGGCAAATAATACGGCAATTACAATCACTTCCTTCTTATACTTACTCACCGTTATCCTCCGCATTATCGTTTTCTATTATAATTATATACGAAATAAGTTTTTTACCGTCCTTTGACAAAGCGTCAATAGTTACTTCTCTTCCGTCTGTGGACTTTAACAATCTGAACGCTTCTTCGCCGTCCACGACAATTTTTTCCATATATCCGTTATATTCGGTGTCCACACTTGCAATATTGTCGTGATAACCGAATCTGTAAAGCTCGGATACTAAAATAACTTCCCCGACGTACGGATTTCTTGAATTTGTTTCGATGTCGGCATAATAATTAACTTTTGCGGTTTCAACGTTCAGTTTTATTGAATAATATTCCGTCCCGTTTTCCGCTATACACGCAATGGTTATCTGCGCCGTTCCTACGTTTTCCGTCTTAACCGTTCCATCCTGATAAACCTTTGCGACGCTCGTGTCCGACGATTCGTAATACACAAAACCGCTTCCCGAAAAATTAAATTCGTCAATTTGCATGTCCGTACCCACTGTTATATTTTCGGTTGACGTAATATTCGGTTTATCGTAAAACTCATTGTTTCCGGTAGTAAATTCGTAGTCAGACGGATAAAATTTATCTTTTTCCGTATAATCAGCATTAACAAATATGGATACAACCATAACGTCAACGCCGTCTACCGAGTAATAAATCATACTCATTCCTTCCTGCTTTGCTCGGTAATACATAACGCCTTCGTTGATTTCGGTATTAAAAACTTCCGTATTGTGATTCATAACCCCGTTTACGTTATTGAAAACAGCGTCTGCAAAATCATCCACTTCTTCCGCAAGAACCAAATCGCCTACGCCGAGTCTCCACGTCGAGGCATACGGCGAAACGGTAATTATCATTTCTTTACTTTGACTGCCGTTGCTTACCACGAGTTTTCCCGTTCCTTCCTTCTTTGCGAACAGTACGTTATTTTTCAGACTCATAATATCTTCGTATCCGGATGCTACATAGTAAGACGCTTTTTCCTGCCCGACGTAATTGCTTAATTTGTAATAAGAAAGCGGAGCTATCGTTATTTCGGAATATTCGAGTTCGAAATCTTTTTCTGCGTCAAAATATCCCATCGCGCCGCACCAACCGAGTATTCCTCCTATAAGAACGGGTATTACTACGAACCAATACCAATAGCGTTTGAAAAAAGCGCGCGCTTTTACGCTGCGCGCCGATTGTACTTTCTTTTCTTTTTTGAGCTTTTTCTTTGACATCAATACGGTACCGTTACTGTTAATATGTTATCATACGATAACATAAATGTCAAGAACGGCGTTTTTTACACTTAAAACTAATTAAAAGCTTTTTCACAAAAACCGGGTTTAATTTAAATCTGCCAAACGAGGATTGAATTTATTTCTCGTATTCGGCGTAAACCGTATCTATATCTCCGTCGATGTAAATTTTTCTGTTTTTAATAAATACGGCTCGTTCGCACAACATTTTAACCGCCGCTTTGCTGTGTGAAACTATTACGAAAGTAACGCCCGATTGTTGGAGTTCCTTCATTTTATCTCTGCATTTTGCGCTGAATTTCGCGTCGCCCACCGCCAATACTTCGTCCACTATTATTATATCGGGTTTGCTGTTTACGGCAATCGCAAATCCCAGTCGCGCCGTCATTCCCGCGCTGTAATTCTTTATCGGGACTTCCATAAAATCTTCAAGCTCCGCGAATTTTACTATTTCGTCGTATTTTTCGAGCATCTCTTTTTTCGTATACCCGAGAATGGCTCCGTTCAAAAATACGTTTTCTTTTCCCGTTGCGTCGTAATCGAATCCCGCTCCTATATGCAGCATGGGAACCATAGTTCCGTTTATGGTAACCTTTCCCGCCGTAGGCGGTATTATTCCCGCTATTATCCTTAACAGCGTACTCTTTCCCGCTCCGTTCCGTCCCACTATCGCCACCGATTCGCCTCGGTATATATTCAGCGATACGTTATTAAGCACGTTAAAATCCTTATATTTTAATTGTCCTTTCAAAAATCTTATTACGAATTCTTTCAGACTGTCTACTTTCTGCGTAGGCATTCTGTAATTCATCGTTATTTTTTCTACTTTTATCAGTATATCTTTTTCGTTGTGTTCCATTATGTCGTCCTCGTATCAGAGATGGAATATAAACGTCTTTTTGCTGTGCGTTATGAACATATATCCGAACGCATATACAAATATTCCCATTCCGTATATAAGAAGATGCGCTTCCCAGCCCGGAACGTGCCCCATTATGATTTCCCTGAAATAGTCTACGTAGTAGTACATCGGATTGAATTGAAGCAATTCCGTAAATAACGGATTATTCAATGCGTTTATCGTATAAAAAATCGGCGTCGCATACATCAGCAAAGTCACAAACACGTTATATATGTTTTTTATATCGCGAAAATATACATAAACGACAGACAATACAAAACTTACCCCCATCGTAATCATCGTCAGCGCAGGGATAAGTATTAACGTCATAAGAAGCGTCGGTTCAAAAGGCTGCTTATAAATTAACATAACTATAAACAACGCTACAAGTGCAAACACAAAGTTGACAAGCGCGGTATACACCGGTATTCTCGGATAACACGCCACGGGAATTCTGGTCTGCAACACAAGCGACCGCCTGCTCACTATGCTCGTAAGACCCATCTGCGTTCCCGAACGGAATACCGTGTTGTATATAAGCATTCCGCTTAAAACGTAAACCGGGTATTTTATTTCCACCATATCTCTTCCGAACAGCTGGCTGTATACAAACGACAACACGAACATCGTAAGCAACGGATTCAGTACCGTCCATACTATTCCAAGCACCGAGTCACGATAAGTCGTTTTGACGTTCCTGATAACCATTGTCGCCAAAAGATTTATATTTTTCTTCCTTTCGTGCCAAAATTCGGCTTTTTTAGCTTCTTTTACTTCTTTGTTATTCATTTTCTTCGTCTGTTTCCGCAGGGGAATATTTCCTTTCCATTTCTTTTATTTGCTCTTCCGGTACGTTTTTAAGGCAATACTCCTCTCCTTTCAGTATGACCAAAAACGTCTTGAAAAACAGCTTAACGTCCAATTTGAACGAAATATTTTCGGCATAATACACGTCATAATAACTTCTGCCTTTCTTTTCGAGATACCCGTTACCCGACACTTGCGCAAGTCCGCTCAATCCGGGTTTCACGTCGAATTTATGCTTTTCCCATTCTTCGTATTCTTCCAGATAAACCGGCATAAGCGGCCTCGGACCTATAAAACTCATATCACCTTTAAGTATGTTGAATAATTGCGGAGTTTCGTCAATTTTCAATTTTCGCAGAATTTTCCCGACGGCGGTTACGCTCGGATTGTCGTCTTCGATTACGGCGTGGTCGGTATCGAATGCCACGTCCGTAGATTTCATTGTACGGAATTTATATATCATAAAAATTTTCCCGTCCTTGCCGACGCGTTCCTGCTTAAAAAACGCTTTCCCGTGCCTGTCCGCTCTGATAAGTATCGCGGATATCAAAAATACCGGAGACATTACCACTATCCCGATAAGCGCGAAAAATCTGTCCAGAAACCCTTTTATCCTCTTGTACATTTCTACTTTCCTTTCTTACTTTTCGTCATTGCTGCATAATAAAAAGTCTCGGTTTTATGTTAAGCTTTTCGACGTGCATGAATCCGCCGTATTCCCGCTGTTCGCCGTCAACGCAGAACAACTGTTTTTCTTCCAGATTTATTTCCACGTTCTTTACGGGAAGAAAATCTATTTTCTTGGAATGATATTCTTTTCTGAACCCCATAAAAAATGCCCTGAAAAACGGGAAAAACATCCTTATTTTCCCCCATAAATTGTTTTTTCCGGTGCTTTTAATAAGTAAAAGGTGCATTATTTTATCGTCGGGACGGTACGCTTTATTGAATTTGAATCCGAAACATCTGTCCGAATCGATTATCATTATAAGCGAATAGTTTCCGCCGTACGTTTCGTTATCCGTTACGATTTCAGCTTTTATGTTGAAAACTTTATATGCGGATAGCACTTTGGCAACATACGCAAGCGCTTTGAATTTCTTCTTTGCTCCCGATTTCGCCCTGTAACCTATTTCCGTAAAGGACCCTGCCGCTATAACGTAAGAAAACAGATTCTTATTTACCATTCCCATACACGGCAGCCGTCTCGACCTCTTTAATCCTTCGCTCGTCGATTTTGCCCTTTCGTTCAATGTTCCGTAAGGAAAATAGAATATGTCTATTGCCATATCCTTACACTTATTCACGGCGTTGTTTATCGTCCCGTCTCCGCCGCAAACTATCAGTTTGTTAAATCCGCTTACGTCGTAATCCTGATCAGGCGAAAATAACCTCAGTTCGTGAATATCGTCGTTTTTCGCACACACGAAACGTATTACGTCAACATCCACGCCTTCAGAATTTCCGCTCATATCGTTTACGACTATCAACGTTTTCTTCATTCAGTCCGACCCGTTATTTTAATTCCTTTTCCGCTGCTTCCAGAGCACGGGATATTACTTTGTCCATATCGTAATATTTATACTCGCCCAACCTTCCTCCGAAAATCACGTTTTTTTCTTCTTTACTCTTTTTTTCGTATAACGCGTATATTTCACCGTTTCTTTCGTCGTTTATCGGATAATACGCCTCTTTCCCTTCCGTCCATTCCGTCGGATACTCCCTGCTTATTACCGTTTTCGGACATTTCGTAAATTCGAAATGTTTATGCTCGATTATTCTCGTATACGGAATTTCGTACTCGGTATAGTTTATTACGGCATTTCCCTGATAATCTTCGATATCGAGAATTTCGTCTTCGAATCTTACCGTCCTGTATTCGAGTTTTCCGTACTTATATCCGAAAAATTCGTCTATTTTCCCGGTAAAAACAATCTTTCCGAACTTATCGTCCGTGTTCTTTATAAATTCAAAATAATCGACTCCCGTTCTTACTTCCGCGCCTTCCAACATTTTTTTCACCATTTCGGTATATCCGCCGATAGGAATCCCCTGGTATTTGGCGTCAAAGTAATTGTTGTCATACGTAAACCTCAACGGCAACCGCTTGATTATAAACGCAGGTAAATCCTTACATCTTCTTCCCCACTGCTTTTCGGTATATCCCTTAACAAGAGTTTCGAATACGTCTTTTCCGACAAGTTTAAGAGCTTGTTCTTCCAGGTTCGCCGGCTCGCCTATATTCAGTTCGGCAATCTGAGAATTTATCTTTTCTTTTGCTTCTTCCGCAGTGGTCACTCCCCAAAGCTGGTGAAAAGTGTTCATATTGAACGGCATATTGTATCTTTTACCCTTATACACGGCTATCGGGCTGTTGATGAAGTTATTGAACGAAGCAAATCTGTTTGCGTATTCCCATATTTTGTCGTCGTTGGTATGAAAAATATGAGCGCCGTAACGGTGTACGTTTATTCCTTCCACTTTTTCACAATAGATATTTCCCGCAATATGATTTCTCTTATCTATGACAAGGCAGGTTTTCCCTGCGTCCGTCGCTTCCCTTGCAAATACCGCCCCGAAAAGTCCGGCTCCCACTATCAGATAATCGTATCTCATTTTATTTCACCGTCCTTTTGAGGTATTCGGAAAATTTTTCACCGAACAATTCGGAACGAAGCGCATACTCGACGTTTGCCTGACAAAATCCGAATTTATTTCCGAGGTCGTATCTTTTACCTTCGAATTCGTAAGCATACCCCCCCTTCGCCGAAAGAATATTTCTTATTGCCACGGTAAGGTAAAGTTCGTCCATAAACAACGGCGCTTCCTCCAATGCGCGGAAAATATCGGGCGTAAGCACGAATCTCCCAAGGCTTACCAAATCCGACGGAAGTTCGTCAACCGGCGGTTTCTCTTTTATATCCTTTGCTTCCGTAAATCTGCCCTCGCTTTTTCCGGGAACGATAACTCCGCATCTTGCAGCAATTTCTTTTTCGCAACGCTGTACTCCTATTATGGTTTTCCCCGTAAGTTCGAAAGCGTCGCAAAGCTGCCCTATCGCGGGGCGGTTTTCGGTATATATAACGTCGTCTCCGAACATTACCGCAAAAGGTTCGTCTCCCACCGCTTTTTTCGTCACCAACACCGCGTCGCCGTTTCCTCTCATCGGCTCCTGTAACACAAACGTTATTTTCGCTCTGTCAAGAATTTCGTCAACCGATTTCAAAAGCGTCCTGTCTTTCAGATTGTCGTAAATCTCGCTTTCGGAAAAATAATTTTCTATCGCCTGCTTACCCCTGCTTACCACTATTATGATTTCCGTTATACCGGAATTTACCGCCTCTTCGATTACGTACTGAATGGCGGGCTTATCTACTATCGGCAGCATTTCCTTAGGTACGCCTTTCGTTATCGGCAAGAATCGCGTCCCGTATCCTGCCGCAGGTATTACGGCTTTTTTTATTTTCATCTGTTTCCCTCCTAATTTGTCTATTTATATTTAGTATTTATCAGTTGTTTTTAATTATAATTTAGGGAACCCTTTTTGTCAATGTTTTTAACTCCACAAAACGCCACGGTAAAAAAACTAAATTTTAATTCAATATTTTTATCGGAATTAAAGTATCATAATATCCATTTTCGGAATCCCAAAATTCCTTCTAATTATAAATAAAGTCTTTTTATATCCTGTCCCTCTTTTAACAGTCACAAACACCGTATTGACAACGGCGCGAAAAACGGATATAATTGTTTTAACAAAATAAATCCTTAAAGGAGTGAACGGATTATGAAAAAAGCATTGAAAATAATTGTTGCGGTTGCTTTGATAGCCGCATTCGCTTGCATTTTATTTGCGTGCGTACCCACTAACCTCGAAAAGGCAAAAGAAAAAATGGAAAATGAAGGCTTTTCCGTTTTATCCGCTTCGTTCAACTATGAAGGAATGGAAGGTGCGTTTAGTGCCACAAAAGTAAGCATTTCCGAAGGTTCCGGAACGCTCACCGCTATTTACTTCGAAAGCATTTCCGCGGCAAAAGAAGCTTATGAAACGATTGTCGGAGAAGAAAACAAAGATAAAGATAATGCCGTCAAACAGAGCGGCAGATGGGTTTACTTCGGTACTTCTGCCGGAATTAAAGCTTTCGAAGGCTGAACCGATATCGGATAATTTTTCAAAAGAGAACCTTATCGGTTCTCTTTTTTTCTGAAAAAATTTTTTAATCGTTCGGGTGTTCATAAAGGCGCGATTACTTCATAGAATTTAAGTATGAAAAATCTCGCTTATTATAACGGAGCGGTAGGCGAACTCACCGATATGTCAATCCCGATGTGCGACAGAGTATGTTTTTTCGGTGACGGCGTTTATGACGCTACCTACGCAAGAAACAAAAAAGTTTTTACACTCACAGAACACGTCGACAGACTTTTTTTCAGCGCGGAATCCGTCGGAATCGTTCCGCCCGTTCAGAAAGAAAAACTTTGTCAGCTTGTACGCTCACTCGTCACCCGCTGTGACGAAAACGAAACGTTCGTTTACGTTCAGTTTACCCGGGGCATATGCGTTCCGCGCAATCATATACATATCGGCGGCGACGCCAATTTATGGATTACCGTAACGCCGAAAAAAATCACTCCGAAAGAAAAACGTCTTACTCTTATGACTTACCCCGACGAAAGGTATAATCTTTGCTATGTAAAAACTTTGAATCTTTTGCCAAACGTACAGGCTTCAAATCTCGCGGCGAAAAACGGCTGTGACGAAGCTCTTTTCGTGGAGAACGGAACGGTTAACGAATGCGCGCACAGCAACGTGCATATTCTCTCCGACGGCGTGTTGATTTCCCCTCCGCCCGGGAACCGCGTTCTCGGCGGTATTGCCCGCAATCATCTTTTGTCCGCATGCAAAAAACTCGCCGTTCCCGTCGAAGAAAGACATTTTTCTCTTGACGAAGCAATGGGCGCCGACGAGGTTTACATTACCAGTGCGGGGACTTTTCTCGCTCCCTGTCGCGCCATTGACGGAAAAGAAGTCGGCGGCGGTAATATCGGTCTGACCAATGCTCTTCAAAACGAGCTTTACGGGGAATTTTATGCTTTTACCGACTGACAGAACTTATGCCGACGTAAACGTAAAACAATTTATCGGCAACGTAAATTTTTTCCGCAATAAATGTAAAAATAAAAAAATCATCGCCGTTCTGAAAGCGTCCTGCTACGGACACGGCGACAGACTTGCAGAATTTGTTTATAACAATGTTGATGCTTTGGGTGTCGCTACTCTCGATGAAGGTATCCGATTGCGCAGATTTTGTCCGAATATCCCTATTTTAATTCTCGGTTACGTTCCTTTCGGGTCGGTATTCGCTTTGGATAAATACGCTTTATCCGTTTCGGTGTTTTCTCTTTCGTACGCTCAGACTCTGAACGCTCAGGCGGGAAAATACGGTATTAAATTAAAAGCCCATCTTAAAATAAATTCCGGTATGGACAGACTCGGTTTTTCTTACGATAAAGAACAAGACTTAATTTCGGTCCTGTCTCTCGGGAACATTATATTCGAAGGCATTTTCAGCCACTACGCGGCAAGCGAAAAAGAATCTCCCGATTTTTTCCTCGAACAAACCCGGAGATTTGAATATGCGCTAAATATTTGTCGCGGGTTATATGATAAATTCGATTTCATACATATAGCAAACACATCTGCCGCCGACGAAAACTCATTCGGCAATACGGTAAGAATCGGTTACGGCCTTTACGGATACGGGTTAGAGGAAGTTACGCCAGTACTTAATTGGAAAGCGCGCGTAATACAGGTTCACCGCGCAAATAAAGGCGAAACCGTAGGATACGGCAGAACCTATATAGTCGAGAAGCCTGCGCTTATCGCCACTCTCGCCGTAGGATACGGCGACGGCTATCCGCGCATTATGTCAAATTGCGGAAAAGTTATTTTTAACGGAAAATTTTTACCGGTTGTCGGCAGAGTCTGTATGGATATGATGATGGTAAACGCATCGGGAAGCGGCATTAAGCCGGGAGATTACGTCACTCTTTTAGGTTCGGATAACAATTTATCCATAAGTGCGGAAGAACTCGGTTTCGGCTATGAAGTCCTTTGCGGAATTTCGCCGAGAGTAAAAAAATACTATATTACGTAAAATTTTAATCGTCGTTTTTAACGCCCTCTATTTCAAGGTGAGGAAGATTGAGGTGCAAGGCGGCCGCAAGCATTCTGATAAGGAAAACCGCCGCCGTACTCACGCCGAACGCCCAGGCTTCCCCCGTATTGCACAAAATCATAAAATAACAAATAATGCTTCCCGCAAGCGCCGCAACGGCATAAATTCTTTTCCGGAATACCATAGGAATGGATTTACTCATAACGTCGCGCAGAATTCCTCCGCCGCATCCGGTTGTAAAACCTACGAATATGCAAAGAAATCCGTTTTCTCCGTATCCGTAATTCACCGAAAGAATAACTCCTACCGCTGCAAAAATCCCCAATCCCAATGCGTCGAATATATTAAAAATATTGTTTACAACCCGCCTGTGGCTTGCATACCGGCTTCTGAAAATTGCTATAACGATAAAAATAATAATCGTTGCTGCTCCTGCCGCCATAAGATACGAATAATCTTCAAACATCGCAGGCGGAGTTTTCCCGAGTATCAGGTCTCTTACCACTCCGCCGCCCAGCGCGGTTACCACGCCCAGAAACAATACGCCGAATAAGTCAAGTTTTCTTTCGATTGCGACTATTCCGCCGGTTACGGCAAACGCAACCGTTCCTATCATTTCAAGAACGTATATCGCATTGTCTGACATATTCCCTCCGACATTTTGTTTGCTTTGTTATTATAATCCCCTTTTTTATTTATTGTCAACCTAAACCGTAAGTTTGGTTTTTTTATACTTTTTGCTCATACTACCGTTATGAATTTGTACAATTTCTTACGTGCAACTGCGCGGAAATTCACTAAAAAAGTTAAATTTACCGAAACCGTTCCCGTCGAACCTGCGCCATTCATCGTTACAAACCATACGGGAATTTCCGCTCCCGCTATGTTTCTGCTTCATTATCCCGCACCTTTAAGAACCTGGTCGCATTATGCCTTTCTCGATAAAAAAACAACAATTTTTCACTTGAAAAACAACGTTCTAAAACGCCGTAAAGCCGGATTTTTGCTTTATCCTTTCGCACGCATATTCGTTTCGGTTATAGTCTGGTTTTTCCGTCAGGCTAACCCCGTTCCCGTGTGGCGCGGCAGTAAAAAAATTGTCGACACTCTGAACATTTCCGTAGAAACGAAATTACAAGGCATCACTCAGGTTGTGTTTCCCGAAAAACTCGACAGCAACGATATTTCCCTCGTTAATCCTTATTTGTTCCGCCTTAACCGCGGCTTTGTCTACGCCGCTAAAACTTATTATGAAAAGACGGGCAAATTATTGAAATTTTATCCTGCTTACAGCTGTCCGTCTCTCTCAACGGTAGTTATCGGCGAACCTGTCTGCTACAACCCCGATTATCCCATACACGAACAAAAAGAAAGCGTTTGCCAATATCTGGAAAACAAAATCCATTCCCTGGCTTTAACGCTTCCTCCGCATAAAATAGTCTTACCAGTTCAAAAATAGTTTAATTATCTTACCCGTCTATTTTTCCCGTCTCCGCATCTTGGAAAAACAGCCAATATCCGTCGTATCCGTCCATTCCGCTTAAAGGAAACCATTGCGCTATTCCGTCGGCGGCTTTCGGCGGTTTTACCGATTCTTTCCCCGGTACGCCGTATCCGAGAAACCTTACTTTCCCGTTATCTTTGAGTCTTCCTACTACATAATAATCTTCTCCGTCGTAATTTACCTTTACCCATTCCGAGTCGGGTATCGCTTCGCTCAATCCCTTTTCGGCAGGATATACGACGAAAAGTTCGTCTATCCTGTCGCTTATCCCGAGATAATATCCGGTCTTTTCTTCTCCCAATCTTCTGAGCATATCGGTTTCTTCGTTGACGGCTTCTTCTTCCTTTTTCGGGTATTCATTGAGTGTTCCCTTATCTTTTACGTTTTCCTTACTTTCTTTTTCATCGATTTCGACTTCGTTTTCTTTTATGGTTTGCGGCAAAATATCACCGGAACGTTCCGCTTGCTCCGATTCGGAATTCATTATTTCTTTTTCTTCCGACATATCGGTAATTACCGTTTGAGAAGTTTCCTCGTTCTTTTCCGTGCGTACGCTTCTCAGAACTTCTTCCGTGTCTTCGGATTTTTGTTCTTCCGATTGAATGTTTCCGCTTAAAATCGCCTGTTTTTCTCTTTCGGAAAGTTCTTTCCCGCCGGTGGCGATTATTTCTTTTCCATCAAATACCATACAGCTCATATTATCGGTATTCGTCAGAGAAAGTCCTATTTCCGCCTCGGTTCGTTTCCCTGTTAACGTTATAATCTCGAACTTCTGTCCCGATTTCACATACGCTTTCATTCCGGACTTGAAATTTTCTCCCACAATTTTTGCTCCCGATTCGTTTCCTACGCGTACAAAAGTAACGTATCCTTTCGGGGTTCTGTCGCTAAGTACAAATGTCCTTTTAACCAAACTCATAAATTTCCTTTTTTTAATTTTTATGCTTTTAATTACTGCGTTATGTATATAAACCGATAATCAAGGGAAAACTTTGTGATATGAAAACAGCTCTTATAATCGGCGCATCCGACGGTATAGGTTACGCTACCGCAAAACTGTTCCTGAAATCGGGATACAGAGTTATCAACGTTTCACGCACCGAATGCGACCTTTCGGGAGTTGAAAATATGCTTTGCGACGTTACGGTCAGGGAAAAATTCGACGAAATTTTGCAATTATTATCGTCGGGTCGAATCGACTGCTTCATATATTCCGCCGGATTTTCAATGGCTGCGCCGCTAGAATATTGTCTTGAAGGCGATTACAGGTATCTGTTCGAAGTTAACTTGTTTTCCTTTATCCACGCCTTACACGTGCTTATTCCCGCCTTGCGCCTGTCCGAAGGCGTCGTATGCGCCGTAAGCAGCCTTGCCGCTCTTCTTCCCATTCCCTTCGACTCCTACTATTCCGCTTCAAAATCGGCTCTCAATTCTCTTTGCGAGTCTCTTTCCTACGAACTTGAACCCGAAGGTATCAAAATTTACTCGGTTATGCCGGGCGGAACCAAAACTAAATTTACTTCTAAAAGAAAAATCTATCCCCCGTCGTCTGTCGACGGATACTCAAAACAACTTACTTTATCTGCCGACAGCCTTGCAAAAACCGAACAAAACGGTCTCTCTCCCGATAAAGTCGCTCTCGGTATTTTCAAAATCTGCACGGAACAAACGGCTGAATCGGTATGCTGCCCGCATATCTTCAATAAAATTTTTCATATCACCGCAAAACTTATGCCGGCTAAATTAAAAAAATTCTTAATTAAGTCAAAATATTTTTCCGAATCCGACGAACAATAAATTTCTGACAAAAATATAAAACCGGGTCATATTGACCCGGTTTTGATATTTACTCTGTACTTTATCAGCCTGCTGCCGAAAGCATCGTTAAGACTACTTCGTCATAGTCCGCTATCAGGAACACATACGTCGTATCGTTATACACATAAGACTGATTCTTATATGCGGCGATATCTCCCGTTCTGGTTCCGATTGTTCCGTCTTTCTGCGTCAAAGATTTATACTGCCAACTGCTGATTTCTCCCGTTCCGAAGTTAACCGACGGATTTACGATTACGTCCGCTTCTCTTTCAACGGTTACGCCCGCGGAATTCTCAAATTTTACCGTCGGTAAATCTCCGCGTTCGTAAATATAACTTCCGCAACCGTCCCAAGCGGAACTCCACTTGTCAACGTATTCCTGTTTTATAAGTCCGGCTTCGTCGCCTTGTACATATACGCGCAGTCTGTAATTGTTTTCGGATAAATTCCCGAACGTTGTTCCCGTTATCGAAGGTGCCGTTGCTCCGCGCATTTCAACCTTTGCAAGATTTACGCAACCGCTGAATACGTCTTCTCCTATCGAATAAAGATTATGTCCGAAACTTATTCCCCACATCCCGGAACAGTTCATAAACGCTCCGTATCCGATGCTGACAAGGCTGTTGGGCATTTCCACCGTAAGAAGGTCGGGATTTTCCACGTCGAGTACGCTTCCGAGTTTTGCACATCCGGTGAACGCCTGGTTCTCTATTTTCGTAAGTTTACTGCTTCTTACAAATTCTACGCTTACAAGCGACGAACATCCTTCAAACGTGCTTTCTTTAATAACCGTTATGCCTTCCGGTATTTTTATCTGAGCAAGATTTTTCGCGTTAAGGAATGCACTCGCCCCGAGCTCAGTCAGACCGCTGAGTTTTGTTTCGTCCAGAATTCCCGTAACAGAATCGTATCCGTCAAACGTTACCGTAGTTAATGCGCTGCAACCGTTAAACGCATTTTCTCCCACTGTTTTCAGACTGTACGGCAGACGCAGCGTCACCAGTGATGTTGCCTGTGCAAACGCGCTGTCTCCGATTGTGGCAAGCGTGCTGTTTATCGTATCGATATTCACCGTCGTGAGATTCTTACAAGCCATAAACGCCCCGTTACCGATTGTCGTTACGCTGTTCGGTATCGTAACTTCTACCAAATCGACACAGCCGTAGAATGCGTTGTCTCCGATGCTTACTACGCTGTCAGGGATTACCACTCTCGATATCTGCGAACCTCTGAAGGCGTTTGACGATATTGCTATCGTATCGTTTCTTATCTGCGAACTGTCATCCGCATTCTCCCATTTTATCAGTATCTTTCCGACATACAATCCGTTTGTTGACTGATTATTATTGTAATAATCGGTCGAATTGAACACGTTGCTCGCTATTTCTCTGAGTCTTGCATAGCCGTCCGCGTTAAGAACGTCTTTGAAGTTTATGCCGCTGAACGCGTCGCTGTTTATTCTTGCAAGATTTGTCGGCAGCGTAAGTACGCTTGCGTTTATTTCGCCGCCCGCGTTTATTTCGCTTGCAAGCACGGTTATGTCTATTCCGTTCACAGTGCTCGGCATTACAAATCCTTCCTGTCCGAGATATTCGAGTATCTCCGAACTGTATCCTGTCAATACGTTTGCTATTGCAGAGAATTCTCCGTAATTACCGTATTTATATAACAGTCCCGTAATTTCGATATAATCGGTTGTCGTCGTTTGCGTTCCCGATTCTTTCTTCATTATAGGCGCATCCGACGGTATTGCGTTGCGGGTTACGTTTATAAGGTTTATTTTCTTTGAAACTCTTAATGTCGTCAGCGTATCTCCGAACGCATTATCTCCTATCGCCGTAAGCGTCGACGGCAGAGATACGGTCTTAAATCCGGCATTTACCATTGCTTCCGAATATATTTCGGTCACTCCTTCCGGAACGTTGAATACAAAGTCAAGCGCTTCCTCTCCTTCGTATCCGTTTTCTTTTGCAAGTTCCGTAGCGGCTTCTACGTTTCCTATCACCGCTATGAGTTTTGTTCCGTAGTTGGTTCCGCTCGCCGTATCGTTGGAGTAAACCGCATAGAACGTAGCTGTATATTCTTTTTCACCGTATGTTGCCGTAAGCACAACGGGTTCTACCTTGAAGTCTGCCGCCTGATAATTTGCATATCGAAGCTCTATTTTTTCCAATGCAACGAACTCGCTGAATATATTGTTCGTCATTCCGTTGAAGTTCGCCGCGTTCGTAAGTATCAGCGTCTTCACTACTTCATTTTCAGGTACGGATATAGCCGTTACGGTTCTCGGGCCTATCTTGTTGGGAATATAAAGTACTTCCTGATTTTCTCCCGAAATTCCCGTTATCGATACGATTGTATCGCTGTTTTCACCGGTAAACGTAATTCCGTTCACGTCAGGAGTATTTTCGTCGATTTCGTTCGTATAGAATTTTGCGTCTATCGTAATGTCTTCCGTAACTACATAAGGATAAGTAATTCTCGTTTCCTTTCCTTCGTCCACCACTACCCAATACATAAACGTATAGGTTTTTCCGCTGCTATCCGTACTGTGCGGCGGTTCGGGAATATCCCCTTCCTTGATATATTCGCTGTTGAACGGCGCAAGGTTATACCCTTGGTTAAGCGGCGTTACCGTAGGCAATGCTCCGTTTTCGTAGAATATCCAACCGTACGTTATCCATGCGCTCGAATATGTGAATCTCGTTGCGTCGTCTATATATTCTTTTGTCGCGGCATCGGTGTAGAATCTGATATTCATTCCGCTTACGAATATTCTGCTTCCCTGTCCTCCGTTTGAAATATTTTCTGCAAGTATCTCTATCGGAGCAAGTCCCGTCGCTTCTCCGTTCATCGGTCTGTTGATATCGAGCGTCCAGTTGACTTTGTATAAATTGCCGTTTCCTGCGTTGAACGCACGCGCGCCGATTTTTACAAGCGAGGAACCGAGATTTATTATCGTAAGCGTTGTCACTCCGTTAAATGCATCCGCTCCGATTTCGGTCACCGTCGAAGGAACGGTATATCCGTCGTCCGCTATTCTTACGCCTTCCGCGTCATATTGTACGCTCGTTAACGAAGTTTCGTAAAACGCGCTGTCGCCTATCGTAAGCAATCCCACCGGCAATACGGCGTTTTTAAGGGTCTTTAATCCGTAAAACGCTCTGTTTCCTATTGCGGTAACTCCGCTTCCTATCTGAACGGTTATAAGATTGCTGCACCCTTCAAATGCCGAATCTCCTATGCTTACCACGCTGTCGGGTATGACTATTTCGGTTATATACTGCGCCGTCGTATCGGAAAACGCCTTATACGCTATCATTGTTATTCCCGCGGGAATTTCAACCGTCAACGCATTCGTTTCTTCGAACACGGCTTTTGACTGAGTTCCTACTATATATTTAACGAGGACGTTACCGAGTCTTATAATGCTGTCTTCTTCCGCATTTCCCGCTTCCGAAGCCTTATACCATTCGGTATCTGCCAATCCGCTCTCAAATCTGTTATCTTTGACCGAAAGTTCCGCTATTCCGTCCGCTACTATCGAACTGAGTTTCGTACATCCGCTCAACGCGTCTTTTCCGAGTTTCGTAACGGTCTTAGGCATCGTAACTGCTCCCAGCGCGCTGTTATCCTTGAACGCTTCGTCGGGCAGTTCCGTTATTGCCGTTTCGGACAGATTTATTCCGGTTAGCGATTTACATTCCGCAAATACTCCGCGACCGAGTTTTTCCAACGATTTAGGTATGCTTACCGATGAAATGCTGCTGCCTTTGAACGCAAACGCTCCGATTTCTTTCAACGTTGACGAACTTACGGTTACCGACGTAAGCGGCGCGCTTCTGAATGCTCCGTCCGCTATCTTCGTTACGCTTTCCGTTATCGTAAGCGATTGGGTCCCCGATACGTTGTTATATTTAAGGAATATCGTTCCCAATATTACTTTTTCCGTCTTATACCATGCCGTGTTCTTGAACGCGTCCGTTCCGATTTCTTTTATGGACGAAACGTATTGTTCGCTGTTTGTCGCTCCGTATCTTACAGAAGTCAATCCCGATTCGGCAAACGCTTCGTTTCCTATCGTGACGAGTTCCTTGTTGATTATCAGTGTTTTAAGCGTCGTATTGTTTTTGAATATTCCGTCTGAAAGCTTCGTTACTCCCGAAGGTATCGTTACTTCGCTGTCGCTTACCGAAGCTATCGACAAGGCGATTCCGTCTTCCGGCGCGGAATTGAGAATAAACAGATTTCTCCCGACCGTATACGTCCAATCCGCCGAATCCGTCGTATTCAACGCAAACTCGGCGCTTATTCCGAGCGTTGTCGCTTCTATAACGTATCTGTACACTCCGTCGTTTTCAATTTCGGCCTGCACGCTTACGCTTTCTTTAACGATTGTTCCGTCATCCTTATATAACGTTACCGTGATGTCTATTTCTTCCGTACTTTCGGGGAATCCGAATTTTTTGGTTACTACGGTTTCCTTTTCTGCCGGCAAAAGCAGTACGTCTGCCGTTCCGACAAATTTGATTGCAGTATTCCCCGCAATAATAAACCCGCCGTTTTGGCTTGCGTTTTCAAGCTGACCGCTCCACCACTTGCTTCCGAAGAACGCTTTTTCCGACACTTCCGAAAGTAAACTGCCTTCTTCAAAAATAATTTCTTCCACGTTTGCGTCCGTAAATACGCCGTCGGCGATATATTCGACTCCCGCCGGAACGGTAACGTATTTAAGCGCCTCACCGAATGTCGTACCTTTAATAAAGCTTACAAATTCGTCGTTCGTCGTTCCATTACCCGTGAGTATAGCCTTGACATATTCGGGTATAAAGAATTCTTCGGGTATGCAGCCCTTGAACGCTCCCGCATAAACAACTATTATTTCATCCGAACCGTTTGTTCCGTCATCGTAAACGTTCGGGATACTCATTCTGCTCGGATTGGTTCCCGAATATCCGACAATCGCGTATCCGGTATCACCGAGATTATCGTATTCTTCGCTCATTACGACGCCGAAAGAATTTTCAACGGTAAGGATTACTTTGAATATGTCTCCTTTATTCGCCTGTACAACCAGAGGCAACTCGGTTATTTCAATCTGATTTCCGCCGTTCACGGTATAATACCACCTTGCGGTTTCTCCCGAATCGAGGCTTACCGACGGCGTACGTCCGAGATAATAAACGTATTTTACGTCGGTGGACGCGTCTACCGAACCTTGTCTTTCATCATAATATTTCGCGTATAACGTACAGTTTTCTCTTATTACAATCGGGAATTCCACCGCCGTGTATTCTCCCGAATCGAGATACCAGCCTGCAAACGTATATCCTGCAAATACGGGCGCGGTCAAATCCGATTCTCTGATAAGGATTTTCGTCGTTATATCCGTCATAGAGAAGTTTATCGCCATTTCTTTGCTGTCATCGGACAATTTAAATCCGATAATCGGATACGTAGCGCTGTGGTTGCCGCCGGTAAATAAATCCGACCCTGCGGTATCTACTGCCTGGCTTATAAAGAAGAACGTCCCCGTTTCGGGGAAAGCATTTTCTCCGATTACGGCGTCTTCGTATAGTCCGCCGTTATCGTAGCTTAATTCCACGGTAAGATTTGTACATCTGCTAAATGCATACGCTCCTACGCTTGTCACGCTCGAACCCAGCTGAACGTATCTTAACGCCGAACAGCTGCTGAACGCTTCCTGACCTATTGTCGTAAGACTTGAAGAAGTCAGTATCGCATATTTGAGTCCGCTTCCGCTGAAAGCTCCCTGAGGTATTTCTTTGCCTATAAATTTAGTAAAATCGAATTCGGACAGGCTTTCGCAACCATTAAACGCATTCGATACTCCGTCTTTCTTTTCAAATTCGTTTATTTTTTCAAGCGTCAAATCGCTTAACTTCGCACATCCGAAGAATGTCGAAACGGGAAGCGAATAATATACCGTACCTTCCTTATAGTCTTTATTCACTTCACCGTAAATTGCCGCTTCCGCAAGCGAAGTGCAGCCTGAAAAGACTTCTTCGTACATCACCGCCGCTGTTCCGCTAAAATTAAGCACCGCTTTAAGAAGCGAAGTACAGCCTTTGAATGCGCGCGCTCCTACAAGCGTAAGTTCGACAGCCGTGAATTCTTCTAAATATTCGCATCCGTTGAATGCGTCTTCGTTAATAATTTTCACCGACGCGGGTAAATTTATAGAGGTAAGATTGCTGTCCTTGAAGAATCCTGCGGGAATTCCGCCTGCAAAATATTCGGCGGCTTCGTCTTCGTCTACGGTTGTGATTGCCCTTCCGCCGATTGAAGCGTTATTGTTGTATCCGATTAAAACTCCGCCGACCTTAATTATGTTATGGCGGCTGAACCATCCGTTCCCCTCAAAATCGGTAAGTTCGGGTTTATAGCTACCGCTCCAACCTTTAACCGAAAGCGTTCTGAGCGAATCCGTTCCGTTAAGTATTCCGCTGTTCCAACCTTTAAGCGTTGCAAGCACGGTCAGTTCTTCGAGGTATTCAAACGAAGCAAACGCTCCGCTCGCAATTTCAGTCACATTGTATCCGCCTAGTTTTTCGGGAACGGTAATGCTTTCCGCTTGCCTGTAACCTTTTACAACAGTCGCGGTAGTAGTCGAGGTTTCGCCCGATTTTACGGTTACGAGTTTATATATGAGTCTGCTGTCTTCGTCGTAAGCGAAATCGGCCTCCTGAGCGTCGGTAACAACCGCCGCGCCCGTAAACGCGTCCTCTGCCGAATCTTTATAACTTTCCGCAACTACAACGGCATAAACCGAATTCGTCGTTTCTGAAAATCCCAATCCGGCAACAGAAGACAAATCCAATACGGCAACGGTAGCGTTTGCAAATGCGCCGGCATTTACGATAAGCGAAGCTCCTTCCGGTAAAACCGCTTTATAACTTCCCGTTTTGTCGTTAGGATAATAAATCAGATTATAATTGTTTCCGGATACGGCATAAAGTACTCCGCCGTCGGAATAATATGTTTCGCTTCCTTCCGATACGGTTATGGAATCAAGGTTTTTCAGACTTGCAAACACCGTTTCGTCGGGTTCGATATTGCTTACGCCGGCTCCGAACGAAACGGACTCAATATTCACGCAACCCGTCAGAGCGTTAACGTTAAATACAAGTTCGTCCGCGGGAACTCCGTTCGTTCCGATTAAAAGTTTGGTAAGCGCTCCGTTATCGGCAAACGCACATATTCCTATTGCTTCCGCTTCGGGTAAATCTATTACTGTAAGATTTGTTCCCGCAAACGCATAATCACCCACGGTTTTTATTCCCGCAAGAGAAGTAATTACCGAAAGAGCGGTGTTATAGAACGCATAGTCTCCGACTGTTACAACCGTTCCGGGCAAAGTGACCGAAATAAGTCCCTGCGCTCCGTTAAAGGTATCATCTCCCACTCCCGTGAGCACGGAACCGAGATTGATTTGCAGTCCGTCCGCTTTAACGTCTTTGAAAGCGGCAGTCCCGAGAGCTTTCAAAACGGGAAATTCCATTTTCTCCGCGGAAACGGTCGCGCCTTCAAACGCGTTGTTTCCGATAGTCTGTAAAGCGGGAAGAACCACGTCTCCGTAAACCGTAGCGCCTTTAAGCGCGCCGCTTTCTATCGTAACGAGGTTGGACGACAGTCTCGTAACGTTTTTACCCGCAAGAGCGTTTGCTTTTATTGTCGTCACGGGCAGATTGTCGTAGGTATCGGGTATAAATATATTTTCGTTATTGTAATCGCTGCCGAGTCCCGCAACCGCATATGCCGTCGTTCCCAGCTTCTCCCACGTTATTCCCGTCGTTGCCGCGGAAATGCTTACGGTAAACTCGACGGAAGACGCGTTTATGAGTTTCGCTCCGCCGGGAACAAGCACCGTCTGCTCCACGTTGACTACGGTTATTCCGTATAAAGCGGCTTTCCCGAGCGCAGTTTCTCTTATTCTGCTGCTGTTGTCTCTTACGTTTCTTACAACTTCGGAATTGCTTACCGATTGTCCGTTGAGGAGTTTTATGTAATCGTTTTTATTGTCGGATATATTAGTGAGGAGGTTGTCGATATATTGATACGTCACCGCGTCGCCGATGGCAAACGCGTCGCTTACCGTAAGCGTTAAACGGTAGTTTTCCGTATTGTTATCGGGAAGTTTGTCGTCTTTGAAATCAAAGCTGAAAATCACAGGCACCGTCAGTGAGGCGTATACGGGCGTAATTTCCACACTGAGTCCGTAGTCTTTTGTTACCGTCCATTTGTTTTCCAATATTGAAATTTCTTCCGAACCGAGTTCTCCGCTTACTTTCCAACCGCTGAGAGCGTATCCGCTTACCGTTGCGGCACTGCTCGGGAATGTTATTACCGTTCCGATTTTCATCGGCGACTGATACCCGGGTACAAGCGTATTTTTATCGGCGTCGTTATATACTTTTATCTGAACGCTGGCGTCTTTTACTATGTAGATGAACTCTACCATACCGCTTTGCGTTATTGTCGTGCTCTGCGAAGGTTTTTTCGCTATTTCGTATCCCGCGTTTTTAAGGAAACTTTCCATTTTCTGCGCCGTCGCGCTTACATCCGTGCCGTACTTTACCGTTGTGCCGTAGTCTTTCACATACGTATACGACGTAGGATTGGATTCGAGCGCATATCCGAACATTACCGCGCAGGTTTTGTACTCGGGCACCATTTTTACCGTAATATCGGAAGTCACTTCAAACGGGAATTTTTCGCTCCAGGTAAAACTCGAAAGTTCGGGATAAGAAGAAAGATTAACTCTCGGGGCATTGGATTCGGTGATTTTACTCCCCGCGTTAACCGAATCGCTTTGAAGCTCTTTCCCGTTATAGTCGGCAAACTTAACCGTGTAGCTTGCCTGCGCTACGGAATAAGACGCCGTAACGGTAATCGAACCGGTAACGGCGGACAAATCGACGATATTGCCTTTTGAATCAACCCAGCCGACAAACTTCTGCCCGTCGACCGCCGGCGCGGTCACCGCTTCGACCGACCCGCCCACAAGAGTATATTTTTTGGCAAGTTCGTTCCCTCCGTTATCGTTAAACG
The DNA here is from genome assembly GCA_944372095.1 of uncultured Clostridia bacterium. Lineage (GTDB taxonomy): Bacteria > Bacillota > Clostridia > Christensenellales > DTU072 > CAG-1782. The sequence continues at coordinate 46,001 of CALVYG010000001.1, forward strand.
TAACGCACGCTATCTGCGCTCCGTCTTCGACGAGGAAAATCTTTACTACGGCAGTTTTTCCTTTGTAGTTTATGGTCAGATTTTTTTCTCCCGGTTCTTTGAGAGAATTTGCCGCTTCGGTTGTGAGCATCGATTTTGTCGCGTTAATCTGATTTACGTCGCCGCCCTCGTAAGTCACGTCCAGAAGAATCGACGTAATGTCGAATTCTCCGACGACATAGTAACCTTTAACGGAATCTTCTTTCACGGAAATCCCCGTTACCACGCCGTCGTCGCCGCTGCACGCGGTGAACGCCATTACGGAAAAGACGATAATCAGAGCAGCTGTCAAAAGTTTCATTGCTCCGAATCTTCCTGTGCCCGTTTTTTTCATTGTTGCGAAACCTCCATTTTACGCATTTCGTTTGCTTGCGGCGAACGCACGTGCGCCGCGGCCGCCTTGTATATATGCGTGCGCGCGCTTTTCGGCGCACCTCTCCCATATTACAAAACAGTTATATATAATATAACATATCCGCACGCTTATTGCAAGGGGGTAATCCCAAAAAAAAGCGCCCTCCCTTCAACCCCGTAAAAATCCGATAAAAAAATCACACCGTTTTTCGGTGCGATTTTTTATTTTTTGCATATTCCCCGATTGAATTTTTTATAAAAAATTATGAAAAATAACTCAATCCTCTTCCAACGTAAGTTTCTTCTTTTTTGGCAAAGCGCGCACTTTTTTCTTGATTTTGAAAACCTCTGGTTTCATCGTTTTTTTCAGAAATGCCGCTACTTCTTCACATACTCCCGGCTCTTGTTTTTTCGCAATAATGTAGTAAAATACCGACACCTGCGCATAAATGTAAACCCTTTTTCTTTTCACAGATACTTTCTCAATCCTGTCATAAGGATGCGTTTCGATGTAAATAGGGTTCCCTTTTGCATCGATATTGGTCACTATAATCGCGTCTTCGTTGAATTCCAGTTTCTGTTTCGCTATCCCGCGCTTTTCCATATCGACTTTATATCCGCCGATTGAAGTAATGAGGAACAAAATAAACGCTATCAGTATAAGCACTACGCATACGCCGAAAAGTATCAATATGAAAGTCTGCGCCATTGCAAAAAACAAAACAAGTCCGACTATAACCAAAATTGCAAGAATAAGTATTTCTCTGAGCCCGAAAAATCGGCGCATATAGTACATACTGCAATTAAAATAATCTTTCTTGTCCGCCGTGACGTAAACCGTCATTGCGGGAGTAGTTTCCGTAAAATTGTCTTTATCCATAGAATCAATTATATCTTATTAAGACTGTTTGTCAAGTCTATTCGAGTTCGACCGCACCCGTATACAGAGCATAATACGTGCCTTTAAGCGCGAGAAGCTCGTCGTGGCTGCCTCTTTCGATAACTCTGCCGTTTTCAAGCACCATAATCGTATCCGAGTTTCTGACCGTGGAAAGCCTGTGCGCAATCACAAATACCGTTCTCCCTTTCATAAGCCTGTCCGTACCTTCCTGAACGAGAAGTTCGGTTCTGGTATCGATGGATGAAGTCGCTTCGTCCATAATCATAACGGGCGCGTCCGCCACCGCCGCACGCGCAATGGCAAGCAACTGCCTTTGTCCTTGCGAAAGGTTCGAACCGTCGTTAGTCAGCATCGTGTCGTATCCTTGCGGTAAACGCGTTATAAAATCGTGTGCGTTAGCTATCTTCGCCGCTTCGTACACCTGTTCGTCCGTCGCGTCCAGTCTGCCGTATCGGATGTTTTCCATTATCGTTCCTGTAAACAGATTCGTATCCTGCAACACCATGCCGAGAGACTTTCTTAAATCGGATTTTTTGATTTTGTTGATATTTATTCCGTCGTATCGGATTTTTCCGTCTGCTATATCGTAAAACCTGTTAAGCAGATTCGTGATAGTCGTTTTCCCTGCGCCGGTCGCTCCGACAAAAGCATATTTTTCCCCCGGTTTTGCGTGAAGAGATACGTCGTGCAATACGATTTTTTCGGGCACGTATCCGAAATCCACTTCGCGCATTTCGATATCGCCCCGTAACGGTACGTACGTTATCGTTCCCTCCGCTCTGTGAGGATGTTTCCACGCCCATAAGCCCGTTCTCTCTTCCGTTTCGCAAAGTTCGCCGTTTTCGTTGTATTTTGCGTGGACAAGAGTTACGTATCCGTTATCTTCCTCGGGTTTTTCGTCCATAAGCTCAAACACCCTCTGCGCTCCTGCAAGCGCCATTACCACAGCGTTTAACTGCTGGGACGCCTGACCTATCTGTACGGAGAATTGTCTTCCCATAGTCAGAAACCCTACGACTACCGGTATTATTTCCGCAGCGGTACGGGATACCCCCGAAAGCCCCACGTTTATCCCTTCGTATACTATTATCATCGAACCCACAAACGCCAATAACACATACATTATATTGCCTACGTTTCCGAGAATGGGCATAAGCATATTCGCATATGTGTGCGCCGTTTTTGAATCGTTATAAAGTTCTTCGTTGACTTTGTCGAATTCTTTTTTTATTTCCTCTTCGTGGTTAAATACTTTTATGACTTTCTGCCCGTGCATCGTTTCTTCCATAAACCCTTCCGCACGCGCGGTGGATTTCTGTTGCCTGATAAAATATTTGGCGCTCCGTCCGCCGACGTTTTTCGTAACGAAAAGCATTATCACGCTGAATCCCATTACTATCATTGCAAGCCATAAACTGTATGTGAGCATTATAATAAATATGGTTACGAGCATTATGAACGAATTGAAAATATTCGGCAGCGACTGACTCACCATTTCTCTTATCGCGTCGATATCGTTCGTATAATGGCTCATTATGTCGCCGTGCGTATGCGTATCGAAATATTTTACGGGCAGATTCTGCATTCCGTTAAACATTTTCTTTCTCGTTTCGTCCAGGAATTTCTGCGTGACGACAGCCATAATTCTGCTCCGCAGAAACTGAGCTATTATTCCTAGAAGATAGATAAACGCCATTACGATTACGCCGGTAATCAGTGATTTCAATATCTCGTCGCGTACTTTACCCGAGTCGAACAGCGTTCCCACCATATTGATAATATAAATGCTCGCGCCGCTCGTGGCTATCGCCGCAACCACAAGGCATACCGCCACCACAATCAGCCTTTTTCCGTTTGCTTCAAACAACTCCTTCATTATCCGCCCGAATGCGTGAGCGGCGTCTTTCATATTTATTACCGGACGTTTAATATGATTATTTGCAGCGGTCTTTCCGCTTTTTTTCGTTGCAGCATCCATATTATTCCTCCTCCTTTATCTGTGAATCGTATACTTCCCTGTAAATACGGCTTCTTTCCATAAGCTCTTCGTGCGTGCCGATATCGCTTATCCTGCCGCCGTCCATTACGATTATTTTATCCGCGTCCATTACAGACGCTATTCTTTGCGCTATTATAAATTTTGTTATATGCGGAATTTCTTCTTTGAAAGATTTTCTTATTTCCGCATCGGTACGGGTATCTACCGCACTCGTGGAATCGTCGAGAATAATTATTTTAGGGTTCTTTAACAACGCTCTTGCGATACACAAACGCTGCCTTTGTCCTCCGCTTACGTTGGTTCCTCCCTGTTCGATGTAAGTATCGTACCCGTCGGGAAAACTCCTTATAAATCCGTCCGCGCAGGCAAGCGTCGCGGCATGGACGAGTTCTTCGTCCGTTGCGTCCTTATTTCCCCAACGCAGGTTTTCTTTTATCGTTCCGCTGAAAAGCAAGTTCTTTTGCAGCACCATCGAAACCGAATCGCGCAGCACCACAAGGTCATATTCTCTTACGTCTCTTCCGCCGACCAGAACTCTTCCTTCGGTAACGTCGTAAAGCCTCGGTATAAGCTGAACAAGACTTGTTTTCGCCGCTCCGGTTCCACCTATTATCCCGATTGTTTCTCCGCTTTTTATCGAAAGATTTATTCCTTCCAATGCAAATTTCTCCGCTTTATCGGAATATTTGAAACTTACGTTATCGAATACCACGCTTCCGTCGTCAACATGTTTTACCGCATTTTCGGGAGACGCAAGCGTGCTTTTTTCTTCAAGCACTTCGTAGAGTCGTCTTGACGATTCCACAGCCATTGTGCACATCACCAATATCATCGACAGCATCATAAGCGATGCAAGCGATTGCATTGAGTATGTCAATAAACTCGTTATTTCTCCTATTTGTATTTTATCCCCCAACGGATGAGTTACGTCCATTATTATCAGCGACCCGAGGAATATTACGGTAAGCATTACCATATACATCATTCCCATCATCAGCGGGTTTGCAAATGCTATGATTTTTTCGGCACGCGTAAAATCGTTTCTTATCTCTCCGCTTGATTTCGCAAATTTTTCCTTTTCGTACTCCTCTCTGACATAAGCTTTCACAACTCTCATTGCCTTGACGTTCTCCTGTACGGATTCGTTCATTTTGTCGTATTTCTTGAACACCTTATTAAAGATAGGAATAACTTTTACGAAAATGAATACGCATCCTACCGCCATAATAAACATAAGTCCGAGCGAAATAAGCGCAATGGACTTGCTTATCTGGAAAGACATAACAAGTGAAATCACCAGCATAAGCGGCGCTCTTACGCCTACCCTTATGAACATCATATATGCGTTCTGTACGTTTGTTATATCGGTGGTAAGACGGGTAACCAATCCCGGCGCGCTGAACTTGTCTATGTTCGCAAAGGAAAATGTCTGTACGTTGTAATAAACGTCTTTTCTTAAATTCTTTGCAAATCCGGCGCTTGCGCTAGCAACGGTTTTTCCTGCCATAGCCCCGCAGAACAGACTTAAAAACGCTATTATCAACAGCAGTATGCCGTGGATAATAATACAGTTAAGCGTATCTCCGTCCGAAAGACCGTACATAAACGTCTGTATTCCGTGAATTATACCCGTGCTGGATTCCCCTGCTCCGCCCGCAAAATCTTCTATCGTATTTATCAGACTTGACGTAAACAACGGCAATATACATTCAAGCAGAACTTCGAATACGATAAGAACAGGCGTCAGTATACTGTCTTTCTTGTATTCTCTTATACATTTTGAAAGCCTTTTTATTATTTTCATATTTTCTATTCCTTCCCTTTCCGCCACTCCCGGCGGTTCGTTTTTCCTTATTTCCCTTTTTCTTCATTTCCCGACAGCATTTTCTTCAACAGCTTCACCATAACGGCTTTCTCTTCTTCGCTTAAAACGCCTGTCGCTTTTTCGTCTATGCTGTCAACGAGGTCTTTTATTTTTTCGGTCAGACCCTTTCCTTTTTCGGTAAGCGTCAGAAAATACTCTCTTCCGTCAAGCGGATTGGATTTTTTTTCAATCAATCCGTTTTTCTGCATCGTCCCTATAAGGCTCGTCACGCTCGAACCTTTTAATTTCATTCTTTCGCACACCGCTTTCTGATTTACATCCCTGCCTTCGTTTTCTTTCAGAAACCCCAGCACTATCATCTGCGGAAAGCTCAGCCCCGCTCTTCCGAGTATTTCTTCCTTTGCGATAAACATCATATGATTTACCGAATGCAAAAGATACACGAGCGAATCTTCTCTCCCTACGGATTTCATAAGTCTTTTCTCCCGAAAAAAAATAGTTAGATGTCTAACTTGTTTATATTATACCACATCAATTTTTATTGTCAAAGATTTTACACAAGAAATATCCGTAGTTTTCACAGTTTTTTTATCTTCATTTTCCGTATTACGTTAGTGCCGAAAACGGGCCTTCATCCGAGAATGACCCGTTCGACAAACATATTTTAATATTATAATGAATGGTTATTGAAAAAAAACCGGCAATCAGCTGTTTTCAAAATATGCGACAACTCCGTCGTAGAGCGAATAGACGAATTTATCCAGGTAATCCTTATTACATAAAAGTTCTTCGTCCTGAGGATTGCTCAAAAAGCCGCATTCGACGATAACCGAAGGCGCGTGGGTGCAGTTAAGCATAAAATATTCGCCCGGCAACGCGTCGAACACTCTCCCTACGTTCGCGGCATTAAGCGAGTTTATGCAGCCTTGAAGAATATCCGCAAGTATTCTTCCCTCTTCGCTCAAATCGTTGAAGAACACCTGAGCACCTCTTCTGTCCGACGACGGGAACTTATTACAATGAATACTTAAAACCATATCGGGTTCGGATTTTTCTATAATATTTTTTCTTCTCGTAAAATCTTCCTGCTTAAAACTTCCCGCTTCATCCGCTCCGTCGTCCGTCGTACGCGTCATAACGACGAAAAATCCGGCGTCTTCAAGCAAATCTTTCAGCATAAAAGAAATTTCGAGATTCTTATCCGCTTCCTCTGTGCCGTTTTTCCCGACGACGCCCCTGTCGCTTCCGCCGTGCCCGGCGTCAATTACTATCACTTTCTGCCCGACGGAAGCCGTTTTGCTTTCCGCGACGCAAATCCCGCCCGCTATTGCGCACACCGCTACCGCCGCTATGATAATCAATGCTATTATTATCGTTTTTTTCTTCAAAACTATAAACATTTCACCCTCCGATTTTCGGCATTTGCCGCCGATTTTTATTTCACTTTATTTTTTCCGCTTTACCCGCTCCCGTTTTTAAGCCTCTGCGTTCAATTCCCGCTCCGTTTTTCCCTCTTGCCTTTTCCTCTTCCTACCCTGTTAGGGGTTCCTTTTTGCTGTCTGAAAACGGTTTTTTTACATTTGTAACAATTTTCAACAGAGTTATCCACAAAGTTATCCACATTAAATTTATTGCTTGTTTTTTGCGTAATTCTTGCATATTTATGCGAATTTATGCTTATTTTCGGTTTACTCTTCCTCTCTTGTCTTTTAATATTGTGGATAACTTCTCTCTTATTCACATTTTTTGCAACTTTGGTCGATTTTTGTCGAACGTACTTTTTGCCTTATCCGTTTTCTGCGGCTTTACCGTACACCCAAAACGCCTTGCACGGCTACCTTTACATACTTCCGTTTCGGGATATTGCGCATTTTTATGCACCCTTTATTAAGAAAAATGCCGCAATTCCGAGTATGGCGGTATATATCGAAAACCACGCCGCTTTGTCTTTTTTCAACACCGCCACAAACGTCTTTATGGCGGCAATCCCGACGCAGAACGCCACCGCCATTCCCAGAAATACTCCGCCGTTTACGGCTGTTCTTTCCGTATTCGTGATTATCTCCACCGCGCTTGAAGCTATTATCACGGGGATTGACAGTAAAAACGACATTTCCGCGCTCTCTTCCGCATTGACTCCGCAAAGCCTCAACGCCGTTACCGTCGTTCCGCTGCGCGATATTCCGTTTATGCACGCTATTCCCTGCGCCAGTCCCACTATCGTGCTCTTTAATCCGGTTTTATTATCAAGCGCGCTCTCTTTCGGCTTGATTATTTTAGGCAGAATTAAAATCATAGACGTGAGTATAAAGCAAAAAGGCAAGGCGTTTGCCGTCTGGTCGGTAAAATATCTTACCAACGCGGCGATTATCCCCGTAGGGATACTCGCTATCAATATCATCTTCACGCGCGCGTCAAGCGGGTGCCTGATAAGATACAGAAGCCGTTTGCGATATACCGCTATTACCGCCGCAAGCGTTGCAAGGTGCAACATCAGATTCGTCATAAGGTCGGGTTTTCCTACCCCGAGCGATTCGAGAAGCATCAGATGTCCGCTGCTCGATATCGGCAGAAATTCGGTAAGTCCCTGTACCAGTCCCAATATAAATCCGCTTAAATATTCGTTCATTTTACTTTATTATTTATCTTTACAATCTTATTGTTTTGATGTATACTTTATGCACGAAATCAAAGGAAAAGGCAGGTAAAATTTTATGAAACTCGGCGTAGTGGGATTGCCTAACGTAGGTAAAAGCACACTGTTCAACGCATTGACAAAGGGAAAAGCAATGGCCGCCAACTACCCGTTCTGCACCATTGACCCGAACGTCGGCGTGGTAAAAGTCAAAGACGAACGTATCGACACTCTTTCCCGTCTTTACAACAGTAAAAGTACGGTCTATACGACGATTGAATTCGTCGATATTGCGGGACTGGTAAAAGGCGCGTCGAAAGGCGAAGGTCTCGGGAACAAATTCCTTTCCCATATCCGAGAAGTGGACGCCATTGTTCACGTCGTAAGATGTTTCGACGACGAGAACATTACTCACGTGGACGGAAGCGTAGACCCCGTACGCGATATTGAAACCATATCTTTGGAACTCGTTTTTGCCGATATCGAGACCCTGAACAGAAGAATCGACCGTACGAAAGTCGCTATGAAAAGCGGCGATAAGAAGTACGTTTTCGAAATGGACGTTCTGAAAAAACTCATGGCAGTGCTTGAAAACGGCAAACCCGTAAGAAGCCTTTCTCTCGATAAAGAGGAAGAAGAGTTCGTCAAAAGTCTGTTCCTTCTCACGGATAAGAAAGTCATCTACTGCGCAAACGTAAAAGAGGGCGAAGAAAACTGCGAATATGCCCGCAAAGTAGCCGATTATGCCGCGGAAGAAGGCAGCGAGTCCGTCGCTTTATGCGTTAAACTCGAAGAAGAATTGAGCGAACTCGAAGATGACGAACGCGAATTGTTTATGGCTGACCTCGGTATGACGGAAAGCGGTCTGGATAAGCTTGTCAAAAAATGTTATTCTCTTCTCGGACTTATAAGTTTTCTTACCGCGGGAGAAAAAGAAACCCGCGCCTGGACGATTGAGAAAGGAACGAAAGCTCCTCAGGCGGCAGGTAAGATACATTCCGATTTCGAAAAAGGCTTTATCCGCGCGGAAATAGTGGATTACGATACTCTGGTGGAATGCGGCTCGTTCAACGCCGCAAAAGAAAAAGGCAAAATGCGTTCGGAAGGCAAAGATTACGTATTCAAGGACGGCGACGTCGTGATTTTCAGATTTAACGTTTAATCTGAATAAAAACAAAATTAAAAGCGTCCTTTGGGGGACGCTTTTTTATTTAATTTTTTTCTTTTGTCTATCCTATGAAATTTCTGTTTTTATCACAGAAATTATTTATGCTGATTTCTTATATCGGCACGTTTGATTTTACCGCTGATAGTTTTCGGCAATTCGGCGACGAACTCCACAAGTCTCGGGTATTTATAAGGCGCGGTGGTACGTTTAACGTGGGTTTGCAGTTCTTTAACCAATTCTTCCGACGGTTCATACCCCTTTGCAAGCACTATCGTGGCTTTGATTATCTGTCCGCGCTGTTCGTCGGGAACTCCCGTAATCGCACATTCGAGAACAGCGGGATGCTCCATAAGCGCGCTTTCGACTTCAAACGGTCCTATTCTGTATCCGCTGCTTTTTATTACGTCGTCCGTTCTGCCGATAAACCAGAAATATCCGTCTTCGTCGTAATATGCCAAATCTCCCGTGTTGTGATAACCGTCCCCCAGTCTTTCTTTCGTAAGCTCGGGACTGTTATGATATTTATATACCAAACTGCATTGGGGTTTTTGAATTTTAATCACTATTTCCCCCACTACTCCCGGCTGAACGTCGTTCATATTTTCGTCCACAAGATGTAAATCGTACAAAGGAGAAGGTTTTCCCATACTCCCCTCTTTTATGTCCATCATCGAAAACGTACCGAGAATTATACTCGTTTCGGTCTGTCCGTATCCTTCGTAAATTTTTTGCCCGGTAGCCGCGTAAAATTGCCTGAAAACTTCGGGATTCAGCGCTTCCCCCGCCGTAGAACAATGCGTAAGCGACGAAAGATTGTATTTCGATAAATCCTCTTTTATAAGATAACGGTATATCGTAGGCGGCGCGCAGAAGGTGTCTATTCCGTATTTTTCAATCCTTTCAAGCAAATCGGTAGGTTTGAATTTGTGCAGATAATCGTATATAAACAGACACGCGCCCGCTATCCACTGTCCGTAAAGTTTTCCCCAACTGCATTTCGCCCAGCCCGATTCGGATGCCGTAAAATGCAGTCCGTCGTCTTTTACCTTGTGCCAGAACACGGCATTGTATATAAATCCGAGCGGATAAAGGAAATTATGCGCAACCATTTTAGGATATCCGGTTGTTCCGGAAGTGAAATAAACCATACTTTCGTCGTCAAGTGACGTTTCCACTCTTTCCCATTCCGTACTCGCATTTTCCATTTCCGAAGTATAATCCGCATACCCGTCGCGTTTCCCCGTCGTAAAATATATTATATCCGACGGAAGGTCGGGTTTCGTCTTATCGATGTTTTCAAGCACCGTTTCTTCGTTGGTCGCTATAAGGCATTTCGCCCCCGCTCCCTTTATGCGGTATTCTATGTCTTTCGGGGTAAGCAGGAAAGTTGCGGGGATTATTACTATACCGGCTTTATGGCACGCTATAACCGTAACCCAATATTCCCATCTGCGGTTGAGCATCGTCATAACGATGTCGCCTTTTTTCAATCCGCGGCTTTTAAGTACGTTTGCCGCCTGATTTGCCATAACCGACAGTTCTTTGAACGTTATCGTCTTTTCTTCACCTTTGTCGTTGCACCACAGTATCGCTTTCTTTTCCGGCGCAAGTTTCGCATATTCGTCTATTACGTCGTAAGCAAAATTAAATTTCTCAGGTACTTTCAGTTTTCCGTTCTTTCTGAAATCTTCATAATCGGCATATTCCGTTCTTTCAAGAAATCTGTTTACTAAATTCATCTGCGTCTCCCGTATATTAAAAAAGGTATCTTGCTTGTAAGATACCTCCTGTATTAAATGTCGCTTACAAGCACGGTTTATCGAACGTCATCTTACGACGTTTACGACTACCACTCCTACGACTGTAAGTATTCTGCTTGTTTTCATAATACCTTCCTGCGTTTTTGTAATTATTATGCTAGCACAATTTTCACCGTCGGTCAACGTTTTGCAAAAAGTTTTTCCAAAATTTTTACGTTGGTTTGAGCGTCTTTGGAATAAATTGCTCCTATTCCGTCCGCATACGTCTTAGTTACGACCGCACCGCCCACTATTACGGGAATCTTCGGATATCTCTCCTTTAACAGGCGTACGGTGTCCGTCATATTGTCTATCGTTGTGGTCATAAGCGCGCTGAGTCCGACCGCGTCGGGCAGGTATTTTTCCGCCGCTCTCAGTATTTCTTCGGGCGGCACGTCTTTTCCGAGGTCGATTATTCTGTATCCGTAATTTGCAGTAACGGCTTTGACTATGTTTTTTCCTATATCGTGTACGTCCCCTTTTACCGTTGCAAGTATAACGGTTCCTTTATTGCTTTCCCCTTTTTCTCCTATATATTTTTCCTTTATATAATCCAGTGCCGCTTTCGCCGCTTCGCTCCCCGCTATGAGCTGCGGCAGGAACGCCTCGCCTTTTTCGTACATTGCCCCGAGTTCGTTCAGTCCTTTTATTATTCCGCTTTCTATTATTTCCGAATAGTTTTCTTCCGTTGCTTCTTCTTTTACCGCGCGCACGGCTTCCGACGTCTGCCCTTTCTTTATGCAATAACAAATATCGTGTTTCAAACTCTGCGTTTCGCGCTTTATTTCCTTTCCCGAGTTAAGCGCAATATATTCCCTGCACGCTTCGTCTTCCCCTTTAAGAAGTTTTACCGCCGCAGGGTCGTCTCCCTCTTTCAATACGGGATTTATTATAACCGCCGTAACTCCTTCTTCCGTAACCATTTTCAAAAACGCGGCGTTTATTTTTGCCCTGTCGGGCAACCCGAAACTTATATTCGATAACCCTAACGCCGTTTTTACGCCGAGTTCCGACCTCAGTCGTTTTATCGATTCGAGCACCTTTATACCGTTTGAAACATCGACGCTTACCGCCATCGTTAACGGGTCGAATATGAGTTTTTCTTTGCCCACTCCGTATTTCTCGGCAAGAGCTATGATTTTTTTTGCCGCGGCGATTCTGCCTTCCGTATCGCTCGGTATCCCCTTTTCGTCCATACATAACGCTATTATGTACGAACCGTATTTTTTCGCTACGGGAAACACTTTTTCCGCCGATTTTTCGTCGGCGCTTACGGAGTTTATCACGCAGATTCCGTCGGTTACTCTCACCGCGCTTTCAAGCGCTTCCTTTTTCGACGTGTCGATAACGAGAGGCAAATCGGCAACGCCCTGAATATGCGCGACCGCGGATACCAGTTTTTCTCTTTCGTCAATCCCGGTCATTCCGAGATTTATATCGAGCAAATCCGCTCCCTGCTCCGCCTGTTCCACGCACATCGATAAAATATAATCGTAATTATCGTCGATAATAGCTTGTTTCAGAAGCGGTTTATTTGTCGGATTTACTCTTTCTCCAATCACTATCGGTTGTTTTTCACCGAAATTAACCACCCTTGAATAAGAACACACGGCGTCGGTATAATTCTTGTTTTCAACCGCGGGAATATCCGCCGTCGCCCTAACCGTACAAGCTATATACTTTTCGTCCGTTCCGCAGCAACCGCCGAGAATTCCCGCCCCGGCAAAGGCAAGTTCTCTCATCTGCAATCCGAAAGTTTCAGCGTCCACGTCGTAAACCGTCCGTCCGTTTTCATATCTCGGCAACCCTGCATTCGGTTTTGCGAAAACCGGCACGCGGGCGTGCCTTACAAGCGAATCAACCGCCTTTTTCATACCTGCCGCACCCGTTCCGCAGTTAGCTCCGATTGCCGCCGCTCCCAGCGCCTGCGCGCATAAAGCGAAACTCTCTGCCGACACTCCCGCAAACGTTCTGCCCGTTTCTTCAAACGTCATACTGCATATTACGGGCAGATTCGTTATTTCTTTGAACGCAAGTATCGCCGCACGCATTTCCTGCAAATCCGAAACGGTCTCTATAACCACTCCGTCGGCTCCGCTGTCTTTTACAATCTCCGCCTGTTCGGCAAACAAGCAATACGCTTCTTCAAAACTCATCCGTCCGTACGGATATAACAGCTCGCCCGTAGGTCCGCAATCGTAAAGTACGTATCCGCCGTATTTTTCCGCCGATTCCTTTGCGTTTCTTATCCCCGCTTCAATCAGTTCTTTAAGCGTGTATTTCGTTAAATCCGCTTTTCTGCGGTTGCATCCGAACGTATTAGTGTAAATCACGTCGCTGCCGGCGGCAAGATACTTTTCGTGAATTTCTCTTACCAATTCCGGACGCTCTATGTTGAGAACTTCCGCATGCAATGTAGGCACTCCGTATTTTACAAGCTCGCTGCCAGTTCCTCCGTCCAGATATACTCTTCCTTTAATAAATTCGGTGAATTCCTTTTTCATTTTACTCCGATTAACGCTATTACGCTTTTATTTGGCGTAAGCATATAACATTCGTTGATTTTTACCCCTATCCTTGCCCCGTCCGTAACGTCGAACAATTTTTTCTGAACCGATATGTCCAAATCCCCGTAACCGCAACTTATTCTGCCTGTTATATTCCCGTATTTTTCCGATAACTCTTGTTCGGTTTTATCGAGAAATTCTTCGATTTTTGCAGTATACACGGCATCGAGAACCACGGCTTTCGCCGCATTTGTCGCAAAAACTTTCTTTAATAAAATCTCGCTTTTCAATCCGAGAGTCGCAATAACGGAAATTATTTTTTTACACCCGTAAAAGTGATTTTCCGCCAGTTTTCCTTCAAGCACAATATCCGTTCCTTCGAGTTTTATGCCTCTTTCCTCTTTAACTGCGGTAAAACACGCGCTTATATAAGCAGGCACGATAACGGAAGCTTCTTTTTCCGCTTCTTCGATATATTTTGCCGTTATTTCGTCAACTTCCTTAATACCGAGATATCTTGCCGCTTCTTTCGTCAATTTCCGTTCCCTTGCCTTTAAGGTAAATTTTTACAACAAATCACTTATCCCGCCGAAAATTTCCCTCGTAACGTCGGCTCTGCACATCGTGTAAAGATGAATGTGTCCGCACCCTTCCTTTACAAGGTTCCTTATCTGATTAACGGCATATTCTTCCCCCGCTTTTCTCATATCGGCGGGATTGTTTCCGTACCGTGAAAGAATATTCTTCATTTCGTCGGTAAGTCCTGCGCCGCTTAACGTAATCATACGGTAAACCGAATTAAGCGACAAAACGGGCATTATTCCCGCGCAGAATTCCGCGTCCGAACAGATTTTTACTCCTTTGTCACGCATTCTCAGAAAATCGGCGTTGTCAAGAAACAACTGGCTTACGAAACTCCTCACTCCGAGGTCGTATTTAAGTTTAATCACGCTTAAATCGTCATAAAAACTTCCGCTTTCGACGTGCCCTTCGGGGTAACATGCCGCCATCACGTTAAACCCTCCGACGGCGTTTACGGCCTTTATAAGGTCGGTTGCGTGCCGATACTCTCCGAGAGGTTTTTCAGGCGTAACGTCGCCTCTTAACGCAAGTATGGTGTCTACTTTTAATTCTTTAAGTAACCCTAACTCAGCTTTTATACTCTCGCTCGTCGCACCTGTACAGGTAAGATGCGACACGGCTGGAATTTTATAATTATCGTATATGTATCCGCAAACTTCTCCGGTAAGCCCTTTCTTTGCGTTGCCCGCACTGTACGTTACGCTTATAAAACAAGGGTTCATCCCGGACAGTTCGTCAAGACACCCGTATATTTTCTTTATTCCGTCGCTTGTCTTCGGCGGAAACACCTCAAAGCTGAGTTCGGTTTTCATTTATTTTCTCCTTTCCGTAAGGTCAAATCAAGTATTACTTCCCCTGCCGCAATCAAACCCGCTACTCCCGTCACATACGCGAGACTTCCGATTTTTTTTGCGTATTTTTCTTCTCCGTTTTCACTTTCTTCCGTTCTTACGGCAACGTACGGCGCTTCGTCGCTCCATACGGTTTTCAGTTTCTTCACCCCGCGTTCTTTAAGTTTTTTCCTCATTACCCGCGCGAGCGGACACACGCTTGTGGAATATATATCTCCCACTCTGAAACGCGTTGCGTCGAGTTTGTTCCCCGCAGACAGACAGCTTATTATCGGAATTCCTTCTTTTTCCGCTTTCTCCGCAAGATAAATTTTCGAAGAAACGCTGTCTATCGCGTCCACTATATAATCATATTTTTTTATGTCTATTTTTGAATTTTCGTCAAAATATTCGTCGTAGGTTTCAATTTCGATTTTCGGATTAACCGAAAGAAATCTTTCTTTTGCCGCAAGCGTTTTTTTCATCGAAACCGTATTTTCCGTCGCAATAAGCTGTCTGTTGATATTGCTCGGAACAACCGTATCGGAATCGACAAGAGCAATTCTGCCTATGCCCGTTCTTACCAATGCTTCCGCGGTATAACTTCCTACTCCGCCCAACCCGAAAACTATAACGGACGAGCGCGAAAGAAGTTCCGTCTGTTCTTTCCCCAATATCATTTCGGTTCTCGAAAATATGCCGTCTTTATCCAAACTTTCTCCCTTAATTTATCCGTTGCTTTTGAATAATACGCTTAAATCAATCGGATTATTGGAATACATAAGATAGAAAAAGCTGTTTCCGCTTTCTTCCATTTCTTTAAGCACGGTGCCGACCGATTCCACGTCGGTAAGAAGCGCCATTACCGCCATTACGAGATATACCGTCAAAACGAATGCCGCGCCTAAAAGCAACATTCCCAATACGCGGTTTACGGCGTTCCTTACGCCGTAAAGTTTAGAATCCTTGTCTTTCGGCGTAAAAATTCTTCCTATGAGCTTGACTATGATTATTCTTACAATTTGTACTACCAAAAAAAGCACAACATAATATATCCACGTCGCCACGTTCAGTTTTGCCAGAATTTCCGCAATAGAACCGAAATACGCGTTACCTTTGTCGATAAGTTCGGCTACAAAATCGATATTCGCTATTATTCCGCCGAACATCACGCAGAAGATTATCGAACACACGAACCCGACGATACCGCCCGTAACGAATTTAAGCGTCCTTCCGAATCCCAATAAAAATCCCAACAGAAGGCTTACCGCAAATCCGACTATTATTACTATACTGTATATATCCATAACTCCCTTACAATCCTTATATCCTATGCAGAATTTTGCACCTCGGTTTTGATTTTAACACATTATTTCCTTTTTAACAAGCATTTATAGGTTTATATACTTCTTGCCGTATTTCTCTCCCTGTTTTTCAATATTCGTTTTTCGTTTATAGCGGAAAATAATGTTCAGGCTATTTACTTTTCGGGTCGGATATAGTATTATGTTTATTAAAGTAATCTTAAATATATCAAGGAGAAAGTATGGTTGAAAGCTATCCGATTATCTATATTATCGGTGCGGTAATTGCCGCAATCATCATTGCTATGAGCGTGTTTTTCATAATCAAAAGCGTAAAACGCGCGAAAAAAATCGGCATGGATATGTCAAAAATTAAAAAAACGGTCGTTTCAAGCGCGGTTTTTTCGATTGTTCCCAGTATTCCGATAGTAATAGGTGTCGGGATTATGATGTCGAGTCTGGGACTCGCCATACCGTGGATTCGTCTTACCGTCATCGGCGCGCTTCAATACGAACTTATAGCGTATAATACCGCAAACGAGGCTCTTATAGGAACCGGAGCAAGCACGGAAGTTATCGTCGCTACCGCCGTTACCGTTATGACTCTGTCCATTTTATCGGGCCCGCTCTTTAACGCTATCGTTTATAAAAAATATCAAGGCAAACTTGCCGATTTGCAGAAGAAAAACGGTAAACTTATGAACACCGTTACCGGAGCGTTGCTCGGCGGACTCCTTGCCGGTATGCTCAGCGCGTTGCTCGTAGGCGGTATTTTCTCCGTCGGCTCTCCCTCAACGGAGGAAGCTACCGGAATAAAAACTTACGGCGAAATTACGCTTATAACTCTTGCCGCAAGCCTTGTCATTATGGGCATTTGCGGCGCAATCATTAAACTCGGTAAACAAAAATGGCTGGAAAATTACGCTCTGCCGATTACCATTCTCGGCGCTCTCGCCATTGCTTACGGGTTTACTTTCGTTTTTAATTTCTAAGGAGGCGCGGTAATGAAAAAATCAGATAAAGTCAAAGAAACTCCCGTACTTACCGAAAGAGACATTTATAACAATCAGATGCACAATTACGGACGATTGTTCACCTGGATTTCTCTCGGTCTTATATGCCTCGTTCCCGTGCTTTACTGCGTCGCGGCAGGTACTCTCCCCGATTGGGAAGCTTTGGGTAAATGCGTTCCCTTCCTTCTAGGTTACGTCGCAATCGGTCTTATAGAAGCGGTAAGCTATGCGCCGCTCCTCGGCACCGGCGGGCAATATATGTCATTTATTACAGGAAACGTAAGCAATCTTAAACTCCCCTGCGCGCTCAACGCACAAAATATTACGGGAGTCGAAAAAGGCAGCGAAGAACAGGAAATAGTCACTACGATTTCCATCGCCGTAAGCAGTATCGTAACTACGTTGGTTATAATTATCGGGCTTATTCCCCTTCTCATTTTCCAGGAACAGATTGTGGAAGTGCTTAAACCCGTTTCTCCTTACGTTATTCCCGCTATTTTCGGCGGACTTACGCTTGTACTGATTGCTCAGTACTTCAAAATAGCAATCATTCCGTTCGTAGCCTGTATCCTTATCTGCGTCGTCGGAAACCTTATAGGATACGGCGACGCGCTTTCACAATCGACTATGGTTATCGTAGGTATGGCCGTAAGCGGTATCAGTACCACTGTCCTTTATAAACTGAAAAAGATATAAATTCACGTAAAAACAGCGTTTTTTGCACCGTTTCCTGTTTTTGCTATAAGTTTAATGAGAAATTCTCTTGCAAAAAACGCGCGCGCGTAATATAATTGTTTTGTATAAGTATAATTACCGAATACAAAACCCCGCGCTCTGTGCGCAAACCAAACTCCGGGAGGAAGTAATGGCGGTAAAAGTAAGTAACGTCAATAATTCGCGTAAATCGCGCTTATGGAGCGAGCAGGACGACGCCCAACTCGCCATATTGCTTAAACGCAAAATCAAAGACACTGCCGTGGCAATCCGCGAAAGCGAAACGCCTTACGAGCGGTCGAGACTCAAAGCGCAACGCGCCCGCTATAAAGAAATGCTTTATAAAGTCGAATCGGGTTCGTATAACGGCGATATAATCTTTAACGAACTCCGCGCTTCCGCCGCTTTAAGACAGGAATCTCAGTTTGCTTCGGGATTGCATTCTTCAATGGCAGGCGGAAAAGCTTACACTAACGCTTACGGCAACGTCGATTTCGATTATGAAGCGGCTTTCCGTAAAAAACGTTATTACGGAGCGGCTCTGCCTATCCTGATGACTATATTCACGATTATAATGATTGCTTCCGTAATTATCGGCGCTTTCAGTCCTTCGCTTATCGACGCAAAAACGACCGATACCGTTACCGCTTCAACCGGCGGTATGCTCAACATCAACGCTATGTTCGTTTACCGTCTCGGTGAGTACGAGGGAGAAACTTTCGATATTCCCGTACGTGCGGACGATAACGGAAAATGGTGGTGGCCCGAAGGTAACTATTCGGACGGACAACCTGCTCAGGGTGAACCTTATACCGATAAAAACGGCGTCGTTCACGACAACGACGGCGAAGTCGTTTATCTCTTTGCCGACCTCGGTTGTACGGAAATTTATATAGACGCCATCGACGTAATTAAAGCCTGGTTCAGAACGAAAATGCTCGAAAAAACGCGTATCGACGTTCTCGAAGACCTTGAAATCTTCCAGGGCGACAGTTACTATTACGCGCTTTTCCTGAGCGGCACGAAAGCCGACGAACTTATTATTCAGAAAAACAGCGAAGGTAATTATGACTTCGGTATAATCTATAACCATATCGGCGTTTACGGAACGATAATGTTCCTGCTCGTGACAATCATCCTCATGGTGATAATGCTGATACAGAATATCGTGCGGATTTTTACCTATACTTCGCGCAGAATTCATATAACGACATTGCTCTGTCTTATATTCAGCGGATTGCTTTTAATAAGCCCCGCTCTCGCTTCCTGCGAAGGTACGGACATAGGTACGTCGCTTACGAATTATTTTATGAAACTCTTGAATTCCGCGGGATTTTCTGAAAGCACCGAAACTTCGGTCGGCGTTTCCGTTATGGCGATTATTCCGCCCGTAGTGTGTCTTATCCTTCTCATCTTACCTAAATTGTTCAAGAACAGACACAAGGAATTCCCGTCGCGTATTCCCAAGGGCAACGCAAAAATTCATATGTAGATATTAAGGATATATGTTCGACAACATCAAAGCGGATTTGGCGGCGGCTCTCGAAAAAGACCCGGCCGCCAAAAGTAAATTTGAAATTTTTCTGACTTACGGCGGTTTTCGCGCCTTATGCGCTTATCGGAGAGCACATTGGTTTTATACCCGCGGGTTACACACCATAGCTTTTTTAATCTCCGCTCACGCAAGAAAAAACTACGGTATAGAAATTCATCCCGCCGCAAAAATCGGTAAAGGAATTTTTATCGACCACGGCGTGGGGCTTATTATCGGCGAAACAACGGAAATCGGAGACAACGTTACCATTTACCAGGGAGTTACGCTCGGCGGAACGGGTAAAGAAACGGGTAAACGCCATCCGACCATTGAAAACAACGTTATGGTCTGCGCCGGCGCAAAGGTTTTAGGTCCCGTCCGAATAGGAGAATACTCCAAAATAGGCGCAGGCAGCGTCGTCCTTAAAGACGTTCCGCCTCACTGTACCGTTGTCGGCGTTCCCGGAAGAATCGTCCGTATGCACGGCGAAAAGTACCGCGATATGGACCAGAAACTCCCCGACCCGGTTCTCGAAGAATTCAGCAGAATAAATAAACGTCTGCAAAAAATTGAAGAAAATCTCAATATTACCTCCTGCCGCTTTTCGATTGCACAGCAAATCGACGAACCGACAGACGACGGAGAATAATTATGCTTAAAGTTTATAATACCCTGACAAGAAAAAAAGAAGATTTTATACCAATTCACGATAAAAGCGTATATATGTATTCGTGCGGACCTACGGTGTACAGCTACGCGCATATAGGAAACCTGCGTACTTACATATTTATGGACTTATTGCGCCGCGTAATGAAATACGACGGATACAAATTGAAAGGCGTAATGAACATAACCGACGTAGGACATCTTCTGGACGACGCCGACGACGGTGAGGACAAGTTACAAAAAGCCGCGCGCGAACAGAAAAAATCTCCCTGGGAAATAGCGGAATTTTACACCGACGTCTTTTTCCGCGACCTTGCCGCGCTTAATATTAACAAACCTGAAATTATCGCAAAAGCCACCGACCATATTCAGGAAATGATACAATTCGTTGAAAAATTAGAAGAAAAAGGCTATGCGTACGAAATAAGCGACGGAGTATATTTCGACATATCGAAATTTCCTTCTTACGGAAAACTCTCGGGACAAACAGTAGACGAAAAAGAAGCAGGCGCAAGAATAGAAGAAAACAGTGAAAAAAGACATCCGGCAGATTTCGCTTTATGGAAAAAAGCCGACAAGAACCACATAATGCAATGGCCGAGTCCGTGGGGACAGGGATATCCCGGCTGGCATATTGAATGCAGCGCGATGAGCAGAAAATATTTAGGCGAAGTTTTCGATTTACATACCGGAGGCATAGACGCCGTTCCCGTACACCACGAAAACGAAATTGCGCAAAACGAAGCTCTTGCGGGAAAACAAACGGTAAATTATTGGATGCACGGCGAATTCATGATGGTTGACGGAGGCAAAATGAGTAAGAGTCTCGGTAACGTTTATACCATTGCTCAGCTCGAAGAAAAAGGATACTCTCCCCTCGATTTCAGATTCTTCTGTCTGAACGCTCATTACCGTAAAAAGCTCAACTTCACCTTTGACGGCCTTACCGCCGCTAAGACCTCCCGCGAAAGAATATCGGCGTCTTTATATTCTCATAAATCTTCCGACGCGGCAACGGATAAAGCCGTTCTTGAAAATTACAAAAATCAGTTTACCGAAGCCATCAACGACGATATAAACATTCCTCTCGCTCTGGGGATACTTTTCAATATGCTTAAAGAACCTAAAAGCAAGGATATTTATGCTCTCGCTTTGGATTTCGATAAAGTTTTCGGACTGAGTTTCGATAAAATTTCCGCTCCCGAAACAAAAATCGGACAGGAAAACGATTACCCTCAGGAAATAGCCGAACTTATTGAAAAACGCAAACAGGCGAAAAAAGACAAGAACTTTGCGCTTGCCGACGAAATCCGTTCGGAAATAGCCAGACTCGGATATTCCGTTCTCGACACCCGCGAAGGCGTTAAAGTCACAAAAATACAATAACTTATTGGCGCTTAAAATTAACTATGAAAATTTATAAATCGATAACCGAACTTATAGGCAAAACTCCTCTTCTGGAACTTTGCAATTACGGCAAACAACAAGGTCTTAACGCGACGATAGCGGCAAAACTCGAATATTTCAATCCGACGGGTTCGGCAAAGGACAGAGTCGCATTATCGATGATAGAAAATGCGGAACGCGCGGGAATACTCAATCCCGATTCCGTAATAATCGAACCGACAAGCGGAAACACGGGAATAGGTCTTGCCGCCATTGCGGCGAGAAAAGGCTATAAAACCGTTATTACGATGCCGGAAACGATGTCCCCCGAAAGAATTAAACTTATGAAAGCATACGGTGCGCAAGTTGTTCTTACCGACGGAAAAAAAGGAATGAGCGGCGCAATCGAAAAAGCCGAACAAATAGCGTTATCCGAAAAAAACGCGTTTATCCCCGGGCAGTTTACAAACCCGGCAAACCCCGAAGCGCATTATCATTCCACCGGTCCGGAAATATGGTCGGATACCGACGGCAAAGTCGATATTTTCGTTGCGGGAATAGGTACGGGCGGAACAATATCGGGAACGGGCAGATTCCTTAAATCGAAAAATCCCGACATAAAAATCATAGGCGTCGAACCGTATTCGTCCCCCGTTCTGTCGCAAGGCAAATCGGGCGCGCACGGAATTCAGGGTATCGGCGCGGGATTCGTTCCCGAAACTCTCGATACCTCGGTTTACGACGAAATCGTTGCCGTTAAAGACTCCGACGCATTCCTGTCTTCCCGCGAACTTGCAAGAACGGAAGGTATTCTTACGGGCATATCCTCGGGGGCGGCTTTATATGCGGCGGCGCAGGTTGCTCTCCGCCCGGAAAACCGCAATAAACTTATTGTCGTTTTACTTCCCGACACGGGCGAAAGATACCTTTCTTCTCCCGTTTTCGGCGAATAATTCTTATCTTAAATAAACAAAACGACCGCATCATAAAAGCGGTCGTTTTATGTTTTCCCGTTTCTCCCCTATTATATTCAACTTGCTACCACTATGGCTATTATAATTATCCACAGCACAATCCAACCCAAAAAGAATCCTATTCCGATTTTACAATTTTTTCTGTTCCTTTCTTCCTTATACGTTGCCAATCCGATTATGCCGAGAACCAATCCGAGCCACCCGCCGAGAATTCCGAATACCAAAGCGCATATCCCCAACGCGGAACATTCCTCTTTCCTTGCGTTTCCGCCGACAAATTTTCCGCAATTCAGACATACCTCCGCTCCGCGGTTTAACGGCGTGCCGCAATTTGAACAATATCTTCTGTTTTCTTCCTCCATTTCCTTCCTCCTCGTTTCTGTTTCCGTCGTCCCCGACTGCGTTATTTTAATTATATAGACAATTTTTGTCTATGTCAACAGTTTTAGACAATAATCGTCTATATTGATGAATATGGAAATTATTTTCGGTACAAATTTACAGGCGCTCAGAAAGGAAAAAAAGCTGAACCAGTCGGAGCTTGGAGAAAAGCTCGATATGACGCAAAGAAAAATATCGTATCTTGAAAACGGAAAAGCCGAGCCGAGTCTGGCGGATTTATGGAAAATTTCCGATTTTTTCGACGTTTCGGTTGATTTTCTGATTGGTAAAAAACCGTATTGAAAACAAACACCGGAACGGAATTATAAAAATAACAACTCCGTAAATAAAATTACGGAGTTGTTTTATTGTTAAAGCGAAATAAGTAATTACATTTTCGGCGGCGCGTCGATACCGAGAAGTCTGAGCCCTTCTTCTATGACGCAGTGTACCGCGGCGGTAAGCATCGTTCTCGCGTTTTTTATCCCTTCTTTTTCACCCGCAATTCTGTGGGCAAGATAAAAACGGTTAAAATCTTTACATAGGTCAACGAGATACCGCGCAAGATAACAAGGTTCGTATTTCCTTATACATTCGCGTAACACTTCTCCGAATCCGCCGAGCCTTGCCGCCACGGCCTCGCTTTCGGGGTTATCTATCCCCGAAAAATCCGCCTTCGCCGCATCGTATCCCCCTACTTTTTCCATGAGCGAAAGACATCTTGCGTTTGTGTACTGGACGTAAGGCGCAGTTTCTCCGTCAAAATTAAGCACCTTGTCGTAACTGAAAACTATATCCTTAATCCTGTTGTTATACAGCGTGGAAAAAACAACCGCTCCCACGCCCACTTTTTCGGCTGTAACACGCTTGTTTTCAAGGTCGGGGTTCTTGTTTGAGATTATATCGTACGCTTTCTCAACCGCACGGTCGAGAACGTCTTTAAGCAAAACGACTTTGCCTTTTCTCGTACTCATTGCTCCGTCTTCGAGACTGACCATTCCGAACGCAACGTGCACCATATCCTTAGCCCAGTCTTTTCCGAGTAATTCGAGTACCTTAAATACCTGCCTGAAATGTAAATTCTGCTGGTATGCGACTACATACAGACATTTATAAAAATCGTAAACCTGTTTTCTGTAATACGCAGCGGCAAGGTCGCGCGTAGCATATAGCGTCGCGCCGTCTTTTTTTACGAGAAGACAGGGCGGCATTCCGTATTTTTCCAGTTCAACGACTTTCGCTCCGTCGCTCTCTACAAGCAATCCTTTTTCTTCCAGTTCGTCCAGTACCGGCTGCATTTTGTCGTTATAGAACGATTCGCCGTTATAACTGTCGAACGTTATATGCAGTCTTTCGTATATCTTACGGACCTCTCTCAGCGTTATTTCCTTAAACAGATTGAACAGTTCCGTAGCTTCTTCGTCCCCGTCTTCTATTTTCTTGAAATATGCTCTCGCTTCGTCGTCCATTTCGGGATGTATTTCCGCTTCCGTATGGTATCTGACGTATATTTCGGTCAGTACTTCCATTCCTCTGCGGTCGAGTTCTTCTTTGTTGCACCATTTCTTAAATGCCACGATAAGTTTCCCGAACTGCGTTCCCCAGTCACCCAAATGGTTTATTCCTACCGATTTATATCCTAGTTTCGAATATATTTTATATAGACTTCCTCCGAGTACGGTAGTATATAAATGTCCGATATGAAAAGGCTTTGCTATGTTTACGGAAGAATAGTCTATGCAAACCGTTTTTCCCTTTCCCTCGTCGCTGTCGCCGTAAGAAAACTTTTCGGCGCATATTTTTTCTATCGTCCTTATTGCTCCGAGTTTTCTGTCCGTAAAGAAATTAAGATATCCGTTTACCGCCTCGACTCTTATAACGTCCCCTGCCGGAAGTTTTATTGACGCGGCAAGTTCGGAAGCTATCGCCGCAGGACTTTTCCTGAGCGCTTTCGCAAATCGGAAACACGGCAACGTATAATCGCCGTTATCCCTCGTCGGCGGTACGCTTATAAGTTCCGCAAGCTCGTCTTTCCCCACGCCTTCGATATTTATCAGAGACGCTATCATTGCTTTTCTTTCGTCTGTCATATTTCGGTCACCTTCCCGTCGCTGATTGAATATATTTTTTTCTTTTCTCCTCCGCCGTCAAAATCGGTACACGTCACAAATGACTGCATTTTTTCCAACTCCTTAAAAAGCGCGTTTCTTCTTTCGGCGTCGAGCTCACTCAGTACGTCGTCAAGTAAAAGCACCGGGTATTCTCCGCTTTCATTCCTGAACATTTCCGTTTCGGCAAGTTTCATACTGAGCACCGCCGTTCTTTGCTGTCCCTGAGACCCGTATTTTCTCACGTCCGTTTCGTCCGCGGTGATTTTTATTTCGTCACGGTGTATTCCTACCGTCGTATATTCCAGCCTGGTATCTTTTTCGTAATTCTTTTCGTATATCGATTTCAGGCTTTCGTAATAATTTCCTTCTTCCGTTTCTTCGGTTTCGTAAGTTAATTTAAGTTCTTCTTTTCCGCCCGTTAAAACCGAATGTTTTTCTGCCGCAACAGGCGCAAGTTTTCCGATAAAATCTTTACGTTTTAACGCAATATATTCTTGTGCTCGGCACATTTTATCTATAAGTATCGAATTCATTTCGGCAAGCGTAGGCGAATTTTTATATTCTTTAAGCAACTTATTCCTTTGCGCAAGCAGTTTATTATACCTTACAAGCGTATAGAAATAATTTTTATCCCTCTGACATATGCTTATATCCATAAATCTGCGTCTGTCAGCGGGGGATTCTTTAATAAGTTTCATTTCCGCAGGCGAAAAATAAACTACGTATACCGCGCCCATCAGTTCTCCGATTTTACTTATCGGTAATCCGTCAAGCAGAATACGTTTTTTGCCTTGCGCGTCAATTGCTATGTCTACCGTATGCGATGAATATTTTTTTTCGACGCACAATTTTATTCTCGCTCCGCCTTGCGTTCCCCATTTTATGAGTTCCTTATCTTTCATTCCCCTTGCGGATTTGCCGAGCGAACTGTAATAAACACTTTCAAGCAAATTGGTTTTTCCCGCGGCATTATGCCCGACAAGTACGTTAAGGCCGTCACCGAATTCGGCGAACAGCCTGTCGTAGCTTAAAAAATTCTGCAAGAAAACCTTATTTACCTTCATTATCCTTTAATATCGTAAGGCGTAACCTGATATACGTAATAATTCAGCCAGTTACTGAAAAGCAACGTCCCCGTAGACCGCCAGCTCATATCAATTTTATCGGTACCGTCACCGATAAAATAATTCTTCGGCCGCGCAATATCCGCTCCTTTCCCGACGTCGCGCAGATATTCGTTTTTCAGCGTCTCGCGGTCGTACTCCGAATGCCCGATAAAGAAAAACCGTTTATTATCTATGCTTTTTATTACGCTGGCGCCGCACTCTTTTCCCTCCGCAAGCACAACAAGCTTCCCTTCGTTTTTCAATGCGTCCGAATCGATTTCCGTATGTCTTGAATGCGGCATCATAAACCTGTCGTCAAGTCCGCGCATAAGCGGGTCAAGCGGAACTTTGATTTCATTCTCGAAAACTCCGAACATTTTATGTTCCAGCTCCCTTTTACCTATGCCGTAATAATAACTGAGCGCCGCCTGCGCTCCCCAACAGATAAATATCGAACTCGTTACGTTCTTATCCGCATAATCCATTATTTCGCAAAGCTCGTCCCAATATTTTACGTCGTGAAAATCCATTGTTTCTACCGGCGCTCCCGTTACGATGAGCCCGTCAAACCGACGGTTCTTCACTTCCTCCATCGTATTGTAAAATCTGTCCATATGACTTTGCGAAGCGTTTGTCGCGCTGTATGTCGCCGTTTTTATAAGCGTTACGTTTATCTGCAACGGACTGTTACTCAGCATTCTCATAAGCTGTGTTTCAGTCTCTATTTTTGTCGGCATAAGATTTAATATCGCTATTTCAAGAGGTCGTATATCCTGCGTCGACGCTCTTTTGTCTCCCATTACGAATATTGCTTCTTTTGTCAATACTTCAAACGCCGGTATCTCTCTCGGTATTACGATAGGCATTGTCTTTCTCCTCTTGTGTAAGGGCGGTTACTCTTTTTTTATTCACCCTTTCATTATTCGGTATGTATTATTTCTGACTTGCTTCGAGCGCGTTTTTCACGTCGCCGATTATATCTTTCTCGCTTTCTATTCCCACCGACAGCCTTATCAGATTATTGCTTATTCCGCATTTAACCAAATCGGCGTCCGATAACTGTCTGTGAGTTGTGCTTGCAGGATGCAGAACGCAGCTTCTCGCGTCGGCAATATGCGTTACTATCCTGAACAGCTTCAACGCCTTCTGGAATTTTGCCGCCGCCTCTCTTCCGCCTTTTATCCCGAACGTAACCATTCCCGACGCCATTCCGTTCGTAAAATATTTTTTCGTAAGCGGATAATTTACGTCGCTTTCCAATCCGCCGTATTCAACCCATTCTACCGCAGGATTATCTTTAAGCATTTTTGCTACGGCCAATGCGTTGGAACTGTGTCTCGGCATTCTTAAATGCAAAGTATCGATACCTAAAATCGTGAGAAACGCGTTAAACGGCGCAGCCTGCGCTCCCAAATCCCTCATCATCTGTCCTCTCGCTTTTACCAGAAACGCCATCGGACCGAAGTCCTTTGCGTACACAAGTCCGTGATAGCTTTCGTCGGGCTGATTGAAGTCGGGAAATCTCGGATTGCCGAGATATCCGAATTTACCGCTGTCCACTATTATCCCGCCTAAACTCGTAGCGTGTCCGTCAAGATATTTTGTAGACGAATATATTATTATATCCGCTCCGAACTCGAACGGGCGGCATATTACGGGCGTCGCAAGCGTATTGTCCACTATAAGCGGTATTCCGTATTTTTTCGTTACAGCCGAAAGCTTCCCGAAATCCGCAACTGCCATTGCGGGATTAGCTATCGTTTCGCAGAAAATGAATTTTGTTTTTTCGTCTATAAGCGATTCTATTTCCTTTATGCCGGCGTCGGGTTTTACAAACTTACAGGTAATCCCGTACTTCGGCAGCGTCGTACAGAACAGATTGTACGTTCCCCCGTAAATGGTGGAAGTACTTATAAAATTATCTCCCGTCCTGCAAAGATTGAGAGCGGTGAGCGTCGTCGCCGCCATACCGCTCGCGCAGCAAAGCGCTCCCACGCCGCCGTCAAGGTCCGCTATCTTCTTTTCCAACGCGTCGACGGTGGGACTTCCGAGCCGCGCATAAAAAAATCCTTCCCTTTTAAGGTCAAACAATTCCCCCATTTCTTCGGGCGTATCGTAAACATAAGTGGTGCTTTGAACAAGCGGCACTACCCTCGGCTCACCGTTTTTCGGGCTGTATCCCGACTGTACGCATTTTGTGTCAATATCGAACATTTTTTACCTCCAACCGTTCAGCGCGCGCGCTACGTCGCGTTTTATCTGTTTTTCTTTAAGCGTTTTTCTCTTATCGTATAGTTCCTTTCCCTTTGCCAGCGCAACTTCCGCTTTTACAAGCGAATCCTTGAAATATAATCTTGTTACGACCAACGTATAACCTTTCTGTTCGGTTTTGCTTTTAAGCCGCGTTATCTCCTTTTTATGCATCAGCAGTCTGCGTCTCCGGCGCGGGTCGGGATTGAAAAAACTTCCTTTTTCGTACGGCGATATATGCGCGTTATACAAATACAGCTCTCCGTCTTTTACCGCCGCATAGCTGTCTTTCAGATTAACCGCGCCCTTTCGTATACTTTTTACTTCGCTCCCGACAAGCTCTATCCCCGCTTCGTAGGTTTCTTCGATGAAATAATCGTGATACGCTTTCTTATTTGTTGCTACCGTTTTTTCGCTCATATCTTAATATTTTACCATATCGCGCACGCGTATGCAAGCGAAACCCTTGTCACCCTATTATCCTTTATTTGCATTTTTTTTGCTTTATAAAGTATTTTTATCGTCTTGTTTCGGTATATTAAACTTTGAACGCAACGATTCTTCATTCAAATGAAATTTCGTTGCGTTCCGTTTTGCCTGTTCCGATTCTTTTTACTTCCGATTAAATTCCCGATTCGAGCAATGCTTTCAAATCGGATATTTTATTAAGCAGCTCCTTTCCTTTATCGGTATCCGCAACCGTCAGTCTGCGTCTTGTCTGCTCAAAAACCGTCACATCCGAATGTATATCCGCGCATTTTCTTACCGCCTCTTCTTTCGAACTGAACGGTTCGTGCGCGGAAAGGCGTAATCCGTAAGAATTGTAAATCAAAGTATATCCCGCTATACCCGTGGTTTTCTGATATGCGCGGCAGAATCCCCCGTCTATAACGATAAGTTTCCCTTCCGCTCTTAACGGTGATTCTCCGTCTTTTGCCTTGACCGGAATATGTCCGTTTATTATATGCGTCTGCTCGCCCTGAACTCCGAAATCCGCAAGTATTTTTTCACATACTTCCCTTTGTTTCGTATATTCGTAACACGGATTTTTACGTTCGACTCCGTATTCTTTCGGAAGATATACTCTTTCAAACGTAGCTATTTTATCCCGCCCGAAAAGCGGAGAAAGTCTGCCGCACCACAAATACCATAAAAAGTCAAGGTCGTAATCGTCCTTAACCCCCGTAAATCTGTTTGCATACGCCCGTCTTACAATCTTTTCGCAGGCGTCAAAATACGCCTTCCCCGAAAACGTTCCGCACCTTAATTTCTGTTCGGCATAACTCCCGTCTTCGTTCAGCGGCACGCACCCGTGATATAACAAATTTCCGTTGACCACCTTATACAGTCCGCCGTTGCGCATCAGATAATCAATATGTTTCTGCAACTTCTCACTTGTCGCAAAAGTCCTTATAAGATGTTCCATAACTGCTTTTTCGGAATCTGAAAACTCAATTTCCGAATACGGAGCTTTGAAATCGTAATCGTAAAACACTTTCCCGTCGGGCGCTGTGAACGAACCGTTTTTTCTGTCAAGACGCGCAAGCATTATTCTGTCGTTCATTCCGTAATCCGGATTTCTCGATATAATTTCCGCTTCCGCTTTCTGCATCATAAAGAATATGGCTTTACGCATACGCGCGTAATTTTTTCTTTCTCTTTCCGATAAATCGTTTTTTTGCGGGGCGAATCTTTCGTCGTAATCGTAATTTTTTCTCGCAAACTCTTCCAACCGCCTCAAAGATATTCCGTATCCGTCCTCGATTGCTTCAACCGAACCCGCTTTAAGGGCGATATAAATAACGCTCGCTATGCAAGCGGCATTACCTAGTCCCGCGCCTATCCATTGAATATCGTGGTTTCCCCACTGAATATCGACGTGGTCGTGCTGTAACAGTAAATCCATTATATAATCGGGGTGCTCGCCTCTGTCGAATATATCTCCGATTATATGTAAGTTCGCTACCGCAAGTTCTTTTATGGCGTCGCAAAGCGACTGTATAAACGCGGGCGCACGTTTTAACGCTATTATGTTTTTATATACGCCTTCGCAGAATTTTTCATATTCGAACCCTTCTCTGCGCGCGTTCACCAGTTCGTTTATAATGTATCTGAACTCGGGCTGTACCGCTTTTACCACTTTACTTCTTGTATATTTTGACGATACGCGTATCAATATTTTTACAAGTTTTTCGATATAGTATTCAAACTTCCCGTCGCCTATATCCCTGCGTTCTTCCCAAAGTTCTATCGTCTCTTTCGGATAGCTTATAAGCGACGCTATATGCGCGCATTCTTTTTCGCTCAGTTCGTCTTTGTACAGCAAATCGACTTTTTCTCTTATTACTCCCGAACAGGTATTGAGCAAATGACAGAACGCTTCGTATTCTCCGTGAATATCGCTTACGAAATGCTCCGTTCCTTTCGGCATACTGAGAATTGCTTGCAGATTTATTATTTCCGCCGCCGCAGCTTCCTGCGTCGGATACTCTTTCTTTAATAGAGTAAGATACTTCTGTTCGTCAGCCATAATTTCTCCTTATCATACCTCTTACACAATTTCCATAAAAAGCCCTACTAAAAACAGCGCGAGCGCAGTCAACGCTATAAACAACGCTATCAGCAGAATTTTTATACCCAGCTTTTTTCCGTCTTTGAGTTCGGCGGACGACAGAATTTCTTTTTCTTCCTCTTCCGACGTTTCCGAAAATCCTTCCGGCAAATCATTTTCGGGATAAAGCGCATAATACGCCGTGGCGTCCGGGTGGTCGATTATTTTTCTTTCCGTATCTTTATTTTTGAGAACGCCGCACAGCATAACGACATCTCCGGAAGCCCCTGCCGTCATCAACGCAAAAATCGCCGTCTGCATAAGTCCGCCGGTTATCATACATACGATAAAAGGAATAATCCCCGTAATAATCAGCGGTATAATCAGAATTGCGCAATAAGCTTTTCCGTCAACGGGTTTTTTGCAATGACAATAAAACAAACCTTCTTTGAGCTTAACGCCGAATTCAATATCTTCTTTTTTACATTTGCCGAAAACAATCGCCGCAAGCGCGTGCAGTCCTTCGTGCAGAATTACGCCGACAAGCACCAAAGCAACCGACAACCCGACGTCGCCGGCAACGGAACCCGTCGCAAGAAACTCTGCTTTCGTTCCCCAGAAGTTTACCGACAATCCGATAATCAGCAACACGAAAAATACCGTAACCGCACATACGTTTATTTTCCCTATACCGAAAACTCTTAATTTCTTTTTATACCCTTCCATTTATTCCTGTCCGTTATTGTTTTCGACAAAAAATGCAAATACGTAATTATCGTCGTCGCGCCCTTCGAAAATCAAAATTTTCATATTATTGTTAATATCGTCAACCGTAAACCCGACACCGACGCCCGTCATAGCGTTAACTATACCGTCCGCCAGAATGTTCTGCCCGCCTTCGCCGCTGTTTTCAAGTATAAGGTATTTCGGCGCGCAGAAATCCAACATCAGTTCGTTATCTCCGTATATCTCTTTCAGTTCAACGTATTTTGCAAATATTGCCGTTAATTCTTCTTCATTTTCGGCATAATAATCGTCCGTTTCGCCGTCGTCAATCAACACGTCGCCGTAAATGTCGTAAACTGTCTGCGCGACGTATTTCCCTTTCCATTTGTCGTTGTAAACATATCCGCTTTTATTGACAAGCATATCGTCGGTCGTAAGTATAAACGTATGATTGATAACTTCTATTCCCGTTCCGTCTTTCGTTTTTGAAAGAGTGTTTGCGGCGGTACAATCCACTACCATCCATTCTCTTAATCCGTCGCCGTTCACGTCGATATAAACTTTGTTCCACGCATGGTTTACTCCGTTCATCGTTCCGTCTACGCGAACCGATTTAATTCCTTCTATCGCGCAAAGCGCAGTAAAAGCTTTACTTATACCGTCGCATACCGCTATTTTATCGATTATTGCTCCTTCGAGATAAAAACATCTGTATGAATATAATTCGTCCGCCATTTCGGGGTTATTGAATATTTCGTAAGTTTCGTTATCGTACGCAACGGTTTTTACAAGATATTCCGCTATCGCAATTACTTTATCTTTTTCGCTGAACCCGTTTCCGATAATATTGCGCAGAATATTTTTCATTTCCGAATAAACCTCCTGCGCCGTCGTTCCGTCCTTAACGTCGGGTTTATAACCGTTTTCAAGCGCAAACACAAGCTGCTCGGTATTGCTGACCGTCATAACGGCTTTAACGTGTTCTATCGCAAAATCGTTAAATCCGCGCTCTCTGTTTCCCTCTTTTGCAAATCCGATAAAATCAATCTGCTCATATGTTCCGTCTATGCTCGTTTTCGTAGGTTCGTCTTTATAATCGCCGAACGTTACGGTAACTTTGTTTTCGGTTTCGCTACACTTTACAGAGATACTACACGAAACGGATATTTCTCCTGCCGCCGTAATATAAAAACTCTCTTCCTCGTCTTCGTCGAGTCCGTATACCACCGCGGTCGCGCTGCTTATCCTGTTAAACATAAGAAAATCGAGAAATCTCGGATATTCGTTTTTCGTCACGTAATAAACGTCATCGAAAGGCTCGAACCTCCAATATGAATCTTTCGTATAAAGAGCGTAAAGAGTTTTATTCCCCGTAAGCCCCGTAAACCCGTCAAAACTTTGGGTATACTCTTCGTCGAAATACCAACCGCAAAATTTGTATCCGCCCGGAACAACGGCGTCCGCGAGCGTTTTCGTTGATTCTATCGTATAATACGTCGGATTGGACGCGGGATTTTCCGCCGCACCCGTATAATAGGTTATATTGTATTTCACGGGGAAAAATACGGCTTCAAGCGTAATATTCCCGTTAATGACGGAATTGAAATCAAATTCTTTTTCGGTACTTTCTTCCGCCCAGTATCCGAACGTATATCCCGTTTTTTCTTCTTCGTAAACATAAGGCGTTTCTATCACGTCTCCTCGCGAAATATTATCCACGTTTACGCTTTCTCCGTTTACTTTATATGTAACGGTTACGTTGCTTTCATCGTATTGACGGATAATTATACCGTAAGTTTCGGACTTATTTCCTGCCTCCGCCGTAACAGTCAGCTCGTAACTGTATTCTTTTATGCCGCTTGTTCCGATATTTGCGTTTATTTCCGCATTGTTTCCTATTGTCTGTCCGTCCGAATTCCTGATTTTAACCGAACTTCCCTCGCTGAATACAAAATACCTCGGAATATTGATTGTCTGAGCGCTGCTGTCGGTGTATATTACAAAGTAATTGCCTTCTTTTATACTCAGTCCTTTACGCACTCTCATTTCCGCCAGAAGACAGGCATACCTTGCGTAAAAAGTTTTATTTCCGCTGTCTCCGTCAAGTTCGGATACTTTTTCTCCCGAAAAATCCGGTTCGGTATACCAACCGACAAATTCATAATTGTCCTTTACGGGTTTTGTAAGAGTTATCATATCGGTTATACGGTAAGTCGTTTCCGGCGTAACTCCTTCGAATTTTCCGCCGTTAAGTTCGTATTTTATCGTATAATCGGCATAATCCCACCCGACGTATATTTCCGTTTCTGCCGTTACGGGCGTATCGAGATTATACACTTTCGTACATTCTTCGTCCTGATACCAGCCCTTAAAAATATATCCGTCGCTTTTCGGCGCGCTTATTTCGATTCTTTCACCGTAATTTACTTTTATTATGTCGTTTCCGTTATGTTTGTCTATAATTTTAACGTCAAACTGCGCCGTTTTATATATCGGATAGATATTGACCACGCTTGCTGCTTTTTCCCCGGGCACGACAGGATTTTTCCCTTCCTCGTCAAGATACCAGCCGACAAATTCATACCCCGTTTTCACAGGTTCTTTGGTCGGTATTTTAAGCCTGCCCGACGAATCCACAAAGTCCGATGCCGTATAGTCTCCGTCGACGTATAAATTTACCATTATCGTAACTTTATCGGTTTTATCCGCAGAATTGTTTCCTGTCTCTCCGCCGAATAAACTGCACGCGCTCAGAATTGCGCCGATTGCAATTATAAGTATTATTACGGATATTATTTTTCTTATTTTCATTATTTTCTCCTCTTATCCCCTTATCTTTCGGCTTTATCGTATTTATCAATCCGGTTTTTATCCGTTAAAATACATAAAATCCGCTTGCCGTACGTTGTAAGACGATAATGCAAGCGGATTAAGTCAAAGTAATATTTCCGTTTTATTTCTTTTTCTCTATAAGGCTGACCGCATCGCGCACCGTCTTGATTTCGGCAATTTCATCGTCTTCGAAACTTACTCCGAATTCCTTTTCCATCGCTATAAGCATCTGCACGATATCGAGACTGTCCGCGCCGAGGTCGTCGACGAATTTCGATTCTTCGTTTATTTCACTCGCGTCGATATAGAGTTGTTCTGCTATAAGGTTCTTAATTTTATCAAGCATTGTTATCTCCTTTGCTTTTTATTTTATTACATACGTCTGCTTGCTTGCGACATAATCGAGTACCTGGATTTTCTTATTTATAAACAGGGGAAGAATCATCATAACCGCAAGTATTCCCGCTATGACGTAAGCGCCTATCGCTATTTCGAACATATCTTTCTTTATGAACATTATCGCAATGTCGGCTATGGCTAACAACAATGCTATAAGCGTCCATACGTTGAGTTTCCCGAGCGGTTTCATTTTTGCGAGCTTTACAAGCGCGTTAATCATTATAATTACGCAGAACAGCATTATTACAGCATAAAGTAAAGGTACGATTACGCTGAATATAACGCTCATATCTCCCGCAAGCAGATTGTTTATTGCGTCGGATTCGGTAAACAGCCAAAGCAGGCTGTCAATCGCCGTACTGGTGCCGTAAACAGGCAACAGACTTGCCACAATTATAACCGCAACCGCAAACAATGCCACAAACGCGCTTATTCCCGCATAAGCTTTCGGTTTATAAACGGGTTCCGGAGCCGCCGTATGTTCGACCGGCGGACGGTAATTGGGGTCATATTGCACCAGCGGCTGATTCTGCGTAGTATACGGAACCATCGCTATCGGCTGCACTATCGGCGGAAGCTGTACTATCTGCGACGGCATAGGGATTGCGTTATTCATATTCGCTCCTATCGGCGTCGGATTGGTAAAACTCGTCGTTTCTTTGGCATAGTAAAACGCTCCGTCTTCTCCGAGACTCGGTCTGTTCGGGTCTTCGCTTACTCCTGCCGGCGCTTCGCGTTCGTCCACGGGCACCCATTTCCCGGATACTCCGTTCAGCGTTCCGCTGTGTATCTGCTGGTTTACTTCGTAAGGGTTTGCCATAATTTCTTCTCCTGATAATTTATTTCGTTATGTTAAGCGGTATTTTTATCGCTTCCGTCTGTATCGTTTTCGAAGGTTTCGGTATCGGTATCGGTCCGGCTCCCGGCAAAGTCGTATAACTTACCGGCGTTTCAAATACCCTGCCGTATTCGTCGCTCGTGTAATACTTGGGTATTCCGAGTTGCGCCATTGCATCCGTAGCATAGCATGAACGGATAACCTCTTCCACGCCTCTCGACGCATAACACGGCGCTTTCGGCGCAGGTATTTTCCCGCAGCTTCTGTCTACGTATACCGTCGGCAGTTCCGGCTCAGCCATACTCGCGTCACGCAACGTTATTGCTCTCATATACGCGTCTTTGGGTCTCTTCCCTCCGCATTTGGGACATCTTTTCGGCATTAACGATATATCCCATCCGCATTGAGGACAATAATAATGCAATATATTATTATCTTCGTCCACTCCGGTTTTCAACGCCCTTCTGATTCTCTTGTCCATAGCCACTCCTGTTTAATTTTTGTTTCTTTCATCTATGTTTATACTCTTTGTTTCTTTCCGCGCGCGCACACGGTCAATATAAATATTATCAACGACAGCGCCGCAAGAATTATCAATCCGTATGTTTCAAATTCTATTTTCACAACCGTAAACGCAACGACGGCTGCTCCCGCGTTCAATAAAAACGTCAATGCCGCTATTATTTTAACGAATACCGACGTTCTTCCCGCTACAGTTATCAGCGAAAACAACGTCGTAATAACCGTAAATACTGCCGACGCGGCAATCAATACGGACAAAATTGACGTTCCCTGCGTTACATCGAACCCTCCTCCGGTTATATCCGTTATCAATTGACGTATTATTCCGAATGCCGCCTGTCCGTCATAAAGGTAATTGTAATTAAACCCTTCAATCATTCCGCCGAAATCGAATAAAAGCGCGATATAAACTATTCCAAGAATTGCGCTTATTATTGCCATAACGTTGGTTTTCCTTCCCGATTTAACGGAATTCTGAGACAAAACTTCCGATTCGGCTGTTCTTTGCACTCTTGACGCCGTGTTTGAACGCAAATACGACGCGTCTCCTTCGGGAAGAGCATAGCTTTCTTCTTCGTCGAACAAATCTTCATAATAAGTTGCAGGCAACTCTTCTTCTCTGTTTTTTTCTCCCTCGGGATTATAGTAATACATAGGTTGCTGAGTCGAAACGTAAGGAACCACTACCAACGGCTGAATAAGCGGAGTAGTTTTTACCGAATCGACAGACGTCTGAGAGGAAACAAGTTCTTCTTTCGGCGCAAGGGAAACCGCGGGCGCAGGCGCGCTCTTCTCGGCAGGCGATGTCTGCCACCAGTTTATGTACTTTATTCTTCTAGCGTCCATACTTTTCTACCCGTTCTCCTTGACACTTTTTTTTCCTGTTCCGGCAATGGCGCTTACCAGAAACGCAAGAGCGGAGGCGGCTACCGCCGCACCCATCGGCACTGCCGAACTTTTCGTAATTCCTATTATTGCCGCGCACATCATCAGCGCAAATGCCGCAAACGTTCCTATTATTACGGCAAATCCCATTCCTTCTTTCCTTAACCTTGTCAAAGGCCACACCAATCCGAAACAAATTTCCGCAACAACCGCAAGCAGACACGCAACAGCCGCAACAGTATCCGCCGCGTCGGCGTATTTTCCGCCGAAAAGCAGTTTTACAACGGTAAGCGCGCTCTGTCCGTCATATAATGCAAACGCCGATGCCGCACTGCCTTCGAGTTTTACCGTACTGCCTATGACTATCCATACGGTAAACAATAAAGCGCATATTGCAGTCAATATTGCCGCAACGTTTATCTTTTTATTTTCCTTGGCGGACTGCACGTCTTCCGCCGCTGCAACTTCCTCTCCCGCCGAAGTGTATTTCACGGGAAGAACAACTCCGTTTTCCTTAACGTAACGCTTAAACTGCGGCAATTCGAGATAATCCTTATACGAAACGAATGCGCTTATTTCCGTAACGTCATCGAAATCGTCGATATTTATCTCTCTCATTTATTCCTCGCCCTTGCCTTTCTCCGCAGTTTTATCTTTACCGTAGGCAACACAGGTACAGATAAACGTTATTACAGGGACTATAATCATAAGATAAAGTCCGTATCCTGCGGTAAAATCACCGCTTCCGGTAAAGAAACCGCCTATTTCCGACGCCTGCGTTCCGCTTATTGCCAGTCCTCCGACAAGCACTATCAAAGAACACAGAAACATAATTATACTGAGAAATCCGAGACGGGCTTTCGCATATGTACCGTCTTCTCTCTTCTTCCCCGCAACGCCCGCTATCGCCGCTATAAGCATTATCAAAGCGAAAACTATGTACAACGCAATCGCAACGGGAACGATATATCCGGCGAAAGAGCTCAGAAAATCCTCTCCGAACAGTTCGAAACATTTTCCGAATTCAGCAGGAATACTGCCCGTTTCTATTCCGAATTTCTCGGACAGAAAACTCATAAACGGGTCGGTCATCGGGAAATTCGTTTCGACAACGTAATTATAATTATATATGGATATAACGTTCTTGAACGGAACGGTAAACAATCCGCATACGGCAAAGAACAGAATTGCAACGACCAATATTATCGGTATTACGAGAAAAAGAGTTCTTTTTTTCGTATAAGCGTTGGTTCTTGACGGTTTCTGAACTTTC
The DNA here is from genome assembly GCA_944372095.1 of uncultured Clostridia bacterium. Classification (GTDB taxonomy): domain Bacteria; phylum Bacillota; class Clostridia; order Christensenellales; family DTU072; genus CAG-1782. The sequence goes on from CALVYG010000001.1 coordinate 84,105, forward strand.
TGTGGCTTCTCTGCCGTTTCCGGGAAATCGTATGACGGCGCTTCGGAAGGCTCAATCCCGAAAAGCTCCGCTCTGAGGCGGTTCGCCATCTGCTCGACTTCCCCGCGGTAAATCACGCTTCCCTCGTCGTTATATACCGAAAAGCTCTGCGGTAAAGTCATATTATATCTGTTATACTGGTTTTCCGAAAGCCGTACGGGAACTTTTCCGTCCGTTCCGGTTCCGTTACCGGTTTTTTTCACTGCACTCATTCTGCCCTCTCCCTGCAATCAGTTTCAAAATCAATCCCAATCGTCAAAGTCGTCAAAATCGTCATCGAAATCGTCGCTCTTATTGATACTGCTTTCCGCCTGCATAGGCGTCGGAACAAACGATATCGGCTGAATAATCGGAGGAAGCTGAATGGCGTTCATCTGACCGCTCGATACCGGCAGCGACATACCGTTAAGCGACCCAAAAGACACTCCGGGAAAATACATAGGCTGAGCCGCCGCAGCATTCCTTTCCGCCTCTTCCGTTCTTCTGCGCTCTTCCGCAAGCCGTGCTTCTTCAAGTTCTCTTTTCTTTTTTCTGGTCATTTTTGCCTCCCCGTTATATATCCTTTTACGATTAGCCTCTTCCGCTTCTCGCCCTCGCGTCGCGCAAGGATTCTCTGTATTCGTACATTATTATCGGCTGCGTGATTTCTCTGCTTCTCAGTTTCTTTTCGAGCAGGAAGAAAGATAAAATCAATCCGACAAGCGGCAATGCCACCATTATCAGCAATCCGTATCCTGCCGTAAATCCGCCCGTTCCCGTAACGATACCGATAAGATAATTCACGATATTTCCGAATTCCATCTTTGCATTTATGTCAACCGTGCAAGCATATCCGCCGATTGCCACAATTAGCGCAAGAATTATCATAATCAGACATTCTATCGACGTGTGACGGTATATTCTTCTGTCTCCGGACGCCCAGCATATGAACGTTTTTATCACAAGCGTAAGCGCGAAAATCACATACAGTATTATCGCCGCGGGAAACGCCTGAATGAGTATTGCCGCAAGATTATCGCTCATACCCGTCTCGACTTTCGATATCTGCATGTCGTACCAAGCCGAATCTCCTATCGTAAGGTCGTAATTGAAAAGCTTGGCTATGTAAGAAATCCAACCGTAAACGGGGTCGCTGAATTTGTAGTATGTTCCGGTTGCTTCCGAAACAGTCTCTCCGCTTTCGTCTCCGGTTTCTTCTCCGTCAGCAGTTTCTCCGTCAGCAGTTTCTCCGTCTCCGGTTTCGTCCGTATTTTCTCCGCTTTCGGCGTTTGCGGGAGTTTCCTCTCCGCCGTTTTCGTCTTCCGTATTTTCGTTATTTTCGTCCTGGTTATCGGCAGGCGTCTGCGCCTTTGCTTCCGTTTCCGCAAATATGGCGGTGTACTGGTCCACCATAGGTATTTCCACCGGTATAAAAGACAACGCAACCAGCGCGAGCGCAACAAGGAATACTATTGTCATCAGGAACCCGACGGGTTTCCTGCAAAACTTCATTTTTTGTATATCCGCGGCAAAACGGTGGTCAACTTCCGGCACTCCCCCGCCCGCAACGGGTCCGCTTGTCTGCGGCGTATAATCGTAATCGCCGTCTCCGTATCCCGACAGATACCTGTCGCGTTCGCGCGAATTGGAAATTGCCGCCTGTCGACGTTCGGTAAGCATTGCGCGTCTTTCTTTTGCTTTCCTGCGCTTTGCCAGTGCCTGCATTTGTTCCTTAGTCAACGGTTTCTTTCCCGAACCCGTTATGTTGTTAGCCATATTCGCCACCTTTTTTATATTTATAGTACAAATATTTATAATACTATACGCTACTATTCTAGCATAGCGCTCCGAAAATATCAATACTTAATTTGTAAAAATTGCATTTTTTTTGGTATTATTTTGTATTTATCCACTGCAAACTTTTTCCGTCCGTCAAAAATCTTCCCCATAGGGGAAGAATTGCCTCTTAAAACAAACCGACCGACTGTACCGGCAGTCGGTCGGTTTCACGTCAAGTTTGTTTTTGCCCGCTATTTTCTTTTCTTTCCGTACGCGATACAGCTCATTATGAACGTAACCGCCGCGGCTCCGAACATTACGTACAACCCGTATCCGGCCACCGCCGCTCTTTCCCCGCGCAAGAAGAAATCACCGATTGCGGTTATATCTCCTCCCGTTATGTAAATTCCGCCGATAAGACATATCGCACCGCATAAAAGCGCAACTATCGATAAAAATCCGAATTTTCTTTTCTTGTAATATCCGCAGACGGTCCTTTTTTCAAACAACGCATAGGCGGATTTTATAAGCATTATCACAAAACATACGGTAAACAGTATCACCGCGCAACTGACCGCATATACGGGTATAAGCGCATACTCGCTTCCTGCATCGGCATAATAAGCAATGTAATTACCTTCGCCGTCTTTATCGAGAAGATATTCGAACATAGATACCACCGTATCGATTATACCTACGTCTCCGTCCTCGCTTTCGTATAGCGCTATGCTTTTACCTATATCTCCGTTTTCGATTACCCCCATCCCGACAATTACCAGCATCGCAATACTGACCAGCAATATTACCGCTATCGGCAAAATATGTTTGCGAACATAATTTTTGCTTGTTTTTACTTGCGTTTGGGGTTCCTTTTCTTGCGCTTTGGTTTCCTTTACCGGCATTTTGGCATTCTTTGCCAGTATCCCTATCTGAGTTTCGGACAGATAGCCGTTTACCGACATATCTTTTGTCCTCGGCGCACAAAGATAGTCAAAATATAACGGCGCGCCGAACCTCTCTACGCCTGCAAGAAACTCCGGGTCCGTCATTTCGTCGAGGGTTTTATTTACTACTTCCGTTTCTTCTTCGAAAGAAGGTTTTTTCTTTGCCATTTATTTTTCTCCCGAAATATTTTTCTTTAATCGAAAAACATCCGCTTTACCTCGCGGGATAAATACGGATGTCGTTTTTATTCAGTAATCACACGGTTTGCCGCAAACCGGCTTCTTTCTTCTTTGCTTTTCCCGACAAAACAGCCGCTATTACGGATATGACCAGAACGATAACGGAAGCTATTAACGCAATCAGAATTCCGATACTCGCAAAAACCTCGCTTGCCGTAACAATATCTCCGATAACTAATCCGCAAATCAATAAAGCCGCACCGATGACACCGACCGCACCGAATATCGGAAACGCCGCATTCGCTTTTCCCGAAATCAACCCGATAATACCGCACACAAGACAAGCTACCGCGCCGACGCACATCACTATTATTCCTATCGAAGGAAGCAACGCGCCGACTCCGCTATCCGGTAATATATCCGCAAACGAATTACCTTCTTTTATGAACAGTGAAGTCAGAATATCGATATTGTTTTCACCGGAAACGTAACCGAAAGCCGTAACGGAATCAGATAAAAGTACCGTCAAAATCACCGCTATCGTAAGCAAAGCCGCTATTATCGAGCATACCTTTACCGCTCCCGAGCCCTTTATTTGATTTTTTACCTCTTTTTTTTTACCGGGTTTTACATAAATCTGAGAAGGAGCGTTCCTTTTCTGCTCGGAAGGCATTTCGTCCGGAACAAATCTATATACGGTTTTCGACAAACCGTACTGATAAATCGGCTGCTGACTGTTGACATAAGGCACTATCGTAAGCGGTTGAACGTTTCCGCCCGTTACTCCGCCGTAAGTCTGCGCCGCTCCGCGCCTGCCGTAAAGCAGTTCTCTTTCCGCTTTTATTCTTTCGTCTACCGCTCTTTCTATCGCTTCTCTTTCTACTTTGTATTTCGAATAAGCGTTAATTTCCGCAATCCTCTTTTCTTCCGCAACCCTGTCCATTGCCGCTCTCGAAATTGCGTCGCGTTCTATTCTAGCACGGTCTTCCGCCGCCTGCTCTCCCGCCACGACTTTAAGAACAGCCCTTCTTGCCGCGCTCTTTTCCGCTTCGTCTATCGCGTTGGCTATCGTTTCCTGCGCTTTCTGTTCCGTGCTCTTTCTCTCCGCGGCAATACGTTCTTCCGCCGCGTTTTCTATTCCCGCCCGTTCCGATATAACGCGTTTCGCCGCGGCGTACAGCACTTTTTCCCTCTCAGAAGCTATCTGCTCTTCGATTTCGCGGTTCCTGCCGTTTATCGCTTCTTCCGCGCGTAGTTCCGCTGCTTTTACTTTTTCGTCGGCTATTCTTTCCGCTTCTATTATTCTCAGCACAGCGTCACGCGCCGTCGTTCTCTTTATGTCGTCGGTTTCCTGTTCAAGCTTCACCGCTTCCTGCGCGAGTATCTGCGCTTTCTCGTCCGCTACTCTGCTTTCCACTAACCGAACAAGCTGGTCCTGCATAGCTTCCTGTCTGTCCGTTGCGAGTCTCGCCTGTTCTTCGATGTATCTGTCCTTTATGCTGTCGGCATTTCTCATCTTGCCCATCGCATTCAGGTATTCGCTTCTCGGACGTCTTTTTCCGCATCTTACGCAATTCGGCGACGATATTGCATTCACCTTTCCGCAATACTCGCATATATACGAAAGCTGGTCCAAACTGACGTTCACTTCCATTTCTTCCGCCGCCGTCTTTTCGGCAGTTTTCTCTTCTGCCGTAATTCCGGTGTTTTCGTAGGTGTTGTCGGTCGTTGTTGTATCTACCATTGTCGTCTCCTTGCTTTTTCTGCTTTTTCTTTCGGTTTCGGCTTTTTCCCGCCGAACCTTTTTCACGCTGAACATTATTGTTCGCGCACGCCTACCTATATACGCTATTTTATTATAAACTTATTTCTTTTTTTTTTCAATACTTTTTTAAGATTTTCCCGAACTTTTTTACTTCCGTGCTCTTTTACCTGTCGTTTTTCGGCGCTTTTCAGCGGTTAAACGTATCTTTTAAGCCGACTATCAGATAACACAGCAGGTCTTTTCCGCGCTTTTCCGCCAGCTTATAATACCCTGAACGCATAAATTGAAATTGCTCTCCTTCTTCGTTTTCCGCAAGATACGGCTCTCCGAGCGCTCCCTTTACTACCACAAGCGATTCCGGATTTATCCTTTCGTCGAATTCCTTTACTCCGTCTTTTTCGTCAAGAAGAAGGCTGTAATACTTGTTAAGCGTTAACTTAACCGCATCGGACGCGTTCACCCACTGTACCACTCCTTTTACCTTTATCCCGGCATTTACTCCGCCTTTTGCCGAATCTTCGATGTATTCGCAGCGCACTTCCGTTACTTCTCCGTTTTCTTCTTTATGCGAAACGTATTTCAGAATATACGCCCCTTTCAGCCTTACCATTCCCCCGGGGACAAGCCTGTGGTATTTCGGCGGAGGATTTACCGCAAAATCCGTTTTGTCGATATATATTTCTCTTCCGAATTTAACTTTGTGCGTTCCCGATTCCGGCATATTCGGATTGTTTTCCACTTCTATGTCTTCTTCTCCCGACATATTCTCGATTATTACTTTAAGAGGATTTTCAACGACCATTACCCTGTTTGCTTTTTCATTGAGATAATCTCTTACGCAATGTTCCAATACCGCCGGGTCAACTTCGCTGTTCGCTTTCGCAACGCCTACCGTCGCGCAGAAATTCTTTATCGCTTCGGCAGGATACCCTCTTTTTCTCATTCCGCTCAGCGTAGGCATTCTCGGGTCGTCCCAACCTTCCACTATTCCGCTTTCTACGAGTTTTTTCAGATACCTCTTGCTCATTATCGTATTTTTTATATTCAGTCTTGCAAACTCGTATTGGTGCGGAGGGTTCTCAAATCCGCAGTTCTCGGTTACCCAATCGTATAATGGACGATGGTCTTCGAATTCAAGCGTGCATATCGAATGCGTTACTTTTTCGATTGCGTCTCCTATCGGATGCGCAAAATCGTACATAGGATATATCAGCCATTTATCGCCCGTATGGTGATGATGCGCCCGCAGAACACGGTATATCACGGGGTCGCGCATATTGAGGTTACTGCTCGACATATCTATCTTCGCTCTCAGTACTTTGCTTCCGTCGGGATACAGTCCGGCTCTCATTCCCCTGAACAGTTCGAGATTCTCTTCAACGCTTCTGTTCCTGTAAGGGCTTTCCTTTCCCGGCTCCGTCAGCGTTCCGCGCGTTAACCGTATTTCCTCCGCGCTGAGGTCGCAAACGTATGCCAGTCCTTTTTTTATGAGTTTTTCCGCGTATTCGTATGTTTCCTCGAAATAATCGCTTGCAAAACATTCGTTATCCCATTCGAATCCGAGCCATTTTATATCTTCCTTTATGCTGTCTACGTATTCTACGTCTTCTTTCGTCGGGTTCGTATCGTCAAAACGCAGATTGCATTTTCCGTTATATTTTGCTTTTATCCCGAAATTTATGCATAAACTCTTTGCGTGCCCGATATGCAGATACCCGTTCGGTTCGGGCGGAAACCTTGTTATAATTTCTTTGTGTTTTCCTTCCGCAATATCGTTTTCTATTACGTTTTCTATGAAATTAGTAGCCAATTCCTACCTCCTCATTTGTGACAATCGCAAGGGAAAACAACGTCTTTCGACAAACATTTCATTACGCCGTTTTCCTCCTTGAATCCGAATTTGGCAAAATACGGTCTCACCGCATTTATTATCAGCTCTTCCGATACGTTGCTCATTCCCCAGATTAAACTTCTCGTAAAGAAATCCCCGTTCCCCTTTCCGCGTTCGGAAGGAATTATTCCCGCGCTTTCGAGTACGGAAAATTCCGGACTGACTTTCATTTGCGCAATTCCTATCGGTTTATTGCCGTCATACAGAACGTACCCTACGCCTTTTGTATAGTCCTCTCCGAAAATTTCGTTATTCAACCAATCGAGCAGAATTTTGTCGTCGGTTGCGGTATATCTGAGCATTTTTCACCCCGTAAAATAAGTTTTATGGACGACTTTCGCCGCCCACAAAAAACCGTTATAGTATGAATTCTATTATTTATTAAGCGCTTATTTTTTCCGCAAGGCGGGAAAAACAATCTTCGAATATAGCCATATCGTCGGGGTTATCGATAGCTCCCGATTTTACCGCCTCGTCGTATATCGAAGAAGCTATCAGCGCATAGTCGTCTTCCGTGCAGGATTCGTCGGCTATCGCCCTGTCCACAACGTCAAGCAGCAGCATAAAGTAATTTTCTTTTTCTTCGGCGGTCATTTCCGCAAGAGTAATCGGGACTTCTTCGGGTTCTATCGTTTCGATTTCTTCCACTTCTTCCACTCTCGGCGCGGCAATTACTTCTATTACGTCTTCTCCGCTCTTTCTTCCCGCTATAAGCTCTTCCACTCTTCTGTTAATCTCTTCGAGATTATCGCTTACGAATTCTCTTTCTTCCTTATCGCTTACAACGACTTTTGCGTCAAGTATTTCGCAGAAACTTATAAGCGTCAGCCCGAGACGTCTGATTTTACGGTTGAACGCAATATCGAGAAGAAGTATCGTGATGATATATACGGCAACGGGAATAATGATAAATTCGAGCGCCACTACGGCGGACATAACGGAATCGGCTTCCACGTCGGACATAAATCCGATAACCCCTATCAACGCCCAGACCACGGCTCCCAGTATTATCAGGAACGCTTTTGCAGCGGTTCCTTTTCCGCTGAAATCGCGTTTTGCCATTACGTCTTTCGTGGTTATGTAATCGGAAGGATACCCGACTCTCTGGTCCATAAACGCTTCCCAGCCCTGTTTTACTTCATCGGGATGCGTTTCCAGTTCTTTATACACGACTTCCACATTGCTTTCTGTAATCGGCGGTTGCTCGTTAAGCATTTTCGCTCCGGCAATCAGCTTTTTCCTGTATTGCGTTATCTTGCTCCCCGCGCCTATTCCGAGTGCGATAAAGAACAGCAATAATATGATTATTCCCCCGATAATGCCGAGTTTAATCGAAATGTCGATTTCGGGCAGAAAACTGCCCAATGCTTCCGTGAGTTTGTTTACGATTTCCTGCATTATTCTCGTCTCCTGAAAATACTTGTCTTAAATATTATATCAATAATATTTTTTTTTGCAATACTTTTCGCGATTTTTCTTATAATAATCTTAAATTTTCAAGTAAATACGCCCGTAGCGCGCCTGTCGGGGCGCGCATAACGCGCATATATGCGCTTTTGACGCGCTCATACTTCGATTGATTTTCCCAGTCCCGTCGAATATATAACTTTCCGTTTAACGGGTTTTTTCAGGATTTTCTCCACTCCTTCGGCATATAACGAAAGCTGTTTTCCGTATCTTTCGGCAAGACGTTTTTCATCAGCTTCGCCCGTTTTGAAATCCACAACAACATATCCGTCGCCTTCGTCGATAAGTAAGTCTATCACGCCTTGCACAAGTACTTTTCCGCTTTTCCCGTCAAGGCTTACATACATTACAAACGGCTCTTCGCGTTTATAAGTATATCTTCTCGCTTCGGCAATTATGTCCGAACCGAGCGCGGTAAGTATTTTACCGCAATCCACGCTTTCCGCTTCTTCTTCCGAGAGAATTCCTGCCCCGACCATTTCTTTCAGAGCTCTTTTCACTCCGTCAAGAGTATCCGTCCCGAAATCGATATACTGCATTACGGCGTGCACCGCCGTTCCCTCCGTCGCCGCACGACCCGTTTTCCCGAACGGGTTGAATCCGTATCCTTCCTGCTTTGAAAGTATTTCGCTGACGCTGTATTTTACGGGCATAACGGTTTCCGCCTCGTATTTATATTTCTTTTTCAGACGTTCCCAATCAAAATCTTTCTGCTCTTTCGGTTTTATCTGCGCTTTTTCTTCCGGTATATCCGGCAGCTCCGTTACCGCCTCCGCGAGTTTTCCGTCGCTTTCCGCGGCAAACGTTATCCACTGCATTACCGAAGCTCCGTCGAAAACGTTAAGCGGCGGATTGACTTTTTTTCCGCTGATAATCAGGCAATTCTTTGCGCGCGTGAACGCTACGTACATCAGCCGCGCGAGTTCCCGCCTTTCTTCGTCACGGCATTTCATCCGTATAACTCTCGCCTCGAAAGTGTCTTCCACCGTCTTTTCCTCTTCCGAAAACAGTCTTACCGCCAGCCCCAAATCTCCGTCAAGCTCGGTGTTTCCTACCGTGTTCTTTCCTTTCCCGTCCTGATACGGCAGAAAAACTATCGGAAATTCGAGCCCCTTGCTTCCGTGCATCGTCATAACCGCTACCGCGTTTTTAGCTACGGGCGGTTTATTCCCTTTATAACACGTATCGTAATATTCGATAAATTCTTCGCAGGACGCGTTCGCCGCAACGTTTCCGGCGTACGATATGAACGCGTTGAGTTCCGCAAGGACTTTTGCGTTCCTTCCCCTTAAATGCGAATCGAAATTCCTCGAAAGTATTTCTCTTAACGCTTCTTCCGCGGTATAATATGCGCTTTTATTTCTGAGGTTTTCAATGAAATTTATAAAACTTTTTGCCTTTTTTTCGAGTTCAAGGCTCCCTTTATATTCGTTAAGAGTTCCCCAAAGCGTATTTTCCGTTTTTCCGTAAGTCGTATCCGTACGTATTGCCGTCAGTTCGTCGTCGGTAAACCCTCCCGCAGGAGACACCGCCGCATTGTAAAGCGCTATATCGTTTTCGGCGTTGAGAACGGTTCTCAACACGTCGATAAGCGCTTCTCTTTCGGGGAATATACCGATGTTTTCTTTCAGCGTATAATACGGTATGCCTTTACGTTCCAACGCGTCGGTAACAGGTTTGAATTTACTTCCTACTCTGACAAGTATCGCAATATCCCCGTATTCGGGGCGGCGGCTTGTTCCCCCTTCTTCTATGAATGTGTTTTTCGTTATAGAAAGGATTTCCGACGCTATGAACTCGCTTTCTCTGTCGACGGATTCTTCCGTGACGGCTTCGCGCACGCTGTAAATTTTTCCGCGGGGTATTTCCGGCGGAATTTCTTTTTTGCCGTTTACGAATACTCTTACGGGCGCGACGCCTTTTATCGGTTTTATTTTCCCGCCGTAGCTTAATCTTGCGGTATTCTTATAATCTATGCCGCAAAAATCCTTTACCATTACCTTGTCGCAAACTCTGTTCGTAAATCCCAGTATATCGCCGCATGAACGGTAATTGGTATTGAGATAATAATTCTTTCCCTCTTCCCCCGAATCGTACCGCTCTCCGCGTCTGATGAAAATCTCAGGTTCGGCTGCACGGAAGTGGTATATAGCCTGTTTCACGTCTCCTACGGAAAACACGTTTCCGTTTCCTATCCCGTCTATCAATGCTTCCTGTAAATAATTCGTATCCTGATATTCGTCTACGAAAACGTAATCGAATCTGCTTCTTATTTCCTCCCTTGCCTTTTCGTCCGAAAGAATTTTCAGCGCGCTGTCTGTTGCGTCGCGTAAATCAACCACATTCCTGCGTTTTTTATACGACGCATATTCTTTTTCGGCAAGTATGCACGTTTCGGCAAGTTTTCTTTTTATAAGTTGCTGCTGACCGTTTTCACGCCGCCTTGCGTGCGCTTCTCCGTCTTCGGCAACCTTTTTCATAAGCGTTTTTATTCTGTCGTTGACAAGCGCGCTTCTCTCGGCGAGCTCGCCGCTTACCGTACCTTTCTTTACAAGCCTTGCGCTTATTTTTTTCGGCACGTCGATTCCGCTCACCGTCGATATGAATTCAGATACGCTTTCCGTTCCGTAAACCGACTTTAATCTTTCATACGCGTCGTTATACGGTTCTGTCCCGTCGTTATATCCTTCGGCGGCACATTCTTCCCTGAACGCTTCTATTTCGGTTATGAGATATTTTACCGAAAGTTTTCTGTGTTCCAGATAATATTTCTCCACCGCTTGTTCATCCGTACTCGCACAAAGTTCGTAAAATTTATCTCTGTCCGGTCTTGCCGACGCAAATCCGATAATTTTAAGCACGGTCTGTTTGAACGGGTCGTAACTTCTGCGTTTACGGAAAAAATCGGCGGCTTCGATAAACTCCCCGTCGTTTCGTCCGAAAAGTATTTCCATCGCCTTATCGACAGACTCGTCCAACGCCCGCTTCATAGCGTTTTCCTCGCCTGTCGCCGCGGCGGGGTCGCAACCTGCCACGTTAAAATATTTCCTCATAAGCGAAAAGCAGAATCCGTCTATCGTTTCTATGCTTGCAAACGGCAGATTTGCAATCTGCGCTCTTATGTACTCGCCGTTTTCACCGCGCACTTCCTCGTACATCTTTTTTACGAGTTTTTCCCTCATTTCCTTGGCGGCAGCACGCGTGAACGTCATCAGGAGTATTCTTCTCAAATCAACGCCGCTTTTTATCAGCCTCAGAACTTTTTCCACCATTACGGTTGTTTTCCCGCTGCCTGCCGACGCGCTTACAAGCATATTCCCCTTTCCGTCAAGCACCAGCTTTTGTTCGTCACTCCATTCCATTTTCTTCCCCTTCGACAGTGTTTACGGCATAAAAACTCGCCGCGTCCGCCGTTACCTTTTCTCTCGCCTTAATCTCTCCGCATATTTTTTTATAAGCGCAATACTCGCACGCGCCTTCCGACGGTTTCTTCTCTTTTTCTCCGCCGATTATTTCTTCCGCGGCTTTTTCGCAAAGTCTCATCACATATTCCGTAATCTCCGAAAAAGCCTCTTCGGGTATAAGATTTTTTGCGTTATTATTGGCAAACGTAATCCCGTCCTCTTTAATATTTGCCGAAAAAGCCACGTTAGAGCTACCGTATTTGCCGTAAGGGGCGCCATAAATACGAGTATCTATTTCTCCGAATGTCCCTATATCGTTTTCCATCTGCCCTTTCATCGCATAACTTACGGGTTTTCTGCCGTATCCGTCGGATAACGGCAGATAAAATACGCCGCAAGGCTTGTATCCTTTACCGAGAAAATATTTCAGATACAGATATAACTGTATCTTCTCTCCCGTATAAACCGACGAAAGGTTTTCTTCCGTTCTTCCCGTCTTGTAATCGATAATAATGATTTTTTCTCCGCAGGAATCCACACGGTCTACGAAACCGTAAAAAACAAAGTTTTTCCCTCCTGCGGTAACCGTCAGTTCCTTACCTTCTCCGAATCTCTTTTCCGTCATAATCGGCGTAAACTTTGAGTTAAGCATATTATCCGTTAAAATTTTCAGGGCGTAAATACATTCGCTTTTTATCCCGGCAATTTCGTTTCTCGATACAGCGCTTTCGAAAAAGCGTGCATACTCGGGCATTGACAGCACTTCGTCCACACATTTTTCCGCAAGTTCCGCCTGCTTTTCTCCGCTCATTTTCCTGAGTTTATCGCCATAAGAAAAATATTTTTCCAATACAGAATGTATTATTATCCCTTTTTCGTTAACTTTAAGTTCGCCCTCTTCTCTTTCTTTAAGTCCGAGAATATTGGTAAGAAAATTCTTATAAGGACATTTGAAATACGTTTCCATTTTGCTTACGGAAATCTTATAGCTCCCGTCCGCTGTCACGGAATACCCCGTCAAAAGGTCCGCCTTAACGTTTTCGTTATCGGTTGAAGGAAGCAGTCCTTCCGAAACGAGATACTTCCTTGCGCTTTCCGCATACTCGTCGGGAATTCCTCCCGAAACATATTCGAACAAACAGTTTTCCGGCGTTGCAAAATTGTAAATCATTTTTTCAGGTTCCGAAAATCCGTGGTAAGAAATAAAATCTTTCTCCTCGGTTCCGAGCCTGAATTTAATTTCCCTTACCGCGCTCCCTGCGCTTAAAGCGGTTCCGTCCACAGCCGTAAGCGAATAGCTTATGTACAGTATTTCGGGTTTGGATACAAGGTCTATAACGGCAAACTGTTCAAAAAAATTGGTTTCTTCCGGCGACGGAAACACTTCCATACCGTTTCTTCTCATTATTTCGGTATCGTAACAACCGAGAACGAGTTTATCCCCTGTCGTAACCGGGAAATACCCGTCGTTCGCGCCTATTACGAATAAGGCTTTAACGTCGTTGAATCTGCTTTCGGACGTGTTACCAACAAACACCGAATCCATATATTGCGGAAGAATACTCACGGTCATATTCTCCGTCACCGCGCTCAGCATATCGGAAAACTCTCCCGCATCCATTATTTTTTCACTGCATAACCTTTTTATTTCTCCGATTACTCCGAGATACTTTTCTTTATCCGAATAAACTCTCTCTTCCGTATCCGCGCTTGCGGAAAACTCTTTTTCCTTTCCGTTAATAAATTCGTTCTGCGCCCAGTTTTCAATTATTCCGCAATACTCGTCAGGCAAAGCGTTCAAAGGTATTTCTTCAATAAAAGCGATTGTTTTTTTTCTCACGCTTTCCGCGACTTCAAAGTCTCCGAGAGTAAACGGCTTACGGAAAAGCGAATAATTTATATTTTGTTTAAGACAGTAATTTTCAAAAATCTGAATTTCGGCACGACAAAAACCCGAATACGGATGCCTTACGAAAGGCATAACGTCGCGTATATCAAGCCCGCTGACGACACAGGCAAAAGCGCGGCTTACAAACCGGGCGAAAAATCCCTTCTTTACCGCGTATTTTTTATCTATAAAATGCGGAATCCCGTATCTTGAAAAAGTTTTGGTTATAAGGTCGGTAAGGTCGGAATTGTTTACCGCCACCGCAATGTCTTTATAACGGTATTCGCGCTCGAAAACAAGATATCTTATCTCTCTTGCCGCGGCTTTAACTTCCTCGTACACGTTTGGTTCGGCGTCGATTTTAACGCTTTCGACGGAGTTTCCTCTGAAAACTGCGTTACCGGGCGCAAACATTTCTCTGTGAAGAAATCCGAAAACTTCGGGCAATACTTCGTTGCTTTCTCTTATGACGATATTTACGCCCGCCTTTTCGCAATACGACAGAAGTTCTTCCGCCTGCCGCATCGGGAAACATTCGGAATTATGATTGTTTGTTCCGTCGCAATAAGAAATACTTACCGACGGACAGATTATTACCGCGCGTTTTATAAATTCAAGCTGCGCGTTGCTGTATACGTTGAATCCGAGAATATAAATATGACTGTTTTTAACGTAATCCGAATTCCCGATATTCTCCGTAAGCCAATCGACGCGCGTCACCGTATCGAAATACTTGCCTTTAAGCTCTTCTTCGTATGCTTTATAAATGAGTGCAATGTCTTTGAGTTTGTCGCCGATACTTCCCGAAACGGTATTGCTTTTTTCTCCGAGTTCTTCCGCACCGATTTTACTGCTTCTTATGGCGGCAATCGACGCGAACATTTCACGCGAAAACGCCACGCTTTTTATATTCTTATAATAGACGAGTTTATTTCCGAGTTCTTCAATTACTCTGTTGAGAAGCAGAACGGTTCCTTCTTTCGACAAACAGGTTTTATTCTTCCTTCCCAGCGCTTTCTGCGCAAGTCGGGTAAAAGAACATACGTCTACGTTAAACACGCCCTCGGGATAAAGCGTTTCGCAGATTTCCCTTTCCACTCCGAGCGTATATCTGTCGGGCACGACGAATATATGCCTGCCGCTTCCGTCGTTCTGTTCCCTCAGCAATCCGAACAACGCTTTATGCCCCGCAGCCGTGGTATTCGCTTTTATACAGTTCAATTTCATACTGTAATTTTAACAAATGGAAAAGGAAATAGCAACACTATTCCCTCCCGCCTTATTATTTTTCAACGCTTAATTCAACTTCTAGCTTTAACTTCACGTCCTTTAATTCAAGCGTTTCCGATTGTTTCCCGTACTTTGAGTAAAATGCCTGCCGAATCTCAAACACGTCCGCGTCTTTATCCTGCATTTCTTTGAAAAAACTTTCTATCTCGCTTTTTATCTGATTTTCACACAAAGCTTTTTCTTCGTCGGTAAGCTGATGCACAAACGTTTCTTCCATATCCGTTTCGCTTGCCGCCCTTAAATCTTTTACCGTGATACCGATTTTCAATTCCACGGAAAACGTTTTTGTTTCGAGATTATAATCTTTTTTAACATCGTTATTAAGAATAAAAATTCCTATTGTCCCTTTTTCAAGATTAAAATCGTCGCTTCCCTTGTCAACCTTGGTCATAATATAATTGATTGCTTTTGCCGCGTCCTCACCGTAAACTCCGACACTTTTACCTTCTTTCAATACCTGTACGTTATTAAGGTTAAAACTGTAATCGTCATCGTCTTGTCCTCCGCCCGAACCCGAACTTTGCGATTCCCTTTCCGCACCGGACGACGGTATTTCCTGCTTGACGGGAACTTTTGTAATATACGGCATATACGTCGCTTCCCCGATATTATGATAATCCACTATTATCTGTCTAATCATTTTATAAGGAATGTTATCGTAAATGCCGTAGCTCGTAATCATCTGTTGCAGGAACTGACTTGCGTTGTTTCCGAACGCCGACGAAGACGTAAAAATATCCTTCGGCGTTCCTTCGCAGACAAATACATATGCGTTGTCGCTTACATAAGTGTTTTCAAGTAAAGTATATATCTGTTGATATGCCTGACCGCTGTCTATGAGTTTTTCACCGAGTATAACTACGTTACAATGCGTAACGGTAAGACTCATTCCGCAGATTTCGGTAATTTTCGAAATAGCCGACGACAAAAGTTCCGCTTTCGCTTCGACTACTCTTGTTCCGGACGGCTGCCCTTCGGCGCCGGACGACGTCAGAATCTGCGCACATGTGACGATATTTCCCTCGTCATCGCAATCTATCCCGAGTCCTACCGCCATTGCTCTCGCTCCCAGGTCGTCGTCGGGTATCATTTTCCCGAAAACCACAAATCCGATTATAGCGATTATCGTAAAAATCCATTTAGCTTTGCGGCGCATACTCCCTCCTTCCGTGTTTTGCCGTAAATAATACCAGCACTGCTAACGGAACCGCTATTTCTATCGAAAATACCGCATACTGTATTCCGTTTGTAACAAATTCAACCGCTTTATTCAGTGTTTTTATTCCTAGCAGAAGGACAAGGGTTATCCCCAGACAAAACAGTCCCGTTCCGAATTTTTTGAGTTTATTTTCGCCGAATATCCTGTTAACGGCATTGACTTTCAATGATACGGACAGAATTCCTGCGACAAGCCATAACAGTACGCTCGGCCAGTCAAGGCTTCCTATTTCGCTTATAACCGTATTGAACGTCGCAAGACGCGCAAACCCGAAACTTGCATGCACCGACGCGTTCCCGTATGAAGAAAAAAGCAACGCGTAACTTATCATTACCACAAACGTACTTAACAAAGCGCATACCGCAACGGGCGTTACTTTTTTGGCTTTCACCTTAAAATACAGTAACGGCGAAAAATCAAAAGTAAATATAAGGTATTTTCCTATTGCCGAAAGATACGTTGAAGCACTTTTATCGAATACAGGCGTTAAATACATTGATTCGAGTTCGATTTCTCCGAAAAAAGCGCCGAAAATTATTATAAGCGGAATAAACCAGATACTGAGTTCAAACAATCTTCCTATAGCTTTTGCACCCCGCGTGCCGAGATAAAATATCACAAGGATAACGATAATCATTATTGCGCTTTCCGATATATTATAAAAGAAAAAACTGCACAGATAGTGGACAATTTCCTGCGTAAGCACGAGCATTTTTATAAAAATAACGAACATAATCGGTACGGAAATCAGAAAATAAACCTTTTTTCCGTATTTTTCCGCAATACCGTCCATTCCGCCTTCGCGCGAAACGAACAATACGAGCGCCAGTTGAAGAAATTCCACAAAAACGACAATCCCGATTAAAATAAATGCCGTAGAAGCGGTTTCTCCGTAGAAAAGCGCAGGAAGCGACGACATTTTGAATACCAACGGTATAAAAAATATCATTATATAAAGCTGCTTTGAACTTATTTCGTTCATTTTGCCCTCCTGAGACGTATTTTATCCGTTAGCCTGAACGAACCGGGACGGTTGTTTAAATCGTAAAGATTGTATTTAACCAGAATATCTTTCAAATCGTCTTTGAAAATAGGTGCAAAAGGCATAAGATAAGGCACGCCGAAACTTGATAAAGTTGACATATAAGAAACGATACACATTCCGCAAACCAGAATACCGAAAAGCCCTAAAAGTCCTGCCGCGACAACGAATAAAATACGCAGAATTCCGAGCGTACCGACTTCGTCTGGAACGGCATAAATCCCGATTCCGCTCATTGCAACCACAAGTACGGTAAGACTGCTTAAAAGCCCCGCCTTAACCGCCGTATCCCCCAATACGATAGCGCCTACTACCCCCAGAACCATTCCGACGTGTCTCGGCATACGGATACTCGCTTCTCCGAGAATTTCAAAAAGCACTAACGCTATAAGCATCTCCAACGTCGGGGAAAACGGAATATTCCCCGTGGAATTTATTACCGTAGCAAGCAGTTCGACGGGTAAAAGCTGAAACTGAAAAACCTGTACCGAAACAAAAAGCGCAGGCAGAAACAAAGCGAGAAACGCCGCAAATACCCGCGTATACCTTAAAAACGTCGCCCGCATCGGACGTTTATAATTATCCTGTGCGTCTTCAAGGTCCTCAATAACGGTAAAAGGAACATATATTGCTATCGGCGACCCGTCACAAAACACAACCGCTTTCCCGTCCAATATACGCGTCGCTATTACGTCAGGTTTTTCGCTGTTTCCGATTTGTTTGAAGAGCGAATACGGCCTGTCTTCGAGTAGTTTTGCAAGATAAGAAGAATCTACCACGCCGTCTATCTCAAACGAATTCAGTCTCGTTTCGATTTCTTCAATCAACTGCTCTTCCACAACGTCTTTAAGGTAAGCTATCACGATTTTAGTCAAGGTACGTTTCCCGAGAGTAATTTCCTTAAAAACAAGATTTTCGTCCCTGATTCTTTTTCTGATAAGAATACAGTTCGTTTTAATGTTTTCCACAAACCCTTCGCGTGGACCTTTAATGACCGAAGAAGTCGGCGGCTCCGCAACCGCGCGCCCGACAACTTTTATAAGCGGTATCGCTATTATGGCGGAGCCGCAGAAAAGCACCGCGCTTCCGCTTAATAGAGTTTCTTTGCTTTCTTCGTAACTGATTTCTTTCAGATTTCCGCCGTAACAGATTATTCCCCTCATTCCTTCAAGAGTATCTCCGAAAGGCTCGCTTTTCCTAACAAGCGGTTCGATTATACTTTCCTCCAATTCTTTTACGTCGATAAGTCCGTCAAAATAAACGGCTTTCCCGTAAAAATATTCGGTTTTAATGTCGCGTACGGTAAAATCAGGCGGAAACCCGAATAACGCTCTTAATCCTTCTACCTGTTCGTCAATATTATTCGGCATAAGATTTTTATTCCCGAATTAAATCTTTATAAACTCACACTATGAAAAAATTCCGCATAGGAATGTAATAGAAAACCAAAACAGGAGGTACATATTATGAACTTTTTTGACGGTGCGAATGCCGGCGGATGCGGTTGTGGAAGCGGTTGCGGCTGCAACAATATCTTATGGCTCTTGCTCATTCTTTGCTGCTGCGGAAACGGGTCCTGCATATGCGACATACTGCCGTTATTGCTCATCCTCAACTGCTGCTGCGGCAACAAATCTTCTCACGATTGCGGCTGCAACGGCTGCAACTAAACCCCTTATAAGAGGGTGCCGAAAACACCCTCTTTACCTATCGGAAAATACGTCCGGTAAATTACCGGACGTTTGTTTTAATCGCCTGTCACGACAAAAAGGGCGCATTAAAATACGCCCTTTATTTGACTTGATTGAGAGTAATATCCTTTTAACTAAGGATTAATATAATTGATTACTCGATTATCGCGGAAACAACGCCGCTTCCAACCGTTCTGCCGCCTTCACGGATAGCGAAACGGAGTCCCTGCTCGATAGCGATAGGAGTAATAAGTTTGATGTCCATTTTGATGTTATCGCCGGGCATAACCATTTCTACGCCTTCGGGAAGAGTGATTGTTCCGGTAACGTCGGTTGTTCTGAAATAGAACTGGGGACGATATCCGTTAAAGAAAGGAGTATGTCTTCCGCCTTCTTCTTTTTTCAAAACGTAAACCTGGCTGCTGAAATGCGTGTGGGGATGAATGGTTCCGGGTTTAGCGAGAACCTGACCTCTTTCGATTTCCTTTCTGTCGATACCTCTGAGAAGAGCTCCGATATTGTCGCCTGCTTGCGCAAAATCAAGAAGTTTTCTGAACATTTCAACTCCCGTAACAACGGTTTCCTTCGGTTTATCCATAAGTCCTACGATTTCGACTTTATCCTGAACCTTAACCATACCGCGTTCTACTCTGCCCGTAGCAACCGTTCCGCGGCCCGTGATGGTGAATACGTCTTCAACAGGCATAAGGAAAGGTTTATCGGTATCTCTTTCAGGAGCGGGAATATAAGAATCAACCGCGTCGAGAAGTTCTCTGATGCAATCGCAATCCGGGCTGTCTGCATGTCCTGCCGCAGCTGCCTGCATAGCTTTCAATGCCGAACCTCTGATTACGGGGATATCGTCGCCGGGGAAATCGTAGCTCGAAAGCAGTTCTCTTACTTCCATTTCTACGAGGTCGAGCAATTCGGGGTCGTCTACCTGGTCAATTTTGTTCATAAATACTACGATATAAGGAACGCCGACCTGACGGGCAAGCAGGATATGCTCACGGGTTTGCGGCATCGGTCCGTCCGTAGCGGCTACTACGAGGATAGCTCCGTCCATCTGCGCAGCTCCCGTTATCATGTTCTTTACATAGTCTGCGTGTCCCGGGCAGTCTACGTGTGCATAGTGACGCGTTGCAGTCTGATATTCTACGTGCGCTGTGTTTATCGTTATTCCTCTTGCTTTTTCTTCGGGTGCTTTGTCAATTTCGTCGTAACGCATTACTTCTGCGTTTCCGGCTGCCGCGGCTACCATCGTGATTGCGGCTGTCAATGTCGTCTTGCCGTGGTCTACGTGTCCGATAGTTCCTATATTGACGTGCGGCTTACTTCTTTCAAATTTAGCTTTTGCCATTTTTAGAATATCCTCCCAATTAGATATTTTTTATTTTAGAGTCTTTATGATTATAATATATTTTTTTTTTCTTGTCACGCGTTTTTTCAATCTTTTTCAATTTTAACAAAAAATCGGTTTTTTACGCGTTTTACGGATTTATCGCTTTAATTAGCTTTAATTCCTTCAAGCAAACGCTTCTTCTCGCTTGCGGGAACTTCCATATAGCAGTTGAGCTGCATATTGTAATTTCCTCTTCCCTGCGTTGCGCTTCTCAATACGTTTGCGTATCCGAACATTTCGCTCAGCGGTATATCGCAATCTATTATTTTAACGCCGTTTCTGTCCGTCATTTCTCTTATCGTTCCTCTGCGGGAATTTACGGTGTTGAATACGTCTCCGAGGTATTCGCTCGGCACGGTTATTTCAACGCTCATCACGGGTTCGAGTATCGTCGGGTCGGCTTTTTTCGCAGCGTCTTTGAATGCCATACTTCCGGCTATTTTGAAGCTCATTTCCGACGAATCCACGTCGTGGAAACTTCCGTCTACAAGTCTTACTTTGAAATCCACCATTTCGTATCCGCAGAGTACTCCGCCTTTTGCGGCTTCTCTTATTCCCTCTTCTATCGGTTTTATAAACTCTTTCGGTATTACGCCGCCGACGATTTCGTCGAAAAATTCGATTCCTTTCCCGGGTTCGTTCGGTTCGAGTTCGATAATACAATGTCCGTATTGTCCTTTTCCGCCGCTTTGTCTGACGTATCTGCCTTCTCCGCGCGCAGGTTTTTTGATTGCTTCGCGGTACGCCACCTGCGGTTTTCCGATATTAGCTTCCACTTTGAACTCTCTGAGTAGTCTGTCCACTATTATTTCAAGATGCAATTCTCCCATTCCGGCTATTATCGTCTGTCCCGTTTCCTTGTCCGTATAAGTACGGAACGTCGGGTCTTCTTCCGCAAGTTTTACGAGCGCGAGACTCATTTTTTCCTGTCCGATTTTGGTTTTGGGTTCGATTGCAAGTCTTACGACAGGTTCGGGGAACACCATACTGTCGAGAATAATCGGTTTGTTCTGGTCGCAAAGCGTTTCTCCCGTCGTCGTGTCGCGCAATCCTATTATTGCCACTATATCTCCCGCATACGCTTCGTCTATATCCACTCGGTCGTTTGCAAACATTCTTATAAGTCTGCCCACTCTTTCTTTGCTCTTTTTATTGGAATTGTAAACGTTCATCCCTTTTGTAAGCATTCCGCTGTAAATACGGAAAAACGTGAGTTTCCCCACAAACGGGTCAACCGCAATTTTGAATGCAAGTCCGCAAAGAGGTTCTTTGTCGCTCGGATGTCTTTCTATTTCGTTTCCTTTCTCATCCGTCCCTTTTACCGCGGGAATATCCACGGGCGACGGCAAGAGCGCTACTACATAATCGAGCAGTTTCTGCACGCCTTTATTACGGTACGAACTTCCGCACAGAACGGGAGTTACTTTCATTGCGATAGTTGCTTTTCTGAGCGCGGGAATTATTTCTTCTTCGCTGACTTCGGCGTCTTCGAGCACTTTCATCATTATTTCGTCGTCAAAATCGGCGCACACTTCCACTACGTTTCTTCTTGCTTCTTCCGCCTTTTCCTTCATATCGGCGGGAATTTCGGTTGTGGTAAAATTCTTACCCGTCTTGTCTTCGTTATAAATAAGCGCCTGACGTTTAATTACGTCCACGATACCGATAAAATCGGCTTCTTTTCCTATCGGCAATACAAGCGGAAGGGGTACGGTATGCAGACGGTTTTTCATCATTTCGACTACGTTATAAAAATCCGCTCCGAGTATATCCATTTTATTAACGAACGCAATTCTCGGCACACTGTATTTATCTGCCTGTCTCCAAACGGTTTCGCTCTGAGGTTCAACGCCGCCTTTCGCGCAGAAAACCGCCACTGCGCCGTCAAGCACGCGCAGACTTCTTTCGACTTCGACGGTAAAATCCACGTGTCCCGGCGTATCTATTACGTTAATAGTATGCCCGAGCCAATGCGTCGTTACCGACGCGCTGGTTATCGTGATTCCTCTTTCCTGCTCCTGCACCATCCAATCGGTTGTCGCCGCGCCTTCGTGTACTTCTCCGAGCTTATGCGTAAGTCCCGTATAGTAAAGTATACGTTCCGTCGTGGTCGTTTTCCCGGCGTCGATATGCGCCATTATTCCGATATTTCTGAATTTCTCTAAGGGTACTTCTCTTCCCATTGATTTCTCCTTGCTTTACGGTATTTTTCCGTTGAAATTTGTTTTCAGCGGAATTTTTTTCTTATGTTTATAACTGTTTAACTATGTATGTGCGATAAATAAAAATTTTACGGCGCTCCGATTAAACAAAGCGAGCATACTACTGTGAATGGTGGTATGCCCGAATGTTGTCAGTATTGCCGAAAAAAGACTTTTTAATACTAGAAACGGTAATGAGCGTAAGCTTTGTTTGCTTCTGCCATACGGTGAGTGTCTTCTTTCTTCTTTACCGCGCCGCCGGCGTTGTTGTACGCGTCCATCAACTCTGCCGCGAGTCTTTGGTACATTTGCTTTTCGCCGCGTTTACGCGCATACAGTACTATCCATCTTATTCCTAACGTCTGCCGTCTTTCGGGACGGATTTCGAGCGGTACCTGATAGTTGCTTCCGCCGATTCTTCTGGCCTTTACTTCCAATGTGGGCATTACGTTTTCGAGAGCCTGCATAAATACGTCGTTCGGATTCATTCCCATTTTTTCTTCGATAACATTGAATGCTCCGTAAACTATTTTCTGCGCCACGCCTTTTTCTCCGTCAAGCATTATCTGATTGATGAGTTTGGTGACGACTTTCGAATTGTAAATAGGGTCAGGCAAAACTTCACGCTTAGGAACTCCACTTCTTCTAGGCATTTTTGTGTCCTCCTGTTAATTTTAATATCGGGTTAAATTCAACTATAATTGAATTTATTTAGGCTTTTTAGCGCCGTATTTAGACCTTGCTTGGTTACGTTTCGCCACGCCCGTGGTATCGAGAGTACCGCGGATGATGTGATAACGCACACCGGGAAGGTCCTTAACTCTGCCGCCGCGGACAAGCACTACGCTGTGTTCCTGTAAACTATGGCCGATTCCGGGGATATAGACCGTTCCTTCCATTCCGTTTACCAAACGCACTCTTGCTATTTTTCTTACCGCGGAGTTAGGCTTTTTCGGGGTAGTAGTCGTTACGGACAAGCATACGCCTCTCTTCTGAGGACATTTTTCCATCATAGGAGTCTGGCTTTTCTTTACTTGTCTTTCCCTGCCCTGCCTTATCAGTTGGTTAATTGTTGGCATTCAAAATCCTCCTCTTTTTTATAGATGAATTTATCCTTTTCAACCCTTTTCAGAATAAATCCGCCTTATTCCGACTGATGATTCCGGTCGTTTCCGACGCCGGAAACCGATAACGTTCACACACCCTTGCCACCGGTATCCGTCACGCACTCTTTCCGACGTCAGCCGCACGTCGGACTTTCTCCGTGTATTCCGCTTTTTCAGCATTTTCAGCGGCATAAAGCCTATGCGTCTCCACATAAGCCTTACCATTATACCAACTGTTTTTTTCCTTGTCAATCAAAAAATTTAATTTCTCTATACTTTTTCTATGCGGAATTTCAACGCTTTTTCAACTTTCAATCCCGATTTACGCTAATCCATAAACACGGAACCGCTCCTTTCCCGTCCACCGTTCCGGTTTCGTCTTTTTCGGAATAAAGCTGTCCGCTTACACTGAACGCACCCTCGGTATTTATTATGCCTATGTTATTGGAATTAAGCCCTGCCGACCGCGTATAATACTCCACTTTCCCGGTAGCGTATCCGTTTTTCAGCCCTATTCCGCTCCCGATTGCGTAATCGGTAGCTTTTACCGTTCTTTCTTCCGACGCGTCGGACGCGGCTTCGTCTTCTCCGAATAAATCCGAATACGCGTCAACGAAAATAAAATCCGTCGTGTCTTCGCAATCGGCGTGCGCTTTCCCTTGATAATAATTCGTTTCCGGCCCGTTGTTGTTTACGACGGGTACAATCATTTTACGTTGAATATCGTTAAAGGCTTTGGTAAGAAAATATACGTTCAGAAATTCCCTCAGGTCGCTTGTTTCCCATTCGCAGGCATAATTTTCTTCACCGTTTACATAATATCCGCCTTTTTCGGCGTCAAAATAAAAACTTTCTTTGTCGAGATAATTCAATACGTCAACGGCATATTTCGAACGAAGCAGTACTTTTCCGTCGGCTGTTTCCTCAACCGTCCATTCGACGGGTTCCACACGGTAATAGTATCCGCTTGAAAAAACTTTTGAATTTATAACGGTTCCGTCGGAAAATTTTCCGAGACCCGAATATCTTTGGTCCAAGGCTTTTTTTATATATTTTACACCGTTCAATTCGTAATACCCGTCATCCGACGGCTGCGTTTCAGCGAGTTGTTTTATAACGGAGTTATCCGTCACCACGGTGCAGGGATAAAAGCCGAAATATACGGTTTCCCCCTCTCCGATAATACCGTCGCGGTTCTTGTCAAGATGATAAAAACCGTCTTCCGCCACCCTTTCCTCAATATCGAGACGGCAGACCCGACATTTATAACCTTCAAAATCGTGTTCACAAGTTTTTCCGCAAAATCCGCACTTC
This sequence comes from uncultured Clostridia bacterium, assembly GCA_944372095.1. Classification (GTDB taxonomy): domain Bacteria; phylum Bacillota; class Clostridia; order Christensenellales; family DTU072; genus CAG-1782. The sequence continues at coordinate 108,706 of CALVYG010000001.1, forward strand.
CCGGAAACCGAATCGTATACGTGAACGAGTTCGGTTTCGTATACGGTTTTAACGTCTCCGCATTCCGAACATACGAATTCCGTATAACCGTAATCGGGACAAACGGCGGAAACATGCACTCCGTTACCGTATTTATGCGCGAATTCGCTTCCTTCTACAACCACCTCGTCACCGCACATCGAACAAGCGTATTTAGTATAACCTTTATAAGTACACGTCGCTTCTTCATAATCGGTTACTACGTAATTATGCTCAACTTTCTCGGGTTCTTCGCTGTATTTGTCTCCGCAAAGAGTACATTCGTATTCGGTTAAACCTTTTTCGGTACAGGAAGGCTCTTTGACAACCGTCGGTTTGTAATTATGCTCCGTTGCAGGTATTTCGACTTCGAAAGTTCCGTAAGCCGACGTATAAATTTTTTTACCGTCTTCCGTGCAGGTTGCCGGAATAATTTCGAGACTGTAATTTTCTTCCGATAGCATAGGAAGATAAAAACCGGATTTTTCTCCGCAAAGGATACATTCGCCTTCGGCATATCCGAGTCTTGTTTCCGTAGGTTCGTCCGTTACGGTATATTCGGCAAACTCGTGCTTACAGGTCTGTTCTCCCGTCTGAACGTTGTTTCCGCCGTTGCCGGAATCGTTCGGTTCCTGATTGTCGTCCGTACATGCGGCAACCAGCGACGCTACGGCAACAATAAGTATAAATATCAATACCGCACGTAAAAATTTTTTCATTTTATCCGATATAATTAACGTTTTTCTGATTGCAAAGCAAGAAAGCGTTATCCGCCGTTACGATTTCGCTTTTAGCCGCGGAAAAAGTAACTTTGCCGTAACGCATTGCGTAAAATGCGTAAGACTCGACGGTCTTGACCGTATCGGGGAAAACGACTTCCCCGCAAAACTGATTGAACGCGTATTCGCCCACAACGGAATAAGCAGTTCTTTCGTCAAAAGTAATGACCGACGAACAGCGGTAAAAACAGTTGTTATCGGCGGTTTCCACAAAATACGGAATAAAAAGAGTTTTACCTTCGTACCCCGCAAAAGCGGCTTCTCCGAGATTTTTTATTCCGGTGGCGGAAAAATCTATTTCGGCAGTCGCGCCGTAAAACGGGCTTCCGCTTATACTTTTCACCGACGAAGGCAGAACGAGTTTTTTGCCGATATATCCGTCAAATTCACCCATCGCCAGTTTATCTACCGAACAATCGGCTGAAAATGAAATTTCCGCGGTACTTCCGTAAAACGCTCTTCTTCTTATTTCTTTGACGTTTTTTGCAACGGTAAGTTTCCCGTCAAATTCCGCAAAGGCGTATTCACCGATTACGGTAAGATTGGAATTTTCCTTGAAAGAAACGGAATAAACGCCGCCTGCAAAAGCGTATCCGCGGATTTTAACCACGCGGTTGCTGAGAGCAATATCCTGAGTTCTCGCCTGTCCGACTGCAACCAGTTCGGTTTTATCGCTTGCGTACAATATTCCTTCTTCGGAAGAAAAAGTTTCGTTAGACGCCGTGGCTTCGATTGTTTCAAGCGCGGAACAACCGTAAAATGCTCCGTCCTCTATTTCCGTTACCGTACTCGGTATAATAATTTTTTTCAGCGTGGAATTGCCGTTAAAGGCTCCCTCCGAAATGCTTGTAACGGCGACTCCTTCGTAACTCGGCGTCATCGAAAGTTCGGTTGCGGTTCCTTTGTACCCGGTTACGGCATAATTCCCGTCCTCTTTCAAGCGGTAAACAATTCCGTTCGGCGCTTCCACTTCCGAAGGCGTTTCGCTTTCACCTGCGTCTGCGCGTTTCTTTTCCCATTTTGCGTAAAGCGTGGTATCGGTTTTCAACCCGTCTTTCGTAGAAAAGGGCAAAGTCCCTTCCTCGTCGTAAAACCAACCCAAAAATCTGTATCCTGCTTTATAAGGGTCGTCCGGCATTTCGGCAGGTTTGGAAAGCGTGCTTACTCTCGGTTCGATAATAATAGGATTTTCGTCGTTTTCAAACCCGGTTACAAAAGTTATCACGATTCCGTCATCCTGAAACTCGCCGTCTCTCTGACACGCGACAAAACTTGTAACGGCAACCGTTACCAATAAAAAAATCATAATTATGAGTTTTATACTTTTTTTCATATTTCTCAATTGTATCATAAGGAATTATAAATGTAAATGCTTAAATTTATATTACAGTTTAACATAAATTTTAATAATAACTGAAACATATGGAAAAAGAGCCTGAATATGTTATCAGGCTCTTTCTGAAAATCCCCCTCCCCCTTTATAAGTAAACTAGTTCAATGATGTTTCCAAAGCTATAAGATAAACTTCTCCGTTATCTATTCCCCAAATATTTTCATCAAAAATCAGTTGCTCATATAAATATTCTTCACTTATTATTTCTGTTTTCGGTACAAGCAGGGCAGTTTCCGATTGTGTTCCGTCAGTGACAGTTTCCCCTGCTGTAAGCACGGCATTTTCTGTCCTGTAACATTTTAATACAGTTGCGCCGATAAGAGAGCTTGATATATATTCAGGCGTCCCTTGACTGTTTGTCACCACAATTTGTCCATCGTTTATAGAACGCGACAATGTCGTTCCTTCCCCCAATTTCCCGACAAATCCTCCCAAGCCGGCACTTGAATAACCTTCTTCGATACTCCCTTCGAATACACAGTAGGTTATTGTTCCTCCGTTTGTTGCTCCTGCAATTCCGCCTATTTGTCTTTTGTAAGACAACTTCCCTTTAATACTTCCTGCAAATAAACAGTTCATTATTTTTGCATCTTTTTCGTTCGTACCAACAATTCCGCCTGCCCCTTCTCCGGCATAAGCGCTTATATCCATGTTCAGAATCGATTTACATCCGTCTACGATACCGACATTCGATTTTTCATTAACTCCTACTATTCCGCCGATTCCGCCACCGTAAACTTTTACTTTACTATCTCCGCAAAAATATGATGTTAAATTACCTTCTGAATATGAATTATTTACTTCTCCTTCATTATATCCTGCAATTCCTCCTGCTCTTAGATATTGATAAGAAGAAAAAGATTCATAATCATAATTGGACGCGGTAGTACTCAAATCCATATCTATGTTTGCTTTCGCTTTATCGACAACGCTTGTGTTTTCTCCCGTTATCCCGCCTATGTTTGAATATACATAGCCACAATAATCAGAAAAATGATTCCTAAGGCCTACCATAGATGACGTCCGATAATTCAACGCGGCGCTAACCGTTATATTTTTTATTAATCCACTGTTTTTTCCCGCAATATTCCCGAATTGTATATATGCGGAATAATCACAATATGCTTTTGATTTGTAATTAAGATTAAAACTGACGGTTAATGTTTCAATAGTAATATCGGATATCTCGGATTTTGAACCACTGTTATTTCCCGCTATTCCTCCGACACAATAATCGAATGTTCCTGATTTTTGAGCTGAGCATGTTCGTGACAATGCCGTTTCTCTTAAAGTGACGTTACTTATTGTTCCCTCGTTAGTTGCTGCGACAGCGCCGACGGATGATGACAAAGTTTCCGAACAAGTGTTACTTATTATTATATCTGAAAATACTATATTTTTTATTGTCCCTTGATTACGAATAAAAAAACCCATACTGCTGCCAGCACCACTTATGGTAAAATTATAAATTTTATATCCCTGTCCGTCCAACGTACCCGAAAAACTGCTTATCGGATTCCATTCCGCTCCTTTAAGATTTATATTATTCAGCAAAGAATATTTTCCGGAAGGATTACTGCCAATTTCAAGCAATCCTTCCGCGTCGGATATTCCAACCGTATCCGACCATACCGCAATGAGTTCTATATCCGACGCAAGAGGCGCATCAAAATTAAAAACTACGTCGCTCCCCGAAATTCTCCATTCAATAAATACAAAACCGCTTTTTTCGGGAACAATGGGCGCATCCGGTTTTTGGTTATAGAGATATGTTTCTGCCGGTATTTCGCTTCCGCCGTCTGTATTGTATGTAATAGTATATCTTACGGCAACATATACCGGATATATAATAACATCGTCTTTTATTCCCGTAATTTCTTCACTCCATCCTTCAAAAACATAATTTTCAATGTGAGGAGCAACCGGCGGATTCGCGTTTTCTCCGTATTCTACAACCTCTTCTTTCAATAATTCTCCGCTTTCTGTTTCAAAACGCACGGTAAAGCTTTCCTTCCGCCATTTTGCAATAAGATTCATATCCGACGAAACTTTCATCGTGTTTAACCATTGTCCGTCATTTATCCCGTTACCTGTATACCACCCTTCAAATATATATCCTTCTCTTTCAGGCAAAGGTAAAGTAATATACCTGTTTTCATACGCCGTTATTGCAGTCAGCGTCCCATCGTCAACTTGCATACCGTTATAATCCAAACTTACGGTGTATGCGCGTCCGGCTAAACTTTTATTGAGAATCTCGTCAAGCCATTCTTTCTCTGTTCCGTCATATCCGTAAATTTCCTTATATAATTCAAATATGTCTTTTCCGTTTATCCCGTTTTCCCCTATTGCTTTTATCTCCGTGGTTACTCCGTTAATTACCCAGTATCCCTCTTGGTTAATTTCTATCTCAGGCGTAATTCCGTCCGTTCCGTCTTCCCCGTTTTCTCCTTTCGCTTTTACTTCCGTAGTTACTCCGTTAATTACCCAGTATCCCTCTTGGTTAATTTCTATCTCAGGCGTAATTCCGTCCGTTCCGTCTTCCCCGTTTTCTCCTTTTGCTTTTACTTCCGTAGTTACTCCGTTAATTACCCAATATCCCTCTTGGTTTATTTCTATCCCGGAAACGGTTCCGCTTTGTCCTTCCGCTTTTACTTCCGTAACTATTCCGTTAATTACCCAATATCCGTCTTGATTTATATCTATTTCAGGCGTAATTCCGTCCGTTCCGTCTTCTCCCTTTTCTCCTTCCGCTTTTACGCCTGTTTCCTCTCCGTCGATAACCCAGTACCCGTCTTTGATTTCCACTTTTGACGCCCCTTTATCAGCACATGCCGTAAGCACCATTAAAAGAATTCCCATTATTGCCATGAAAACTATTCTTACATGTTTTCGAAAATTCTTTTCAGTCGTTTCACTGCATAAATTGTTTTTTGTTATCATAATTTATTCTCCTTTAATTTTCCTAATATTATTTCTTTCTTATTAAATAGCTGTTTTTAATTCCGGTTTTCTCTTATGTTTTAATCATTATAACATCCAATACAGCATTTGTAAACAAAAAATCACAACTTATGTTTATTTTTTATGTTTTTTTTCAATATATATTGTGATTAAACTTTGTACATTGTGTACCCTTATCGAATTTGAAAATTTTATAATTAATATAAGGATAATTGAGGTGTGTCTTGAACAAATCGGAAATAATAGAACGAATTAGTTATTTTAGAAACAGAGCAAAGCTCTCGCAAAAAGCACTTTCTATTGATATTAATATGAATATAGGTTATATAAACAGATTGGAAAGCAAAAAAGACTTTTTACCCAGTCTGGAAGTTCTTTTGAAAATCATAGAAGCATGCGGCTGCACTGAAGAAGAATTTTTTTACAACGACATACAAAGCTATGCAAGTGACAAACAGATTATATCAAAATTAAAACTTTTACCGCAGGAAAAAAAAGACGCCCTTTTAGTACTGCTTTAATTCCCCCGTAACTTGAATAAATACTAAACAGCAAAACAATTAATCTATACAAAAAACAAAACCCGCGGAACGAATTCCGCGGGTTAAATTCTTTTAAGCGCAATCGGGGAAAATTATTTTGCCGCAGCTTTTGCTGTTTTTCTCTCTTCCACTCTCGCTACATAGTCGGGAGCTTCTCCGTGTTTTACGAACAACATCATTACCGCTCCGAGCGCTACGCATACCGCACTGAATATAAACAGCGCGCTTCCTCCGCCTATATAGTCCATTACCAGTCCGCCGAATATCGGTCCCAACGTCTGCGCCGACATCGTCGCTATGTAATATATTCCGGTAAATTTACCTATGTCTTCCGGCGACGATACTTCGAGTACCATCGGCAACGTGTTTACGTTAGCGAAAATAAGTCCGAATCCGCTTACCATATAACACGCCATAAATATTATCGTCGCGGTATCGCTCGCTCTCTGTACGCAGGACGCTACAAGTACATAGCTGATTATCGCAAGCGCAAATCCGAATATTATCGACCACCTTCTTCCGATTTTTCTTCCCATAATACCAACGGGAATAAATCCGATAGCCGCTACGACAAGGCTCGCTCCGCTTACTATCGATGCAAGTCCCGTACTTACGCCGAGTATTTTTACGCAATATATCGGCATATTGTTCGCTATCGCATAATAACCTATAAACCACATAAATATCGCGCCGAGTATGAGCAGGAAACTCGTCATCTTCTTCGGTCCGTATTCTTTAAGCATACTGACCTTTTTCTTTTCAACTTTCTCTTCTTCCTCTTTTTCTTCATAAACGGGTAATCCGTATTCACGGCATATATCGTTGCATTCGGCCACCCATTTCTTTTCTTTAACCAAAAGAATAAATCCTACGAGAACAAGTCCGAGCGCGATTGCCATCGAACCGAAAATAATCCAATATTGCGTTGACAAGGTAATTTTCTCGTCAAACATAAAGGTAATTGTGTAAATCAAGAAACCGATAGCGCCGCCCACGCCGCCGATAAGGTTAATCATCGCATTCCCGGGGCTTCTGAGCGGACTGGGCGTTACGTCGGGCATCAACGATACCGCAGGCGTTCTTATTACGGTCTGCGCAAGTATTATCAGGAGTAACGCAATAAGGAAGAACGCGAAGAATCCCCAGTTTACTTCCTTGTTTACCGCCGCGCTCGTAAAATCGTTTGCGGCGTCCGCAAGATATTTCGCATACGGCATCGCTACATTCTTTGAAAGCGCATTGTATTCTTCTTCGGTTATCGGCGTATCGATATTTTCTTCCGAAGAATAGCTTACTACCGTCTGCACACAATCCGCCGCACCGAGTACTCCCATCAGTTTTCCGTTGGTTATCTGTATATCGTATAGTCCCGTCAAAAATTCTCTCGCTTCCGCTTCGTCGGGATATTCAGCTATTAACGATTGATATTCGGTTTTTCCGATATGGTCGTAATTTCCGCTTTTCGCTTCGTCAAACCAATCGTTAATGAGTTCAGCTCTCGTAATTTCTCTTCCTTTTTCCGCGTCGTAAATTTTTACGTCGCTTTCTTCCGCGGCAAAGAATTTTTCATATTCGGTTCTGATTTCCGTCGAATCCGTCAACTGACTGCTTACCGAAATCGGAACGAGAATCATCGCTATAATCGTTATCGCCGTGCCGAGTACTATAAACGGCGTGCGGCGGCCGAATTTCTTTCCGTATTTCGTCTTTCCGGATTTATCGCTGATTTTTCCGAATACCGGCAGAAGAACCATACACATCGCACTCGCTATACCGACAATTACGTTTCGTATAGTATTGCTGAATCCGAACGCCTGTTCGAGCAATAGCGGCACAACGAAGTTATACACCGTCCAGAATATCATTACCACGCAGAAGCCCAGTCCGACTTTCAGCGTTTGCGGATAATTCAGCTTCAAATCCGCTGGATTTTTTGTTGCGGGCGCTGCCGTTTCGTTTGTCGTTTCGGGTACGACGTTTTCTTTTTCGTCCATTAGTTTTGCCTCCTGTATAATTTATAAATAAATATGCCTTTTAAGTTTACATTAAAACTTCCCTTTTGTCAATACGCCAATCTTCCCTTTTTTCTCTCTTTTTTCCTTTGTTTGTAACAACTTTCTTCAACAAAATACCATTAAAAAAACCGCTTTTTTTCAGCGGTTTTTTATCCGTTCAGGGACTTATAAGCTATGTTTTCCTACGCCTGATTCAGAAAAAATTTCGTCATTCTGTCTATCGTACATACGCTTTCGGGATACTCCGACGGGTATAATACGCTGAATACGTGTTCGAGTTTATATCCGTCTCCCTTCGGATAATCGTCCAATACGTTTTCTATTCCCCTGTCATCGAGAAGTTCTTTGAACATTAACGTGGATTTTCTCAACATATCCTCTTTGCTCGTAACAAAATACGTCGGCGGAAATTTCCCTTTGTCTATTATATCGCAAAAAGCAAGATAATTTTTATAAGGCGATTTTCTCCTCCCTCCTTTACCGAAAATTCCCGGCGAAAGAAGTCTCGCCCAACCCGAATCGAAAAAAAACATTCCGCTCGTAAATCCTGCCGCCTTGAACTCAAAATTTATTTTCCCCGTTTTATAAACTTTTCTCAGCTCCTCACTTGAAGAAATAAGCACGGCGTAAGCGGCAAGCATCGCTCCCGCGCTGTCGCCCGTGATAAAAACTCTGTTCCTGTCGCACGGATACCCGTCCATATGTTCTCCTATATACTCCAATGCGTGCATAACATCCACTATACAGCAAGGATAAGGATTGTCCGGACATAGAGAATATCCCACGTTTATAACGGTAAATCCCCTTTCCGCAAGATGATAACAATAATTTTTGTTCAATTCTTTATTTCCGTACATCAGTCCCCCGCCGTGAATATCTATTATTACCGGCAGTTTCCTGTCAGAATATTTTTCGGGGAAATATACGTCTAACATATGCTCGTTTTTTCTGTCCTCGGAATAAGGAATATCGAATATGGCGTTAATCCCCGTCGGCAAAGCCTGTTTCTCCATCCTCTTCCTGTCTCTCTCTTCCGTAAGCGCCCAAAAATATTTATACGCTTTGTTTAATAAATGCATCTCTTCTCCGTTATTTTTCCCTTGTTTTCCTTTAATTACATTTATAGTAACATATATTTTTTCACTTTTCAACTTTTTATTTCTCCGAGTGAAAAACCGCTTTGAGTATGCAGGGGGAACATCAAGTTCCCCCTGCATACTCTTTTTTGGGGGTATTTGGTTATCCGAGGGGGAAACCGCTTTTGGAAAAAATCGGTTATCCCCCTCGGGCTCCCCCTTCCCGAAAACCTCAGATTTTTTGGGGCTTTGGTTGTCCGTGTGGGCAACCGCTTTTGGAAAAAATCGGTTAT
>CALVYG010000002.1 GCA_944372095.1 uncultured Clostridia bacterium
ACCGATTTTTTCTAAAAGCGGTTTCACCCTCGGATAACCCAATACCCCCAAAAAGCTGAGGTTTTCGGGAAGGGGGAGTTCGAGGGGGACAACCGATTTTTTCTAAAAGCGGTTTCCCCCTCGGATAACCAATACTCCCAAAAAAATGAGTATGCAGGGGTAGTTTGCTACTACCCCTGCATACTCAAAGCGGTTTCACCCTCGGATAATCAATATAAAATATACGCGCGCGTGCGCGTGTACGTGGGTTACGGCAAAAAACTATTGCGTAAATATTCTTACTTTGGTATAATATTATTATGCGATATTTGAAAGACACGTTCTTATATCTATTTGTATACGGCAAAGGCAAGCGTTTTCTGCTTATGTTTTTGTCCACTCTTCTGCCGTCGGCTCTTTTTGCTTACGGTATCAGGGCGGAGCTTTTATTTGTGAATGTTATTTCTCCGCCGGATTATAAGAATTGGGGTGAATTGTGGCTGAGTTATTTTTCTCCCGCTTATTCTTATATCGCCATTATCCTCGGAATTTTTGTTTCCGTCCTTGCTACCGCCTGTATTATGGGCACTACAATCAGGCATTTCAGAGTGGGTACGTCTTCTCCGAAACAATTCTTCCGTTCGTTTAACGATTATGCTTTACCGTCGTTACTTTACAGCGGTATGAATATTTTAATTTATGCGGTTGCTTATACGCTTTATACTCTGTTTGCGTTTATGTGGTATAACTTTACAAGTCCGATAGCTTATGCGGTTTTATCGTATATTGTATTTTTCGGCCTCGCTATACTTGTGATTTATATTATGAGCAGTCTTACTCTTTGGCTGCCATTTATGTGTATTAAGGGAATCTATTCTCATAATGCTCTTTCCACAGCATTTTATCAGTCCCGTTCTAAACAGAAAATGCTTTTACCGGGACATTTCACCGTTGGGCTTATTTTGCTTGCCACGGCTCTTATTTCCTATCTGGTTTCGAAAATCTGGTATATTGCCTGGATTATCGATACCGTAGGTTATTCCGTTGCTTACACCGTTTCGCTGATTTTTATTACTACCGCTTACTTCGGTGAAAACAGCCTTCCACGTGAAGATTTCGGCGTAAGTCCTTATAAAAAAAGGAGATTTTGATTATGCCTCTTAACCATACATTTTCTCTTACTATGTGCAATACGAAACTTATTATTAAATTAGCTTTGCTTATTATCGTACTTGCTTTAATTGCACTTGCGGTTCTTTCTTCCGTAATTATGCCGATTATTTCCGATATTGCGGATATTATAAATTCTATTGACGTCACTCCCGACGAACTTATCAATCACCCGATTATCACCGTCAGAACTGAATTCCTGGACAGAATTATGGATTATCTTAAAGCAAGCGACTGGCGTGAAGTTATAGGAATTATCGTTGCGGTTTATTTTTGCATAAGGTTTTTTATAACCGTTCCTCAGCTTCCTCTCGCAAAAGTTATTTATAATAAGATGAGCACGGGTTACGATATCGGCCTTTTTAACGCTTTTGTTTCTACCGGGTTTCAGAATTTACTTTTATCTCTTATACTTGCGATTGTTACTTCGGCAATAAATATCGGACTTATTATCGGTTTCTTTTCTCTTATGAAACTTTGTTTTCAAGGCGGAGCCGCATTTATCGCTGTTCCTTTTATTATTATTGCTTTCATTGCCGCTTATTCGGCTAAAAGCGCAATATTGTCTCAATGGATGCCGGAAATTTGCGCTTCTCAGACTAAAAATATTTTTATCGGTCTTAAAGTTGCGGTTAAAAGCGCTTTTTCCAGATTCCGTAAAAATTTCCTTTGTTTCTTTACTTTGAATATTATTTGGGTCGGAATTTTTGCCGCTACCGCTATCCCCACGCTCGGAGCCATTCCTCTCATATGTATTCCGGGCTTCATCGTTATGCGCTCTACTCTTGCGCTTACTTTGAACTTTTCTTATCACCACAAAAAATATTTCATCGATAACGGAACAACGGTCTATACGCCCGAAAAACGTTTCTGATTTATCTGCTATCTTGAAAATTTAAGCCGAAGGATTTTCCCCTTCGGCTTTTTTATTTTCGCGTTACAATTTACCGTTATTCTCAATTTTCCGATTTAAGAATTTCCCTCCCCCGACTTTGCTTCTGCAATTAAACCTGCCATTCTTGTAGCAATTTTATTCGCCGAAAGCGGGTCGGTTTCGTCGCTCGCAAGATATACGTCCCCGTCGTTCACTGTCTCCAACGCCGCGTTAAGCTCCGCTCCGTTACGCACTATCAACGCTTTACCTTCCGCAGCCAGATATTCCGCCTCGGGGATTTTTTCCTCTCCGTCGCATATCAGTATCAACGGTTTATTCAATGCCGCAACCCGTTTTACCGTATGCGGATTGTATCTTGTCGCCACTGTATCCGCCGCACGGAACAAATCGAGTTCGGTTATTTCCGAATCCGTATGGGAAATATGCAGGTTTTCGCTTTCCGCGGTCACGCCTTCGCCTGCTCCCGTTATTACAAACTCAGTGCCGCCTGCCGGCGATACCGGCAACTCGAACGGCGCCCCGCCGCAAAGACATACGACACACAGCCTTCTTGTAGGCTCAAACCCGATTTTCTGTTTTGACGTTCCTATATCTTCCGTTTCAAAATATCCGCTTTCAACAGGCAACGGATTTACGTCGATTGCGGCTGCTGCAACTCCTTTTTCTATCAGCTTATCTCGTGCGCCTATATTGTCCACAAAATAATGCACTACGCCGTCGCTTATCAGCGTTTCGTCTATTCCAAGTCCGTCGCTGAATACATACAGCCTTATATTCATTCCGAGCTTCTTTACTCCTTCCTCTATCGAATTCCTTATCGCTCCGTCGCTTACCACTACCGCGCTCGGCGCATATCTGAACATCATATTATATAACTTTTTTTTGCTCGAAACATCGTACAATACAGGTTCTTCCGTTACTTTTATTTTCGGTATGATTTTATGTAAAAATTCGCTTACGGGTCTCTCTATCTTCGTTTTATAGAACCCGTACGGCTTTTCTATGCGCTTTTTCAGCTTTTGTTCAAGCTTTGAGTACGGTATGATTATTCCTAAATATCCCGAATTCTTATCCAGCTCTTTTTTCAATAATTCCGCGCTTACGAATTTATCGTCGGCTATAAATAAAACCGTATCTTTTCCTAACATACCTTCCTCCGCGTTTAATCGACTTTCTTTCTCAGTATATCGTATTTATCGAGACGTATATCCGTTTTCACGAACAGCTTCTGCATAACCAGTTTACAATCCGTTACCCTTTCGCCTTTTTCGTCGTAAATTTCTTCGGGGCGCAGGGTTTTAACTTCGCGGTTAGTCACTGCTTCGAGTTCGTCCGACGAAAAAAATCTGTTCCTCTGCACTATTTCAAGCATTCCTCTTTCTTCGTCGTATCCCGTCACGTCCGCACAGTATTTGTAATCGTTCGCAGGTTTGCTCGTTTCGTAACATTGTTCGGCATTCCCTATATAAAATCCCGTAGTATACTCCCTGTGCGTTACTTTTTCAAGTTCCGATTCGAGCGTCTTATCATAAGGTTTACCGGCAAAATAATCGTCTATACGCTTTCTGTACGCTCTTACTACCGCTCCCGCGTAATAAGCCGATTTCATTCTTCCTTCTATTTTCAAGGACGATACACCCGTTTCTATGATTTTATCGAGTATCGGCATTGTGTTCATATCCTTGGAATTCAGTATATAGCTTCCCCTTCGGTCTTCCTGCAACGTAAGTTTACCGTCGCGGTTTTTTTCTCCTATTTCGTATTCCCACCTACAAGCCTGTACGCACTCGCCCCTGTTGCTGTCCCTGGGCGTAAGCCATGTACTTAACAGACATCTGCCGCTGTAACTTATGCACATCGCTCCGTGTATGAATACTTCAAGTTCGGCTTTTTCTCCGATATAATCCTTTATTTCTTTTATTTCGTCCAGACTGACTTCTCTTGCAAGCACTATCCGCTTGACTCCGCATTCCGCCCAGAACCCGGCGGCATATTTATTCAGCGTATTCGCTTGCGTGGATAAATGTATTTCGGTTTTCGGCGAAACTTTTTTTACGAAATCTATTACTCCCGCATCGCTGATTATTACTCCGTCCGCGCACGATTTCTCTATTACCTTTACAAATTCTCCGATTTTCCCGAAATCGGCGTTTTTAGCAAATATATTCAGCGTTACGTATACTTTTTTTCCGCGCTCATGCGAATACCGTACCGCATCGCACAGTTCGGCAAAATCAAAATTTTCGCAAAACGCTCTCAGTCCGAATTCTTTACCTCCGAGATATACAGCGTCCGCGCCGAAATGAAGCGCATAAGGTAATTTTTCAGGGCTTCCCGCCGGAGCTAATAATTCAGGAATTTTTTTCATTTTATTTTCTCCGCCACGGCTATGCCGTCTTCCGTTTCGTATATTTTCACTTCCACCCTTTCGTCCGTTTTAAGTCTTTCGAGAAACAGTCTCATTGCTTTTATTATCGTCCTTTGTTTATGCGGCGCACCCTCAGCCTTTATCATTCCGTGATAATTTATATCGTCTATAAATATTATTCCGCCCTTTTTCAGCATTCCCATACTCGCTTCGTACTGATACGCAAGGTCTGACTTCGGCCCGTCCAGTATTATCGCTCCGTATTCGTTTCCTTCAAGATACCTCAGCACTTCACGGCAATCGCCTTCGATTATTTTTACTCTGTTCCCGAATCCGCATTCGTTAAAATTTTTCCTTGCCTTTTCCGCTCTTTCTCCGTCTATTTCGACCGTGGTAAGTTTCTTTCCTCCCGCGGCAAGCACCGTTATTCCGCTTACTCCGATGCACGTTCCGATTTCCAACACTTCTTCGGGTTGTTTTTCCTTTATAATTCTTCCGAGTATTTCCGACGTCTCCGTTCTCATCACGGGCAGCCCTTCTTTCAGACTTTTCTCTCTTATCTCAGCGATTTTACCGTGAATATCCTCTTCCGTCATACTTCCGCCACCACCGTTATTATCGGTCTTCTCGACAGACGTTTCTGTAATTTTTTCGCAACGGATTTTTTTATCCTTATCCTTGCTTCCTCCGCTCCCGCTTCTTCCATATCCCCGCTTGCTATCGTTGACGCTATATCGTTTTTGATTTCTTCGGTCAGTTTTTCTCCGATGTCGATGCCGTGCGATATTATTATCGGTTCGGTAACGTATCCGTTCGTAAGCGTTATTTTCGCTATTACGGTAACCGCTCCGTCCGACGCCATTATTTTCCTTTCCTTCATCAGTTCTTCACAGTCGCCGAGAAGTTTGTTTTTATCCACAAACAGCCTTCCGCTCGGCACTTCCTGCGCTTTCTTTATTCCGCCTTTATCTATTTCTATCGAATTTCCTATCGCGGGAATGAATATGTTCGCTTCGCCTATTCCCATTTCGAGCGCAAGCTCCTTATGCTGCATAAGGTGCCTGTATTCTCCGTGTATCGGTATAAAATATTTCGGTTTAATCAAATTGAACATCAATTTGAGCTCTTCTTTACAGGCGTGCCCCGAAACGTGTATCTCGCTCAGCGCGCTGTACACCACGCTTGCTCCGTGCAGACACAGTTTGTTTATCACGTTATATATCATTTTTTCGTTCCCGGGTATCGCAGACGAACTGAACAGAACGCAATCGAGTTCGTTTATTTTTACTTTCTTGAAATCGTCGTTGCTCATTCTCGTCAGAGCGCTCATCGATTCGCCTTGCGTTCCCGTGCATATTATACAAAGTTTATCGTACGGAATTTTAGATGTTTTTTCTATATCCACCACTGCGTCGTCAGGATATTTAAGTTCTCCGAGAGTTTTCGCTATCTCTGCGATTTTTATCATACTTCTTCCCGAAAACGCCACTCTGCGCTTATGCGCTATTGCGCAGTTTATTATCTGCTGAACTCTGTGTATATTGCTTGCGAACGTGGCTACTATTATACGTTTGTTTTCGTTAAGCGCAAACTGCGCGTCCAACGCCCCGAACACGTTTCTTTCGCTCATACTGTATCCGTTTCTTTCGACGTTCGTCGAGTCCATCATAAGTAACAGCACGCCTTTATTGCCTATTTCCGCAATTCTCGTCAAATCCGTACATTTCCCGTCTATCGGAGTATGGTCTATTTTAAAATCTCCCGTAATGAAAATCACGCCGCGCGGCGTACTTACGGACAAAGCGTAACTCCCGGCAATGGAATGAGTAACTCTTACGAATTCCACGCTGAATACCCCCGCTTTTATCACCTGTCTGTCGGTTACGGTAACGAGCTTTGCGTTTTTTATTTTACTTTCCGCAAGTTTGCTGTCCAATAGTCCCAACGCAAGGTTGCTTCCGTACACAGGCGCCTTAACGTCCTGTAACACATACGGTAGCGCTCCTATATGGTCTTCGTGTCCGTGCGTTATGAATATGCCTTTTATTTTCCCCGCCTTGCTTTTTACATAGCCGTAATCGGGTATAACAGATTCCACTCCCGGCGTATCTTCCGTATCGGGAAACGTCAATCCCGCGTCGACGATTATCATATCGTCTCCGTATTCTATTGCCGTCATATTCTTTCCGACTTCTCCTACGCCGCCGAGAAAAGATATTTTTAATTTTTTTGCCATTTAATGTCCCCTTTCTTTTTTCTTAATCCGTCCTTCTTTTTCCCTGATGCGTCCTTGACGCTCTATAACCACCGAAATTTCGGATTATAGTTTAATAATAATTTATTATATATTATTTTTACCCCTTTTACAAGCGTTTTGCAATTTTCAAAGCCTTTTTGCGGATTTTCCCGATAAACATTTTTATTCGGATTTTTTATTGAAAACGGTAATATGATTTTCTTTCTCCGCAAAGGGTATAAATTTACGTCCGTCGGCAATAATCCCGGAATAAGGAGAACTATTATGAAAGCAGTGATTATGGCAGGCGGAAAAGGTACAAGGCTTATGCCTTTGACTCGGAACCTTCCGAAACCTATGGTAAATCTTATAGACAAACCGGTACTCGAACACGTTATAAATCTTTTACGTAAACACGGCGTTTACGAAATAGCAATCACATTGGGGTATCTTGCCGACCGCGTTATTTCCTACTTCGGAAACGGTGAAAATCTCGGCGTCAATCTGACTTATTATGTTGAAGAAGTGCCTCTCGGAACGGCGGGCGGCGTAAAAAAAGCGGCTTCGTTCGTAGGCGAAGACTTTTTTGTTCTTTCAGGCGACGCTTTCAGCGAAATCGACCTTACCAAAGCCGCAGCTTTCCACAGAGAAAAAAATTCCCTGTTCACGCTCGTCGTGCAACCGCACCCGAATCCTTCCGCTTTCGGCGTTACTCAGATTGATTTCGAAAACCGCGTCACGGGCTTTATCGAAAAACCGGCGTCGTCTCAGCCTGCTCTCGTCAACACGGGAATTTACGTCATCAATAAAAAAATCCTTTCCCTCATTCCCGACGGATTCTACGATTTCGGAAAAGACCTCTTACCCCGTCTCGTGCACACGGCTTACGCTTACGTCGATTATTCCTATTGGTCGGATATAGGCACTTTGCCGTCGTATTACGAAACAAATAAATACCTCGCAGAAAAGCTTGTTAAGGTTCCTCAACAAACGTAATTATATATCTAAATATTTGTTTTCAGTGTTATTTGTTCACCGTTTTTGTTGCCGTAAGGCAAGCAGGGCTGTCCCGAACGGGACAGCCCTGCTTTATAATCTTTTAACTGTTTTTACTGATTTTCTTTTGTCGTGTCGGCAGTCTTTTTTTCATCCGCGCCTGCCGCGTCTTTATTCTCTCCTACATGCAACGCGTTCTTTATATCCGCTATGTCCGAACGGATTTCCGCTATCATTTTGAGTTTGTCCGCAAGCGCGTCTATCGTTGACTGGTACTTGTCTTCCCTCTCTTTGCTTTCTTTTATCTGTTTATAGAAAAGTACGACAAACAATACCGCCCATATCCCGGACTGCGTCGCCATGTTCAACAGGTTTTCCCACATCTTCCCTCCGTTTACGGATTCGTCATTCCGTCTATCTTTTCCGTCAGTATCAGAATCCGCCTTATGATTTCGTTAAGTTTATTTTCAATTTGCTCCATATTTCCTCCTCTCTACGGTTTCGTATTCTATTTCAAATCCGTCAAGAATAAATTCCGGCGCAAAACTCGTGATTTTTATTTTTACTCTCTCTCCGCGTGCGTTTACCGCAACCGTTTGCATTCGCGTGCTTCCGCTCAATTCGTATCCGTATTCTTTATCGGACAAAACAACCGTTAATTTTATGTCGCTTGCCGTCCGTATATTGACTTTTCTCACGGTTACGTCTTCCCCTTTATCTCCGACGGTAATGTCCGGACTTGCCCACCTTATTTCGGAATATCCGTTATATATCTTTCCGTCATCGGTGAACACTGAAAGGTTCATTTCTCTGTATCCCGGCGTATTTACGAGAAACAGATAGCTTTTTCCGTTAATAAAACACGGCACAAAATCGGCTACGTCAACGCCGCGTATAATATCCGCTCCTCCTCCCGTTCCTATCATCATTCCGAGAATACCGTTGTTTTTAATGCAATGCGATTCGTCTCCGACGGTTCCTCCGTCCGTGTGTAGCTTTGCGGCGACATAATACGTTCCTCCGTAGCATACTCCCGCCGCATACGCTTTGTTTTCTATAAGCGTAAATTCGTCCTGCCATTCCTTGGACACGGTTGTTCCTTTTACCGAATAAAATCCGTCTTCGCTGAGAAAATATATTTTATCGTTCCACATCCCTATCGTTTTAGGATACAGCGGACTGTGGGAAAAATAAATTCTCGTCAGAGTGTAATCGTTCAAATCTTTATAACCCGTAAGACGGTAAATCGCATAATCGCGGAATATATACAGCGCGTCGCCGCAGACAAGAGTCTTTCTGAGCGCGCCTCCTTCGTCCGGAAAAACTATACTTCCCGCTCCCGTGGTTATATCCTTCCAGCCCGTCGGGTCAAGATTGGAACTCCACCGAAGAGTATTCCCCGCACCCTTTTCCGCGCCGTAAATTCTTTCGTTGTATACGCTCGTTCCTATAAGCGCGGGGCCCGTTGTCGTCGTAACCTCCGTTCCGTCGTAAATTGAAATATTCCCGAGATGGTCGAAAAAAAGCAGTACGTCTTCTCCGTCGTAATGGAAGTTCATGATTTCCGTCGAATTTGCCGTGGGAACGTTTAATTTATGCATCGTCGTATCCACGCCTATTTTTGCCTCGTATACGTCACCGTTATTGAGATGAAAAATCATTCTGTCGTCGTTCGCGTCGGTTTCGTAATTATGTTTTTTGTATACAGTCGCATACCGTATCCCGCTTCCCGCAACGACTCCGGACGGAAGAAGATAATCTCCTATTCTTGCTACGCCCACTCCGTACGTCCTCGAAATTCTTCCGTTCAGCAGCCTTATATTACAGCCATATTTGGTGTTTCCCAGTCCGAGCGTATCGTCTGCGGAATTCCCGGCAAGATTTGAAAATTTCTTTACCGTATATCTTTTACTTTTTATTTCCGGCAGTTCGTGAATGAATATTTTGTTCATATCTCCACCTTCCGCAAATTAACGCTTCTGACTTCTCGCGTCACATTTTCGACAGCGGACGAAAACCTTTTGTCGTACGTTTCCGCCTCCTTATAAAATCCTTTACGGTAACAGTATTCTCCCGCCGTACCGAGCGCCAGCATCGTAACGTTGTATTTAGGCGGCAAATCTATTTCGTCATTCAGATTCGCGGGCGCGGCAAAGTACGAATACGTCACTTCCGCTTCTCCGTCGAAGTTTACCTTTATCCCGTCGCGTTCTTCGTGAAAAGGCATTTTCTCCTCTTCGTGTACCACCTTGAATATGCGTTTGACTTTCCTTGAAAAATCCGAATATACTATTTTCCCGTTTATCGCAACGGCTTTTTCCGCGGTCTTTACATCGGTAAATTCTCCGCACAGACGCAACAAGGTTTCTTTCCCGCAATCCGTCATCAGACTTTGCTCGTCTCCCGTTACGTCAAAGTCCAGTTCCGTTTTCGTAAACTCCGACGCCTTTTTCAGAACATCTTTCAATGTCATATCACACCCCCGTCACAGACGGGATAGACGGAGTCTCCGCGAATATTCGTTCTCTATTTCGTCTTTGACTTTTTTATTGCTTTCGCGCTCTTTCTTCGCATTGTGCCTGTCTATGTCTTCAAGCACTTTTTCTGCGTTTTCAATACGCGTTTCGTAAACGTAATCAAGCGTTCTTACGTCGAGTTCGTCATACGGTATTACCGATTGATGTACCCCGAAAGCCGTTAAAACGTATTTTTGCAGAACTGTATCGAAGTATATTTCGTAATTTTTGTTTATTTCTTTTACCCTTTCTGCAATATCGAACAAATCGTGCGTAATTTTAATCTTCACTCCGCCCTCCCGCGTTATTTGCTTAATCAGCCTTCGCTTGCCGATGCGCTGTAAGTGAGTTTAGCCTGCGCTTTCGGTCTGCGACAAATCAGGTTGCAATATTTGACGAGAGTCGCAGTGTACGCCGCTTTGCCGTAAATCGGTCGGAGAATTTCGTGCGTGCTGCCTTCAACCCAACTCCAATCCGCAAGCTGCGCCATAATAAAGTCTTTCGTGTTAAGGAAGAACATCGTGTTATCTTCGATAAACGGTTCTGCATAAACGGGAATTCCGTTGAATCCCGGCGCCTTGAAATCTCCGTCGCTGAGGGTTTCGATATTCAGGTGCGCAGTGTTCATAGAATCGATATACTTCCTTCTCATCGTGTACGAACCGAGTATCATATCCGGTCTCTCCGCGCCGTTTTCTTCCATTCTGTCCACAACGCTCTGTAAAGTGCTGGAATCAACCGCGCTTTCCGTATATTCGGACGGCAACGCATATCCTATTACCGAACGCGTATTGCCGTAAAGGTTTATTCCGCCGCCGCTGAAAATATAGGGTATTCCGTACAGCTCGCATTTGTAGCTTCCGCTGATAACGAGGTTCGTTCCGCTTGTTACGCTGCTCGCTACGGATTTATCGAGCTTAACGGTGCTGTTCGCTTTGTCCACGAAAGTGATTCTGCACCCCGTCATTACCGCACTGTTTCCGGACATCAGGTCAACCACCATACCTTCTATTACGTTGCGCGTATGGTCTACTTTTATCGTCATCGAACTTGTTCCCGCCGCAGTCATACTCGCAAGTATTCCGTCTCCGTTCTGGAATAACATTCTGCGCATATTGTATTTCGCAGAATCGAGCAACGTATCGATTTCGTAGTTGAGTACGTCGATTGCTCCGCCCGCTCCGTCGTTTACTCTGAGCAATTTGTCGCTGATTTCGAGATTTCCGTAGATGTTTACAAGGGGCGCTTTGAAATTCAACAAAGTAGGCGCGCTCGTTGCGGGCAGATTTCCCGTTTCTTCCGTACACGCCACGCCGCCGTTTATTCCTATTCGGCAAGGCGCGATTATGTCCTTTCCGTAGACGTTCGCTCCCGATTTTACTACTTTTTTATAAAACGCACTCGTTTTTTCGTTCAGACTGGACGATACCACGTCAAGATATACCGAACGTAAAACCTTGTCCATATTTATAACGTCAATCATAATTTTTCTCCTTGTATCAGATTATTTTAGTTTTTCGATAATCGCTTTTGCGATTTCTCCCGCCTCCGCTACCGTTGAAGGTTTGTAAGGAGGCATTGCCGGGCTTTCTCCGCCCGCCGGGAATACTACCGGTACTTCTACTTTCTTTATCTTCTCTATATATCCGTTTATTACCGCTTCCCGGTTCTTTCCGTCGCTTAAAACTCTGTCAACGACTTCGGAATTCTCTGCCATCTGTTCGGGAGTAAGCATTTTTTCGTTGAGTACGCCTATAAGCGAAAGTTCAATTCTGTTTCCCGTCTCCGTTTCCGCCCTGCGCGCCGCCTCTTCGAGAAGCTCGGGCGCAATGTTGAATTTACGCGTCAATTCTTTTTTTTGCTCCTCTATGCTTCTGCCTGTTTCTCCGTACGTCTTTTCGTATTCTCTCAGTCTTTGACTCCTTCTCGTGAACTCGCTTTCAAGCGCGTTGTACGCTTTAAGCAGTTCCTCCGGTCCGGAAAATTTTCCGTAGGAATTTTCCGCAATTTTTCCTTCTTCTGCGGGATTGACGAAAGTTTGTTCCTGGTCCATATTTTATTTTCCTCCGTTTTTAAGCGTTGTTTCCCGCAATCATCGCGCGGTGTTCCGCAATATGATTGCCGAGAATTTGTTTTTCAGTCTCTCCGATTCCCGATGCGTCCGACAACAGATACGCCGTATGCTCGGCAATATGAATTTCGTGGTCGTCGAGATTGTCTGTCTTCAACCGTTCTTTTCCGACCGATTCGTTCTCTTTTGCCGCCCTGCCGCGGTGTAATTCGTCTGTGTTTCGGGTTGTGGCGAATCCTTCGCATCCGAGTAATTCAAGTAATTTTCTCTTGGATTCGTCGCTTATGTTCCCGTCTTTGTCCGCAAGCAGGTTCATTTCGCAAATTTCTTTTGCCAATCCGCGTCTGTCCGTGAGCGAATTTATCTGACCGTCGTCGAGATTGAAAACTATGTCGTCCGCCGAAATGTCGCTTGCCCTGAACGCCGCGCTTTCTCCGTAAGAAGAATTTTCCACGGCGGCAAGTCTTTCGTCGGTGGCAAACTGTTTGTAAATGCGCAGAATTTTCGCCGCAACCGCTCGCTCGGCAGTCCTTATGCTCTCGGTTGTGACACAGAGTCTCGCATTGCTCTGTTCCATAATAATGTTAAGCGCGGCTCCGCTGTAATTAAGCCCCGTAAACGCTCCCGTAACAAGAAAATCGTTTACTCCGCTTACCGTAACGAATTCTTTGAGCAGCCTGTCCTCTTCTTCGCCGAATTCCTGGGGAACCGAACCGAAATTCACCATTTCGGGCTTTTCGCATCCTTGCCTGTAAATTATAACTTTCCCCGGCGCTATTCCCTCTTCGTCGAGGTCGTCGACGTCCACGCTTCCGTCTTCCGCCAAAAGCACTCCTGCCGTAAGGCGGTTGAAAAATTCGTGTTTACGGTTTTTCACCGCGTTATAAGCTTTCTGAATAGGTATCATTCTTTCCACGAGACTTCCGCCGAAAAATGACGCCGGCGCGGGTATGGATACCTGCCTTACAAACGGAAATCCCCTCCTTCCGCCGCTCTCCGTTTCGTACGGAAGCGCTCCGTCGTATAACACTTTGTCTGCGGCGACTATAAGCAATCTTCCTTCCGGATATTCGGCTGTCGGCAGAGAATACCGCTCTATTACCAATACGAATCCGTCTTTTTCTTTTCCGCAGAACAGATTTTCACCGTCAAAATCCGTTCCCGTTGCTAAAACGCCCGCTTTAAGAATATCCGTTCTTATTTTCACCCCCCAGCTGTCTTCCACCGTTTTCACGGGATACGCTTTTGCGTGAATAATGCTTCTGCAATCCTCTGTCCCCGCGGCAGAAAGGCTGTCGGGATAAATTTCCTGCGGAGGGCATACCGTCACCGTAACGTCTCCTTCCCTGAGTCCGTCTGCCGATACGGGCCTGCCTTTACTTTTATCCCAGCATATCTTATAAAATGCTGTTCCGCAGATTTCCGCCCAATAAGCGGCTTTCCCCGAAAGCGCGCGGAAATCGTTTTCTTCCCTCACGCTTCTGATGAGTTTTGTGGCAAATTTCGCGGCCATTCCGTCGCCCGGCGACGAAGACGCCGGCAGACAGCTTATTTCGCTGCTCATTCGGTTGAACTTTGCAAGCCGCGCTTCTATTATCGGCGCTATATGGTTAAATACCGACGTACTTTGCCACGGATATCTCCTCCCGACAGAACATATCGCTCCCGTCGGCAGACATTCCGCATACTGATTGCCGTTATAATAATTTAGGTTTATCAGCCACGCCCGTTCAAGCTCTTTCCTCTCCTCCGCACGTCTTGCGAAGTCTTCGAGAACCTCTTTTACTCTCTCATCGATTTTTTTATCGGAATTCATTGATTTTTCTTTTCCCCTTCCTTTGATTTTTTCAATTCTTTCAAAAGTCTTTTTTTCTCTTTTTCGAGTTCTTCGTTACTCATTTTTGTCAGTTCGGAATCCTTTAATTCCATATAGGCTTTAAGCGCGGACAAGTCAGGCGGTATATGTCTTACCGACGTTTTTTCCTTTATAAGGCGTTTTGTCCCGTCATCGTCGTAAACGTATTCGCGGTTTATTTCCTCCACGTCGTAGCCTTTCGCTTTCTTGTACAGAACTTCTATCATTATTTCCCTCCACGTTTAGCCGCGGCGGCAAGTTTACGGTAATTCTTTTCTATTTCGTCAAGTTCTTTTTTTACGAACGGATTGCGTGCGCGGCTCATAACGTAATACCTGAGTTCGTCCATTGCGTGGTCGTCCTTTTTTATCGGAAGGTCGCTGTTCCCCCAATAATACCCTTTTATTTCCCTTATCATATTCACGCAATTCTTGAAAATAAAAATCTTTGCGGGCCGAGCCGCAAACAGAGATTTTACTCTGTTTATACCGCTGAACATATCCTTGTTTACGCGGCAATCGGCTTTTATTCCGCGTTCGTAAAAAAGTTCCGCAACGCTTTTTACCGAACTCAGCGTCCGTTGCGTCGCCGCGCTGTCCATAAGTACTTCCAGAAACCCTTCTCCGTTTCTTCTCCACCCGAGCCTGTCCGCCGTTTCCTTTATTTTCTCCGCGTGATAATCGATATCTTTTCCCGCGGCGTAATGCTCTCCGACGACATAAATATTTCCGTCGTTGTCCGAGCAGTAAAAATGCGCGCTGAGCGGATTTCTCAGTCCCGGGTCGATACTTATCGTATCCTGCCACTCGAACGGCACGTCAAACGGCTCTATAACGTGTATATCCGGTGAAAATTCGGGATACACCAATCCGCCGAACGTACGGAAATTCCCGTATCTTCTGCTGTCAAGCGCGTCCTCGGAAAGGCTTTTTGTCATTTCCTCCACTTCTTCTTTGTCGAGAAAAGGATTGTCCGCCCATTCCATTTTGACATAAAAAACTTCTTTCGACTGTCTTCGATTAAGATAGATTTCATCGTAAACCCACGTAAGCCCTTTAAGAGGAGTCATCGTGCCGAACAAGTCGCCTTTTTTGTCAAGGACTCTCATCCGGCACTCCTCATATATATCCTGAGGCGGTTCTTCGTCAAACCATACGAAATCAAGACTCGCACCCTGAAATTTTTCTCTGCCCTGGTCTGCCGATTTGAACCCGATTCTGGACAAACCTCCGAATACGTTTCTGACTACGACGGTATCAATGATTCCGACCGACGGATTTCCTTTCGCGCCCGTATGCATAATCACGTCCTCTATCCACTCCGGATTAAGATATCGGAGAATTTTACATTGTGCGACGTCTCTTTGGACTTCGTAACTGACGCTGACGACCCACCCGAAAACGTTGTCTTTATTCTGTCTGTAAGGATGAATCCCCCTTGCAAGCCATACGGTTTCCACTGCTCCGCATTCGGTCTTCCCGCTGCGGTTACCGCCGAAAACCCACCTGTTACGTTTGGGACTTTTATGGAATTCCATTTGTTTAAGGTGCACTTTATCGCCCGTATTGTAACGTGACAGCGCGTCGTATTTTTCGCGCGTTTCAAGGAGTTTTTCGATTTTTCTTATGCGGTAAATCAATTCTCTGTCTTCGTCCACCGGTATTCCGCCTCCGCCGCATATATTAAACCCGTTAATTTGCGTTTGTCGGCGCATTCCGGCTTTTTTCGGTTTTATTCGGCCTTCTTTTTCCCGCCGTTTTTCCCAAAGTATTATCTAACCGCAATTTGTTTCTTTCGATGACATCAAAGCCGTTAAACACCGATATTCAAACGCTTGCTTCAATCTTGTTTTTATCATATAATTTCAAATAATCTGAGAAAATTGAAAATGAAAAAAAATATCGTCTTCCTGAAAGAAACAGACAGCACAAACAGCTTCCTTAAACGCAATTACCGTAATTACGACAGCGGCACCGTTGTCGTAGCGGAAAAACAACTCTCGGGTAAAGGCTCTTCGGGCAGAATTTTTTATTCCGATATTGGCGGTCTTTACGTCAGTTTCCTTCTTAAACCGCCTTATACCTTTCCCGTAAATATGCTTACTCCCCTTGCCGCCGTCGCCGCGTTCAGAACTCTCGCCCTTTTCGGCTGCCCTTCTCTTTCCGTTAAATGGGTAAACGATATTTATTCTTTCCGTAAAAAAATATGCGGTATTCTTACCGAAAGCGTTGTTTCTCAAAATTCGTTCGATTGCGTTATCGTCGGTATAGGAATTAACGTCTGTACCCCAGAAAACAATTTCAATCCCGCAATTTCCGATATCGCATGCTCACTGTTCAAATATTCGGACAAAAATGCCGTAAAACGCGTCCTTTGCGCCCTTATCGACCAATTTTTTTCACTATACGAGAGTGCTTCCGTAAACGAAATTGCCGATTTTTATGCGGAACACTCCTTGCTTAAAGGCAAATTCGTCACCGTCAAATCCGGCAATTCCGTCGTATCGGGTATTTGCAAAGGGTTTAATTCCGATTGCAACATTATTATCGCTTCGCAAGACGGCGAAAAAATTATTTCTTCCGGCTCCGTTATAAATTTTGCCGACGTGTGATTTTTGCCTTTCTCATCGGATTTTCCGTTGACTATTTCTTTTTTCGGTTCTAAAATATTATTTATTCTTATTCAAAAATTCATAAACGACAGGAACACGGTATTTAATTATGATTACTCTGCTTTCTAAAATTTTTATAAAAAACAGAAACGATACGTCCGACGTTAAAGTCCGTGAAAAATACGGTATGCTCTGCGGAACGGTAGGTATATTTCTGAACGCGCTGCTTTCCGTGGCTAAAATAATAACGGGAACTTTAACCGGCGCTATTTCCATAGTAGCCGACGGCGTAAACAACGTAACCGACGCCGGCAGTTCGGTAATTACCCTTTTCGGGTTCAGGCTTGCCTCGAAACCCACCGACCCGAAACATCCTTTCGGACACGGCAGAATAGAATACATCAGCGGACTTATAGTCGCCGTACTTATAATTGTCGTAGGCGCGGAACTTGCCGTAAGCTCGATTGAAACTCTTATCAATCCCGAAAAAATAGAAATAAATATCGCCGCTATGATTATTCTCGGCGTTTCGGTAGCGGTTAAACTTTATATGGCTTTTTACAATTATGCCGTCGCTAAAAAAATATCTTCCGCCGCAATGAAAGCTACCGGCGCAGACAGCATTTCCGATTCGGTAAGCACTCTCGCAGTTCTCGTTTGCGCCATAGTTGCCTATTTTACGGATTTGTCTCTCGACGGATACGTCGGCCTGCTCGTTTCGGTATTTATTATTTTCTCGGGAATAAAAAGCATGATTGAAATCGTAAACCTGCTTATCGGTACCGCACCCGACCCTGCGCTGATAAAAGAAATTGCCGAATTCGTAAAACAATACCCTGCCGTACGCGGCATTCACGACCTTGTCGTTCACAGTTACGGCGTAGGCAGAACCATGATTACTCTTCACGCCGAAGTAGACGCAAAAAGCAATATTATGGAAGCTCACGACTGCATAGATAATATCGAACACGATTTAGCAGAAAAATTCAGATGTTCCGCCGTTATTCACCTTGACCCCGTAGTTACGGACGACCCTAAACTCAATCTTATTCGCGATTGTTCGCAAAACATCGTTAAATCTATAAATCCCGAATTTTCAATACACGATTTCCGTATGAATGAAGGACCTACTCATACAAACGTGATTTTCGACCTCGTCCTTACTCACGACGCCATTAAAAACGAGAAAGAAATAGTGAAAATCGTCTCCGACGGCATTACAAACCTGGACCCGTCTTACCGTTGCGTCATTAACGTCGACATTCCTTATGCATCCGATAAATAATCATACTCATTCCGAGGTTTTTCTTTTTATTTTCGCTTAAACGCTATTGCAAAATTTTTTAAAATAATGTAGTATTAAGAGAATATGTTTTTATACCTGTACGGGAGAAATAAATGAAAAAGAAATTTGCATTTATATTGATTTTATCCGGTGTCATCGTTGCAATTTTCTGCTCTCCTTTTTCTTCCTACGCTTTTGCCGCGGAAACGGATGAATGCACCCTTTCCTATTTTACCGACCGCGGAGATATAACCGTTTCCGTTATAACCAAAGGAACGGTAATTGAAAATTTCGTCGGTTATTCCGCTCTTCTTTATTCGGGACTTTATACCCAATCGGACATACTCGGGAAAACCCTTAAATATACGGTAGGCGAAACCGGAGAAGAAATTTCCGCGCCTTTTACGGTTAACGACGACATTTCCGTTAAAATTTCCCTCGAACAATCGGAAAAAACCGTTACTTATACCTACGCTTACGGATTAAACGGAAAAGAAGAAATCGAATATAAAATCGGAGAACTTGCGGAAATACCCACATACGTGAACGGCATAAAAATTAAAAACGGTCTGCTTTATTCGGACGAAACCTTTACAGAATATGCCGAATTCAAAGAGTATGCGGAAAAAGACGTCACTTACTACCCTTTGCTTTCTAAAACCATAATAATAACGTTTAACGGAAAATCATATTCGTGCAGCTACGGTTCGGATATAAAAGAAACACTGAAAACAGGAACGCACGCCGTAAAAACGCTTTATACCGACGAAGACAAAACCGTAATTTACGACAAAAAAGCGCTTGACGACATGACGCTGTACGGCGATTATGTCCGCACGCATTATTCCGTGACGTTTGTAAACGGAACGACCTCTCACATATCTTACGTCCCGATAGAAAACCCTGTTGTGACGGAAGAGATTTTCCCCAAAAACATGGGAACGGTAGAATGGCGTTTTGACGAAACGCAGAAACTGGACTTTCCCATCACGATAGACGACGATATAGTTCTGTATTCGTCAAACGGACTCAACAACCCGATAACGAAAAGCGACAGAATCATCCTCTACTCGTTAGGAAGCGTCCTTCTGCTTATGATTATTTGGGGCACGCTTTACGAATACCGTAAATCAAAGAAAAAACAAAAAACGGAAGAACAGGTTATGTCAAGCGTCGGAAACACCGATAAATCTATTGAAAATATTCCGTCGCAAAACACGTCTGAAATCAGAGGAACGGAAAATAGTTCATCGGGTAATACCGATTCCGGAATTACCGATAACGATTCCGCGGCACAACCCCAATCCCCTGAAAACGAAGACGGGAAATAATTTCTGTCCGCTAAATCCTAAAACTTTAATCCCTTAATACGGGTATCTTTTCTTCCGATTAAGGCTGCCGTAATTTATTATTTATATTTTTATATGCTATAAAAAGATATCGACCGTTTATTTTTTGTCAACCGTCAAAAACATTTTCGTTTACGGTCCGCAGATATTATCGGTTTACTTATTATTCATATTATATATATCTATCCTTATAACTTGACAAATGCCCTTAAAAGGTGCTATCATTTCCAATGATACCGGATTTTTCCGGAGCATATTTTGAATTTTTTTTACACAAGGAGTTTTTATTATGCCAAAAATGATACTTGACTGGAAAACCGCCAACGATTTTATTACCGATGCGTTCGTGGGCGCAGGCGTACCGCGCGAGGACGCTCTTATCTGCACAGACGTATTGCTCGAAAGCGACAGACGCGGTATTGAAAGTCACGGTTGCAACCGCTTCAAACCTATCTATATCGACAGAATCATTGCCGGTATTCAGAATCCCGTAACCAATTACGAAATCGTCAAAGAAACCCCCACCACGGCAGTTGTGGACGGTCATGACGGCATGGGACAGGTAATAGGTTATAAATCCATGTCTCTCGCTATCGAAAAAGCCAAAAAATACGGTCTCGGTATGGTAGTCGTACGTAATTCCTGCCATTACGGTATTGCAGGTTATTATGCGACTATGGCTTGTAAAAAAGGTTGCATAGGTATCACGGGAACAAACGCGCGTCCTTCCGTCGCTCCCACTTTCGGCGTGGAAGGTATGTTCGGAACAAATCCCCTCACCGTAGGTATTCCTTCGGACGAAGAATTCGATTTCGTTATAGACTGCGCCACTTCTATTACTCAGAACGGCAAAGTCGAATATTACGAAAGAATAGGCGAACCCGTTCATCCCGGTACGATTATAGATATAGACGGTAATCCCGTTTCCGGCGACGCGGGAGTAGCTCTTAAAAAAATACGTCAGGGAACCGCCGCTCTCACCACACTCGGCGGCATAGGCGAAGCGCTCGGCGGTTACAAAGGCTACGGCTATGCTATGATTGTCGAACTTCTCAGCGCCGTTCTCCAAGACGGAGCTTACGGTAAAGACCTCAACGGCGTCGATAAAGACGGCAAAAAATCTCCTTACCACCTCGGTCATTTCTTTATCGCAATCGATACCGACCATTTCCTCGGCGAAGAACTTTGCAGAAAGAAAACCGGCGATATTATCCGCGCTATCCGCGCTTCCAAAAAAGCTCCCGGCTGCGACCATATCTACTCAGCCGGCGAAAAGGAATACCTCGTTTGGCAGCAGAGAAAAGACAGCGGCGTTCCGATTAACGAAGCCGTTCAGAAAGAAATGAGCAAAGTCCGCGACGAATACGGTCTTACCAAATACGTATTCCCTTGGGAAAAATAATAAATAATATATTTAACCATCAGTAATATATTTAACCGCTAAAATAATATTTTCTAAACGGAGATTATGAATTATGAATTATGCAGAAGAATCGTTAAAACTTCATTATCAATGGAAAGGAAAAGTCGAAGTCGTACCCCGTGCTTCCGTTTCCAATAAAGAAGAACTCAGTCTGGCTTATACCCCCGGCGTGGCTCAGCCCTGTCTCGAAATCCAGAAAGACATCGACAAAAGTTACGAACTTACGCGCAGATGGAATCTCGTCGCGGTAGTCACGGACGGTACGGCCGTACTCGGCTTGGGCGACATCGGTCCGGAAGCGGGTATGCCCGTTATGGAAGGTAAATGCGTTCTCTTCAAAGCTTTCGGCGACGTGGACGCTTTCCCTCTTTGCATAAAAAGTAAAGACGTTGACGAAATTGTCCGTACCGTTCAGCTTATAAGCGGAAGTTTCGGCGGAGTTAACCTTGAAGATATCTCGGCTCCCAGATGTTTTGAAATCGAACGTAAATTAAAAGAATGTACGGATATTCCTATCTTCCACGACGACCAGCACGGTACTGCCGTAGTATGCCTCGCCGCTATCATTAACGCTCTTAAAGTAGTCGGGAAAAAACTTTCCGATTGTACCGCAGCGTTTTCGGGAGCGGGCGCAGCGGGCGTCGCTATCGCAAAACTCCTCATCGCTATGGGTATTAAGGACGTTATTATGTGCGACAGAAAAGGTATTATCTGCGAGAAATCAGATAACCTTTCTCCCGCAAAAGCCGAAATTGCCTCGTTCACAAACCGCACTTTCAAAACGGGTTCTCTCGCAGACGCTATGAATGGCGCCGATATATTTATCGGAGTTTCGGCACCCAACGTCGTTACGAAAGAAATGGTTAAAAGTATGAATAAAGGCGCAATCGTTATGGCTATGGCAAATCCCGTTCCGGAAATCATGCCCGACCTCGCCCTCGAAGCGGGCGCGGCTGTTGTCGGTACCGGAAGAAGCGATTTTCCCAACCAGATTAACAACGTTCTCGCTTTCCCCGGTATTTTCCGCGGAGCGCTTGACGTACGCGCGAAAGACATCAACGAAGAAATGAAAATCGCCGCCGCAAAAGCAATCGCCTCTCTCGTTTCGGACGAGGAACTTTCACCCGACTATATCATTCCGAAAGCCTTTGACAAACGTGTCGGTAAAACCGTAGCGGCTGCCGTCGCTCAGGCGGCAAGAGACAGCGGAGTGGCCAGATTATAATGGATAAACGGCGTTTTCGCAATAAAAATTCACATAAGTCGGACAACTATAAACCTCCTTTCCCGGACAACGTTCTATCCGAGCCCGTTACCAATCTCAGTTTAAGAGAAGAAACCTCTTCTCTCCTGCTCGGCGCGAACGTTTCCACCGTAGGCGACGTGTTGAAACGGACCGAAACGGATTTTTATAAAATCTGTAAATTCAACAAAAAAAATCTGCTCGACGTAAAAGCCGCGGTAAAGAAAAGAAATCTTTTCCTTAAACCCCTGCCGCAGAAAGAAAGTTCCGACGACGGAAAGGGCAATTCCGACAAGCGGGTTTCGACAGCCGCTCAGGGAAACAAACAGCCCTCAAAATCCGAACAAGCGTCAAAACCCATACGGGAAGACAGACAGTCCAAAACTCAGTCTGAAAAATCTGTTTCTTCCGGCGGCGGAAAAGAAAAGAAAAACAAATCCGACCGCGAAACGCCTTACGTAATGACGACCTTGCCCGAAAAACCCCCTCGCCCGACTAAAACGGTTATAAAAGACGAACCTGACCGCTATGTCAAAATAAATAAAAACGGTTTATGGGGATTCCGCGACAGAAATTCAAAAGATATGGCTGTTCCTGCCGTTTACGACGAAGTATTCTCTTTCAAGGAAGACCTTTGCTGTGTCCAGAAAGACGAAAAATTCGGCTTTATAAACCGTCAGGGAGAAGAAATAATTCCGCTTATTTACGACTGCGCAACGTCGTTCAGCGAAGGCGTCGCGTGCGTATTCAAGGGTGATTCCTGCGGATATATCGATACTAACGGCGAAACCGTCGTTGACTTCAAATACGACGCGGGTACGCCCGTTTCAAACGGCGAATGCAGAGTCAAGAAAAACGGTAAATGGGGCGAACTCCATATCGACAACCCCGACGACGTTCGTTGGATTATTTAGTTTTCGTTAAATAATTAAAACCGCCGCATAATACAAATGCGGCGGTTTTTGTTTTCTTTTTTTATCTTTTATTTCGTTCCTATCGCGTATATCCTTTTCCCCTCTTTTATTACTTCGGTTTTTGCAAACCCGGCCGACTTGAAAATGTTTTCGAGTTCTTCGGGCGTATTGAAATCTATTTTTATTTCTCGCTTGATTTCTTCGTTGTCTCCGCTCCCGTCTTCGTAAGCGTCAAGCATTACGATAAACTTTCCTCCGTCTTTAAGCACTTCTTTTATGTTTTTTACGCACTGTACCTTATTGTCCCAAAAATAAAAAGTTTCTACCGCAGTCACCGTGTCAAAAGTATTCTCGGGAAACGGCAATGCAAGCGCGCTGCCTTTTTTTACGGAAATCAATCCTTTTCTTACCGCCGCCGCGTTATAGAGTTTTGCACATTTTACGGCGGTTCCGCTTATGTCTACTCCGTATATTTTTCCTTGCGGCGCGAGATTTGACAGTCTTGCGAGTGTCCGTCCTCCGCCGCAACCTATATCAAGACATACCGCGTCTTTTTTTATTTCTATCTTTTTCAGTCCTTCGTCGGTTAGTTCCGCGTGGTCGTCGTTCATATTCGCAAGCGTCACGACTCCCCAGAATCCTTTCGGGTCTCCCGCATTTGTTATCCGCTTCCTTTTAAGCCAGTTCATTCAACCCTCCGTTTGCCGACGCTGTTTACTTCCCAAACGCGCCTTATCCGTTCTCGGTAAGCTTCAATCCGTTCCTTTCCGCAAACAGTGTCTCTACTATTATGCAGTATTTTACCGAATATTTATGCTCCTTGAATAAAAATCTGTAAGTTTTATTATCGATAATAAGGTCTATCCCTTCCGAATTTTTAGTAACAACCGTAGGCATTGTCGCAAGCGGCAATTCCGCACGCCATTCGGCGCCGTTTTTTGTCCCTACGTATCCGATTACCTTTTTGTCGATAAAAAGCTCGCCTTCGCCCTGTTTGACATAATCGTGCTTTTTGTCGTCTCTTATATACATATCCACGGATTTTTCAATCCTGTATCCGTCATCTTTTATCTCCTCGGCAACGCTTTCTCTTTCATAGTCCATCCATAAATCTATTCTGTCTATGCTTACGCTGTCGCCTACCGGTATAAGATGTCCGTCGGAAGTATATTTTACGGTGTTTCCGCATTCGGTGCATTTCAGTTCGTCTCCGCTCGCTTCCGTTTTGTATTCCGCTCCGCAACGAGGACATTTATATAATATGTAATTCAGATTGCTTGCAAGTTCTTTTGCCTTGAACCTTACCTTGTTTTCCTGCTGCCAGATATTGTCGTTAAACATAAGACTATCTTTTATTTTTTCGTATACTTCGGCAGGTTTTAACGCTTTAACCTCTTCCGCAGTCATCAGAACTTTCGCTTTACTCGTCATCTTCCCGCGGCGGAATCCTTTTATGTACCTCGGTTTAGTCGCATATACCCCGTGCGTTTCCAGCGATACTACCGTGCATCCTAAAAACTTTACGAGTTTCCCGATAGACGGATTGAGATAATACATCTGTCTTCCGTCAAGACTTGTTCTTCCCTCGGGGAAAATCAGTAAATCCCTTCCCTGTTCGCTTGCTGCTTTCATAAGTTTTATACTCGCAAGGTCCATTCCGCATTGGTTCATCGGTATTGCTCCGAAACGGTATATGAAAGGCTTTAACTGCTTCCAGGTAAACAAATCCTTTGCAGCAACGATATTTATTCTTCTCGGCAGCATCGTACAAACCGCAGGCACGATATCGAGCGTGCTTGCGTGCGGCGCAACTACAAGTATCGGACTTTTTATTCCTCTTATTTCACGGTTGTCCGTTTTCATCCGCCAGTATATTTTCGCCATAAATTTTACTATATACGCGGGTATCGTATATATAAACAGCGACGGTTTACGGATTTTTACTTCGTTGGTGTTTTTATTTTTCATAATTTCTCCTGCCGTTATACTTTTTTCATACGAGATTTTCGGGGTTCAGACATTCGAGCTGCGGAAGAACGAACCTTCCGTCCTTTCTGATAAGCACCCCGTCAAAATAAATTTCCCCTCCGCCGTACTCGGGCGTTTGTACTAAAACAAGGTCCCAATGTACCGCACTTTGGTTACCGTTATCGCAATCTTCGTAACAGCACCCCGGAGTAAAATGTATCGAACCGCTTATTTTTTCATCGA
Organism: uncultured Clostridia bacterium; assembly: GCA_944372095.1. Taxonomy (GTDB): domain Bacteria; phylum Bacillota; class Clostridia; order Christensenellales; family DTU072; genus CAG-1782. Next base: position 25,123 of record CALVYG010000002.1, read on the forward strand.
ACAGTATATCGCCGATAGCTTTGTTTATAAACGGATTTACTCCGAAAGAAAATTCTCCGACGTATCTTGCCCCTTCGTCCGTATCGAAAATTCTGTTTGCCGCGGCGGTATCGTTTGCCGTTGCCTCGATTATCTTCCCGTCCTTGAATACTAGTCTTACGTCCTTGAATTCTATTCCGTTTTCTATGCTGGGCGCATTATAATGAATCACTCCGTTAACGCTGTTTTTAACGGGCGCGGTATATATTTCACCGTCGGGAATATTCCGTTCTCCGCTGCATTTCTGAAATCCTATTCCTTTAATGCTGAACGTAAGGTCGGTATCGGGCGAAACTATGCGTACCTTATCGGTTTTTTCCATCAACGCCCCCAATGCGTCCATAGCTTTATCCATTTTACCGTAATCGAGATTGCATACTTTGAAATACAAATCCTCGAAAGCTTCGGTACTCATTTTTGCCAGCTGGCTCATTCCCTCCGTCGGCCACCGCAATATAACCCATTTCGTCTTGCCTACTCTCAGTTCGTGATGAACGGGATGCGAATACAGTCTCGAATACGCGCTCATTCTGTCTTCGGGTACGTCGCTCAGTTCCAGACTGTTGTTTCCTCCTCTGATTCCGATATAGGCGTCCATTTCTTTCATTCTGTAAGCGTCGAAATCCGCCCACGCTTTCAGCATTTCGTCCGTCGCGCCGTTAAGCAGCTCACGTTTTACTTTATTATCGGAAATTTCTACAAACGGCATTCCTCCGACAGAATATACTTCTTTTACGATTTCGGTTATCATCTCGGAAGGAATTCCCGACGCCTCTATCAGTATTTTTTCTCCTTTTTTAAGATTGCACGAATACCTTACCAATATTTTCGCAAGTTTCTGCATTCTGGGGTCAATCATTTTTAATCACCTGCCTATCCCTGAATAACTTTTATGTAAAAATTCCTTGTTCTCGGCGGGTCGAATTCCGCAAAGTATACGTCCTGCCAGCGACCGAGTACGGGCTTTCCGTCTTCTACGATAAGCGTTTCGCTTGCGCCTATCACACTGCTTTTGACGTGTCCGTCGGAATTTCCCTCGTCGTGACGGAATTCCGGAAATCTCGGAAACACTTTTTTCAACGCGAAAATCACGTCTCTCTGAACGTCGTCGTCGGCATTTTCGTTAATGGTTATACCTGCCGTCGTATGCGGACAGAACACAACGCATATTCCGTTTTTTACGCCGCTGAGTTTTATTGCTTCCTCGACATAAGGCGTTATGTTATATAACCCCTCTTTTTCAGTTTTGATTTCTTTTTTGTACAAATTACCCTCCGCGTGAGTTCCGATACGCCGTACGGCATTAAAATTTTTCTTTCCGCCGTTATTTCATAGCATTACGGAACATAAGCTAATAAATATATTTTATTATAAATAATTATAGCCCAAAAAACAAGCGCTTTTGCTTGTTTTTTGCCATTTAGAATTTTATATCCGTTTCGTCTGAATTTTAACCTGCGCCTTGCGCTTCGAACTTATTTCAGGGTTTTCCCTATCCGTAAATTTCCGACGCTTTACCGACTATCGTAACGAATTCGTTTTTATATAAATCTCCGCCTATATATTCCGTCAGACTTTGCAGTCTTTTCATAATCTCGCTTAATGACGCGCTCCCTTTATAATCGGAATCTCTCAATATAAGACCGAATTCCGCAACGCAGGAAATAAATTCAAGGTCATCGCACGATTGCGTTTCTTTCGTTATTTCACTTTTTACGCTCTTATCTTCTTCTCCGCCCGTAAGAACGTCTTTATACTTTATTTCTATATCCGCAAGCTTCTTTTCTTCACTGTCCGAAAGTTTTATTTCGTACAGCGCCACTACGCTTAAATTACTTCCTATCTCTCCCGTATCCGCTTCCGTGTTATTAAAGTCATCCTCGGAAATCAACTTCGTATCGTACCCTATCAATCTGTATTTTTCAACGGCACTTGTGAACGTAACTCCGGCTTTGGCGTCCTTTGCTACCGTTTTCAGTGTCCCGTTAAGCTCATCACAGAATACTTTTTTCGCTTCCGTTTCGCTGTCAAGATACGCATAATTCCCGTTCCCGCTTAACGCAAGTGTCTGCAACATATCGTCGCGCGTGTTGCCCATTCCGACGCCCAGTACCGATAAGTAAATTTTACTTTTCGCTTTATCCTGTATAAATTCTTTCAAGTCGTCCGTATTGTTTATTCCTACGTTGAAATCGCCGTCTGATATTATTATTACGCGGTTGTTTCCGTTTTCTATATAATGCTTCCCGGCAATATCATAAGCCGTTTCCAGTCCACCCTCTCCGCTCGTAGAACCGCTTGCCGTGAGCCTCGCTACGCTTTTCTTTATCTTGTTTCTCCCGTCTTCGGTACATTCAACTCCATCCAGAACCGTATTGACTCCGCTTGCGTACGTTACAAGTGACACGACGTCTTTCTCTCCCATCGAATCGGTAAGCATTTTTATTCCGCTTTTCGCCAAATCAATCCTGTCAACTCCTGCCATCGACCCGGATACGTCGATAAGAAATACATAATTCGCGTTTTCGCTTTGAATTTCGTACTCCGCGGTTTTTAGTCCGACCATCATAAGTTTGTTTTCCGCGTTCCAAGGACATTCGGATAAATATCCGCTTACCGCCACAGCTCCGCTTTCGGGCGCGGGAAACGAATAATCAAAATAATTTATAAACTCTTCTATTCTTACGGAATCCGCCTCAACTTTGTCGCCGTTGTTTATTATTCTTCTCATATAACCGTACGACGAAGTATTTCTGTCAAGAGAAAAATATGAGGAAGGTTCTTCACTTACGGAAACAAACCCTTTTTCAACCACACTGTCGTGAATATAATCCTTTTCCGGAACAACCTCCGTTTCTCCCTGAACGGGATAATTATAAAACGCGTCGTTTTTTCCGTCACCCGTACAACCCGTAAGTAAAAAAATTATTACTACGCTCAAAAATACCGTAAAAAAATATTTCGTTTTTTTTGTCATAACCTTCTTACCTCCTTTTTTTCTCATTCCCTTCTTATTTTATTATAACCATATACCAACTTACACGTCAATATCATAAAATCTCCGAAAATCTCAGCTTTTTGGGGATTTGGTTATCCGAGGGGGAAACCGCTTTGAGTATGCAGAGGGAACATCAGTTCCCTCTGCATACTCATTTTTTGGAAAGATTGGGTTATCCGAGGGGGAAACCGCTTTTGGAAAAAATCGGTTGTCCCCCTCGGACTCCCCCTTCCCGAAAATCTCTGCTTTTTATTATATTGTTTTATCCGCTTATTCAGGTTTATACTGACAATAAAGTTATTGATAAGGATAAAATATCCATATAACTCACCATATTCAAAGAACGCGAAAAGAAAAAGCGGTTATATATAAATATAATTATGAAGTTTTGGGGAAAGGAGAGCGCGAGAGGGAGAACAGATTTTACAAAATCGGTTTCCCTCTCGCAGAAAAAAAAAGTAAACCCTCAAAAAAAAAAGCGCGAGGGGTGTCCCTCGCGCAGTTATTTTACGGGAATATAAATAGAAGTATAACCTTTTCCCGAATCGGCAACTTCTTCGGGAGTACCTGCTACAACTATTCTTCCCCCGCCGTCGCCTCCTTCGGGTCCTAAATCTATTATGTGGTCCGCCTGTCTGATTACGTCGAGGTTATGTTCTATGACTATTACCGTATTTCCTCCGTCGGTAAATTTATTCAGTATTCCGATAAGTTTTTCAACGTCCGCAACGTGCAAGCCGGTAGTCGGTTCGTCAAGTATATATACCGTTTTTCCCGTTGACCTTTTACTCAGTTCCGTCGCAAGTTTTATTCTCTGCGCTTCCCCTCCGCTGAACGTCGTGGCAGGCTGTCCGAGTTTTATATATCCAAGCCCTACGTCTCTCAGCGTTTTGACTTTACCGTATATTCTCGGTATAGGTTCGAAAAATTCGCACGCTTCGTCCACCGACATTTCCAGAACGTCGTATATGCTTTTACCTTTGTACTTTACTTCGAGCGTTTCTCTGTTGTACCTTTTTCCTCCGCATACTTCGCAGGGAACGTATACGTCGGGCAGAAAATGCATTTCTATTTTCAGTATTCCGTCGCCCGAACAGTTTTCACACCGTCCGCCTTTTACGTTGAACGAAAATCTTCCGCTTCCGTACCCCCTCGCCTGGGCGTCGGCGGTTTTTGCAAAAAGTTCTCTTATATAAGTGAACACGCCGGTGTAGGTTGCAGGGTTACTCCTCGGCGTACGTCCTATCGGACTTTGGTCTATCGCTATAACTTTATCTACGTTTTCAAGTCCTGTTATTTCGTCGAATTTTCCCTGCGGCAAATGCGCAGAATTCAATTTGTTTGCAAGATACGGATACAATATCCCGTTTATAAGACTCGATTTCCCGCTTCCGCTGACTCCCGTTACGGCTATGAATTTCCCGAGCGGAAAATCCACGTTGATATTTTTAAGATTGTTCTGTTTTGCTCCGTAAACGCTTATGAATTCTCCGCTTCCCGCTCTTCTGCGGCAAGGGATTTCTATTTTACGTGTTCCCGCAAGAAAATCTCCCGTAATCGAGTTCGGATTGCTTATAATATCGTTCACCGTTCCTGCCGCCACGAGCCTTCCGCCGTTTATTCCCGCTCCCGGTCCTATATCGACAATATAATCCGCGCTTCTTATCGTATCTTCGTCGTGTTCGACTACTATAAGCGTATTCCCCAAATCTCTCAGCCGTTTCAGCGTCTTTATCAGTCTGTCGTTATCCCTTTGATGCAATCCGATACTCGGTTCGTCTAAAATATAAAGCACGCCCGTAAGTCCGCTTCCTATCTGCGTCGCAAGACGTATTCTCTGCGCTTCTCCTCCGCTCAGTGTTCCGCTCGAACGCGATAAATTAAGATAGTTCAACCCTACGTCTACGAGAAATTTCACCCTTTCGTTGATTTCTTTCAGTATCGGCGCGGCTACCGTTTGTTCGCGCAAGGATAAATTAAGCGAATCGAAAAACGCTTGAAGTCTGTCCACCGGCATATCGCATATATCGCTGATGTTCCGCCCTCCCACTGTTATCGAAAGCACGCTTTTTTTAAGCCGTTTCCCTCCGCACGCTTCGCACGGTCTTGCCGTCATGAGTTTTTCTATATCCGCTCTCGCCGCTTCCGAAGAACTCTCCTTGTATCTTCTCGTTAAATTGTTTACCACTCCTTCGTAATACCCGTCGTAACGCATGGAAAAATTTCGCGTATTAGCTTCGAATTCTATTGTCTCGCCGTGTGTTCCGTATAAAAGTATATCCTTTATTTTTTCGGGAAGTTTTTCGTAAGGCGTACTGAGAGAAAATCCGTACCTGCGCGAAAGCGCGCGGAATTTCATTTGCACCATTTTCCCTGCGTCGAGATTCCAACCCGTACATTTTATCGCTCCGTCTTCCAGCGATACGCTTTTATCGGGAATAAGTTTATCTATGTCTATCTCGCTTTTGAACCCCAATCCCGTACATTCGGGACATGCACCCGCAGGCGCGTTGAAACTGAACATCCTCGGCGTTATTTCTCCTATGCTTATTCCGCATTCCGGACAGGAATTGTTTGTCGAAAACAATTCTTCTTCGCCGTTTTCCGCATTTTCAATTATCACAAGTCCGTCGGCAAGTTTCAACGCGTTTTCCACGCTGTCGGTCAGTCTCCGTCTTATGTCGTCTTTTATTACGAGTCTGTCCACTATCACCGATATATTGTGTTTACGGTTTTTGTCCAGTTTTATCTCTTCGTCCAATGACTTTATTTCGCCGTCAATCTTTACACGCGCGTATCCGCTTTTTTTCAGATTTTCAAGCTGCTTTACATACTCTCCTTTACGGTCTCTCACTATCGGCGCAAGAACCATAAATTTCGTTCTGTCTTCCATCAGCATCACTTTATCCACTATCTGGTCTATGCTGATACTCTTTATCTCCCTACCGCATTGCGGACAATGCGGTATTCCTATCCTCGCATACAGAAGTCTCAGGTAATCGTATATTTCCGTCACCGTTCCCACCGTTGAACGCGGATTCTGCGACGTCGTTTTCTGGTCTATGCTTATCGCGGGACTTAATCCTTCTATACTCTCCACGTCGGGCTTGTCCATTTGTCCCAAAAACTGTCTTGCATAACTCGAAAGACTTTCCACATACCGCCTCTGCCCTTCCGCAAATATCGTGTCGAATGCAAGACTCGATTTCCCGCTTCCGCTCAGTCCCGTAAATACTATCAGCTTTTCTCTGGGCAGCGTCAAATCGATGTTTTTCAGATTATTCTGCTTTGCGCCTTTTATGATTATGTCGTTCATAACTTATATTTTTTCCTTTGAAAAATTATTTTTTCAATAATTGTTTAAGTTCGTTTATTCTGTCCCTCAGCGTTATACAGGTCTCAAAATCCAGCTGCGCGCTCGCCGCTTTCATCAGTCCTTTAAGCCGTTCAATTTCCTTTCCGACTTCGCTTACCGTCATCTTTTTCTTCTCCAAAGACGCTTTTTCGGTTATCAGAATACTGTTTTTGATTTCCTTAATTACCGTTTTCGGAACTATACCGTGCGCTTTGTTATAATCCGTCTGATATTTCCGTCTTCTGTCGGTTTCTTCTATCGCGCTCTTCATACTCTGCGTCATCACGTCGGCGTACAGTATCACCCTCGCTTCGGCGTTTCTCGCCGCTCTGCCGACGGTTTGGATTATTGACGAACGCGAGCGCAGAAATCCTTCCTTGTCCGCGTCAAGTATCGCTACAAGCATTACTTCGGGTATATCCAACCCTTCTCTTAAAAGATTTATTCCCACAATTACGTCCGTATCTCCGCGGCGGAGCGCGTTTATTATGCTTATTCTTTCCAGCGACTCTATTTCGCTGTGCATATACGTCGCTTTTATTCCGTGTTCCGTTAAATACGCCGTAAGGCTTTCGGACATCTTTTTCGTGAGCGTGGTAACCAATACCCTTCCGCCTTTTTTTACGGTATTGTCTATTTCTCCGAGTAAATCGTCTATCTGTCCTTCCGTTTTTCTGATTTCTATCGGCGGGTCCACAAGTCCTGTCGGACGTAACAGCTGTTCTACGACCTGCCCCTGTTCTCTCATTTCGTATTCTCCCGGCGTCGCGCTTACGCATATCAGCTGTGAAAACCTGTTGTTGAACTCTTCAAACGACAACGGTCTGTTATCAAACGCCGCCCTCAGCCTGAATCCGTAATTTACGAGATTCGTTTTCCTCGCTATGTCTCCTGCGTACATCGCTCTGAGCTGCGGAAGCGTCATATGGCTTTCGTCTATGAACATTATAAAATCGTCGGGAAAATAATCCATAAGCGTAAACGGCGGCTCTCCCGGCGAACGCCCGTCAAAATACCTCGAATAGTTTTCTATCCCGGAACAATACCCTATTTCACGTATCATTTCCATATCGTAGCAAACGCGTTCTCGCAGCCTTTGTTCTTCTATAAACTTGTTGTTTGCCTTAAAATCCGCACACTCGCTTATCATATCGGCTTTTATTCTCGCAAGAGTGTCTTCAACCTTTTCGTCGCCTATAACATAGTGCGTTGCGGGAAATATCGCCGCGTGCGAAAGTTTACCCGTGATTTTTCCCGTTGCAGCGTCCTCTTCGTATATACCGTCTATTTCGTCTCCGAAAAATTCTATCCTTATTGCCGTATTCGAATTGTTACTCGGAAACACTTCGAGTACGTCTCCTCTTACTCTGAAAGTCGAACGCTCGAAATCGTATTCTGCACGTTTATATTGAAGTTTCACAAGTTTATCGATAACCTTGTCTCTGTCCGCCGTCATACCGGGTCTGAGGGATATCATCTGATTGAAATATTCCTGCGGCGCGCCCAATCCGTATATGCACGATACGGAAGCCACGACTATAACGTCCCGTCTTTCGCCGAGTGACGCGGTGGCGGAATGCCTCAGTTTATCTATTTCGTCGTTGGTACTCATATCTTTTTCGATATAAGTATCCGTCGACGGTATATATGCTTCGGGACGGTAATAATCGTAATACGAAACAAAATATTCAACGCGGTTATGCGGAAAAAACTCCTTGAACTCGTTACAAAGCTGCGCCGCAAGCGTTTTATTATGCGCTATAACAAGCGCAGGGCGGTTAAGCCTCGCTATCACGTTCGCCATCGTAAAAGTTTTTCCGCTTCCCGTTACGCCTAAAAGCACCTGCGTTCTTAACCCGTCATTTACCCCTTCGCAAAGCTTGTCTATTGCCTGCTGCTGGTCTCCGCAGGGTTTATATTCGCTTACAAGTTCAAATTTTTCCATACATCCGAAAATTCCGTAACCTCTTCTTTCGGCGGTTACGTCAATTTATAAATTTTTGACTTTTTTTAATTTTTTATATGCTGACTTTTATCCGAATATCGCTTCAAGTATAAATTTGATAGAAAACGATAATGCCGCTATCGCTATCGTTAAAGCAATTCTTATTATCAGTTTACGCCTCGATACCTCTTTATCCCTCAGATAACTTATTCCGTTGTCTTTCAGCGTTATGACGTACATCAAATCGCCGTTGAGTTTCTTTGCTTTTTCGTAAACGAAATAATTGTCGAGCATAAGTTTATTAAGCGTCTCTTCGAGGTCACCTTCTCTGAAATCCACGCTGTAAGAAATTCTTGACAGCAGTTCAACGGGAGAAATAAGACACTGTCCGCCCGGCGACCCGCTCGCCGCGGCGTATACCACGTTCATCAATACTTTTTCTTTTTTTCCGAGTACCATTTTATTTTATCCTACCTTGGACAATATTATAATCAGCGTTAATATTCCTGCAAAAAACGCTCCTAAAAACGCGCTTAACCCGCATATGATTGCGGCTTTTTTATAATTGAACTGCATAACGGAACTTTCCGTACTCTGTGCTTTTTCGACGGATTTTTCCTTTTCGGCTTCGGAATTCACGTCATCCGTATCTGCGTCGAGTTCGTTTGCCGGGTCGGTTTTCGCCTCCGCCGCCGCTGCTTCGGCGGCGGCTATTGCGGCTTTCCTTTCGTTTTCCGCCGCTATCAGCGCTTCCTTCCGCCTTTGTTCTTCTCTTTGCTCTTCACGTCTTTCGTCTTCTCTTATCCCTTTCGGCAATACCGTAAGACAATACACTTCGCTGTCCGCGTATCTTATCTGCACGAGTTCGTTCATTTGTAAAGCGTTCATCGACGCGTCGATTTCACTCTGCGTAAGCGCTCCGTCCAACGCTTCTCTTACGTCGCTTTTGGGCACTACCACATACTCGCCTGCCGACAGATATTTCATCACCGCGTCAAATACGCTCATTATTTTTTCGTTAAGCATTCTTTATTCCCGTCCTGCCGCTTTTTTTCGGCTTCCTTTTTTACAATTTTATTTCTTCGTTTATTTTCCTTATTTTTTCTATGTCTGTTTTAACTATTCTCCTGTCATAGCTCAACAATCCGTTGCATTCGTCTTCCACGTCGCTTACTTCGGTATATACCGTCGCGGACAATCCTTTTTTGATTGCTTTCTTTATTTTAACGCCCAAAAGACGGAATAACGCGTCATTGAACTTTTCCTGTTCGTAATACTTTCTGTATCCGAAAAACTTTTCTTTGTTGAACATATGACCCGGAACTTTCAGACTGAATCCGCCGTATTCGCTTAAAATTATCGGTCTGTCGTCGTTTTTATCGCGCTTCGGGAAAACAAGCGGAGTAAAATAAATATGGAAACTGTTGAAATCTCCCGCTCCCTGGTCGTGCCAGCCGCTTGCGTGGTCTATGCTTCTCGTCGGGTCGAGTTTTCGATAAAATTCGTATGCCTTAACCGAATCGAACTGTCCCCAGCCTTCGTTGAACGGCACCCACACCGCCAGGCTCACTACGTTATACAGTCCTTCCACAAGTCTTACGGAATCTTCGTAATACTCTTTTCTTCCCTCTTCGTCCTCTCTTGAAAAGAATTTATAATTCTTTTCGGTATCGTTTTTCATAAACGCTTTCGTTCCGAACGCCATATTGAATGCAGGTACGACAATCGTTGCCGCAGAATTATATATTCCTCCTCCGCTTATCATATCCTGCCATACGAGCATTCCCAGCCTGTCACAATGATAATACCATCTGAGCGGCTCAATCTTTATATGCTTTCTCAGCATATTGAACCCCATCTTTTTCATTGTTTCTATATCGTATATGAGCGCTTCGTCGCTCGGCGCAGTGTACAGTCCGTCGCTCCAATACCCTTGGTCTAGCAGTCCGTTATGAAAATACGGCTTGTTGTTCAGCATAAGTCTCGATATTCCCTTTTCGTCTTTTCCCACCCCGAACTTTCTCATTCCGAAATAGGATTTTACTTCGTCTTTTTCCGTTTTTATGACAAGGTCGTACAGCTTGGGATTTTCCGGACTCCAAAGTTCGTAACTGTCCAGTTTTATCGCAATTCTGCCGTTTTCGCAATATACCGAATTTATTTTCTTTTCCCCGTCGTATACCGTAACTTCCGCGCCCGCGGTTTCTTTGTTGAAAAACAATTCAACGCTTATTTCGTCATTATCTATATCGGGCGTCAGTTTGATTCTTTCGATATTGTTTTCCGGCACTTGCTCTATCCATACGGTCTGCCATATACCCGATTGCGGAGTATACCATATTCCGCCTCGTTTTGTCGTCTGTTTTCCGCGTGCCTGCGTTCCTTTTTCCGTCGGGTCGGTTACTTCTACTTCTATCTCGTTTTCTCCTTCTTTTACGCTTTCCGTTATATCGAACGTAAACGGATAATATCCTCCGCGGTTTTTCCCGACGATGTTCCCGTTTATTTTTACTTCGCATTTGTAATCTACTGCCCCGAAATGCAATAATACTCTTTCGTTTTCTTTATTGAAATTGAATTTCCTGTAATAATACAGTTTATCGTTGTCCGTAACCGTCCTCTCCACGCCCGAAAGTACGGATTCGGGGCTGAACGGTACGATTATTTCTCCCTGATACCCCCCGAACGCTTCGTCCTTGCGGTATATCGCGTATTTCCATTTCCCGTTAAGGTTCTGAAAACTATTTCTCGCAAACTGCGGCCTGGGATATTCGTTAAGCGGTAATTCCTTATTGAGCTTTTCTCCGAAGGGCGTAATTAATCTTTCCATTTTGTCTCTCCTTTTCCTTTTCTGTTGTCTTTTTGTTGTATTAAAATCCTATTCCGGTCTCTGCGTGTTCTCAGGCGCAATCGTTCCGTATCCGACGAGGTTTCCGTTGTCGTCCTGCCTTTCCGCGCCCAAATCGAGAATTGCGTTATGCTGCGTTGCCGCTGACGCGTCGACAAGTATATGCAGTTGATGCAGTATCGACGGGTCGTATACCGTCGTCGGCTGTCCGTATTGGTAGAACGCGTTGTCGTTCGTCGCGGATGTATTGGTGTCTATATCGCTTCCCAAAGTAGGAATAATTACCGTATGTAAATTTTTACAATTCGTAAAAGTATCCGTCGTTATCTGTTGCACTTTCGGAAGATATATCCATTCGAGCGATGAACAGCCCTTGAACGCTCCGTATCCTAAACAGTTACGGTAATCCGTTTCGTTATCTTCAAGTTCATACTCATACTTGTACTGGTCGCGCAATTTCGTGCCTCCGTCTTTTTTATTGATTATCGGGGAATTTCTCAAATCAACCCATTTCAATGCCAGGCATCTCTGGAATGCGTATTGTCCTATTACCGCAAGATTGGTTCCTCCGACGAAACTCTTTATTCCCGTTCCGAAAAACGCATAATCTCCGATATATTCGAGCGTATCGATGTTTTCAAACTCAACCGAAGTCAAAGATGTACAGCTGTTAAACGCGTCGTGGTCAATTCTCTTATACTCTGCCGGTATATAAACTCTCGTTATACTTGTCGGTAACGCGTAATGTGCTATTTCTATAATCGGCTTTCCTCCGGGGAGGTTCAGTTCGTCGCTTGTCGGAAGTTTGATATATTTACTTCTTTCCGACCAATATACCAAAGAATATCCTATTACGTTGGTAGACGCCTGTCCCGCATTTGCCGAATAGACTTCCTGCACCGCTACTTTTACCGTAACTTCTTTACTGTCTTCGCCGATATATGTGTATTCTTTAAGATTTTCGATACTGTGGACGAATACGGAACTGTTATAAGCGCTTGTTCCCGTACCCACGTCGCCTGCCTGCATTTCTTTTCCCGCTTTCATTTCTTCCTCAAATCCTTCGAGAAGATTTGCCGGGCAGAAAATTCTCAGCGGCGACGAATACGTTTTAGCTTCGTCGTTACCGTCTCCTTCGTTCACCGATTCCTTGTTTCCCGCTTCTCCCGTAGCAAACAGAAAATCTGCCTGTATATGCCCGACGACTACTTCGAGGTCGTTTCCTTCCGCGTCCAGTCTTTCGCCTTTAAGATAACCTACGGGAACTATTTCCGCGTTATCGAATATGACGCATTTCATTCTGTCGCATCCGCGGAAAACTCCCGAGCCGTATTTTTCGAATATCGGACTCGAAATGGTGCAGGAATCGAGATTAAGCAAGTTTCCGAACGCAGCGCTGTGAAGTATTCTCAGTCTGCTTTCGTCTCCTCCGAAATCGAGACTCAGCACCGATTCGTTTTCGTAAAACGCAAAGCGATCCACTTCTTCAAGGCTCTTCGGAAAGTTCAATGCGGGTATTTTTTTCTGATAATAGAATGCGTATTGCCCTATATACGTAAGCCCTTCCGAGAAAAATACGTTCTGAATATAAGATATTTTCGATTCGTCATTCTCATATTTATTCGAATCGAAACAGTAGTCGGGAATTATGTTCAGCGCGTTATTCTGTCCTTCGTCCGAATAAAAATTCACCCGCGTAAGTTTAAGACAGCTTGCAAAAAGTCTCGCGCCGATTAAATTCTGCCCGAGCTGAATGGTTCTGTTCCCTTCCTTACTTTCAATCGACTTTCCCGTAGCGTCGTCTATCTGTCCTTCAAAATAACAACCCGGTTCAAAAGTCACCTGCGTGAACTTGGTGTTCATAAAACACTTATATCCGATATACTTCCAATTCTTTTTAACCGTAAGAGTACTTGTTCCGCCGCCGGTTCCGCTGCCGCTCGGAACAAACGTCCATCCGCTGTCACGGAATGCGAGGTTTCCGAGGTATTCCACCGTATCGGGAAGTCCGAACGGCGTTGTAAGACCCAATTCTTTCGTGTTTCTGAATGCGTAATCCCCTATATATTTGAGCGTTGAGCCTTCCGAAAAGCTGAACCTGTTTATTTTCGTGCATTCCCAGAACGCTCCGTACCCTATTTCTTCTACAAATTTCCCGATTGAAGCGGTCGTTATCGTATTGAATCCTTTGAATGCGAGATTGTCTATTTTTATTACCGGATATTCGGTGTACGATACTTTCGGCGTATATACGGGTATTCCGAAATTTCCTTCCGTTTCCGTATATGTAATTTCTTCTATCACCACGGTATCGGGAATTTCCAAAGTCGGAAAATGAGTAAGTTCGTATTCTCTGAAATCACGGTTCTTGACAATTACCCCCGAATTGAACGTATGCGTACGGTTTGGGCCGTAAGTATAAGTTATAGGAGTTGACAAACTTACCACTTCCAGTTCGTACATTCTTTCAAAATGCGCATACAGCGTCATATCGCACCAGAAATAATATTTATCGTCGGCTTTAACCATTTCTCCCTCGCCGTTAGGTTTTGTAAACCACCCTGCAAACACCCAGCCGCCGTTTTTAATTGCGCCCTGCGCCGTTTCTCCGGTATAATCGGGCGTAACTATTCCGGCATACGACATTTCGCTTCCGTAATATACGCTGTTCGGAGTTGAAGAGAATACTTCTTTTTCGTCGTTTGCACGGTTTTCGTTCGCCATTCGGTAATCCACGTTCATCATATTAAGCGTAAGATTGAACTGCGGTCTTATTGAAACGCTTATTGTATTTTCCACGTTCTCCGCCCAACGCATTTTCGTCGTTTCCGTTCCGTTTATGAACATTACGTTGTTTATGACGTATTCTCTTATTTCGGTAGGCGCGGTGTCTTCCACGTCATAACGGATTTTTGTCTGATTGTAATCCGAACCTTCCGCAAATTTCGTGCTGTCTATTTTCGTTCCGTTTATTTTTACCGAACTTACCGAAAGTTTATCGGGATTATTGTATGTAAGTACTATATAAAAACTTTCCGCATCGTTGAGCGCCATAGGATTTGTGCAGTCTTTATTAAACAGATATTCTTTGCTTGTAAGATATCCGCTGTCCGTTTTTATCGTTGAAAGCGAAGTTATCTCGGGTATTTGTACGTCGGAATCCTTTTTCCCGAGCAATCCGTTAATAAATTCACACGACGCAAACGCCGTTATTATGACCGCAAGCAAACTCATCGTCATAACTATCAAAAAAATCTTTTTCTTCATACAATTTCTCTCCTTTACGCTCTTATTCAATGCGAAAAATCTTTCCGTTTACCGTTTCAGTTTTAATATTAAAAGTACTACTCCTATTATAACAATAACTCCCGCCGCGGCAATAATATAATAGTAATATGTTTTGAATTCCGTTTCTCCTGCCGTTTCTCCCGTCGAAGGAGGCTGAGTTTCCGGATTTTCTTCCGTCGTAACGGCGGTTATCTGCGTATAAAGACTGACGCCCAGAGTCTTGCTCCTTATGCTGATTGTTATTTCTTTCATACTCGGCGTTACGGCATACGTTCCCGCAACTATCCCTCCGTTTACGTACAACGCAAACTTGTCTTTATACTTCTCTTTCATACTTATGTATCCCGTCTCTCCGACAAGATATATCGTTTCTCCGTCTGACGAAAATGTCAGATTCTGCGTATCGAGAAGTTTCGGACTTACCTCGATTGTTTCCTCTTCGGCGGTTTGTTCTCCGTATACGACGTCCATATTCAAGGTATAAACCGTTTCCGTTCCGTAACGTATCTCTATAACTTCTTTCGCCGTTCTGCTAAGCGTCGCTTTCGATACGAGCATTCCGTTGAAATAAAGCGACACGCTGTCCGCTACTTCCGGAAATCCGCTTTTATCGAGCGTTATTTCCATCGGCTCTTTGAGATAAACTTTTTCATTCTCGTCAACGGTATAATTCTGATGACTGAATTTAAGCGCGGTGGAAGTTATTTCGTACAGCGTTATGTTTTTCGTGAACGACACCGAATTATAATTCCTCGTATCGTCAGGGGTAAACACTACGCTTATCAAATTCCTTCCTCTCGTTACTTTCGACGAACCGTTAAACGTAAACGTTCCCGGTATGTTCTGTATATTCTGATTAAGATACGCTTTTGCGTTAAGAGCGGAAACCGTAAGGGTATATTCGCCCGTGAATACTCCGTAATCGGCAGGACAATCTATTACGGGCGTGGCTTTAAGTATGGTAAGCGTTGCGGTAAGCCCTTCCGTTCTTCCCGTCGGATATATCACTCTTGCGCTCACGTCGTATCTTCCGACTTCCGTCTGAACGTTGTTATAATATTCTATCACGACGCCTTCTTCTACGTCGCTTATTTCGATTTTCCTTTCGCTTCCGTTATATATGTATGCCAGACTCGGCAGAACGTATTTTTTATAACCTTTTACCACCGTATATGTTCCCGGCGCAATATTTTCCTGCGCTATCGTATAATCGGAAAAAGTAAACGTGCCGCTTACCTTATACGTTCCGCCGACGGCGGCGGTAAGCGGATTGTACGAAGAAACCGCCTTGAAAGAGTATCCGCTTAATTCGTACGGATTTTTCCCTGCGTCATCCCCTCTCAGTCCGCTTATCGTAATTTGCGGCGACGGCAGATTTTCATACTGCATAACTTCTCCGTCAAGTATAACTATTGACGTAAGGGCGGCTTTCGTGACGGTCACGGTCAGCGTTGCCGCTCCTCCCTGTATCTCGTAATACTGCGCGTTCGTTAGCGTAAGCGTAACGGTATAATTCCCCGCGCCTTTAAGCTCTGCAATATTCCCGTCCCGCGTTATTTTCGTAACCGCGTTCACCGACGATTCGTTTTCTCCCGCGGCAAATCCGTCAAAACGGTATCCTATTCTCGAAGACTGTTCTTTCCCAGCATACGTAAAAGAAACGCTGTTTGTCTGAACGTCTTTCCCGTCAAATGTCCATTTTACGTTCAATATCCGCTTCGTTACGCTAACTATAAACGGCTCGCTCAGCGTAAAACGGTAATTTTTCGGCTGCACTATCAGAGAATCGCTTACGGTATATTCTCCTATCGGAAAATACGCCGTTCCCGTCGGTAAATCTTTTTCCCCCAACCTGAACGTGAAATTTATATAACTTTCGGTTTCTTCTATAAAATAGTTAATAACATCGATTTCGTTGGTTTTTACGTTAATTTCCGTTCCGTCGGAAAAATACTGACCTTGCGTTCCGTATTCGAAAGCAATATCTTTTTGCATTAACGTAACCGACAAGGGTTCAACGGTTATCGAAAACGTATCGGAAATAAGCGTATAATCGGAATTAAGGCTCACCGCCTTGACCGTATATTGCCCTGCTTCCGCCACCGAACTGAACTGCGCTCCGTTTTTATCGGTATAAGAGAATTTCAGTTCTTCAAACGTAAGAAATCCCGTTATTTCTCCGTCGTAAGATATCGTCACTTGCGGAACGACGGTTTTCCCCGAATAAACGTAGGTTCCCTCAATCCCGAGAACGGCAGGCAATTTCTCGATAACCACGGAAGCGGAAGCTCTCGCGTCCGCAAGGTTTCCGTTGCCGTAAAATTCAGCCGCAACCGTGTAATTCCCTGAATGTACTATCTCGCTTACCCGCGTATTCCCCTGCATAAAGTAAATCTTTATTTCGCTTCCTTCGGGTATATTTGTCGTGGTATAAAGGTAATTTTCCGCGGTGGCATGATTCGTTCCGTCAAAAGTAAAGACATACTCGCTCTTTTCAAAAGTTATCGACGTTTTCACGAGCGTGACGGTTACTTTTTTCGTATATACGGTTTCGACGTATTTCGTTGCGTCGTCGCCTTGCGGCGTTACGGTGGCGGTTACGATATATTCGCCTACTTCCACTATTCCGTTCTCTGTCTCGACGTTTTCCGAATTTTTTATGACATAGCCGATAATTACGTCCATACCGGCAAACGCGTCTGCGGAAAATTCGGTATCGACTTTACTGCCGTCGTATTCGGTAACGAGAGGCGTTTCGTAATTTTCTCTCGGATACACGGACGTAAGAGACGCTTTTTCTATCGTGAGAACGCCTTTTTTATAAACGGTGAAAGTATAGTTATCCGCTTCCCCCGTAACGGTTATTCCTACCCGATAATCCCCCGGCACAAGGTCGGCTGCGCCTTCTTCGAGCGTTAAATCGAAAGTGACGTTCTGCGTAATGAGATTATAATCGTCCCCTTCGTAAGGGTCGGTATGGGTATACGAAAAATCTTTCGTATCGAATACATACCCGTAATACTTCACGGCGTCAGATACGCTCAGGTTTATAACGGCTTTATTTATTTTTAACTCCGCCTCGGATGTAAACGTAACGTAATTCTTATGCGTAACCGTTACTTTTACCGTATACGTTCCCGCGTCGGTATGCGCGTTGTTTTCATAAACGACGGCAGCCCCCTGCGGCGCGTTTTCGACGGCAAGACTCTTTTCCGTTTTATCGTACGTGAATTCTCCGTCCGAAAATACACATCCCGATTCGGCAGGCTCTACCGTAATCGCTCCTTCCGTCACGGTAAAATAATAATTCTTCGTTCCTGTAAGGGTGTAAGTCAAACCGTATTCCCCGACGTCGTTTCCCGCAACGTATGCGGTCGAAAAATAATCGGTAAAAACATATCCGCTTTCTTCTATTACCTCTTTTACCGTTTTATTTTTGTCATCTCCCGGCATTCCGTCCTCTCCTACCGTTCCGTCCTCTCCTATCGTTCCGATTACGGTAAGCTGCGCCTCGGTAAATTCCGATACGTCAACCGCGTCGCCGTAAGTAACGGATATATCCCCTACGGTCAGTTGAAGTCCGATTCTTTCTACCGTTATTTTTCTCGTCATCGTAAGGGTATTGTAGTTAAGCGAATCCGCCGCCATAACCGTCTGAATATATTCGCCGCAGTCTTTTACAACCGTTTCCGTATTATTCAGCGTCGTGACGTAAGATACCTTGAACCCGGCGGCTGTCAGGTCAGTTTCATTACTCGGCGCAGGTTCGTCCGTTATTTCCTTTCCGGTATAACTATGCGTTGCATCGCCGAAAGGGTTGCCGGGAGAGAATTCAATTCCTCCGCTGTAATCGGCTTTTATGACGGTAATCGTTTCGGGCCCGAAATCTTCGGTAAAATAGTTATCTCCGTAAACCCTTACGGTAACTTTATATTCGCCGGCATTGAGAACTTTGAGGCCGCCTGTGGCCTTCAACGGCTCGCCGTTATAAGTCCAGTAAAATTCCGCGCTTATTCCGTCTGTTAATTCGCATAAATCTCTTTCTATTGTACTCGTCGGAATGCCTTCGGAATTATATTCGAGCTTTGCGTACCCTATTTCCGACGGTTTATAAACGGTTACGTATCCGACAGGCGAAATACGGTACCGCCCGTCTTTAACTCTTATTACGGGAGATTCCTCGTCCTCTCCCGCGGGATACCCGAAAACGCCGTCGGTATCAAACCCGTTTGCTTTAAGCGTTTCGTTATCGCTTCCCGTTCCCGTTTTTCCGTTGCCGTCAACGAATTTTCCGTCCGTGTATCCGTTCTCAGTTTTTTCCCTGCCTATTACCGAATACGTTATACTGCCGCTTCCGCTCGCAAAAAATTCAGTTGCTTCTCCTGTCGAAGAACAGTTGTTTATATTTCCGTTATTTTCATTACAGAAAGCGTTTTGAGCTTTCAAACCGTTATGACAGCGTTCCAAAGTTCCGTCAAGCGTTCCGGTCAATCCAGAAGTAAAAACGGAAGTAACGTTTTCTGCCTTCGGCGCAGTCAGCACCGTTACGTTTTTTACGCTTCCCGATACCGAAGAACACAATCCGTAAGAAAAATCGGTAACGTTTTTGTCTTCGGTAACGCTTTTGTCTTTCGGCGAAAGTAAAAGCGTAAGATTTCTTATCTCTCCCGTAACCTTCCCCAGCGGTGCGGAATAAGCGTTTACGAGTTTATTTCCGAGAAAATCGATAACGAGTTTAATCTCCGTGTTTTCAACGTTCAGCGTTTTATTTCCCGACTTGGGACCGTTTACAATAATATCGCTTACGACCACGGCGTACTTTTCTGCCGCGTTTTTTTCTTCGTCGGTAATAACGCCGACAAGGGTAGCCGCGTCGGTAATAACGTACGGATTATATGCGGTGCCGTCGCCCTCGGGCGCAGCGGAAACAACAGAAACGATTTCGTCTGATTGATTGAATCCATCATTGAAATTTTCATCTTCGTAGCTTGCAAAATAAGAATAATCTCCTGTGATATTCCCCCCCGCGCACGGGTCGCCGTCCGCCAGAGCGAAAACGTATTCTCCGCCGTTTACCGTTCCTTTTACCGTTCCGAACGAATATTCTTTAATTGCGGCAACGGTCCCGTTGCAGAAAATATCGTTTCCGAGTTTTGCGACGAACCCCGTCGCGCTTTCGCTTGTCGAAACGACAAATGTCAGCTTATTTACGTCGTTCATATCGGAAAGTATGATTTCTCCCGTATCCACGTCAAACCCGAATAAAGATTTTTGGTAAGGGAATCCGTCCGTAGGCTTAACGAAATCGTTCAATACCGAATAATCGGTTCCCTGTGTTCCGTCGGTTCCGTAGACGGTACTTACTTCCGTAACGGTTTCTTCAAAAGAAGTATAGATATAAGAATCTTTAATTGTAAGCCTGTTTTCTGAATCTATCGCAATATTGCCCGAAATCTCGATAACCGCACTGCTTCCGCTTACGGGAATCGGATATTCCGAAGCGTCGGGAATTATCACTTCTCCCGAACCTCCTGTTCCGCTGCCCGTGCCTGTATCACTGCCCGTGCCCGTTTCACCATCCGTGCCTGTCTCACTGCCCGAACCTGTTGCGGGCGGAATTACTGTCACGCCCGCAATCGAAACGCCGAACGGATAAAGTTTTACTTGCGTTCCCGATTGCGTTTGCACTTTCCCGACAAATCCGCTGTTTATAATCGAAGCGCCGGTATTTTGCGTATATGCGAATATTCCGAAATTCGTTCTCTCCGACGGAATCGTCATCGTTCCCGAAACAAAACACGAATCTATTGTTCCTCTGTTACTGTAAGTAAAAGCCGCGTAACCGTTTATATCGAGAAAAGACACGATGTCCGAAAGAGTGCCGTAATTATTTTTAACCACTCCGTAATTTCCGCCGTTTCCGTAAAGCGTAATATCGGACAGCGTTCCGTAATTGAAATCCGCAATCGCGCTTCCCGAAACGACGTTCACTCCGGTTAACGTAAATCCCCCCGCCTTACCGTTTTCTCTCAACTCTCCGAAAAGCGCGGAAGTAAGACCTTTAATCTTAAAGCCGTTGCCTATGAACGTGCCGTTAAAATAAGAAAACACCGTCCCCTGCGGCGCGGTAACGTCGGAAAGAAGCAGGACCGTTTTACCCGAAAAATCGTTTGCCGAAGAAGACAGCGCGCCGAGAGCGGCAAGGTCGGAAGACGTGCGTATTTCGAAACAACCGGCATTGTAATCGACGGCAGCCGACACCGTCGTGTCGGAAGAATTGTCTTTCACGCACGAAAAAACAACCGCCAAAGCAGTAAACACGATTATAAAAAAGAATATTATCGCAATCTGCGCCTTTGTTTTTCTTACGTTGTACACGCACGCTCCTCTAATTACGGTTATTATATTATAGCAGTATTATAACACACCCACGCGCGCATTTGCAACACCCGCCGACAATTTACCGCATTGCGTTAAGAATACTTTAAGAGGTTTTACCAAAACACGAACCGAAAAAAATAAATATGGAAAATTTTAATAAAAACTACGATTCCTTTTTAATTTTAATAATCGCTTTTACCGACCCTGCCGTCTGCATTATAAACCCGATAAACACGGGAATATAAAAAACCGCTATACGCCAGAACAGCACCGCCCAGAAAAGCAGTCCGCCCTCGATATGCGAAGCGAATATGGCGTAAAAACTGAGTTCCGCAATCCCCGCTCCGCCGGGAGTGGGCGCGAAACTCGAAGCGTAATTTACAAACAGACACAGCACAAGGGTTTCCCAATACTGCACGTCGGGCACCCCTAACGCCTTCATTACAAAATACGGAACGGAATTGTTTATAAACATCTCCGCCAGGGCGCAGATTGCGAGAACGATTATGACGCCCTTGTTTACGCTGAGATATTTTACCCCCGAAAGAAACTGTTCCACGCTTTCGTGAACTTTCGTCGCCGCTTTTTCACGGTTTTTGACGATTTTTATTTTATGCAAAAAACCTATAACGCCGTCGGAAATTTTTCTGCCTATTTTCGGTCTGAATGCGCATATAAGCATAAATACCGGTACGACCAATCCTCCGAGTACGCTTACGATTGCGGCAATCATAACGTAAATGTTCGTCACTATTCCGCTTGACGCGAGTATAGCGATAACGGCTATCGCAACCGAAAAAAATCTTATTATGTGCCTGCTCATCGTCACTGCGCAGCTGTCGCCGGAATTTAACCCTGCTTTGTGCAGATACAACACCTGAAACGGTTCCCCTCCCGTTGCCCACGGCGTTACTCTGTCGAAATACCGTCCGAGGAACGATACCGATACGCACGTCGAAAGAGAACAGCCCGTTTTCAGTTTTGAAGTGAGAACTCTGAAAGCAATTATGTCCGTAAGCACGATTATAAAAAAAGACACGAACGCAAGAAACGTATACAATGGATTCTGCCCCAAAAGAATAAACGCTTCTTTCCCCGATACAGGGTCTCCCGACCTGTCTTCGAACAGAATCATCGCAAGTATTACCGCCGCGCTTATTCCGACAAACAGAATGTACCCTAGTATTTTGTTTCTCGTTTTTTTCTTCTTCTCTTTTTCGGTTAAAACTTTCTCTCCGCCTTTATCCGTCGGATTGTCCGTTTCCTTTACGTCGGTATTCTCTACGGCCGTATTTCCGCCGTCGCCGTCAATATTCCTGCCCTCTCCGCCGCTTTCCGCGTAAGAAAAAACGTCGCTTTTCACGGCGTCTGTTTTTTCACTGCGCAACCCTTCCTCCGACGTTATTTCTTCTCCGACGGATTTTACGGCCTCTTCTGTTTCCTTTTCGCGGATTTCTTTTTCGGACATAAAAGAAATTATAAACAAAAAATTTTTTTTTAGCAAGTTTTTTTATTCGCCTGCCCTTTTTCCCTCCCCGTCCGATAAATTTATAAACGAATAAATACGGTTCGTAAATCCGAATAAAAAACTATCCCTCCGCGCCTGCGAGAACTCCGCGTATACCGTCTGCCGCCGCGCTCGTTATTCCGCCCGCATACCCCGCTCCCTCGCCGAGAGGATAAAGTCCTTCCGTACTCGACATACATTTTTCGTCGCGAAGTATTCTTACGGGTGAACTGCTCCTTGCCTCTATCGCCGTAAGCACCGCCTGCGGCGAATCGAAATTTTTAAGCGCTTTTCCGATTAACGGTATTCCTTTCCTCAGCCCTCTCACAACTTTATCCGGCAGACATTCTTCCAGATTCCCCTTAATAAATCTCGTCCCCACGCTCGGCAGAACGCTTCCGAAATTCCCCCCTGTTTTTCCTCCGTTTGCGAAATCCCCGTACGTCTGTACCACAGGCTTATACGAATTGCCGAATGCGAAAACTTTTCTTTCGTATTCGCGCTGATACTCCACGCCTGCAAGCGGATGGTCGCTTTGCCAATCCTTTTCCCCCACGTTTATAAGCAGTGCCGAATTTGAATTTTTACCGTTCCGCGAATGAAAACTCATTCCGTTCACGCACACGCCTCCGCTTTCGGACGACGCGTTAATCACTTTCCCTCCCGGACACATACAGAACGTGTAAAGCTTTCCTTCCTCCCCTACGTTTACCGCCGCTTTATAATCCGCCGCAGGCAGCACAGGGCTTGCCGCGCCGTATTGAGAACGGTTTATTTCGTCACTCAAATGTTCGATACGGACTCCCATACTGAATTCTTTCGATACCATTTTTATCGATTTATTAAACAGCATTTCAAATGTGTCCCTCGCGGAATGTCCTATTGCGAGGTATATTCTGTCGCACGGGATTCTGCCTTTATCGGTAATTGCCGCATTTACTTTTCCGCAGACCGTTTCTATATCGGTAAGCTTTGTGCGGAAGCGGAATTCTCCGCCGTAAGAGATAATCTTTTTTCTGAGATTTTTTACTACCTCCGCGAGTTTATCCGTTCCTATATGAGGTTTCGCCTCGTATGCCGTTTCCTCCGGCGCGCCGCATTGAACAAACTCGTTTATTACCGCTCTGACGTATTCGTTGTTTACCCCCGTATTGAGTTTTCCGTCGCTGAACGTTCCCGCTCCGCCCTCTCCGAACTGCACGTTGCTTTCGGTATCGAGTATAAGGTTCTTTTCGAAAATTTCCGTTTTCCTTATCCTTTCGTCCACGTCGTCGCCGCGCTCGATGACTATCGGGTTTGTTTTTAGGTATGCAAGCGTGAGGGCGGCGAAAAGTCCGCACGGCCCGCTTCCGACCACTACCGGACGGCATACGAGTTTTTTACCTTCGGTCATACGCTCAACCGTCGGTATGTTCATTTGATAATATGATACTTCTTTATTTATGTACCTATGTTCGTTCTTCGTTTCGACCGCTACTTTATAAACGTATGAAATTCTGTCCTTTCTTCTTGCGTCCAGGCTTTTTCTCAGAATAACGCATTTGTCCACTTCGGTTAATCCGAGTTTCCCGGCGGCAAGAACGGGCAGGGGCGTTTTATCGTACACCGATACCGTCAGATTAAACGTCAGCATATGCTTTCTCCCGCCCTTATACCGCTTGCAAACGCAAAATGCAGATTGTATCCGCCGCATTCGCCGTCAACGTCCAGCACTTCGCCGCAGGCATACAGTCCCTTTTTCAGTTTACTTTGCATATTTTCGTCGAAATCGCTTACGTCAAGCCCTCCGCACGCGACCTGTGCCTGTTTCATATCTCCGCATTCCGCGTCTTTAATTATAAAACTCTTCACCGCTTCTGAAACGGAAATTCCCCTCGCTTTCGCCTGTTTTTCAACGCTTTGCGCGACGCTTTTCTGTAAAAAACTCTCCGCGCCGTATTTTTCGGTGAAAAATGCGACTTCACGTTCGGTTTTATCGGGAGCAAAATCTATTTTTAAGTCGTATTTTCCCTTCTTTCTCGCAATAAACGTTGATATACTCATTGAAACTATTCCGCTCACTCCGTTTTCACGGAACAACAGTTCTCCTTCTCTCGATACTCTTTCCTTTCCGTCCGATATAAGCGTAACCGAACATTTCGCCCTTATCCCGGACAAACCTTTTATAAAAGCGGTATCGGTTTTAAGGGGAACGAGAGAGGGAGTGAATTTCTTTATTTTATGTCCGAATTTTGCGTAAAGAAATGCGCTTTCCGTTCCTTTCGTCGCTGCGCTTCCCGTCGCAAGCAGCACGTTTCTTCCTGTCACTCCTCCGCATATGTACATATCTCCGTATTCGCATATTTCATCGACTTCCCTTTCCGTATACGCTTCCTGCGTATAATTCTTCCTTAATGCGTTAACAACAGTAAGCGCGCTTTCCGAGTACGGATACACTCTTCCGTCGGTTTCCCTGGTCGCTATTCCCAGTGTAGCGAAAAATCCTCTTACGTCGGTTTTTATCACGTCTTTGACAAATTCGGTATTATACCTTTCAACGCTCATTACCGTATTGCCGAGATTGCATTTCCCGTTCCCGCTCATAAGTATCTTTTTGCAGAATTTATCCTCTTTTTCGAGAACAATTACTTTTTTGCCTCTGCGTGAAGCGGTAATTGCCGCGGCAAATCCGCCCGCTCCGCCGCCGATTACTATAAGGTCATATATCTTTTCATTTTCCATAAAAGAGAGTATAACCCATCTCTTTCTTTTTTGCAATATTATACCGTCTTTTGTTCATAAGCTCCGATGTACTTTATCGCATTTTTACATTTGTCGGTTTTTACATATGAAAATATTTTTATATGACGTTTTTAAGAATAATATGGCTTTTTGTGTGTACAATACGTTTGAATTATTCCCCTCGCGTATGTTATACTTATAATTATGGAAACGCGGGGTAAAAAGGTATGAACGGTATTTTCGACGGTATAATCGCCGCTTCCGAAAAAACTCTCGAACATTTCTATTCGCTAGAAGAAATGCTCGAATATCCGGAAGTTCAGGCGGATAAGGCTTACTATTTATCCCTGCTTGCGCAGTACGATAAATTGAAATCCGTTCATATGAAACTATGCGAACTTAAAAAGACGCTTAAAGAAGAACAAGCCGTTTTAACGCTCGTCTCCCCTTCCGCAACCGAAGAAGAAAATAAACTTTACTCGGAAGAAGCGGCGGAGTTACGGCAAAAAGCCGAATCGGCGGGAAGAGAGCTTGCCTCTTTGCTCGGCGGAGAAAACGTAAAGGAATTTGCATTCTGCCGTATACGGTTTACGGGCGAAACCGCCGCAAAAACGGGACAGAAGTTTTATGTCTGCACGGAAAATTACCTTTCCTCACACGGCGTAACGGTAAAAGACGTAAAAAAGATTTTTGCGAAAAACAACGCGTTTATTCGTGAAATTTCGTTCAAGGCGGAAGGAGCAGACGCGCTTTTGATTTTAAAAACGCTTTGCGGCGCGCATAAAGTAATCGTCCCGAACGCCCCGTCGGAAGAAATTCTTTTTGCCGCAACGGCGGCGGAACGCCTTTTTTCCCCGCCTGCGGACAGCGAACTGAAAACGGATTTGTTCCATTCCGGCGGCGCGGGCGGTCAAAATATAAATAAAGTCGAAACCGCAGTAAGAATCACTCATATTCCCTCGGGAATCGTAGTCACCTGTCAGGACGAACGCTCGCAGCTTAAAAACAAACGCCGCGCTTTGGAAAATCTTACCGCCAAACTCGCGGAAAAACACTACGAAACCGAAAAAATAAGAATCGAAGCGGATTTCAAAAGACAATTCTCGTCACACCGTTCGCCTCTTTCGTTCGATACGGCAAACGCAACAATGACCGATACGAGACTTACCTCGGGAAACGAAAAACTTCCGTTCCCTCCCGACGATAAAACTTTCGCTTCATACATAACGAATCTGATTGCTTTAAGGAAATAAACCGTGGAAAAATTTACGCAGCAAGTCACCGTAAATACCGAAAAAATTATACTGTCGGGCACCCGATGCGTTTATAAAACGGAAAATCTGATTTCGATGACGAGAAAAATTCCGTCAATCGACGATTTTATTTCACGCACCGCCGAAGCGTTTTTTTCGCTGAACCCGAAATCATCGGACCAAAACGGAAAATATTTCGCCGCGGAAACGGAAAACAAAAAATTTACGTTGTTTTTCCGCCTCGGCGGACATAACGACAGCCGTCTTACGCGCGACGATATTGTCTTTTATAAATTCATCTCGGCAAACGGCGAAGAAAGCGGCACGGACAGGAGTCTGTCAGAATATCTCTTGTCAAATCCCGTATTCGTGCTTACGCTTACCGAGCAATCGGACAAGCCCGACGAAAGGGATTTTTCAAAACTCTATCTCGTAAGCGGCGGAGACGGCGTTAATTTCCCTCTTTTAAGCCCCGTTCAACGCAAAATAGTTGAAACCGAAAACGCAAATATGCTCGTTCAGGGCGTTGCGGGCAGCGGAAAAACCAACGTCTGCGTCGAAAAAATCGTCTACTGCGCTTGCCGCAGATACAGAGGTAAAATTTTATATACCACCTTTTCACGCGCTCTGATTACCGAAACGAAAAAACGCGTATCCCTTTTCCTTAAAAACATTGAGAATTTTACCGAAAAATTCAGAAAAGGCAACGTAGTTTTTCTCGACGATAACCATAAAAAAGCCATTGAAAACAAATTGGGTATTGTATTCGATACGGACAGCGACGAAAAAATAGCCGAATCCCTTGAAAATATCGCTTATTTCCTTAAAAACAAAGTCGATTATAAACTTATTGAAGACATATACGCCGATAAATTCGACAAAAAACGCACGGCAAACGAATCGTTTTTCATTAACGAATACGTCGGAGAAAGAAAAAATTACCGTCTGTCCGGCGCGCTTGACAAAATAAAAAATCTTTCGCTCGAAATTATTTATAAAGAAATTTACGGAATGATTTTCGGAAAATACGAGTTGGATTCTCCGTCCGATATGATGACGCGCGAAGAATACGCGGAAGCCAGAAAAGACAGTTTTTCGCGTAACGAATGCGACGTCATTTACTCCGTCGCGCTCGATTACGCCGCGTTTCTCGGGAAAAATTCAATTACCGACAACAATGCTATGAGCAGAGAACTTCTTTCTGCCGTTTCTTCGCCGCAGTATTCCGTGGGAATAATCGACGAAGCGCAGGATTTTACTCAGGTTAATCTCTGTCTTATCAAAAAACTCTGTATAAAACTTTTCTGCGTCGGAGACGCTTTACAAATGATAAATCCGTCCTATTTCGGCTTCGGATATCTTAAACGGCTTATGTACGGGGACGTAACCGGTGTCACCGAACTTAAACACAACTACCGCAGCTCGGAAAAAATTGAAAAAATAGCGGAAAAACTCGGCGAATTGAACGTAAAAAGGTTCGGAACGCACAGTTTCGTTCTGAAAGGAGAAAGCGTGGACTCGGGGACGCCCACCGCCGCCGTATTCGTTCACGACAAGGATTTCGCCTCTTCTCTTAAAGACAAGCGTTTTGAAAACGTCACCGTAATCGTCGCTTCGCAGAAGAAAAAAGAGTATCTGCGCTCCAAACTCGCAAAAACGGAAATTCTTACCGTAGCGGAAGCCAAAGGTCTCGAACGCAACACCGTTATTCTGGCGGACGTATTAAGCGACAACGCCGACAAATGGCATTATCTCCAAAATATGTCTTTGAACAGAAAAACCGCTGACGAAAATTCCGTCTTCCGTTATTATTTCAATCTGTTTTACGTCGGAATTTCACGCGCAAAACAATATTTATTCGTATCGGAATCGAATTATCCTCCGATTTTCGAAAATTTGTTTTCCGAATGTTTTGAAAAAAAATCAAAGTCGGAAGCTGTCGGATTTTTATCGGAAGTCGCTGGAAAAATAGAACTTGACGACGAAGAACTTATCGAAAGAATAAGAAAATTCTGCGAACTCGAACAGTACGAAAACGCGCTGTTTACCGCAGACAGACTGTCTGACGACAAACTCCGCGAGGAAGAACGAAACCGTATCTATATAAGCGAACGCTATCTGCGTTACGGAAACGACCGCGAAGCGGGTATAGAATATTGGAAACGCGGAATGGAACGGGACGCACGCGAAGCGTTTATCCGCTCGGGCGACGAAAAACTCCTTCCGTTAATGGACGCCTGCTCGGGCGGCGGAGGCGGAACGCTCGACGTCGATATCGTACGTTTCTTCCCTCTCGTCTCAGACAACGACATCGCGAAAAAACTTATCATTGACACAGTTAAAAACGATTATAACACAATTATGGGTATCCAAAAATCATTAAACGATTCCCTTAAACCCAAAAGGAGAAAACAATGAGCGACATCAGCGAACTTAAAGAACTTATCGACAGTTTCGTTGCCTACCGCAACGTTCTGGTTCCTCTGCAAGAAAGTCTCAAATCCATATCCGATACTTTTTTTTCCATACGCGACGACCTTGACGGAATGAATAAAGCGTTTTCGGGAAACGCCGGCGCACAGCTCGAAAAAATTCATTCCACTCTTAACGCTCAGGCTGACAGCGGACGGGAACTCACAAGAAAAATCGAAGAGTTTTCCGTTTCCGGTGAAAAATATGCGCGCTCGGTCGATGAAATGCTGAAAAAATTCGACGAGGTCGGCAAACGCCTCGCAACGGTAAACGAACTTGAAAAAAACGCGGAAAATATTCTTTCGCGTCTTGAAACGGTTATCGCGGAAAAACGCGCTTCATACAACCTTAAAGATTTACAGAAATCTCTCGATTCCTATAATATGAACGTTGAAAAAATAAGTGATTTCATAAATAAAGACGTCGCTTCTGTTTTACAGGAAAACGCCAAAAAAATCGAACAGATAAAAAAGGAAAACGAATTGCTTTCCGCCGCCGTCAACGAACAGAACAAAACGGTTGCGGAACTTACTCTGACTTTCCGCGAAACGTCTTCCCTGCTTAAAAAAGCCGCCGAAAGCGGCACCGTTAACGAAGAGTATCTCTTCGACGCCTTCGACAAATGGGCGGCTGACAGAAAAGTTAAAATAAAGAAAAAATAAATTATGAACGAACTACTTGCGAAAAAACTGTTCGACAGCATAAAAAAAGACGACCTCAAATCGTTTGACGAATGTATGGAGGAATTTCCGTGCGGAACCTTGCGTTTCGGACGTTTTCCCGTTTTATCGCTTTTATATTTGTTCTCCGCAAAGAAAATTACCGCCGCATACGAGGAAAAGTTTCTGAAAACCAACTCGTGGCAGGAACTTGACGAACCTCAGTTCGTTTCGGTTTTGTTCCGTAAAAAAGCGGGCAAATGCTTACGCTTATATCTCGACGAGGTTGTTTCTCCTCTCGAAATGCTTCTAATACTTGACAAAACGTCAAAACTTAAACGCGTTTATCCTCTTTCCCGTCCGTCGTCTGCCGTAAAACAGCGTCTTAAAGAAATTTATTTCGTCAAATACGCTCTGAACGTAAGCTACGAGGGAGACAATATCGTTCTCGACAGACGTCCGTTGAAAAAATCGGAAAAACGCCGTATACTCATTGCCGCAGTAAGCTCGGTTCTTTGTATTGCGATTGCGGTCGGAACTCCGTTCGTTGTCAACGCTTTCGTGCCGTTTATCGGAATTTCCGACGACAATCCGTCAACGCCCGACAATCCCTCGGACGGCGGAAATACCGATAATCCCGATAATCCTTCCGACGATACGGAGAAAAAATATTATAACGTTTCGTCTTTCGAAGAAATAGATTTTGCTTCGCAAAACGTCTATACCCTCACCGCCGATATTACGGTTCCGAACGGTTTTTACGCCGAACAACTGAACTGTGAGCTTAACGGCGGCGGCAAAACCGTAACCGTTTCGGATAATAATCCTTTGTTCGGCGTAGTTACAGGTACGGTAAGAGATATTGTTTTCAGTTTTTCGGGCGATATTTCCGTTTCGGAAAATTTCGCGTTCGTTACGCTGTTAAACCTCGGAACGATTAAAAACGTCACTTTGAACGTAAGCGGAAAACTTACGGCAACCCTCGGAGAACAATCGACCGACGGCGGAATAACCGTCGCCGGAATAGCCGTCGCGAACGGACCGTCAAGTTCAATATTTACCTACGGTCAAATCGATTCCTGTACGGTTAATTACAATGATTTCAATATTGTCGGAAACGTATACGCAAACGCAACTTACGGCGGAATAGCGGGCACGAATTACGCTTATCTCAGAAACTGCACCGTTTCGGGGAAAATCACTTCCGATACGCTCGACATTGCGGGAATATGCGTCACGAACAATTATTCTCTTTCGTCTTGCACCAACCGTGCGTCCCTTACCCAGAAATCCTCTTCCCCCGATTGGAACCCGATTGTTGCGGGAATCGTTACGACAAATTCGCGCTCTCTTACTTCCTGCGTAAATTACGGTGAAATATCCGCTCAATCGGAAAATACCGACACCGCGCACGAAGAAAACACCGACCCGTCCGTTTCCGCAGCGGGAATTGCTTACCTTAACAGAGGCACGTTTCCCGCTCTGATAATAAGCCAAAGCATAAATTACGGTAAAATTTCCGCTTCATCGAAAGACAGAACTTCCTATGCGGCGGGGATATGTATATCGTCGTCAGGCGGAATACGCGAGTGTCTTAACGAGCGCGGCGCCGACGTTGTGTCTGAAAACCGTTCGGATTTTTCTTCGTACGGAGGAGGTATTTCCGTATACGCTTACGGCTATGTGTACGGTTCGGTAAATAAAGGCGACGTTACCGTATCGTCTGCCGAAGGCAACGCTTATTCGGGCGGAATTACGGCTTATTCTTACGTGGAAATATCGCTGTCTCTTTCCTCGGGCAACGTATCTTCGTCGGGTGCTTCCGCTTACTCCGGCGGAATACTCGCCTATTCGTCCGTTACGTCGAGCGGGAATTTCGTTTACTTCGGTACGGTTACCCAATGTGTATTCAACGGTACATTGTCTTCTGTTGCGGAATCGGAAAGTTTTGCCGGAGGCATTGTCGGGTTCGTTGAAGAAAAACTTTTTAACGAAGGCAAGGATTCCGAAACCTATTTCGGAGGCGGAGTCACGGAATCGTATTTCACGGGCTCGTTTTCGGGTTCTTCTTCCGCAAGCCGTAACGGAGGCATTGCCGCCGCCTGCGGAAAAAACATTCACGACAGTAACGCCTATTCGGACAGCGGCGGCAACGTCCACAACAATTTCAAAGACAATTATTTTGTTCCCTCCCTCGACTCTCTGCTTGCCGTAGGTTTCGTCACGGCGGACGGAACGGCTTTCTCTTCCGGAAGCAACGTCGGCGCTTCTTCCGTTACGATTGACGTCATAAATAATTCGGAAACTTACAAAAAAATTCTTTCGGCTTTGTCGTCTTTAACCGGTAATACAGGAAATTCCTCCGAGGACACAAACGGCAACGGTGCGGTATCGGTTTGATTCCGTTTCAAAAAAACAGACAGCCGCGGAATTTCCCGCGGCTGTTATTTTATGTTTTACTTTTCATCCGAACTCTATTCTTCGCCCTTACCGTCCGACGGCTCTTCCTCGGCATTATCGGAAGAACAGGTTTGCGTTTCGTCCGCTTCGTCTGCCGCGGCTTCCGCGAATTCGGGAGTCTGTTCAATTACGGCTTGTCCGTTTTCAACTTCTGCCGCCGCAAGCTGCATTTCGGCGTTGTTCTTTGCGAGAATGGATGCGATTTTTTCTTTATCGAGTTTCAGTCCGGCAAAAATCAGTATACCTGCGCCCACGAAAACAATGACGCCTACGCACAGAATCCAACCTATTCCGTCCGCGGCTTCAACGCTCTGTTCCGCAGCTCCGCTCACAAATCCGACGGCTGTAAGAAGCGACGTGGACACCGCTGTGACTATTCCCTGTCCTGCCTTATAACAGAAAGTCATAACGCCGGCATACGTTCCGGTTTTATCTTCTCCCGTCTTGTCTTTTTCTATGACCACAACGTCGCCGACGAGCGCGAGAGGCATCGAATAAAGTACGCCCGTACCTGCTCCCGCAATCATAAGCGACGGAGCAAGCGCCAATACTCCCAGCCAGCTGTTATCTCCTCTGAGTATCTCGTTTATAGACCCTCTGCAAAGGAACGCGATGAACAACAAAACGCAGCCGATAAAGCTGATTATCAATCCCGTAAACATAGAGAACTGTTTGCTCTTTTTCTTGGCAAGTTTTGCCCAGACAGGCTGACAGCCTATCGTCATAACGAGCAGGGCTCCCATAAGAACGTACATCTGAATAGTTGCGAGGTCGAACGTAAACGTAAACACGTTAAACCCTAGCGAAATAATCAATGTCGCGCTCATCATTGCCACAACGTAGCCGATTGCGATAGTCCGCATTTCCTTTACCTTGAACGTGCCGAAGAAATTTCTGAGCACCGCGCCAAGCGTAATCTGCCCTGCCTCTGCGCGTTTATGACGTAGTCTTTGTCTTACTGTTATACTCGTAAGTTTTCCCTGATACCCTTCGTCGATAAGTTCCTGACGGCATTGCGCCATCGTAAATTTCGGCTTCGGCGCATTGAGGTCTATGCCTTTTTCCGCCGCTTCCTTTTCGTCGCGTACGCGGAGTATTTTTACATATCGGCGCGTTGCAAGCAATAAAAATCCGCTCGTTATTACGCATACTGCCGTCGCTACCCACGAAAAATCTATATATCCTTGCGCTACCTGCTGACCTTTTCTGAATTCGAGTCCCACAAGATTTTTCGCTATCAGTTCCGCTTCGGATAAAGCTTCTTTACATTGATAAATAAGTTCTCCTCCGTCATAGTACCCCGCATACTTATTCTGGAACGTTCCCATAATAACTACCGGCAAAAGCATTCCTACGATATAGAAAACCGACCTTACCGCCTGGATAGTCGTTCTTTCGTTATAATCCGTACTCATTTCGACGCTGAACGCTCCGACAGGCGTGTAGTACATCGTGTTGAACGTCCTCAGAAGAACAAGGAATACCGTAAACCAGACAAACGTTCCGACAGTTCCGAGCGTTTGGTAAGGAACATACCATACGGCTATTGCCGTCGCCATCATTCCGAGCAGTCCGATAAGCATGAACAAATGCCTTTTCCCGAAAATTTTACTGTTGAAATTGTCGGAAATGTATCCCATAATAGGGTCGCTTATCGCATCGCAGATAACGGCTATTCCTACCGCTATTCCCATAAGAGTGGCAAAACTCGCCCCCATCCCGGGAAGAGCCATTGTTCCGAACGAAACTATATACGTAGCTACGGTACAGCTTACGAGACTGTAACCGAGGTCGCCCAGCCCGAGTGCTATCATATCGAGCTTGCTGACCTTTGCTCCGTCGCTCCGTCCGGCACGTTTACCTGTCAGTTTCTGTGCCATTTTTACCTCCGTCTATCTGGTTTATTCAGAATTTTTACACCAAATATCCTAAAAAGTATACCATACCTCTTTTTTTTTGTAAATACCCCCGATTCTCCGCGCTTATCTCCCACCATTACGACGGCAACTTCCTTCCCTCTTAAAATGCTTCTTGACACTTATTGTCGATTATATTAAAATATATATGTGCCTATACGGGCCGGATGTAAAATCATCGGTTTTGCATTAATTTTCTGTATCTGACGGTGGATTGATAATGAAAGCAGTTCAAATAGTTTTTAAAGTTTTACTGATTCTCGCTCTTATAGCAATGTGTCTTGTTATAATTTTTGTCACACCAAAACCGGTTGTTCCCGATTTGAACTCCGGAATACAAGTCATTCCTGAAAAAGATTCGACTCTTGTCAACGCTAACAACTCATTACTGATTTCCCCGGACTCGATTCCGGAAACCGATTCGGAAGATGCAATTAATCTTGCATACAAAATGTATCTGATTGCAAACGAAAATATGAAAAAAACCGATAAATGGACAACTCTCGTTGATTGCAGCACTACTATGTACATTGGCAGTCTTTTCGAAATACCCGTCGTCGGACGAAGATATTATCTTAAAAACGGTACGGAATATTATTATACGGAATACCAGGTCCCCGGCGGCGGTGCTGGCGGATTGGCCGGTATGGCCGCTCCGGAAAATTCCGATTTCGCCATGCGCAGCTACACCGATATTTCTTCTATGGATTTTATTTACAGGGAAAAAACTCTTTCCCCGGAATTTATTGACGGCGGCGACAGTTCAAATCTCGTTTCGTGCGATTGGTCGGAACTCGTGGACGAAAACAAATTTTCCAAAAAATCTTCTCTGCCGGTTTTCCATTCTTCGCAGAAATCCGATTATACGCAAACCGACCAGACCATAAATCTGAATACCATTAAAAACGCAAAAATCGAATACATCGAAGAAAAGACGGGAAACTTTTACAGACTTACCCTCGTGCTCGATACTTCCGTTCCCGAAACTACCGAAAAGACTCTGCCAAACCTCAGACAAAGTTCGGGATATAAAAACGCGGCGTACGACAGTATGGTGGAAACCGTCGAAATATGGGAAAACGGTTATTACAAATATTTCCGCAGCGTTGACGAATGGAGCGCGGGTTCAATCAGTTCCGTTATAGATTACCGTTCATATTTTTATTACGACGATAAAAACACCAACCCCGATAATTATCAGAATTTCAACGATATAAAGCAAATTGCTCTTTCCTATAACAAACAAAAATAAGCTTGATTAACGTTATTTACAGATTATCCGCCCCCTACGCTCTTTCGCGTTCGGGGTTTCTTTTAGGCATTGAAAAATTAAATCGTTGATTTTCGTCGTTTTTGATTGCAATATCGGAAAATAAATTTTATAATATAAAAATATATGCTAACCATGTTAATATTGCATATGCGTCGGATATAAACCGATTCCGGTTTAACGAAATTCTACGGAAAACGACAAAATCAAACTCGGCTTAACCCCGAAAACGGAGCGGAAAAATGAACGGAAAAAGAAATGTAATGGATGTATTACGCGAAAGAGGTTTCATCAAACAAACGGTATACGAGGAAGACCTGTATAAATTACTCGATACGCAATCGGTGCCGTTTTATATCGGATTCGACCCGACTGCGGACAGCCTTCACGTAGGACATTTTCTCGCATTGATGGCAATGAGCCATATGCAACGCGCCGGACATAAACCGATAGTATTAATCGGCGGAGGGACCGCAATGGTCGGCGACCCGTCGGGGAGAACTGATATGCGCAGTATGATGACCAAAGAAACAATCGCTCATAACTGCGAATGTTTCCGCACGCAGATGAGTAAATTTTTCTCGTTCGAAGGCGAAAACGCCGCCGTTATGGTAAATAACGCAGACTGGCTCCTCGACCTCAATTATGTCGATTTTCTCCGCGAAATAGGCTCGATGTTCTCGGTAAACCGTATGCTTACAGCAGAATGCTTCAAACAACGTTTAGAACGCGGATTGTCATTCCTCGAATTCAACTATATGCTTATGCAAAGCTACGATTTTCTCGTACTTTACCGTAAATACGGGTGTTTGCTCGAATGCGGCGGAGACGACCAATGGTCGAATATTCTCGGCGGAGCGGACCTTATAAGAAGAAAAGAAGGCAAAGCCGCTTACGCAATGACGTTCGAACTCCTCACAACCAGCGAAGGTAAGAAAATGGGTAAAACTCAAAAAGGCGCCGTATGGCTCGACCCGAAAAAAACCTCGCCTTACGAGTTTTTCCAATATTTCCGCAACGTAGACGACGCAGACGTAAATAAATGTATGCGCTTCCTTACGTTCCTCGATATGGACGAAATAAACGCTCTCACCGCATATAAAGACGAACGTATGAACGCGGCAAAAGAACGTCTTGCCTACGAAGTAACCAAAATCGTCCACGGCAAAGAAGAGGCCGATAAAGCGCTCGCTCAGGCGAAAGGCGCGTTCGGCGGAAATTCGGAAGATATGCCTTCCGTTACGATTTCCCCCGAATCCCGTTCGATTATTGACATCCTCGTTTCGACGGGCGTCGCTAAAAGCAAGGGCGAAGCAAGAAGACTTATCGACGGAAAAGGCGTTAAAATCGACGAAGCCGTTGTAGAAAGTTACGACAGAGAACTTTCTGACAGCGAATTCAATAACGGATTTATTCTCCATAAAGGGAAAAAAGTCCATATAAAAGTCCAAATAAAATAATGAATAAATTTCTTACGGTTGACGGCACGTCGACAGCCGTATACGAGATAAAGCACTCCGTATTCTACGCTTCGCTAAAAGGAATAACCGATTTCGAAGACGGTCTCGGATTCGTAAAAAGCATAGCTAAAAAATACGGCGACGCAACGCATAACTGTTACGCGATAATCTGCCGTAACGGCGAACAGAAATTTTCCGACGACGGGGAACCGTCGGGAACTGCCGGTATTCCGATATTGCAGGTCATAAAAAACAACAACTTAAACGATACAGCCTGTGTTATTACCCGTTACTTCGGCGGAATAAAACTCGGAGCGGGAGGACTCGTTTCCGCCTATACGAAAGCGGCTTCATCGGCTGTCAGCGCCGCGAAAATTATGTTGAAAACGGAAAGCTCGGTTTACTCCCTCACCGTTCCCTACGCTGATTACGAACGTTCGTTGCACATAGTTTCATCGGTGTCGGGGAAAATAAAATCCGTGGATTATCAGGATTCCGTCAATATGGAAATTGCGGTGCCGAACGAAAAAACGGATGAATTCAATTTTAAAATCGCGGAAACGTTCGCCGCAAAAACGGTTCCCGTTCTGCTTTATACGGGATATGAAAACTATTGAAAATATATTATTAAGAGGTATATATATGAAAATTACGCTTACGAAGAACAAAAAGACGAAACCCGACTTTTCCAATCTCGGCTTCGGCAAGTATTTCACCGACCATATGTTGGTAATGTATTATTCGGACAACGCATGGACGGAACCGGAAATCGTTCCCTATTCGGCGTTTGAACTCGACCCCAGCACAAACGTATTGCATTACGGACAGGGAATTTTCGACGGATTAAAAGCATATAAAAACAAATCCGGCAAAATTACGATGTTCCGCGCCTACGATAATCTCAACCGAATCAATAAATCGGCGGAAAGACTGTGCATGCCGACAATAGACGTTGAAAAAGTTATGGCGGGGCTTAAAGAACTGCTTATCCTCGAACAGGATTGGATACCTACCGCCCCCGGAACCGCGCTTTACATCCGCCCCACGATGATAGCAAACGACAAAGCGCTCGGCGTTCACGCTGCGCATAATTATATTTTCTACATAATTCTCAGCCCGGTCGGAAGTTATTACGCCCACGGACTCGCGCCCACAAAAATTATTATCGAAGAAGAATACGTCCGCGCGCCTATCGGCGGTACGGGCGAAGCTAAATGTATGGGAAACTATGCAGCGAGCCTTCTCGCCGGCGAAATTGCCAATAAAAAAGGTTACGACCAGGTTCTCTGGCTTGACGGAAAAGAACATAAATACGTCGAAGAAGTCGGCGCAATGAATATCTTTTTCGTTATCGACGGCGTGGTTATTACCCCGGCTCTCGTGGGGTCCATTCTCCACGGCGTTACCAGAAGAAGCGTTATCGAAGTGCTTCAAAAAGACGGTTACAAAGTCGAAGAACGCCGTATAAGTATCGACGAAGTTATTAAGGCTCAGCGCGAAGGCAGACTTAACGAGGTATTCGGTTCGGGTACCGCCGCAGTTATTTCCCCTGTCGGTATTCTCAATTTCCGCGGCGAAGACCTTGTTATAAACAATAACGAAATGGGTGAAATCACCCGCCATGCGTATGCTCGCATTACGGGTATACAAAACGGTACCGCCCCCGACGAATTCGGGTGGATTGTTCACGTTAACTGATTTACCATGAATTGTAAAAATATTCTTATAGTTTCCAAAAATTCCGCCGCCGCGCTTCCTTTTATCAAGGAAGCGGCGGCTTATCTTGCGTCAAGGGATATAAATACTTACTGCGTTCCCGAAAAAAGCAAATTTTTCGAAGGTACGGGTGTAATTCCGTTACCTTGCGACGAACTCCATAAAGCAAACGCCGCTCTCGTGTTCGGCGGCGACGGAACTATTCTGAAAGCCGCGGGACTTCTTATAGATTACGGCACACCCGTTCTCGGCATAAACATGGGTACAGTCGGTTACCTTGCGGATTCCGAACCGTGCGAAGTCGTTAAAGCTCTGAAAAAATTTCTGAGCGGAGATTATAAAATCGAAAAACGCAGCACTCTTAAAGTTTCAACGGAAGGTAAATCCTATATAGGAATAAACGAAGCGGTCGTTTACCGCGGCGCTCTCGGACATATTCTTACGCTTAACGTAAAAATCGACGGCCAGGATATAGAAACAATCCGCGCCGACGGAATTATCGTTTCCACTCCGACAGGGTCAACGGCATATAATCTGTCGGCAGGCGGACCGATTATTTCACCGCTGTCGCATACCTTCGTTCTCACGCCGATTTGCGCTCATTCGCTTACGGCAAGGCCCGTCGTCGTCGGAGACGAAAGCGTTATTACTCTCACGGCTTCCAATTTCAGGTCGAAAACGGATAATCCCTCTCTCGACGTAGACGGGAAAACCGTTATACGCCTCCCCGAAAACTGCCCCGTCGATATTAAACTTGCTTCGCAGAAACTAACGCTTATCCGCACACGTCCGACAAGTTTTTATAAAGCTCTGAAAATTAAACTCGGCGCGTCGAAAACGGAGCGCTGATGAAATATTCCTGGTATCGGCTGGACAATTCCGCCATTATGTATCAGATGGTGCTGACTCCGAGAGCTCAGAGTCTGTTCAGAATGGGAGTTAAACTTAAATCTCCCGTCGTTCCTTCCGCTCTTAAATGCGCCGTCGATAAAGCTTTTCTTCGCCACCCGTTTTTCAAAAGCGAATTGAAACGCGGATTTTTCCGCCCCTATCTCGACGAAAACAAACTTCCTTTTATTATCGAAGAAGACGACGGGGTTCTGCTTAAACTCCTGGATTTCTCTTCAAATAACCGTTATCTTTTACGCGTCAGTTATTTCGGAAACAGGTTTTTTATTGATTATTTCCACGGTCTGTGCGACGGTACGGGCGCTTTGGAATTTCTTAAAACCGTCGCTTTTTATTATTTTGACGCTCTCGGTATTCCTTTCCCCGACAAAAACATTCTGACTCTTTCTTCTTCCCCGTCGGAAGAAGAAACCGAAGACGCTTTTACGAAATATTACCGTAAACCCGAACTCGGAAAAGGAATAAACAGTATGGCTGGCGGGCAGGCGTTCCACGTCCGCGGGAAAAACTTTTCGTCGACCGGTTACGGTCTCATTCAGGCAAACGTCTCCACATCGGCTTTGCTTGACGCCGCTCACAGGCTCAATTGCTCCGTTACGGTTTTTCTCACCGCATTGATTCTTGCTTCCGTTGCGGAAGCTCACGTTAAAGGTGTTCCCAAGCACAATCTTACCGCCTTTGTTCCGATTAACCTCAGAAAAAGATTTCCGAGCAAAACTCTCGGCAATTTTACTGTTTTTGCAAAAATCATTATCCCGAAAGACTGTCCTCTCGATTTTGAAAGCCTTGTTCCGGTTGTAAAAAAACTCCTTGAAGAACAGCTGGGCGAACGCGAGGTAATCCTGAAACTCGGTTTTACTTCCCTTATGTCGAAAATGCCGCTCTTTAAGTTTATGCCGTTATTCATTAAAGGATTTATTTCACGCATAGGCAGAACACTGTCCACCCCGAAACAAACATTTATTTTATCGAATATGGGGAAAATCGATATAGGCGAAAACGAAGTAATCGACGAATTTTTATTCAACCTCAACTGCAACAAGAAAACTCCCGACAACGTCGGTGTTTTGTCTTACGGCGATAAAACGTTAATATCTTTTACGCGTAAAATAGTTTCAACCGAAATTGAACGTATATTCTGCAAAAAACTTGCGTCGTTATGCGGAGAAGTAAAAGTTATATCGAATTTCAGGGAGGAATGCAATGCGCTGTAAAAACTGTAACGTGGAAATTGCCTGCAAATCCTCCGTATGCCCTTTATGCCATAAGCCTTTGGTTTCCGACGGCGAAGTCCCTTTTCCCACCCCTGCGACGAAAAAAATTCTTATGGGTAAATTTTCTCTCGCTTACCTCGTTATAGCGGTGATTGCAAATATCGTATGTATTACCCTCAATTTTGTGCTCACACCCAAAATACTGTGGTGCGTTCCCGTACTCGTTTCGTTTATTTACGTCTACTATTTTGTCAGCGTAACCGTACTTGCAAAGCGCGGTTTTCATAAGCGTATTCTCGGACAGGCATTGATACTTACGGCGATTTTTGCGGCAATTAAACTAGCCATCGGCGGAAATCACTGGATTTTTATCAGCTGGCTTCCCGCTGTTTATCTTGTAAGCGACCTGCTTATGCTGATTTTCATTTTCAAGAAAAAAAACGAGGCCTCAAAATACATCGCAACTCTCCTTTTGCTTTGTATTTTCGGAGCTATCCCCTGTATAAGCGCATACGTTTTCGATTTATCCGTCAAATTGCCATCTATCATCGCTACTTCCGTAAGCGCGGCAATTTTTATAATATGTCTTATCGTCTGCCGTAAAACAATTATCCACGAACTTAAAAAGGTTTTCAATCTTTAACCGGTTTTCTTCAAGAAAAACATTTTTTCGTCAAAACATTCTCACGCCGATAAAAACTTACGAATATATTGGTAACGATGAGTTCTTATTTCGGTACGGACGGTATCCGTCGGCAAAGCGGATTTTTTACCGAATCCTTCCTCGACAATTTTGCCAAAGCCGTATCTCAGCTTCCCGGATGCGGAAAAGTAGCGCTTGCACGCGACACCCGTCCTAGCGGCGTTTTTATGGAAAAACAGTTATTAAAAAGCTTGTCACGGTACGGAATAACCGTTTTATCATTCGGTATAATCCCCTCGCCGTGCCTTGCGTACTGTACAACGGCAACCGAATGCGACTACGGACTGATGCTGTCGGCAAGTCACAATCCCCCTTCGTATAACGGGATAAAACTTTTTCTGCGCGACGGCAGCAAGGCTACTCCGTTCGAAGAAAATCTCATAGAAAATTTTCTCGATTCTCCGTTTTATATTAAGGAAAAACAATCGGAAACCGCGCCGTGCGACGGAAAGAAACTTTATCTCGAATCATTATCCGCCGCGCCCGACCTTAAAGGTCTTAAAATTTTACTGGACTGCGCTTTCGGGGCGGCGGGCGAACTTGCGGAAAGCGTTTTCCGTATGCTGGGCGCAAAAGTAGTCTCTATCCGCAACGACCTTAATTCCGGCGAAAAAATAAATTCGGACTGCGGCGCGGAACATATTTCCAATCTGCTTCCTCTTGCCGCGGAGTTCGACGCGGCGTTTGCTTTCGACGGCGACGCCGACAGAGTTAAAGCCGTCGCAGATAACAAAATTTTCGACGGGGATACTATTATGTATTCCGCCGCAAGGATTCTTCATCTGCAAAATAAATTAAACAAAAATTCTGTTTGCGGTACCGTCATGACTAATTCGGGAGTCGAAAAAGCTTATTCCGGGCACGGGATAAAACTCCTTCGCGCCGACGTCGGCGACCGCGCGGTCTTTTCTTTAATGAATGAATGCGGTCTTAATCTCGGCGGAGAGAAAAGCGGTCATATCATTTTCTCCGACGTTCTCAATACCGGCGACGGCATTATGACCGCCGTTATCTTTGCTTCCGTACTGAAAAATTTCCCGTTGTACGAAGTTTGCGACGTAAAGGAATTTCCGTCGGTTTCGGCGCAGCTTCGCGTAAACGAAAAAGAAGCGGAAAATTTTATTTCCGCCGCCGGGAAAGGAATTTTCAGATACGACGGCGACGCGAGAATCGTTATAAGAGCAAGCGGAACAGAACCCGTTATTCGTTTCCTTGTCGAACACGAAGACGCTGTTGTGGCAAAACTCAAACTGGATTTTCTGATTAAAGCAGTATCGGAGATGATAAAATGATTATTAACAGAATCACACGCAATCTTTTTCCCTCTTTCACGCTGTGCGGACTTTCCGTTGCCGAAATACAGTCGCGGCTTATAAACGTAAACGAAATACGTTCCGCTTCCGAAGCGGTAAGCGACGACGGTCTTATATGCGTTATTTACGACGACGTTCCGCTGATTACGGATGAACTTATCCGTTCTCTCGGAAAAACGGCTCTTGCGGAAAATACGGGATTTTCGCTCGGTGACGGGTATATCGTAAAAAAAGGTTACCACGGAGTACTTACACCCTGCTCCGACCCGCTTGCGGAAAAATTCACGCCCGAAAATTACAGCCGTGTTGTTAAAACAATTAAATCGTATATTCTGAAAGAACATACAAAAAACGGCGTCATAATCCCCGACCCGGAATCGGTATTTATAGATTTTGACGTAAAAATATGTTCAAAAGCCGTAATCCGACCGAATGTAACGATAGAAGGAAATTCTTACATAGGAAAAGGCTCATATATCGGAGAAAACACGGTAATAAAAAATTCACATATCGGCGACGAATGCCGATTAAGTTCGTGTACGGTAGAAGACTCGCGCACAGGCGACAGAACCAAGCTCGGACCTTATTCGTATTTAAGAAACAACGCGGTTGTCGGAAACGACTGCCGTATAGGCGATTTCGTGGAAATAAAAAACAGCCGCCTCGGAGACGGCGTGAAAGCCGCGCACCTCGCCTATATCGGCGACGCCGACGTCGGCGACGGAACAAACGTCGGCTGCGGCACGGTTTTCTGCAACTACGACGGTAAAAACAAACACCGCTCCGTTGTCGG
The DNA here is from genome assembly GCA_944372095.1 of uncultured Clostridia bacterium. Lineage (GTDB taxonomy): Bacteria > Bacillota > Clostridia > Christensenellales > DTU072 > CAG-1782. The sequence continues at coordinate 68,343 of CALVYG010000002.1, forward strand.
AAAACACGTATTTATCGGCGCCAACGTCAATCTTGTCGCCCCTATTACGATTGAATCGGGGGTTTTCATTGCCGCCGGCAGCACCGTTACGCGTTCGGTACCCGAAAACGCTTTCGTTATCGCACGCGCGCGGCAGATTGTTAAATAATTTCCTACGTTTACAAAACCGCCCGATTGAAAGTCGGGCGGTTTTTATTTTATTTAGTGTATTTCTCGTACATCTTCAACATTCCCTTTGTCATCATATCGGGCATTTTTTCATTGATTTTCTTATTACGCGCAGCTAATCCGAGCAATTTTATTACTATTATCTTTCCTTTCTGCTTATGCGGCATACCGTCGAAAAATCCGTGGGATTTGAAATACGCATAATCTTCTTTCATCAATCCGCGCATAACGAATATCATATCACGGAAAATCACCGTTCCGCCCTTTCCGTAAAAATTTGTGTTCGCTTTAAGTCCGCTTTCAAGCGCGTAACACAATTTACGTGAAAGATTTTCAATTTCTTTTTCCGTATCTTTATCCGCATCGCACACAATCCCGCAAAGCGGATTACCGCCGACTGCGGATTTTGCTTCGAGATACTGTTTAAGCGCGCTTTCCTTTTCGATATTACCGCTTATAATATATCCGCAAGGCGAGTCTGCCGTAACCGGTCTGTGTCCGTTTACAAACTGTCTGTCATAAAATTTTTTAATTTCCGACCCTACGGTATGCAACCGTACGCCGAACGCCGTTACTATTGCGTCGTAACGGTTTATCGTTCCGTTAAGTTTTTCTTCGAATCCGTCGTTAATCGCGCAGTGATTGAAAAGCGTACATTTAAGACAGCCCAGACACCCGTTTTTCATTCCTAGGTCCTCGACATACATAACGTCGGTTACATAAGGCGTGACAGCGCAAAAATCTTTTACCATTGCGTCAAGACTGTCGTTCCCTCTTTCCGATAACACAAGGATACGTTTATCTTCGCTTTTTTCCGTTTGCTCTTTTACGCTGACGTATTTTTTCGTACTTTGCGGTTTCTCTTCGGAATCAAAATCAGCGCAAATCTCGTTTTCAACACAGAATCCGACATATTTCCACCATTCCGTGAGTTCTTCTCTTCCGTTTTTTTTCAGCAGGTCTTCCATATCGGCGGATAAGCCGTCGATAAATCTTCCTTTTAACGCCGCAACGGCATTTTTTACGGCAGAATGCGCCGTCACGTCGAAAAATCTTTTCGACGTCGTAAACTGCGTAACGTATTTCCCGCAAAAATCAATACCGTTATCTTCCATTGCTTCAAAGAAAGCGTGAAGCTGCGACGGCGCGAGAAACGTATATACGGGATACGAAACGAGTATAATGTCGCTTTTTTCTATTTCTTTCTTTAATTCGTCAATTCCGTCGCCTTTTTTCAGCGAATAAAGTTTTTTTGCAACGCCGTAAACGCCGAATTCGTCATCGGTAAAACATTTTTTCAAGTACTTTATCGATTGAAGCGTTACGCTGTTATCGCCTTTCGGACTGCCGTTGATGACAAACACTTTCATCTGTTTGCTCCTTGCGTTATTCTTTATCGCAATTTTTCGGTTTGCCGTTTTCAAGATAAATCATTAAAACAATTATGTCCGCAGGATTAACGCCGCTGATTCTCGACGCCTGCGCAAGGTTAAGCGGTCGGATTTCTTTCAGTTTTTCCCGCGCTTCGTTCCTTAATCCTTCTATTTTATCGTAATCCGTATCGGGAGCAAGCACACGCTTTTCCATTTTCCGCATTTCTTTTATCGCCTGTTCCTGCTTGTTTAGATAACCGGCATATTTTATTTCCGTTTCTACCTGTCTGAGCAGGAATCCGTCCGAAATAAACCCGGAGTCTATTTCGATAAGCGTATCTGCATCCAAAGTCGTCCGTCTCAGTATGTCTTCTCCGCTGATACCGTTTTTGGGTACGGGTTCGTTTCTCTTTTCAAAAGCCTTTCTGCATTCTTCCGCCGTATAATGCTTTTTCAGCCTTTTCAGTAATTCGCTTTTATCCTCTTTCTTTTTAAGAAACCTCGCATACCGTTCGTCGTCTACGAGCCCTACTCTTCTTCCAATTTCCGTCAAGCGCATATCGGCGTTGTCCTGTCTTAACTGCAATCTGTACTCCGCTCTCGAAGTCATCATTCTGTAAGGTTCTTCCGTTCCTTTGGTCACAAGGTCGTCTATAAGAACGCCTATATATGAACTGTCGCGCGTTAAAACGAGTTCTTCCCTGTTTTCAAGATACAATGCCGCGTTTATTCCCGCAATTATTCCCTGTCCGCCTGCTTCCTCGTACCCGCTGCTTCCGTTAATCTGCCCGGCAAGGTACAATCCTTCCACGTCTTTTGTTCTTAACGTGGGAAGCAACGCTTTCGGGTCCATACAATCGTATTCGATTGCATATCCGTACCTCATTATCTTCGCGTTTTCCAATCCGGCAACGGTATGTAACATCTTTTCCTGTACGTCGAAAGGCAGCGATGTCGACAATCCCTGTATATACATTTCCTCGTTGTTTTCTCCCTCGGGTTCGACGAAAATCTGATGCCTGTCTTTATCCGCAAACCGCACCACTTTCGTTTCAATCGACGGACAATACCTCGGTCCGGTACTCGTTATCGTTCCGTTATACAGCGGACTTCTGTCAAGATTGTTTAGAATTATTCTGTGCGTTTCGGGATTAGTATAAGTAAGATAACAAAGCGCGTCGTTTTTTATCTTTCTGTCTGTCATTTCGCTGAAAGGATAAATTCCTTCGTCGCCTTTTTGCTCCGTCATCTTTGAAAAATCCACGCTGCTTCTCAGCACACGCATCGGCGTTCCCGTCTTGAATCTGCGCATAGGGAATCCGTATTCCGCTAAAAAGTTACCTAACTTCGTCGCATTCTGATATCCGCACGGTCCGCAATCCTTACTGTAATTACCTATTATGATTCTGCTTTCGAGATAAACTCCGCTTGCTATGACAACCGTTTTACACGCATATTCGTCTCCGAGCGCGGTTCTTACTCCTTTTACCGCTCCGTTTTCTATTATAAGTTCGGTTACTTCGCCTTCGAGAATATCGAGATTTTCCTGCGTTTCGAGACGGTGTTTCATTATACGGTGGTATTTATCCTTATCCACCTGGTTTCTGAGCGAATGAACTGCCGCGCCGTTACCGGCGTTCAGCATCCTAGTCTGAATCGTTGCCATATCGGCTACTATACCCATTTGTCCGCCGAGCGCGTCGATTTCCCTTACGATATGTCCTTTCGCTGTCCCTCCGATATTCGGATTGCAGGGCATAAATCCGAGCGCGTTCAGCGTCAGACTTATCAATAGCGTTTTATGCCCTTTTTTCGCCAACGCAAACGCGCTCTCTATTCCGGCGTGACCTCCGCCGATTACTATTCCTTCGTAATATTTCATTGTTTCGAAGCAAGATGTTTTTCCACTAATCCGTTCACCTTCGCTTTATCGAATTTCCCCGCTATCTGCGGCATTACCGCTTTTATTATCATTCCCTTGGTTCTCGGCGACGCGTCTTCGTATACGTCCGCTTTTCGGATTATTTCCGTTACTTCCTCTTCGCTCAGTTGTTTGGGAAGATATTTTGACAGTATTTCTATTTTCCCTTCCGCTTCCGCGGCTTTATCGTCTGCTTTCCCTTTGCTGAACTCGATTACTTCACGCTGTACTTTTATCTCTTTTCCGATTCCGTCGATTACTTCCGCGTCGGTTACTATATGCCCCGCTTCCGATTTTTCACGTTTTAATATATCCGCTATTATCGCTTCCAGCGCGTCTTTCGTTTTGTGGTCGCCGGTTTTTCTTGCATTCGTAAAATCGTTTCTTATATCGTCCTTTAACATTTTTATATTCCTCTTTTTTTCAATATTTACGCCAATTCGAGTTTAATCTTCAATTCGTGTCCGCCTATCGAACAATCTTCTTCCGTACATCCGTTGATTTTTTCGTTCAGTTCCGTACAGAGTATATCCGCCTTAATCTTTTCGGCATATTGATTTATCGCCTCCGTTCCTTCAGCGTCTTTACAGATTATGGCGGCTTTTATCCTTTGTTCAACCGCAAATCCCGCGTCTTTTCTCATTACCTGGATTTTCCTTATCAGTTCCCTCACAAACCCTTCGCATACGAGTTCTTTCGTAAGACGCTTATCGAGCGCAAGCGTGAATCCGCCTTCTTTATCTACCGAGAACCCTTCTTTCGGTCTTTCGTGCTTATCGAACAGCGCGCTTTCAAGACCGTTGAATTGTCCTATATTTACGGAATTTGCGTTATATCCTTCTCTGAGTTTTGCCATTCCTTCCGAATCGAGCGCGTCAACCAATCCTTTAAGTTTCTGCGCTTCGCCTTTAAGCTTTGCACCCGCAACCCTGAAATTAACCGTGAAATAACTCTCGTTAAATTCGCTTTCGTCCGCGAATATAATTTCTTTCACGTTGAGTTCTTCTTTAATAACGTCCGCAAGCGGTAAAATCAACGCTTTTTCTTCGTCCGTCGCGGAAACGTATAATGCGCTTAACGGTTGTTTAACCTTAATCTGAGCTTCGTTTCTCATTCTCTGAACTGCGGCGATAATCTTTCTCGCGGCGTCGGTTTCTTCGAGTATTTTTCCGAATTCCGGAATCTTCAACGGTTCGGGATACTTTGTTAAATGCACGCTTATCGGCGCGTCGGGTTCTACTTCCTTTACCGTATTCAGATAGATGTGTTCGGTTACGAAAGGAATAATCGGAGCCATAATTCCGAGCGTCGCTTTAATCGCTCCGTAAAGACACCAATATGCGTTCATCTGGTCTTTTTTATCGGTTGATTTCCAGAACCGCTTACGGTTAATACGTATATACCAGTTGCTTACGTCGTCGCAAAACGCTTCGAATTCCCTTATAACTGCCGCGGTACGGTAGCTTTCCATTCCGCCTGTCGCTGTACATATAAACGCGTTTGTCCTTTGCAGTAACCATTTGTCGCTGTGGGTAAGCGTTCCGAAATCCGGTTTATACGACGCTATATCGGGATTGTCCAGACTTGCGTACAGATTGAAAAATACATATATGTTCCAAAAAGACAGAATCTTTCTTCTTGCCTCGTCCGTAAGATTGTATCCGAACCTGACGTCTCCCGTAACGGGTGCGGAACAGTAGAGATAACGGATTGTGTCCGCGCCCATTTTTTCCGCCGCTTCGTCGAATTTAATCATTTTTCCGGTTTTACTGAATTTCGTTCCGTCTTCCTGTATAACCGATGAGTGTGTTACAACGCGTTCATACGGCGCTTTTCCCGTAAGCACCACGCTCATAAACAACAGTGAGTAGAACCAGAGTCTTATCTGTTCTTTCATTTCTATTACGAGTTCGCTCGGGAAGTTTTTCTCGAAATACGCTTTATCGGAAAAATATTTTTTCGTACTGAACGGCGTAATCCCCGCGTCGAGCCAGCAATCTCCCACTTCCGGAACGCGTTCGACGAGTTCTCCGCATTTCGGGCAGCGGATTTTTATTTTGTCTATATAAGGTCTGTGCAGATGCGGCACTCCTTCAAGGGATTTGTTCTCGCTGAGTTCAACGAGTTCTTCCTTGCTTCCCACTACCGTAAGATGTCCGCATTTACGGCAGGGATAGAACGGCAGCGGCAATCCGTAAAACCTCTTTCTGCTGATGTTCCAATCCCCCATATTGTTCAACCAGTCCACCATACGTTTGCCGGCAAAATCAGGTTCCCATTTCACCGATTCCGCCGCGGCAATAAGGGCGGGTTTCAATCCTTCCGTCGCGATACTCCATTCGTCCACGAGTTTGAAAACGACTTCGTGTTTACAGCGCCAGCAATGCGGATAACTGTGCTCTATCACTTCCGTTTTATATAGCGTGTTCCTTTCCGTCATTATTTTAACCACCGTATCGAGAACTTCGTTCGTTCTCATTCCCGTAAGCGTGCCGAACCCTTCCGTGATAATACCGCTGTCGTCAATCGGGCAAATCTGAGGAAGACTGAGTTTTTTTCCGAGTTCGAAGTCTTCCGCTCCGCAGCCCGGAGCGATGTGCACGACTCCCGTTCCTTCCGTCGCGTCTACGTCTTCCCACGGAACTATTCTGTGCGTGAAATTCTGTACTCCGAATTCGGGAAATACCGTTTCGTATTCTTTCCCTACAAGCTCGCTCCCCTTGAATTCGTCCAGAACGGTTATTATGTCGCCTTTAAGTTTCGACAACGCGTTTTTACCGATTATTAAATTTTTATCGTCGCTCTTTACTTTGACTCTGACATAGTCTATATCGGGATTAACCGCAAGAGCGACGTTACTCGTAAGCGTCCAAGGTGTGGTTGTCCATACCGTTATCTTGTCGTCCGTTCCCTTTATCGTCAGTTTTCCGTATATCGACGTATGCTTTACGTCTTTATAACTTCCGCTCATCTCGTGCTCGCTTAAACTCGTTCCGCACCTCGGACACCAAGGCATCGGTCTGTGGCTTTTTACGAGAACGCCTCTTTCGTTACACACTTTAAGAAAATGCCATATACTCGTTATATTGAGGTCGGTGTTCGTGAAATAACTGTTTTCCCAATCCATCCATTGTCCGAGTCTTTTGCTTTGCTCGGTTATAACTCCCGAAAATTTCCTTACCCGCGCCATACACTTTTCGGTAAACTTGTCCATACCGTACTCGATAATACCGCGTTTATCCTGTACCCCGAGTTCTTTCTCGGTTTCCACTTCCACCCACAATCCCTGTGAATCGAACCCGTTCTGATACTGACAGCTCTTTCCGTGCATTGCGTTATAACGTATAAACGCGTCTTTGAGCGTTCTTCCCCAGGCATGGTGTATTCCCATTGCGTTGTTTGCCGTTATCGGTCCGTCAAGAAATCTGAACCTCTCTCCGTTTTCGTTCTGTTTACAAAGTTTTTCAAAACACTTATTGTCCTCCCAGTATTTCATTACCGCGTGCTCGGCGGCAATAAAATCCGGAGTCGGATTTTCCTTTCGCATTATATTTTGCTCCTCCGCTTGATAAATATCTTTTATAAAAATTTAATGATTGTCTTTATTTTCCGGCTACCTTTTATCTCTCCCACAAATGATACCCGTTCGGGTCAAGCCCTTTATAATTAAAATTTTTCTTAATATAACTCGTTCCCTGTTCTTTCTCGGTACCTTCCGGCACAACCGATTCAAGCACGTAAACCGATTTTGCCTGATTGAAAAGTCCGCTGTCGTCCGCCGCGCCCGCATAAATGTTTTCGCTGTCCACATAAACCGTACTTAAATTTGTACACGAACCGAACGCGTCTTCACCTACGACTTCCACGTTCGGACCGAGCCTGATTTCGGTAAGCCCCGTATTACGGAACGCTTCCTGCCCCACTCGAATCAGGCTTAACGGAAGTTTAACCGTTTTAAGCATCGCACAATACCCGAAAGCAAGAACGGGAAGTTCGGTCAGTCCTTCGTCTCCGGCAAACTCCGCACGCGCAAGTTTTGCACAGGAGCTGAACGCGCCTTCACCGAGAAAAGTTACCGACGCGGGAATAATGAAAGTATTGTAAATAATCTGTCCGGTCTCAGGGTTAGTCGACTCCGAACCGAGCATACCGTTCCAAGCAAAAGCGTATGCGCCGATTGACGTAAGCGTGTTCTGCGTAAAAGTCACGCTTACGAGATTGGTCATTTTGCTGAACGCCTCCTGCCCGATTTCAGTCACTCCTCCCGATACCGTTATTTTCTGTAACGACGTACATGAATTGAACGCGTAATCGCCTATGATTCCGTCACCTTTTATTTCAAGCGTGGCAAGGGACGAAGGCACGTTGAAAGAATATGCACTTCCTCCTGCCGTTACCGTCTGCGCACCGTTTCCGTCTCCGAACAGACTGCCGAAAAATCTGCTTTTATCCGTATCTCCGCCTGTCGTTCCGGGCATCGCTATCGACAGCGTTCTGAGTACGCTACACCCTTCAAGCGCGCCGTAGCCGATATTATACGCGGAAGAAGGAAACAAAAGTTCGGTTATTTTGGAGCAATTTCTGAACGCGCCTTTTCCCACCGTGGTTAAATTGTCGCCAATCTGTACATTGTTAAGCGCCGTACATCCGTCAAAAGCGTAATCCCCTATTTCGGTAAGAGTGGAAGCAAGGCTTACGTCGGTAAGGTTATTGCAACCTGCCGCAAAGTTATCTCCTATTCCGGTTACCCCTTCGGTAACTTCCACTCGGATAATCTGAGACAAATATTCCGCCCAAGGTTGTTTCCCTTCGGTAAAATCAGCCGTTTTACCGCTTCCCGCAACAAGCAAATTATACGTTTTGTCGCCCGTAACAGACGATGTCACGACATAGAGATAAACCGTGTTGTCGCCGCTTTCCCACTGTTTTTCTCCGTCTTGTCTTTTTCCGCATACCGTACATACGTGATTAGCGTAATTATGCGCGCTGTAAGTGGTTCCGTATTCGGATTTGGTTTCGCCGCAAAGCGTGCACCTGTAATCCGTTCTGCCGTACGTTATACACGTCCCGGAAACTTCTCCCGTTCTTTCCCATACGTGTTCGCATACCTCGTCTTCGTCTTTACCTCCGCCGTCGTCGGGGTCGGTGTTCGGCGTACATGCAGAAAACAGCGCAAACACTGAACATAATACCGTTACCGCAATCATAAATAGGGTTATCTTTTTTCTCACGCCGTTTTCTCCTTGATTTTTCAATAAACTACTTGCTCTTTATTACTTCGCATACGCAAACTTATATAAATTATATAATATTATAATGATATTTTACACGCTTGTCAATCCGTATGCGTTTTAAGGAAAATAAAATATAGTAATCAACTGCGTTTTCACTCTTGAAAAAAGGCGATAAGCGTGATAAAATTATAAAATAGTACCGAAACCGGATTTCGGAAAATCTGCATACAATTTACGGAGGGAAAGACATTATGGAAAAAACTTGGTGGAAAGAAATGGTAGTATATCAAATCTGGCCGCGTTCGTTCTGCGACGGAAACGGCGACGGCATCGGGGATTTGAAAGGAGTTCTAGGAAAACTCGAATACATAAAAGACCTCGGCGCAGACGCAATATGGTTCTCGCCTCTGTACGTATCCCCTCAGAAAGATTACGGATACGACATAGCGGATTATCGCAACATAAATCCCGAATATGGGACGCTTGACGACTTCAAAGAGGTACTCAAAAAGGCTCATTCGCTCGGTTTGCGGATTATAATGGACCTCGTTGTGAATCATACAAGCAACAAGCACGAGTGGTTTCTGAAAAGCAGAGAAGGCGGAGAAAACAACCCTTATAAGGACTACTACATATGGCGGAAAGGCCGCGGAAAAAACGGTAAAAAATTCCCCAACAACTGGACAAGTACTTTCCCCGGCGACGGTTGGCAGTACGACGAAAAACGCGGAGAATATTACCTTCATCTGTTCGCGGTGGAACAGCCGGATTTGAATATGGATAATCCGAAAGTCCGAGAGGAAGTTAAAGCGATAATGAAATATTGGCTCGATATGGGCGTGGACGGATTCCGCGAAGACGTAATTACTTTCATAAGCAAACGCGAAGGATTGCCGAACGGATTTCCCCTTATGCCCGCGGCAAGAGGTATGGAACATTATAAAAACGGTCCGCGTATACACGAATTTTTACGCGAGTTCAAAACCGTATGGGGGAATTACGACGCTATGACCGTGGGCGAAGCGCCTATGATGACGCCGAAAACCGCGCTTAAATATATTTCTTACGACAAACAGGAACTTAATATGATGTTTCATTTTCAGCATATGGAAGCGGATTGTTTCCTTTACAGCTGGATGCGTACGAAGTTCAATCTCGTCAAACTTAAAAGAGTTTATAATAACTGGCAGACGAAACTCTACGGTAAAGCGTGGAATGCACTGTATATAGAAAACCACGACCAACCGCGTATAATTTCGCGTTACGGCAGCGAAAAATTCCGTGTCGAAAGCGGAAAAGCCCTTGCCGTAATGTATCTGTGCCAAAGCGGTACACCGTTCATATATCAGGGACAGGAAATAGGGATGACGAATTGTCCTCTCGAAAAACTTGACGACTACCCCGACGTAAACACTCACGCGTGTTATGCCCTTTTCAAAAAATTCGGATTCAGCGACGAAAAACTCATGAATCTTGCAAGATACGCCGCAAGAGACAACGCCCGAACCTGTATGCAATGGGACGAATCGGAAAACGCGGGGTTCACTACGGGTAAACCCTGGTTCGTAGTCAACAGGAATTATAAAGAAATCAACGTCGCCGACGCCCTGAACGACAAAAACAGTATTCTTAATTTTTATAAAAAAATGTTGGCTCTCAGGAAATCAAATCCGATAATCGTTTACGGCGATTTTGTTCTTTATTATAAACGTCACAAAAAACTTTTTGTATACGAACGTAATTACGAAGGTAAAAAATTACTCGTAGCAATAAATTTTTCGGAAACCGATACTCAAATCAGAGCGCCGAAGAACTTTGATTTATCGGAAAGCGAGCTTTTGATATCAAACTATGAAGTTGAAGATAAATCCGTAATGAACGTCCTTCGTCCGTACGAAGCGCGGGTATATCTTAAATAAAAAAAGAGGTATATAAATGAAAGAAAAAGAATTTAACAAAATACCGCTTACGCGGTTCGCTTCGACAATAGCCGATATAAGCGGAACGGAAAAACCGAAACAGGCGGATGAAACGCGTGTGGACGAGATTTTATCTCTCGTAAAAACGAAAACCGGCAAAAATACGGTAGATAAACTGCTTATATTCAACCCCGACGCAATCGGAGAAGAGTTTTTTAAGCGTTACGAAACGAAGATATTTTCCCCGCTCACCGAAAGAGCCGACTTGCAGGTAAAATTTCTTACCGCCGTACCGCCGAAAACTCCGGTTTGTTTTGCTACGATGTTTACCGGAGCTTCGCCCGAAGTTCACGGAATACGGCATTACGAAAAACCGGTCCTTAAAATCGACACACTTTTCGACGCCTGGGCAAGAGCGGGAAAAAAAGTTGCTCTCGTTTCAAAAGGCGGACAGAGTATTCCCAGAATTTTCGCGGAAAGAAACATAGATTATTTTATAACTTCCTGCGACGCCGAATCGGTAGAAAAAGGGATTGAACTTATTGCGTCCGATAAATACGATATAATAGAAGTCTACAATCAGGAATACGACGATATGCTTCACGTAACGCATCCGCGTTCATATTTCTGTCTGAGGGCGGCAAAACATTATGTAAACTCATACGTAAAACTTTACGACGCGGTAAAAACTTATTGGAAAGACTATACCTCGCTTATAACGTTTTCGCCCGACCACGGCGCGCACAGGATAGGCAAAATTTTCCTCGGCACCCACGGCTCGGAAATTCCTTCCGATATGAATATAGTTCACTTTTTCAGCGTACTCGGAGGAAATGATGAATAAAGCGTGCGTGTTTTTCAAGCTGAGCGACCTTATAATGCATTATCCGCGTAACTATAAAAAATATCCCGACATAAAACGGATAAAAAATTTCGTATACGACGAAAGTATCGGAAATTACGGAAAAGCCGATTTATACTTAAAAGAAGGATATGAAAAATATCCCGTAATTGTAAACATACACGGAGGCGGATTTGTAAAAGGCGACAAACGCCACAGACGCGCAATCTGTTCCGAATATGCGCGCGAAGGATGGTTTGTATACAATATAAATTACCGTCTTGCGCCGCAATATCCCCTTCCCGACGCGGTAATCGACGTTGTAACCGCACTGAAAAAACTTCCCGAACTTGAAAAACAGTATAACCTAGACCTGACAAAAGTAGTTTTCACCGGAGACAGCGCAGGTGCGTTCTATGCCGCGGCGGCGGCGCTTGCGTGCGTAAATCCGGCTTATACGGGATTTATCGGCGCCGCCAGACCTCCCGTCGTTCCGACGGCTTTTGTAGGCTTTTGCGGAGCTTACAGACTTGACGACATCCTTTCGCAAAAAACTCCGCTTAATATTGCCGACGGTATAGCTCACGCACTTCTCGGCGTCGATAACGGAAAACCTTTAATTGTCGACCAATGCGAGAAAAATAAATATACCGACCTTTTGAAATTCGTGAACGGTAACTTCCCTCAGAGTTTACTGGTCTACTCCCTTTACGACGAATTCTGCGGCGGCCAGACCGAACTCCTTAAAGAAAAGTTACTTGCGGAAAACGTAACCGTCGACGAGTTCTGCGCCGTTGACAAAAAAGATATTCATTGTTTCCATCTTCTGCCGTTTCACCGCACTACGGCGTCTTGTATGGATAAAGTAAAATCTTTCCTTAAAAACATATATTCCGCTTGATTTTCTACTGTTTCATATTCGTATTTTATAATATATCCCGACGAATTTTGTCGGGATATTAAATTTATCCGCTCTGTATAACAGAAAGCACTCCGCGTGCGGAGTGCTTTCGCTTGTTGTTTTATCAATAATCCTTACCGATTAAGCAGCCTGGTAATTGTAAGCAAGAAACGCGTCCAAAAGCGCCCAGGTCGTTCCGAAAATCTGATAATAATCTTTATCGGTTTCAGCCTTGCCGTCGGTAACTGCCGTAAAGTCGGTATACCCGGTCAAATCTTCGGGAATTTCGGCATAATTTCCTGCCGTTCCGAATCCGATGCTTGCTCCGAGTTTGATATAACTGTCGGTTGCATCTTTGTTTTCTTTTATACCGATATATCCGTCAAGACCTTTGTCCGCGTTATATCCGGCATATACATAGATATTTTTGATTATATCTTTATACCCCTTACCTACTATCTTTCTTATGAGTTCGGGATTGATATAATCCGCATATTGTCCGTCGTAGAGTCCGAAAGCAAGTTCTACATATTTTTCCAACGTACCGGCATCGTTGATTTCGACGGCTTCCGCATCCCAATCGAATTCGTATCCGGTTCCGTCTGCTTTTTCCACGATTGCGGGTATTTTAATGAATTTGCTTACGAAATTAAGCAGGTTCTTGCTTGCTTCTCCGGTGCTGAACAGCTGAGCTCCCGCTTCCGTTCCTTCCGCATTTACATTTAAAGCACCCGTAAGGTCGTCCGCAGCCGTCTCATAAATATCGGTGATTCCGGCAAGAATTTCTTCAAATCCCAAAGCCTCTCCGTTTTCGTCTACGAGTTTGAATTTAAGATATTTACCGATTTTGCTGTCAACGAGTTTGATAACGTCGTCGGCAGTAGTTTTGCTCGTGCCGCCTGTTCCGCCGTTAAGCAAATTGTAAATCGTTCCCCAGATTCCTACGCCTTCTTCCGCCGGAGGAGTCGTGGTATCTCCGCTTTCGCTGCTTCCTTGGGGTTCTGAATATGTTAATCCGTCAACCCAGTTTTTGAACATTGTTTTAATATTGGTAACTTCTCCGCCTTCGTCCTTAATACTGTAAGTATATTTCGTAGCAAGGTCGGTTGTCGCTCCGAATCTTCCGAACGCTCCCGTCATATCGAGGAACACGACAGAGCCGTTAAATCCCGCTTGGGCTGCAACAGGCTGCTCCGGAAGATTAGGGTCACGGTTTATTAAAAGCTGTGCGCTTGCTATCATATTGTCTTCCGCCGCAAAAGCATTGGACGTGTTGATAACAAAACTGAGCGCTCCGTCAACGCCTTTTTTATCAAGGTCAAGTTCGATTTTTCCTTTCAAATCCTGAGCGGTATAACCCGAGAAATCTATATCGGCTTTATCTTCAAGGCTCAGAGTATTAAGGTTAATATCGAGACCGAATTCGAGGTCAAGCTTCGCCAGAACGATAACGATGCTCAGCTTCTTTATCGCGCCTTCATTGTCATAATCTGCTCTTATTTCGAGAGAAGGTGCATATTCCGTTATTATATTGTCGAAAGTTTTACCGTTAAGAACTTCATAAATTCCGGCAAAAGCTTTGTTATCTTCCATAAATCCTACAACGCTTGTAAGAACCGAATTGATGGTCCCTTCGATTTCTTCCCAGTTATTGATGACAGTGGTAACTATATTTATAATCTGTCCCATATTCGCTTCGTTTATTTTAAGCGTAGCGCCGGTAGAAGTGCTTTCTGCCGAAATAAGACCCTCAACCCCAGGTAAAATCGCTCCCAACGTACTGTTCGGGTCTGAAAGTTCCTCACCGATTGCTCCGAGGTCGATTGCGCCGAGGTACTCGCCTGCCGCCCATTCAAGATATTCCATTCCTACCGAAACGGCATGCTTGATGCTGTCTTCGAGATATGTTACGTCCATCTTGATTTTATTTGAGCTTGTGCTGTCGGTGTTAATCATGTTAAGACCTTCGAGAAGGTAAATAGCCGCCGCGCTGTAACCGAGTTTGAAATAATCTTTGTCGTTAACGGCAACGCCGAGAGAAAGCTCGGGATTTGTCGCGGATGCGTTTGCGGCAAAATTAAGATTGAATTTGCCTTCCGACGCGGTGTCTCCGCTGTATTCGTAGAATGCGCCTATCCCTAAATCGATACCGATTTCACTGTCTGCCGTCGCACCTTTCAACGAATCGATATACGGCGAAAGGGTCGTCAGAATTTTACTTAACTCGGCGACTAAACCTGTTTCGGGAGTTTCTTCTTCCATTGTCTCTCCGCATACATCGCATTTTCCGTCTCCGTCTTCGTCTACGTGTTCGGTGCATTCTTTGTCATCATTGTTTCCGCCGCCGCCACCGCCGCCGTTATTGACGCAGGCCATCAACGAGAACATAAACGCTACCAGCACGAGAGCAAGCAGAATTTTTAACAAGTTCTTTTTCATAAAACCTCCATTTTAAATTTCTTTATTGCCGATATGAGGCATACCGCCTCTATTCTATATATAGAATACCATACCTTAAAAGTTCTGTCAACACCCAATTCCTTTACGCTTTTTCCGTCCTTTTACATAAAAATAACCCGACCTTTAATCGATTTTCGGTCGGATTACCTTAACTTAAACTTTATTTTCGTGTTAACGCTTATTTTTTTATTCAATAGCCGAAATACTCTTTTTCTGCAATTTTGATTCCTTTTTCGACGGCTCGCGCAAGAATGTCCGACGCAATATCGGTAGTTTTTTCGTAATCGAGTTCCGCTCCGCTTCCCGCTCCGTCGGAAATACATCTTATTGCAACGAATTTCTTATCTGCAATATAAGCTATCTGTGCGATGGCTCCGCTTTCCATATCGCATGCTCCCGCGTTAAACGTGTCGACTATGAATTTTTTTGTGTTTTCGTCCGCTACAAACCTGTCGCCGCACGCAAACACCGTTTTCTTCGCTCCCGACGCTTTTGCGAATATTTCCGTAAGTTCTCTGTCGGTTTCAAAATAAATTTTATCCACCGTACTGACAAACCCTGCCGGGTCTCCGAGTGCGCTCGTGTCAACGTCATACTGAACGGCTTTTTCAGCTATAACGAGTTCAAGCAATCCGTGCTTTCCCAGTCCTCCGCTTATCCCGGTACTGATTATAAAGTCGGGATTGAATTCCTCTATAAGTACGGTTGCAGCGTATGCGGCGTTGACTTTCCCTATACCGCTTTTCACCGCGACGCATTCGCTTCCGCCTATTCTGAATCTGTAAAATTCTTTGTTTTTTCGGACGGTTTTCCCGCACTCTCTTCCCGAAAGAAGAGGCGCGAGTTCCTTGTCCATTGCTATAATTATTCCGATCACTTTTAATTACGCCGTTATTGCGTTACCTCAATCCACATATTGTCCAACGCTTCGTTGTACTTTCCGAGGTCCATCATTACCGCACAACGGGAAAGCGTTGCTTCCGACGGGAACATCATTTCGAGATACATTTCCTTGAATCCGTCATACGCTCCCGCGAAAAATCCGTCTTCGTCGCTTTCAAGGTCGGCTTTGTATTGGTCCGCCGCCGCTTTTACCGCCGTTGTAGAACCCACATAGTCCATACATTCGTACGCTACCGACGTTTCGCACAGATATTGAATAAAATAATTTGCCGCTTTTTCGTTTTTCGCATATTTCGGAATGGCAAACCCGTCTATCCATACGTTGCTTCCTTCCTTGGGAACGATATAACATAAATCTTTGCTTCCGGCCGTATCTCCGTTCATTATATATCCCGCGTCACAGCTCCAAAACAATCCGAAATACCCTTCCTCTGAATTACGAAGCATATCGTCCTTTCCGGAATCCACTTCGTAATCGTAAACGTAATTTCTCTGAGCCGTAAGCTGAGTTTTGGCTGCTGCAATCGTTGCGTCGCTCGCTTCGGTGAATATATCCGAAAGCAACGCCTGATATTCCGCCGTCGTATAATCGGTAAAATTCTTGCTTGCAGTCGCAAGTTCGTTTCTCTTATCATACAGTAACGCTACCGTATAAGCGTCTCTCGCGCTGTCTTTCATAAATATTTTATCTTTGTTCGCCGCGTCCCAGAACGCTTCCCAGGTAGTGTATTTCGCTGCTTCCGCGGAAGATATTCCCGCCGTGCCGTCGCTCTTTGTGTTGAACATTATTCCTAGCGTACCCCATACATACGGCATACTGTAAGCAAATTCGCCGTCGTATGACGATTTCACCATCGTAACAATACTCGGATTCATCGCCTTATTCAATACTTCGAGCGTTTCGTCCGATAATTTCAGAAGCAATCCTTCGCTTTTCATTCTTTGAATCATATAATCGGACGGACAAATCAAATCGTAATCGTCATGCTTACGCGCCACCCACGTATAAAGATTTTCGTTGGTATCGAATTCGTCGTAATCTATAACGACGTCTTCCCCGGTCTTTTCTTTGTACCACTCAACGAACCCTTCGTATGTTTCTTTCGACATATATTCGCCCCAGTTCGCAATACGCAGGGTTTTGCTTCTGTCGCCGCTGCATCCGACGAACACCGCAAGAAGCGTTCCGATAATCGCTATAAGCATTATCAGCGTTATAATTTTTCTTTTCATTTTCTTTACCTCCCGATTAGTTTTTCCATTTGAATTTTTTTCTTTTCCGCTCTATGAGAAACAATGTTTATAGCGGCAAGCGCAGCCATCACCGCCACCATAATCAAGACCGACAGCGCCCTCAACACGGGCATAATCCCTTTGACTTTCAATTTGTTGTATAAATATCTCGGAATAGTATCCACGCTGCTGCTGACAAGCGTCGAAATGGTAAAATCGTCCAGACTAATCGTAAACGCAAGCGCAAATCCGGCGACAATGCCCGGCAGAAGCTGCGGTAAAATAATTGTAATAATTGCCCGCAAAGGCGACGCGCCTAAATCCAGTCCCGCTTCGTATACGTTGGGATTAAGCTGACTCAGCCTCGGAAGAACGCTCATCACCACATAAGGCGTACATATTACCGTGTGCGCGAGTATAAGCGTGACGTATTCGTTCGGAATTACTATGACGAATAAGAACAGCAGCATAAATCCGACCGCGGTCACGATATCCGCATTAACCATTGTTATCTGATTAACCCCTTCCATAATCATTTTCGGAACTTTGCGTAAATGGTGGATACCGATACTTGCCATAGTTCCCAGAATCACCGCCAGAGCCGACGCCGCCACGCCTATTATTATCGTATTTTTCAACGCTTCCATAATCTGCGAATCGTTGAATAAATCCTTATAGAGTTCGAGACTGAACCCGTTCCATACGCCTATTGTCGTCGAATCGGTAAAAGAATATACCGTAAGTATCGCAACCGGCAGGTACGTTATTATTATCATTATCACCAGGAAAATCACGCTTACTATAACGCCGCTTTTACTTTTCACGATACCGTACCTCCCGTTTTAACGGTTTTCCCGCGAGTAATTAAATTGGATATAACGGTTGAAAGCAGAATGAGCACCAGCAAAGCGAGAGCAAGCGCGCTTCCCGAATTGTAATATCCTTTTTCAAAATAGGTATAAACGATATTTCCGAAAAGTTTCCCGTCCATAAAAGCGGCGTTGCCGCCGTCTTTACCGAGAATATCGTAAACCGCAAAAGAAGACACGGTGGGCATAAACACCATCAGTACGCCGCTAACTATCCCCGGCACGGAAAGAGGCAGTCTTACTTTAAGAAACGTTTCGAGCGGCGACGCGCCGAGGTCCGCGCTCGCTTCCAGCACTCCCTTGTCCATATCCGTAAGAATCGTATATATCGGCAAAAGCATAAACGGAAAGAAATCGTATACCATTCCTATAAGCGTAAGCATAAATCCTCTTTCCATTCCCGCTATGTCACCGAAAAACAATTTAACCGCATAAATCCTTAAAAGAGAATTTATCCACATCGGCAGAATGAAAACCATAAGCAGCACCGTACGCCTGCTCGCCTTGATTTTAGTAAGCGCAAGCGCTGTCGGATACGCAAGGATTAAACACAGCACCGTTGTCAGAAACGCTATTATCAGGCTCCTTGCCATCGTTATCCAGGTACCCTTATCCGAAAATTTATTAAAACTTTCGAGTGAAAACGCTCCCGACGCGTCGGTAAACGCGTATATGAGAATAAGTATAAGCGGTACTATTACGAAAACTATGCTCACCGCCATATACGGAAAAGCAAGGTATCCCCTGTGAAATCTGAGTTTAAGCTTTTTCATCTTCGTCCTCGACCTTTTCCACAATCATTTTTTCTTTATCGATTTTCACGCCGACGCGGTCGTTATTGTCCCATTCGTCCTGCGTATCGATATAAAAGTCTTCGTCGGTATCGGTGTATATCTGTACCTGATAATAATTTCCTTTATATAAAGACTGCGTGACGTTGGCTCCGATTACTCCGTCCTCTTCGTCGTCTGTAAGCGTTACCGCGTCAAATCCGATACTTATTTTTACGCGGTCGCCTTTTTCCAATCCGTTTTTATTGTCGAACTCGAATTCTCCTCCGCAGAACGTTACCGTGTTCTCCGACGTCACTTCTCCGTAAAATTCGTTTACCGAACGGAGTTTCTTCATGATATGAATTCCGTTTGGCTTTATTCCCAGCCTTACAGCAGTACCGATTTTCTGTTCTTTCGTCGATTGAACGGTAAATTCGTACCCGTTGGCTTCGATTTCCATTTCGTAATATGTTCCCTTGAACACGGAACGCAGTACCGTCCCGTCGAATTGTCCTTTTTCGCTGTCGCTTGCGTATATGTTTATATCCTCGGGGCGTATGACAAGGTCAACTTTCTCGTTTTTCTCAAACCCTTTATCCATACATTCGAGTTCTTCTCCGAGGAAGCATACTCTGTAATCCCTCGGCATTATTCCGCTGATAATATTGCTTTCACCGATAAAGTTTGCGACAAAGGCGTTACTCGGTTCGTCGTAAACCTTTTTCGGCGTACCGATTTGCTGAATGACTCCGTCGTTCATAACCACCACGACGTCGCTCATCGTAAGAGCTTCTTCCTGGTCGTGCGTTACGTACACGAAAGTTATTCCCAGACGGTTATGCATTGAAATAAGTTCGCTCTGCATTTCCTTTCTCATTTTAAGGTCGAGAGCGCCGAGAGGTTCGTCTAGAAGAAGCACCGACGGCTCGCAAACCAACGCCCGCGCTATCGCCACTCTTTGCTGCTGTCCTCCCGATAAACTCGTTACGTTTCTGTGGTCGTATCCTTCAAGTCCCACAAGTTTCAATGCCGACGTAACTTTTTCTTTTATTACCGCTTTATCGAGTTTTTTTATTTTCAACCCGTACGCGACGTTTTTATATACGTTAAGGTGCGGAAAAAGCGCGTAACGCTGAAATACCGTATTTACCGGTCTTTTATACGGAGGGACATCGGTCATTTCCGCTCCCTCGATATAAACTTTTCCTTCCGTCGGTTTTTCAAATCCCGCGATTATCCGAAGCAACGTCGTCTTTCCGCACCCGCTCGGTCCGAGCAAGGTAACGAACTGCCCTTTCCTTATGCCGAGACTGAGGTTGTCTATAACCGTCACTCCGTCAAATACCTTTGTTATACCGTTGACTTCGATTATCTTCTCGATTTTTTTCTGCGCAATACTCATATGCACCTCATCGTTTGTTTGCTTAAAAATTGGGCGGGCAGGAAATCCATAAAACTTTTGATTTTCCGTCCGTTACGTTTTCTATCGAATGTTTCTTATCGGCTTTGAAATAGAAAGTTTCCCCTTCTTCTGCGGTAAAACTTCTCTTGCCTACGGTAAGTTTTATTTTCCCCGACACGACGTATCCGAATTCTTCCCCTTCGTGAGGCATATCGGTTTCTTTCGCGCCTTTTTCGTTCAGTACGAGCATAATCGGTTCCATCGCGTTTTTCTGCGCCGACGGCACAAGCCAGGTCGTTACGCTGTCGCCGTAATCCTTGCTGAAATAATCTTCCTTTCGGAATACCAGAGGTTCGCTCTCTTCGTTATGAAAAAATTCTCCGAGATTGCTCCCCAGAACTACCAATATGTCGTTCAGCGTGTCTATCGAAGGATTTACCACGTTGTTTTCCAACTGACTTATAAACCCTTTCGTAATCTCGCATCTGTCGGCAAGTTCTTCCTGCGTAAGATTGTTTTTCAGCCTTAACGCCTTGACTTTTATCCCTATATCCATATATTTCCGCTCCCCGTATCCTGTCTTCCGTTCCTCTCTCCGCTTGCGTAATCACGTCTTTGCGGAGTTTAGTATATGTAAACAGCGCGTTTTTGTATTCTATCCGTACTAAATTAAAAGTTTATTTTTTCTAAACACTATGCAATTATATAAAACCCCCACCCCCTTGTCAAACGTTTAATAATATTTTTTACGCATTTTACCTATTTTTTTCCGCTTCGCGAAAACTTTTCCGAAAACAAAAACCAACCGCTATGCGGTTGGATTGAATTTTTAGTTTTAAGAAAATTTCGTTTAGCCGAACAAATCCGAAAATAACGGATTCCGCAATATAAAAAAGCTATTCATACATCGCTCGAAGCGTCCTCGTAACCTTTACCCGATACCTTCCCTTCCGCTCCGTTTTCTTTGAGAAATTCAAGCACTCCGTTTCCCTGCGAGAACTTTGCCGTCAGGAACTTGACAAGGTCGGTTCCGCCTTTTAAGCCCAATTTGTTTATAAGTTCCGACGTTTCGTTCCCGTCAACAATATAATCGAAATAATGCCTTACCGTTCCGCCGTAATATTCGACGTGTATAAGCAAACTGCCGTCTTCATAAAAAAATTCCGAATAACCGTTCATAATATCAGTCCGCGTAAGCCATTTCTTTCTCGGTAATGTGAAGCGTAACGGAAATCAATTCGCCGTTCCTTTCGATTTCAAAAACGATATCGTCGCCGATTCCCGCGCCCATAACAGCGTCGGTAAGAGTATAAATATGAATAACGTCTTTCTTTTCGCCGTTACCTACTTGAATCGATTTGATAAAATCCCCTTTAAGGAATTTTCCGTCGCTGACCGAACCCTCCGTCGTTGCATCAATACAGATATTTTCAATCACTACCGCTCCGCCCGTCGTTTCGTCTATTTTCGCTTCCGAGGAATAAACGTACACCGTCATTCCGACCAACGGTCTGTAAAGTTTATGTTTAATTGACGGATTTTGCGCATATTGGGAAAGAATGTTCCCGGCAATCGTCACCGCAACGTTCGACGGTATCGCATATCCTATTCCTTCGTCTTTGGATTCCGTTCTTTTCGCGCAGACAATACCGACAAGTTTCCCGTCGGAATCGAAAAGCCCTCCGCCGCTGTTTCCGGGGCTTACCGCCGCGTCAAATCTTATAACGCGTCTTGAAATAAAAGTGGAAGTACTGCCGATAGCAAGCGCAACGATATTTTCGCTCGGCATACTGACTATCCCTTCCGTAACGGAAATTCCTTCCGCTTCCGCATTTCCCACCGCAATAATGTCTTCTCCGACATAAACGTAATCGCTGTCGGCAAATTCCGCCGCCCGCGCAATTGATTTTTTTATCAGTTCGCTTTCACGGATTTTCAGTACCGCTATATCGTACTGCTTGCTTCCTCCGATAAATTCCGCGGGTATTCCCATTTCCAGTGCCGCTGTCTGAGAATTTGCCGATACTTCGCTTCCGTAAAGATATACTTTTATTTCGTTATAGTATTCGGTTTCCCCGTCCGACGCATAATCGTTATAAATAACGTGATAATTAGTCAGAATTATTGCGTCGCCCTTGTCTTTGTCGATAGAATAAATTACTCCCGAACCGACGCTCGCCATCATACTCGGACCGGCTACCACGCTTACCGACGAAAGCAGTCCTTTCGTCACGTCGGATACGTCTTTTGCCGACGGCGCAAACAGTTTTACGAAATCGATATAACTGCCGTCGTAACCGTTCGAAATCATAAAATCGTAAAGCTCGCTTACCGTTAAATCGTATTCCGCGTCTTTCCCGTTGGTGACTTCATAAGTATAGAACGTATTATCGCTCATCCATATCGTATATGTGTCGATATTTCCTGCCGTAGCGGTCTTTTCGATTTTCAGTACCGCTCTTCCGTCCGTGCCGTTTGTAACGGTAAAATTGAAAGTCGAATTGTCGGCATAGGTTATTTTATAAACGTCCTGACCGTTCAGCGAAGAAACTTTCTCTATGGAAATTATTCCGTCGCCTTTATCGCCCTTTTCTCCTTGTATCCCGGAAGCGTTGACGCCCGTGTTTACTCCCCCGATATACCAGTATCCGTTTTTGATTTCGGGCGTTTCGCCCTTTTCTCCCTGCGCTCCGATAAGTGAAGTAAGCCATTCCGTTTCCGAACCCGTATAACCGTTGTCTTTTGCCACTTCATACGCGCTGTCGCCTTTGAATGCCTCTATCAAATCCTGCAAAGTTCCCTCGAATCCGAGTTCCTTTGCAAGAGTGTATACGGTATTTATTCCTATTATGTTCTCTTGCGAAAAATTTTCAGAATAATAGAAATAAGTTTCCCCGTCTCGTTCTACCGATAAAATTTCGCCGTCAAGCGTTCCCGAAAAGAGTTTGTTCTCCCCTTTTCCGTCGTAAAAAGAAATCGCCGATTTATCGAAAGAATACAATCCTCTGTTATGAGAACTGTCCTCCCAGCGTTCCTTTCCGAGCGCGAACCAATCGTTTTTATCGGTTACGCCGTTATAATTTGCGTAAAAAACGACATATTCCGCCCCTGTATCGGGAGCGGAACATCCTGCCGCTGACGCGGCGATTATCAAAAGCAACATACACGCTAACAGCGCAACTGTCTTGTTTTTCAAAACGTTATTACCTCTTTATCCGAAATTTCATCTGCTCTCGCAGTCGTTTTTCAGTTTCCGGGAATCGGCGAACGGAGCGCAAAGTGATAAACGCTGTCTATGCTGTTTGCGCAGGCTCTTTGCGTATCGTAATTCTGTCCGTAGTATTCCATTGACGAATTTGCCGATTTACTGCGGAGTACAAATTTATACCTACCCGATTTATCGGGGTCGATGACGAAATACCCCGTTTCTACCGTATTCACAAACGTCTTTAACCCGTTCAGACAGCTGCTCGGCGTTTTATAATCACGCGATTCGTACAACAACTGCCCGTTGTTTGCAAACAACAAGAAAACGTACGGCGAATTTTTGCTCGTTTCGTCTATGCGCGTGATTTCCCATTTGCCTACCGCTCCGCTTCCTTCTTTTACGGATTTTATTACTTCTTTCGGTATCTCGTATTGAACGAATTTTGCCACAAAATCTTCTTCCGTTCTGTCTACAATCTGCGAGGACGGCGCAAATCTTTTTACGCTTTCTATATTGTTTTTACAGGAACTTTCGGTTGAAAAACTTTCGCCTATGTATAAAAGCGTATTGCTTGTAGGACTCTTCAATATAAATTTATAATTCCTGAATTTATCGGCACGGATTGTAAATCTTCCCGCTTTTACCGCATCGATAAAGTTTTCTATCGCTTCACGGCAGCTTTCAACAGATTTATACGATTTGCTTTCATACAACAACTGACCGTTGTTTGCAAGCAATAAATAGTTATATCCGCCTAAATCGGAATTGCATATTTCGAATTTGCCCGTTATTTTATTTTCCATGTTTCCTCCCGGTTGTTTTTCTTCTTTATGGTCAAAATTCACTTTATCGTTACTTGAAAGTACTATTCCCGGTTTTTCAAGCGGGTTGAACGTAGACCTTACGGGCTGATTATCCTCCGCTTTTTCTTCCTGTTTTGCCGCTACGGGTTTAGCCGTTTGCTTTTTAACCGCAGGTTTTTTTGCCGCTACGGAATTCTGAGTCTTCGGCGCAGCCTTGCGTACGGGTTTTTCCTCTTCGGATTTTTCTTCCGCAACAGGCTTTTCTTCCGCAACAACCGGAGCAACCTTTTCTTCTTTAATTTCCTCTTTTACCGGTTCTTCCGCCTTAACCTCTTCCTCTTTCGTATCGGGTTCAGCTTTTACTTCGTCCGCAACCGCTTCTTCTTTTTCTTCCTCTTTTACAGGCTCCTCTTCAACGGCTTCGGCTTGTTCTTCCGCTACTTCTTCTTTTTCCGACTCTGCCGTTTTAACGGTAAATATTTCTTCCTTTTCGGGTTTACTTTCAGGTTCATACTGTGCCGTTGAAATATAATCGTCCGTACCAACCGAATCCGCCGTAGCCGCGGCAGTTTCCTCTTCCGCTTCCGAAACCTCAACGCCCTCATCCGACGATGCCGCCGTTTCTGCCCCGCTTACGTCTATTGTTTCGTCTTTCGGGGCATAAACTCTTTTACCTTTTTTCACAAGACGTGACGCAACAATCGATATAACCACAATCAACGCCGCCAAAATAACTATTGCCAGCAACAAATGCCAGAACGCAAGCTTAAACCCCGGTCCGAGGTCAACTTCTTTAAGCATAAAGTCAACAAATTTGTTACTTTCGCCGCCTTCCGTTGCGGCAAGAGCGAATAAATACATAGTTCCTCTCCTCTCTGTCTTTATGTTTCTATTCCCGATTATATCAGAAAATACTTTTTATATTTTAATACATAAATATCATAATGTCAATTATTTTATATTTTGTCTTCAAATTTTGAGTATTGGGTTATCCGAGGGAGAAACCGCTTTTGGAAAAAATCGGTTATCCCCCTCGAACTCCATCTTCCCGAAAACCTCAGATTTTGGGGGTTTTGGGTTATCCGAGGGAGAAACCGCTTTTAAGAAAAAATCGGTTGTCCCCCTCGAGCTCCCCCTTCCCGAAAATCTCAGATTTTTTGGGGGATAGTGCGTTATCCGAGGGAGAAACCGCTTTTGGAAAAAATCGGTTGTCCCCCTCGGACTCCCCTTTCCCGAAAATCTCAGCTTTTATTTTCTTATTCTGTCCGCTTATTTAAGTCAATACTAGTAGAAGGTTATTGATAAGGATAAAAAGCCATATCAATCACCCTATTCAAAGAACGCGAAAAGAAAAAGCGGATATATAAAATAAAATAATGGAGTTTTAGGGAAAGGAGAGCGCGAGAGGGAGAACAGATTTTACAAAATCGGTTTCCCTCTCGCTGTAAAAATAAACGCGCAAAAAGCGCGAGGGGGAGAACAGGTTTTACGAAAATCGGTTTCCCTCTCGCAAAGAAAAAAATAAAAAAAAAACGAAGAAACATACTAGTGATATGAAATTTCGCAAAATCGTTTTTGTTATATTCTTTTGCATAATAATCGGGATGACCGTAATAATTTCGGGAGGGACGCTTATAGGGACGGAGATAAGCGTAGCGTTGTATTATAACGGTGAAGCGGTTTTTGAAAAGACGTACGAATGTGAAGGAACCGCGTCGCTCGAAATAAAGTTATTCCACGGCGGTTCTCCGCAAAAATTATACCTGAAACGCTTTTACGGAAACCCAAAAGGGTTTTTTAATCACGTTAACGAATCGATATATACGGAACTTTCGTCAGTAATAAAATCGTTTGATTGTGACGCGGTCGAACCGACGGTAAAATATGAAGGAAGCGGAAAATTTGTTTTTACGGAAGGGAAAGACGGAATAAAATGCAACGTGACGGAAACGCTTAAAATGCTTGCTGCCGAAGGGAAAAGCGAAATTATTTACGAAAAGGTATTTCCCGGAACCGACATAAACGATTTGAAAGAATTTACCGTAAAGGCGGCGGAACATACGACATATTATTCGACTTCGTCTGCCGCAAGAAAAAAGAATATTGAGACAGCCGCGTCCCGTCTGAACGGAATCACCGTTCTTCCGGGCGAAAGGATATCGTTCAACGAAGTTGTCGGACCGAGAACGAAAGAAAACGGATTTGAAGAAGCGAAAGTGATAATAAACGGAGAGTATACCGAAGGCGTGGGCGGAGGGGTATGTCAGGTTTCGACGACGCTTTATAACGCGTGGTTAAAAACGGGACAGCAGGTCATTTCTTCGCGCTGTCATTCTCTTAAACCGAGCTATGTTGCGCCGGGGTTTGACGCTATGGTAAGCGAAACGAGCGACCTTATTTTATATAACGGTTCGGCATATCCGATGTATATTTCCTCTGTTGCAGACGGCACTAAACTTACGTTTACGATTTACACGAAACCTGTTCCCTGCGGGATTAAGCTTACAAACGAACTTATAAAAACTATTCCGTGTAACGATTACGAAACCGTCGAAGGCGAGACAGACGAAATACTTGTTAATCCGATTAACGGCAGTGTTTACCGTTCTTACCGCGAATTTTACGAAAACGGAGAAGTGTACGTTAAAGAATATTTAAGAACTTCCGCGTACCTTCCTCAAAAAGGAAAAAAATCTCTCAAAAAAGATAACGAAACACGCATAGAAAACGAAGAAGAAGTACAAAATAATAACAGAACACTTCAAGGAGGTAAGTTATGAAAAGCAGCAGCAAAATCGTAAAAACGGGTGAAAAACCGGGACGCGGCAAGTATTCTTGCACTAACTGTCATACTTGCGTAAATCTGGATGCGGGAGACAAAATGCCCCCCTGCCCGAAATGTACGAACAGCGAATTTACCAAACAGAACGGATAACTTCCGATAATTTTCGGAAAATTCCGATAAGGAAAAAGCGGCGCTTTACTGCTCCGCTTTTTTCATATTCGGATATTTTTCTTTTTATATTATATATTATTATAATTATTCTTTTATTTCCTTATAGATATGCTGCATTTCCTTATCGATTGCGTTAATTTTTTCGGCGCAGACTTTCAGCCGTGCGGCAAGTTCTTTTGAAACTTTTTCGTCCGATTTATATTTCAGTCTGTGTTCAAGACTTGCCCAAAAGTCCATTGCTATCGTTCTTATCTGTATTTCGACAGGCGTATCTTCCACGCTTTCGGCAAGGAATATCGGCACCTTTACCACTATATGCAAACTTCTGTAACCGTTCTCTTTCGGATTGTTGACGTAGTCTTTTATCCTTATAAGCGTTACGTCGTTTTGTTTAAGAAGCAGTTCCGCCATCTTTTCTATGTCGTCAACGTAATTACATATAACCCGTACTCCCGCTATATCGTATATGTTTTCCTTCACGGCTTCCGTTTCGAGCGGTAAGTTTTTCTTTTTCAGCTTGGCATATATGCTTTGTATGCTTTTTAATCTGCTTTCGATATGATGTATCGGATTATGGTCGTATTTAATGTGAAATTCTTCGTCCAGTATTTCAAGTTTAGTCGTTATTTCTTTAATCGCCGCGGCATAAACGTGTTGCATTGCGAAAAATTCTTTCGTTTCTTCCCTGAGCTCCTCGTTCCCCGCCATCGCTTCGGCAAATTCGCTTAATGTATTGTTTTCTTTTTCTTCCATTCTTTCTCCAAAATTCCTTTTCCGTTTTAAAGAATATACGCATAGGATTAAATCCCTTTCAGCGTAAACTTCAATATTTACTTTTTAAGGGGTAAACCTTATATTTACTTTAATTTTCAAGTCGGAAAATAAAATATTCCAAAAAATCCGAGGGCGGTAATTTCTACCGCCCTTATGTTATTTCAAACCGAATTCTTTTTTGATTTCCGCAATTTTTACCGGGCGGTTTTCCGCAAGGGATTTCTTTGCGGCAAGCCCGATCAGCACGGGCGCGAGACCGCATTCGACGCCGGTATCTGGTTTTTCGTTGTTTACTATGCATTTTATGAATTCGCTAATTTCTGCGACATACGCCTGCATATATCTTTCAAGGAAGAATAAAAGCGGTTTCTCCGAATGTACCCCGTCTTTGTCGCTGATTTCGGCGCTTGAATCGGTATCGTTTTTTATTGCGACCTGTCCGAGCGAACCGAATGCTTCCACCCTTTGGTCGTATCCGTAACTTGCTCTGCGGCAGTTGTCGATAACGGCAAGCGCGCCGCTTTCCAATTTCATCGATATTACCGCCGTATCTATATCCCCCGCTTCTCCTATCGCAGGGTCAACCAACACCGCTCCGTAAGCGAATACTTCCTCGACTTCCTCGCCCGACATAAATCTTACCATATCGAAATCGTGTATGGTCATATCGAGGAATATTCCGCCCGACACTTTTATGTATCCTACCGGCGGAGCGGCAGGGTCGCGCGAACAGATTTTCAATACGTTTAATTCCCCTATTTTCCCTGCTTTCACCGCTTCTCTCGCAGCTTTGAAATTATGGTCGTATCTTCGGTTAAAGCCTACCTGATACTTGATTTCGGGATGCTTTTCCAGCGCTTCCTTTACTTCTTTTATCTTCTTTACGTCGTGGTCTATCGGCTTTTCGCAGAACACGTGCTTTCCCGCTTCTATCGCTTCCAGACTGATTTTCGAATGCGTATCAGTACTCGAACATATCAGCACTGCGTCGATTTCTTTATCTTTAAGAACTTCCTTATAATCCTTGGTAAATCCGTTTATTCCGAGGCTTTTCGCCCACTCGACCGTTTCTTCGTTCAGATACGGGTCTGCTACCGTTTTCACCGTTGCGTCCTTTACGTAACGCATTATGCTTTCGCAATGTACTTTTCCTATTCTGCCTGCTCCGATAATGCCTATTTTAAGCATATTGTATTTCTCCTTGTTTTTACTTGTTTTTTTAAATTCAAATTGTTCTTATTTTAATTCAAAATTTTCGCCTTGTATGCCTTCCGACAAAAATTTTACTTTTACTTAAAATACATATTCTTAATTCAGGGTTTGTAAACGTCAGAATCCGATAAGGGATTTTATATAATTCCTTGCTTTGACGGCATATTTGAACGGGTCCGCTATCGCAGGGTCCTGTTCGGCTTCCACCAATAACCACCCCTTATAACCGGCTTTGTCAAGAATTTCAAATACGGGCTTGAAATCGATACTGCCGTCTCCCGGAACGGTAAACGTACCGAGTCTTACGCCTTGTAAAAAGCTCAGTTTTTCTTCTTTTACTTTCTTTACGATTTCAGGACGGATATCTTTCAGATGAACGTGTTTAATTCTGTCCGCGTATTTTTTCAACACCGCAAGATAATCTTCTCCGCAATACGCCAGATGTCCGCTGTCGAATAAGAGAAAAACCTTTTCCTTATCCGTTCCGTCCATCATTCTGTCTATTTCTTCCGCCGTCTGAACGACCGTTCCCATATGATGATGATAAGTTAATGTAATACCGTATTCTTCCGCGATTTTCCCGAGAAGACTCAGCCCGTCGCACAATCTTCCCCATTCGGATTCGTTCATAATATATTTGTTGTCAAACACGGGCGTATCGAATTGTCCCTGAATACTGTAACTCTGTTCGCTTACGCCTATTCTTTCCGCTCCGACAGCCTGCAAAAACGCGCACTTTTCACGGAATTCCTTTTCCACGTCGCAGAACGGTTTTGTGAGTATAAACGAAGAAAACCAGCTGTTCGCTATTTTCAGTCCTCTTACGTCGAGCGCGTCTTTCAACACCGACGGGTCGGTCGGATATTTATTTCCTATCTCCGAACCTTCGTATCCGGCAAGCGCCATTTCGCTTACGCATTGAAAAAAAGTGTTTTCCGCGCCGAGGTCGGGCATATCGTCGTTTGTCCACGCTATCGGTGCTATTCCGATTTTTACATCTTTACGTTTCATTTCTTTTGCCTCTTTCCGTTTTTATTTATTTCCGACAAACGTATTACGCCTGTTCGGATTTACTGCCGATTGTTTTACTTACCCTGTCAATATTGTCTTGCTTCGGCAAGTTTGGATTTTCTTTCGTTCGCCGCTTCAATGCCTTTTTCGGTTACGGGCACATCGCTGCACCCTACGTTCCACCAGCCGCCGTACCCGTCGGTCATCGATTTAGGCAGTACCTTAATGTCTATAAGCGTCGGTAAAGTCTGTTTAAGACTGTCTTTAAGCGCGTCTTCCAATTCCTTTTCCGTTCTCGCCGTGTAGGTCACGAAACCGTATCCGCGTGCGCTCATTGCATAATCTATGTTCATAAATTTCCCGTATCTTATCGGGTCGTCGCCGTTTCTGTATCTCGATTCGGTACACAGCGCTTCTATTCCCTGTCCCATCTGTAAATTGTTTATACAACCGAAACTTGCGTTGTCAAATAAGAGAATATTTATTTTAACGCCTTCCTGCAACGCCGTAATCATCTCGCCGTGAAGCATATTGTAACTTCCGTCTCCGCAGAATGCGTATACTTCTCTGTCGGGATTGGCAAGTTTGCTTCCGAACGCTCCCGCTATCTCGTATCCCATACAAGAGTAACCGTATTCCATATTATAGGAGCCTATACTGTCGGTAGTCCACATTCTTTGCAGACATCCCGGCAGGCTTCCCGCCGCGCCGACGACTATTGCCGATTCGGGGATTATCCTGCGGATTAGACCTAACGCGGCTGTCTGAGACACCGTTCCCCCCGTCGATTCTACGAATCCCTCTACCGCATCGGGAACGTATGTTTTGATTTCGGGTTTATAATCTTCTCCGTATCTTACCGACGTAAGTCTGTCCATTTCTTCCGCCCAGGCTTTTTTTGCGTTCACGATTTCGTTTTTATATGCCGAAACATACTTCCCGAGCGCCTTGTCAAGTGCCGTAATCCCTTCCGCGGCGTCCGCTATTATTGCCGCCGCGTCGAGTTTTTCGGCGTGAAACGCGCTTGCGTTTATCGTTATTACCTTGCTTTTCGCATAAAGCCACTTTGACGACGTCGTGAAATCGGTGAATCTCGTTCCTATTCCGATTACCGCGTCAGCTTTTGAAGCTATCGTATTTGCGCTCGAATTTCCCGTCACGCCTATTCCTCCGAGATTAAGCGCGTGTGAAGATTCGATTGCGCTCTTCCCCGCCTGTGTTTCGGCAAAAGGTATGTTGTGCTTTTCACAAAACGCTTTTACGTTCTCTCCCGCCTCGGAATATCTTACTCCGCCGCCGACTATCACTAACGGATAACGACTTTTTTTAATTATTTCCGCCGCCCTTACGATTTCGTATTCGTCGGGTTTCGTTCTTTTTATATAATGAACGCGTTTGCGGAAAAATTCTTCGTCGTATTCGTAACTTTCTCCTTGAACGTCCTGACTTACCGCGACCGTTACCGCACCCGTTTCGCCGGGGTCGGTAAGCACTCTCATTGCGTTTGTAAGCGCGCTTAATATCGTTTCGGGCCTCGTGATTTTTACGAAATACCTTGTTACCGCTCTGAAAACGTCGGCGCTCGTAATTCCGGGATTGTACGGCTGTTCAACCTGTTGAAGCACGGGGTCGGGCTGCCCTGACGCAAAAGTATCTCCCACGAAAAGCAATAGCGGAACGTTGTTTACGGTTGCCGTTGCCGCCGCAGTCGCCATATTCACGCATCCGGGTCCGATACTCGATACGCAGGGAATTATCTTCCGTCTGAAATTCATTTTCGCGTATGCCGTTGCCGCGTGCGCCATTCCCTGCTCGTTCCTTCCCTGATACACTTTCAATCCGTGAACGGATTGCGACAGCGCTTCTCCTATTCCTAAAACGCATCCGTGTCCGAATATCGTATAAAACCCTTCGACGAATTTGGTTTCTTCGATTTTTCCGTTCTTTTCAAAAGCAACGTATTGATTGTCAAGATACTTTACTATTGCTTCGCCTACCGTAATTCTTATTTTCGCCATACTATAAATTACTCCTTAATTTTTCGGCACAAACGTGCATTCTTTTTCAAGCCAATAATATCTCGGGTCCACTATTCTCGTTTTGGTCCACGGATTTCCGTCGAGATGTCTAATCATCCATACGTTATACATAGGAAATCCCGGAGCGGTGACCTGAACGTGAGTTTTCCCTCCCTCGAACATTCCTACGCTTCCGCTTTTCACCGTGTGCGCTTCTTCTCCGATAAAGCAAGCGCCGAATCCCTCCGGCCGTTCAAATTCGTAATAATACACTTCGGGCTGAGGGTGAGAATGCGGAACGTAGCTCCACCATCTTCCCTGCCTTGCCAGAACTTCGCCTATCACAAGATTGCTGTAAGGCGCGTTATCGTAGTCGAATATCGTGTTTACGTCTCTTACGGCGGTATTTTCCCATAATCCTTCGCTGCTTACGGTTCTTATAACGTCTTCTTTTCTGTAAATTTTCGGCTCGAACATATTTTCGTTTGTCGTAGCCTGATATATAAACCGGCATTCGCTTAACGCCTCTATTCCGAGCACGGTATTCCTCGAAACGTGCACGGTCGTCGGCATATCGTCAAACAACCCGTGTCTTTCGGCAGTTTCGTCTATTCCGTCAGTCTTTATCCGTATTTCACCGTCTATAAGCAATACAACGCATTCTTTGTTTTCGTCGAAAAAAACTTTCTTTTTTCCTTTTCTCAGACGGAATACGGATATGTCCATAAGCATTTCCGCTCCCGTTCCGTCCATTCTGCATAAAACTTTCTCGTCTCCGTCAAATTCGGGATACAAAAACATAATTATTTCTCCTCTTCCTCAGAACATGCCGCTTCGTCTTTATAATTTCCGACATTATCCGCATCGGTTAATCCGCTTCCGTCTTTTATTTCGGTGTTTTCCGCGTCTGAAAGTTTATTTTCCTGTCCGTATTCTTCGGTAAACAGTTCGAGTTCGTCTTCCCCGTCCTCTATTTTTACACCGCGTTCTTTTCTTGCCGCCGCCAGGTCGGCAAGCATTTTTTCTTTTCTTTGTCCGGTGATGTTATAGAAAAACATAGGAATACAGCAAAGTAACAGACAAATAGCCGGGATAAGGGTAACGAGCATATACATACCGTTACGTATACCGTTATCGAGCGTAGCGGGATTGACGAAATCGCTTCCTCCGCCCGCCGCCGCCATATCCTGTACGTTAAGTCCGACTATCATATACATTGCTATAATCATTGTAGTGGCAAGCGCGTTGCCGAGCTTGTTCACGAAAGACTGACACGCCGAACCGAGTCCTGTTTCTCTTCTTCCCGTTTTCAGTTCCATATCGTC
The DNA here is from genome assembly GCA_944372095.1 of uncultured Clostridia bacterium. Lineage (GTDB taxonomy): Bacteria > Bacillota > Clostridia > Christensenellales > DTU072 > CAG-1782. The sequence goes on from CALVYG010000002.1 coordinate 101,647, forward strand.
GAGGCAATCGCCTATCATAGCGTAGCTTATAACGTTTATAATCCCGAGCGGAACGCTTGAAATAAGTAAAAACGGTATGAGCGCCCATAGATTATACCCCGTTGTTATTCCTATAATATAGCCGATAATACCCGCTATTCCGCCGCCCAGACTTGTTGAGATAATCAAGGATTTATAACTGAATTTCTTTATCAGCAACGGACATAAAAGCATAGCTCCGAACATTCCCGCCGCCGTACAGATACTGAACACAAGCTGTACCGTGGATTGGCTCTGCGCTACCGTCATTCCGTCGAGATAGAACGTATATCTCGATACGTGGATTGCAGCCGCCTGCAACATATATCTTCCGCTTGACAGTATTCCCATAATTACTATCAGCATAAGCTGTTTATGTCCGAAAATAAGTTTAAGCGGACTGACGTAATTGGCGTCGCGGACGGGTTTGGGAATTTTTATTCTTTCTTTTGTCGTGACGTAGCTTGAAACAAACAACAGACAGCCGCAAACGGACGCAACTATTGCCATTATCATATACCTTGTTTCGTAAGGAATTGCGTTTCCGTCCGAAGTTTTTATATAACCAAGCAGCATAATAATCGCCATCGGCACCGCGCTTCCTATACCGTTAAGCGTCCTTGCAAAAGAAAGGGTTTTCCCTCTTTCGGCGGCATTTGGCGTCATTGCGTTCGGAAGGCTCCAGAACGGCACGTCGCTCATTGTGTATATCATTCCCCAGAATACGTATATAAACGCCACCCAGACGTATGTCCCGGTTTCGTTATAAGACGAACTTCCCTGTTTTGAAAATTCGGGTACGAAAAACATAAAAAACGTTAATAACGCTATCGGAACCACTCCGTACACGATATACGGCTTATATTTCCCGAATTTCGAATCGCATCTGTCCGCTATCATTCCCATAATCGGGTCGTTTATCGCGTCCCAGATACGCGCAAGCAACATAAGCAACATAACGAAAAGCGGCGTGATTTTCATTACGTTCAAGTAGAAATCGGATATGTAACTGCTCATTGCGGCATAAATCATTCCTTGCCCGAGAGCGGCTATTCCGTATACCCAAAACTCTTTTTTAGGAATATAATTCTTTCTTTTCGCGCAAACCGCGCCGGAATTCTCTGTCATCGTTCTCTCCCTGAATTTTATTATATAAATTACTTTATATGGATTAAATTATACAATACATTTTCCCCTTTGACAATACCCTAAATTTTACGAGCGCTTTATAATTTTTATAATATTTGAATCGCCGGGATAATTGTTTTTATATTGACAATAAGGCTTTTTTGTTGTAGAATAAAGAATATTTTTTATAAAGAAGGCTGGATACAGATGATAGGAGCTTTTACTTTTTCCGTTCTCGACTGGTCCGTTGAGGCATTAAATTGGTTAATTCGCGTACTTATCGCCGCGGCGTGCGGTTTCGTTATCGGTATGGAAAGAAAAAGCCGGTCAAAAGAAGCAGGCATACGCACTCATACGATTGTATGTATGGCGGCGGCTATTATGATGATTGTTTCTAAATACGGATTCACCGATATGGGCGAAAAAGCGTCGGACTACGGCAGAATTGCCGCTCAGGTTGTCAGCGGTATCGGATTCCTCGGCGCGGGTATTATTTTCTACAAACGCGATTTCCTTCACGGGCTTACTACCGCCGCGGGCATCTGGGCTACTTCCGGTATCGGACTTGCCGTCGGCGCCGGAATGATTGTAATAGGCGTTTTTTCTACCGTCATCCTTGTCCTTTTACAAGTCATCCTTCATCGTCCTTTGCGTTTCATTAAAGGGAAAACCACTACCGTTCTGAAAATGTCCGTTCTACTTGCTTCACCGGAAATTATCGATAAAATTACTTATATTTTCGATATCAAAAAATTCCTTAAATTCAAAACCGTTACAGGAGAAAACAATCAGGTTATGGCTGATATTGAGGCCGCTACCGAAGTTAATTTCTCCGCGAAAGAACTCTACGAATTTACCAAATCTTACGATTTTATCAAAACTTTGGAGAAAACGGACGAACTTTGATTTTATTGTTTCTTCATTAACAAAAAGCTGCAAAAATTGCAGCTTTTTTATTTATCGCGGTGAATTATACTATTAAGTGCAACAGAAGAGGGAGAAAAAAAGGAGTTCATACAAATCTGTGGTAAAATAGAGTT
>CALVYG010000003.1 GCA_944372095.1 uncultured Clostridia bacterium
GGCAATTGACTCAGCTGGTAGAGTGCCTCCGTCACATGGAGGAAGTCAGGGGTTCGAGTCCCTTATTGCCCACCACAATACAAAAAAACACCGCTCAATGCGGTGTTTTTTTGTATTCAGAGAAAAAGATTAAGGGACTCGAACGGGCGGACAGACGGCACATAAAAATTCAAAGAATATTGCCGTCGTAATTGATGCCATAGTATGGCATCATACCGCCCAGGCCTGTCGCAAAGCGGTAGCTTTGGTGCGAGGGAGTCCCTTATTGCCCACCACATAGAAACGCACCGAGTAACATTCGGTGCTTTTTTATGTCTCGATAAGGATTCAAATGGCGAGGCGTAGCCGAGCCGCTCGTTTATTCAAGCGCCCGCCAAAGTGCCATTTGAATTATGAACTCTTGGAAAAACAATTTATTTGTGCTAAAATGTATTTGCTTAAATAAAGCAATAAAAATAATCTGGCAGAGGTATATTAAGTGAAGAAAATTTGTTTTATAATAGTTATCACCATTCTTTGTTGTTTATTGTTTGCCGCCTGTAAAAGTAATGACAGTAATACTGATTTGGATTTTATTGCAGACGAAACTCATTGCGTTGTTTCTTTACCACAGGAATATAACATTATTTACGAAAATGATGAACTTTCCGATTCATCTATGTTCAACGAAGATTTATACAATGCCGACACTGTAAACGGAAAGCAAAAGAATGACGAATTCATATATTATAATATTCTCAAAAATGAGCCTTTCAAAATTATGACGCCTCTTAGCATTATTCAAAATAAAAACGAAAGCGGTCAAACGCTTGTCTATTGGAAATTCAATGATACACTTTACAAAGACGGAGATAATTATTACTCGGCAAACGAATTTTCTTGTACAAAAGATACAGAAATAACACCTGTTTATTATGATTTTCGTATTGTGGGAATACTATTGTACGAAGTTGATGAAAACGATATGCCAATCATACACGATGACGATATTTTTCATAATGACGGCAGTATAAAAGAACAGGATGGTCTTTATTATCTGTATGGAGTTTATGATTTTGAACCTTATCAAGAATTTTGGCGTACAAATTTAACAATAAATAAATATGAGATAAATTGCACGAGTAAACAAATTGCCGAAAATTACTATAAAGATTTTTATACGATAAATATTGAAATTGACAAAGGGAATCTATTTGATAAGGGCAAAATTATAGTTGAAAAGCTATATAAAATTGAAGGGCACGGTTATATGACCTACGGCGCTTTGCAGGTTGTTTACGCTAACGGTATTTCCCTAACCTTGCCTATCGGCAGACACGAAATAAAATATGCATTTGCATAATTACAATTTATGTGACTGTTTAATTATTCCTTTTACGTTACCATTTCCCGCCACGAACGGAAAACACCGCAGTATAAGCGGTGTTTTTGTTTCAAAAAAAGCAAATTCTGCAATATGCAAGCTCACCCCGACGGGAAAAAAGAAAGTCCCCTATTTGTTTCAGTGATAAAATTCCGTTGCCGTGCGCTTTTGAATTCCGCTTTTTTTCGTTATTTATTTATAAAAAAATTGATTTTAACTTTTATAATATTGCAATATTTATTCGTTTTGACTAAAATATAAATATATAATATTTTACGGGTATGGTATATTGCGTTAAATATATATGCGTGTCCATTAATTGCGATAAAATATTTAATACTGAGAGATACACTTTTTTTCGTACACTCTTAATGAAAACTCTTTTTTATTTTAGGATAATACTATGGCAAAAAAGCTTTCATCAAAAGAAGTAAAAGATTTAATTAATAAATATAAGTCTATTTCTGAATCTTTAAATAATATCATTTCTTTAAATAATACCTTAAAATTAAATATTAAAAATTCAGCAGACAGTTTTGCCATGCAGGAAATCTTAAGCGTTTTACGCGGTATTCCCGTTGATGAGTTAAGTAAATATAAAAAAGGATTAAGAACAAAGCCTCTTACAGACCATTATTATACTTCAATAGCAGATATTTATGCTTCACCAATATTTAATCTTGCCACTATTAAAGGTATAAGCCAAGATAATGCTTATACTATCAAACGCATTGTAAATGATATTGTAGATAAAACACGTAAAGAAACTAAAATCAAATTAAGTTTTGATAACAAAAACAGAGAAAGCACTAAACTTGTACAAGCCGTTTCCATTTACAAGAACACTTTACCTTTTGTACAGAACGCACAGTCTGTTATAAATGAGTATAGTGATAAAATTAAATCCTTACTACAAGATTTAAAAAGTTCAACAAACGTATTAAAATGGCTATTCACATCAAAATTAAATAAAAATAAAGCTATCGAAGCCTATAATGCACTTAATGAATTACTTACAAGCGATTACTATAACCAAATTCAAATAATATTAACGAGTATTCACAAAGTATCAGAAACAAGCGAGAGCACTGCTTGGGAAGATTTTTCTAAAAATAACGTTCGTTTTTATAATATTTTAGAAGAAACAAATCCTGGCCTATTGGGAACCGATGATGCAGTTTATGGCCTACCTGAGGACCTGGCACGTGAAATTCAAGATGAATGTTTTTTCCCTGACGGTTTAAAATGCACTCTACGGCGTTATCAGGAATGGGGGGTTAGATATATTCTTCATCAAGAAAAAGTTTTACTTGGTGATGAAATGGGTTTGGGTAAAACTATACAAGCCATTGCTACAATGGTATCGCTAAAAAATACCGGAGCAAGGCATTTTATTGTTTTATGTCCTGCAAGCGTTGTAACAAACTGGTGTAGAGAAATTGTAAAACACAGCTTATTGAGAGTCACTAAAATACACGGTTCAGAAAAATTGAATGCTTTACAAGCTTGGAAAAAAACAGGCGGTGTTGCCGTTACTACATACGAAACAATTTCTTGTTTCAAATTTAATGAAGATTTCAAATTTTCTTTATTGATTGTTGACGAAGCACATTATTTAAAAAATCCACAAGCAAAAAGAACAGTTAATACAAAGAATTTATTATCCCACGCAAACAGACTACTTTTTATGACAGGCACAGCCCTTGAAAACAATGTAGACGAAATGATAACGCTTATTGATATGTTACAACCTCATATCGCCAATGAAATAAGGCAAATTGCTTTTATGTCTACCGCTCCACAATTCAGATTAAAAATTGCTCCTGTGTATTATCGAAGAAAACGCGATGAAGTATTAACTGAATTGCCGGAACTTATTGAAAGCAAAGAATGGTGTTCAATGACAAAAGAAGAAGAGAATATTTACGAGACAGCAATATTGAAACGCCATTTTGCCGATGCTCGGCGCGTTTCTTGGAATATCGGTAATTTAGAAAATTCATCAAAAGCAAATAGGTTAAGAGAAATTGTTGAAGAAGCAGAATCGGAAAACAGAAAAATTATTGTTTTTTCATTCTTTTTAGATACGTTACATAAAATTACACAGTTTTTAGGTAAAAGATGTCTTAATCCTATTTACGGTGCAATTTCACCGCAAAGACGGCAAGAAATTATTGATGAATTTGATAACGCTCCCGCCGGTAGTGTACTTGTATCTCAAATTCAATCCGGCGGCACAGGGTTGAATATTCAAAGTGCAAGCATAGTTATAATTTGTGAGCCGCAATTTAAGCCTTCCATTGAAAATCAAGCCATTTCAAGAGCTTATCGAATGGGCCAGGCAAGGAATGTACTGGTTTACAGACTTTTATGCGAAGACTCTATTGATGAAAGGATAACCGAAATACTAGAACAAAAACAAGCAATTTTCAATGCTTTTGCAGATAAATCAGTCTCAGCACAGCAAAATCTTGAAATTGACGATAAATCATTTGGCGATATTATAACCGAAGAAATAAATCGTATAAACATTAAGCGCGGTATCACCCCCATAAAAGCGCAAAGCGTAAATAATGCAGCTTATTATGATGAACTTTTAACAAAGTCATATTCGCAAATAGTAGAAATTTTATTAAAAAAATACGGATGTGTTACAGGAAATTATTTTTTAAATGAAACTTGTCGGTCTAAAAACAAAAAAATATCAAGAACAAGCGAGGGATTATTTTGTCATCATATTGACGAAGATAAAGCAATGTTACTATCAAATGACAAAAACGCCATAAATTATCCCTTTGAATATCAAAAAGCAGACAGATTAGTTTACTGTAATTTTTTAGAGCATTTACTTTTACATATTAAAATCGCAGAAAAGTTCAGAAATGCTGATACAGATAATTTTGAACTCAAAGGTATCGGTGGTGCCGTTAAATTTATTATAAAGCAAATCAACGGTTTTTACGGCGGTCAAATATCAACTGTTGAATATTTAGCTATTGCAATGAACGTGATAGAAAACGATTCTCCGACGTATATTAAAATGCTTCAACTCCTTTGGGATATAATAAAATCTAACCCATTATATTCTACACTAATAACAAAAGAGCAATTAGCAATGGATTGGAACGGTAATATAATTCAAAAAATCTTTGATGAATTAGATTAAACAAAATTTTGAAAAAATATTGATATTCGGCTCATTTTAATCTACATTTTCTCCGCCACGAACGGAAAACACCGCAATATAAGCGGTGTTTTTGTTTATTCAATAGGTCTGCCTTGTTTTCAAGGTTTTCGCCTCTTTTCCGCGTTTTTATTTCTTAACAGAATTTATTTTTATCACTTTCCCGCCAGTCAGTATTATCATTTTTATCGCGTCTGTCGAAAAATCTGTCATCTTTACCGTAAGCGGCTTGTCCAGGACTCCCCTCGCAAGGACTTTTACATTGTTTACCGATTTACTTATTAGCTTTTTTTCTTTTAACGCTCTTATAGTGACCGTGTCGTTATCAAGAAAATTCTGCGATAACGTATCGATATTGATTATCCCTTTCGGCCTTGCATAGACTTCTTCCGTTATTTCCTCTACCATCGCTCCCGCCGTTTCGTCGCTTATAAGACTATTCACTTGTTCCGCTCTTACGTTTTCCCTTCTTTCTATGCCTTCCCAAACTATTCTTTCGTTGTCATACGAAATCCGTCCGTCAGACATTTTCAGCCTGATTAGTTTACGTTTTAATAAATTATCCACCGTATCATAAGGATAATCCGATACGCTTACCGCTCTGCTTTCATCTTCCGTTTCGGCAAGTCCGTACTTCTCTGCCATAATGCCGATTAGTTTTTTCGCTAGCTTTACGCCTCGCTCCGACCGTATTTTAATCCTTAACGGTACTTTTTCGTATTTCTTTACATCGGATTCGTCCGCAATACAGCGGTTTTCGGAAAATATCTGCGAATTCATCGCAAAATATAAACATCGTTTTCCCGCGTATCGCGAATTTTGCAACTGCCCGCCGTCCGTAGCAAATGTACCCTCTGAACTTTGCATCGCTTTTTTCGCGGCAATAATTCTCTTTGACCTTAATTTCAATGAGTACATCTTAAATTTAGATTACAGTGTCACGGATTATATCGTCAAATCCGTTTCAATGGATGTCACGGAAGCTGAAATCACTCTCAGTCTTCTCCCAAAAAAATCTTTATTAGGTTTGCTCTGAAAATAAACCCGGTACAGACGGCCTCGGGTTTTATATCTGTAAAACAATAATCGAATCTATGAACGGCGAACTTTCATATTCCTGTAACGGCGGGACCGCATTTACCGTCGCTTTGCTTAAAGCCTGATTTTTTATTTGTTTTCTTCATTAAATTACTTTTTCCTTTCTAAATCCTTTAATGCGGATTTTTATCCGACACACTTAAAACGGAAATTCGGTAAAAAAGGACTTTCTTTTATTATATCCACTGTAAACTTGCGCGACGTGCTTTACTATTTTCTTGCCTTTTTTTATCGGTTTTTTTTCGGTTTTATTCGACATTTTTTTATTTTCGGTATTGACTACCGCTATTTATCAAGTTAAAATTATTTTATTCCCAATAATTATTTTTAACTCTTTATTTAGGAGGTATTTACGTATGAAAAGTATTCTGAAACGCATACTTTCGGCTCTCTCTGTTATTTTTATGGCATTTATGTTTTTCTCCTGTTCCGACTCTTCCGAATCTGACAGCAAGGTTTACATCTGTGAAACCGTAGAGAACGGAACCGATGTTACCTATTCCCTTTCTTTCAAAAACTCCGTCGCTACTTTATTGCGGCAAACCCCGATTTCTTTCAATACATTCAAAGGCACAATTTCTAAAAAATCCGATAAAAATTACATTTTGTCTTTCCCTCTTTCCGAAAATAATCCCGAAATTCCGTCTTTTCTCGAAAAAATCGAAATTTCTCTTTCCGGCACGACGTTTACTTTTATCGGTTTGCCGGACAGTAACGCCTCGAAAACTCCTCCTTCGTCGGGCGAACAAACAAATCCCGGCGGCAACGAGTCTTCTTCGCAAGATACAAATAACCCGGGAACAAGCGAACCCGAAAATCCGTCCGAACCGGTTATTCCGCTTGACCCTGTTATTCCCGTTAATCCCGGCGGCGAGGATAATCCTTCCGAACCGGTATGTACACACGAATCCGTCCGCATTGAAAAAGGCGTAACGCCTACGTGCACGGAAAACGGTTTTACCGATAAAACATATTGCGCCGATTGCGGCGCGGTCATTAAAGAAAGCGAAATTATCCCCGCCTCAGAACACGAATACAAAGACAGAGTTTGTTCCCGGTGCGGGGATATTTATTTATACGGAATTTACCGCGGCACGCCCGAACACTTTTCGACGGGCGACGTCACGGTTTGTCTGTCCGAAACTTCCGAAAATTCTTCACTTACTCTGTCCGCCGATAACAATTTCCTTTTTACGGAATCAACGGTTTTAACCAAAACTTATCTTGCCGAAGTAAATATTTACGACGGTGAGGTATTTTTAAAAAATCTTACCACTGCGGAAGTAATACACTCTCCCGATGCTCCCGAATATGGATTTACCGAAGAAAAATATTTCAGCAACGGTATTTATAAACTGACTTATAAAAAAACTATCGGAAATATTACCGAAAGTTTTGTCTTTGAATCGGACACGGACGATTTCTATTTCGCTAACGGCTTTTACGTTAAAGAAACGATAACGGAAGAATCTTCCCAAGGCACTTTTTCTTTCGACAAAGAAACGTTGACCGTTTCCGCCGACAACGGCACGAGTTATCTCCTCAATCTTAAAGAGGAAACTTTCTTATTATGCCTGACCCCGCTAACCGTTACATATTACGTTAACAACTCGGAAATAAAGACTTACGTTTTCCCCGACAACACTGCGGACATCGATTTGCTTTCTCCGTTATCGGATGATTATTCAAATCTCGAATGGTATGTTTCTTCCGACGCAAGCGATACTTATGTCCCGGAAAATGATTATTCTTCCCTTTCGGAATATTGTCTATATGCGTTTATTGAGTATTCCGATATTTTCAGTTTGGGTGACGAAAAATTAGTTCTTGCTTACGACGATTATGAAAACGTCGCATCTTTCGGAGATGTTGAAAAACTGCTTTTGAAAAAATGCGGAATAATAACCGAGTCCGCGGAATTGAAATTTAACTGGACTGAAAACGATATGCCCGTTTCAGAACTGACCATACCTTCTTCGCGTTACGAATTAAAATCCGACCGTAACTTTACTCTTAAAATAACGCCGTTCCAAGACAGAGAAGCGGTTTATATTTTAGATACATCAGATAAAATAACTTTAATTTACACCGTTGATAAAATTTTATTCGAAAAATGTACGGACATAAGTTCCGTTATAAATTTACTTAAACTTTCGGAATCCGATAAAATTAATTATACTTATGCAATAAAAGAAAACCTTTATTCTCTTACAAGAACGTTTGTCGGTATAACGGTTACTTATATTTACGGGGAAGAAGAATTTACCGAAAAAGCTTCTGCGTATTCTTCCTATACGATAGGAGAAAACTTTATAAACGCAACCTGGTTCCGGGAAGATTCCGTTTATGAAAAAGGCGATGAAATAATCTTAACCGAACCGATAACCTTTTATTCTCTTAGGTTCACTGTATGGAAATATGACGGCTCAACTTTCATTTCGGAAGCATATAACGGCAAAATTCCCGAAAATTTAGAAACGGCAGAAATGGAATCGTTTGAATTCTGCGGATTTTATGTAAACGATGAGCCTGTCGATTCATATAAATTCCCTAAATACGGAAACTTTACCGTTACGGCTCTCTATTCAAGAACCACCGTGGAAAAAACTCCTTCCGAAATCGAGGAAGGAATACTGAAAACCGTTTACCGCTATGCCGGCGGAGAGTATTCTTCATCCGAAACAATCCCTGCACTTACAAAAGAAATATACGGTTACGAAGAAATAATCAAACCCACGCTTTTAACGGAAGGACTGGCGAGATATTCGTCCGATAAATACGGTACTTACGATGTAACAATATCCGTATTGACGACCGAAACGTTTTCCTGCAACGGTATAACCTATACCGTAACTTTACATAACGAAACAGACGCAACGGTTTCATACGAAAATAAAAGTTACTCCGCAAAAATATCAAAAGAAAACGGCCAGATTATATTTACGAATACGAATACCGATACTGGCGGACAAATTTTATACGCGGTATCGGTTAACGGAACAAACGGCTTTTCGATAAAAGAAGTAACGTCATACGAAGAAGCATACGTTGCGGATTTACCTGTATCCGATAGTTTACCCGTAAACGGAACGACATATTTTTCATACGAAAAAAGCAATAATCTGTTCATAAGCGAATCGGATTGCTATAAAATAGTAGACGAAAATTATATTGCGACAGCGGATTATTACGATAATCCGTATATGTCGCCCGAACCGTACGACAATTATTATGTACAATCGGGTTTATACATTTCGTTCGTAAACGGCATAGTTTATTATTCAAAGGACCCGTCTAATCTTCCCGCAGGGGAAACAGACGTAAAGTTTGAAAATTATTCGGGAAAGCCCGCTTATAAAGTAACGGACGGAAAGAAACTGTATCTTAACGGAACGGAATACGAACTGACGACAAGCGAAGGAAAGATAACCGGAACAGCCGAATACGATACAGACCGCAAGAGGATATATTTATTAAGCGGCAAAAAGACGGAAGACGCGCCTGAAAAATTCGTATACAGGATAGAAAACGGAAAACCGATAATAGAAATGAAATAAAAAAAAGCCCGCGCGCAAAAAAAATGACTTGACTAAAAAAGAGTAAATTTATATAATATAAAGCGCGTGGGGGTATAGCTCAGTTGGCTAGAGTGCCTGACTGGCAGTCAGGAGGTCAAGGGTTCGAATCCCTCTACCTCCACCACAAACGTAAACACCGCAGTATAAGCGGTGTTTTTGTTTATGACAAGGGAACGGCCCCCCGGTAAGGTCCGCAAATTTGCGCATTGCGCGGCGTTTTCCGCTTTTTTCATTTCTGTTTTTATTTCTATTTTTCTTTGCCTTCTCTTGTTTCCCTTTATTTTTTTGAATTTTTCTCTTATCTTTTTCTTATTTTATTTTTTATTTTTTCCTTATACTTACTTGTAAGTTCATATTATTTTATGTTAAAATGTTTTTATATTTTATTCAGGGGTATGAGAAGTTTATGGCAAAGGTTGTAACTCAGAAAAAAGAGTACGTTCCCAAATCTGCTTTTAATAAGAAAAGCCACTATTCCGATTATGTCAAACTCAGTCAGGAATATTTCGGCAATAATCCTTCGTCTGCTGTTCAGAATTATAAAAAAACCAAAAGCAAACCGAAAAAACTCTCTTTGCTTATAGTAAATACTCTCGTCATTTGCAGCCTTGTCGTATTAGTCGTTGTTTCAAGCGTCGTTTGCGTTATCTTTGCCGGCGGCGGCGCAAACGATTATGTGGATAACAGAGTTGAAAACGTTCATAATTTTGTCGGCCTTGCCGTCCCCCCGGTATTGGATTCTGATGAAAAATTAAGTCTTTCCAATCTCTCCAATGCTCGCGAGAAAGCAGCTTACTTATACGATTTATGCTCTGCTAACGCCACTAAAACACCTTACTTTACCGCTTATAATAAAGGGCTTCTTTCTATGTACCTCGGTTCAAGCGGAAATTTTATCGATATTGACGCCGTCACTATGAAAACGCAAAAAGAATATTTCAATATCGAGTACCACCTTAAAAATTCCGTTCCCATACTTGATTCCTTTATCGGTCCCGTGCTTGCTAAAACCACGGATATTATCACCACAGCGCGGCGCTATGCCACGGATAAAAGTTCCAAAGTTATTTATCAGAAAGTAAAAAACAACGAATATGACGAAAACGGTGTCCCTTACGCTTCGTGGGACGCAGCTATCGGTAACCCCGAACAAAAAGAGTTACCGATGATTGTTTTCAATGCTTCTCAAAACGGAAATTTCAAAATTACAAATCATACGATTACTGCCGAAACCATTTCCGATGCGGAAGTTACTTATGACGCCAAAAATCATTTTTATCACGTATCGTTAACACTTGACCCGACTAACCCCGATACTATTGAATACAGCATCGATGACATAAGAGCCGGCACGGGTGATAAAAATGCTCAGTATACTCAGATTAAAATTGATTTTACCGTCTGGGATACAGGTTATTTCCGTACATTTTCTCTTGTAGAAAAATGGAGTGCTAACCTCGTGATTTCTCTTGATTTCCAACTCGAAACCAACTGGGAATGTTCATACGACGAACGCGACTGTCAGATTGATACTTACAACGACTCTAAAATTATGAAACAATCTCTCGGACTGCTGAAATAATTTTTTCTGTTACCTCAATAATATCAGAAACAGCCGATAAATATCGGCTGTTTCGTTAAACTTAAAGCAGATTTATTTATGGAAAATTATAACTATATTGTTATTCTTCCCGAATTCTCTTAATCTTGTACGCGTTTCTTCTTTAAGCATATTCGCCTTAACCTTTACTATCCTCATCAAAGCCGAAGAATTCAATGTTTCGCTTATAATCTGCCTTATCGCGTTAACCGCGCACACCGATACCGCCACATACTCTTCGTCGTCAATCCTGTCGAGTTCTTTTTCGTTCCCGAATCTGTCGGTGCTTAGTAGCGTTAATCCGTTGCTCTTCGGTTTCACTCTGAGGCTCGGCATAAGGGCGTTAAGCGAATTATTTATTTTTATAACAAGCAATTCATCTGTATTCCCTTCCTTAATATATGTTAAATCGGATATTCTTTTTTGCAATTCCGCTTTTTCCTTACCGAGTTGGGCAATCTTTGCGCCTATGGTTTCGGCAAATTCGGCTTTCCCTGCCGCTTCCGTATATTGAACCGACAGCTTTTCAAGCAATTCCGATTTACGCTCGGACGCCGAGACGTTTTCCAAAAGATTTTCGTATTCGGTATGCGTGTCGTTCATTATAACTTTAAGCGTATCAAGCTCGCAACCGTAGCGGATAAGCGCTTCTTCATGCGCTTTTATTTCTTCGGATATACTTTCAATTGCCTTATCTTCCAGTACTTCTCCTTTGAAAGTTTCGTATTTTGTTCCTTTCAAAAGTTTCGATTCATAGCTTTCGGACTTGGTTATGGTATCTATATAAGATATGAGTACGTCATAACGGTTCTGCAATTCGTCGATTTTCGCTTTAAGTTCGTCCGCCGCGCTTTGTTTATCCTTTACCACTCTCCCGATAGCTATAAGTTCGTCCTGAACTTTTAACTTTTCCGCTTCGTTGCGTCTTATTTCGTCAACAATTTCGTTGTACTGCTCCGCAGCGATATTTATACAAAGCGTAGTATAATCGTATTCCTTTCCGTCTTTTTCATATTTATATGCACGCCCTTCGTATTGTACGATTTCATTATTCAATTCGCTTGCTTTCGCGTCAAGTTCGTCTTTCTCCGCATAAAGTTTTTTAATTAAAGAATACAACTCGTCCTCGCGTTTCTCGGCATCGGCTATATAACTTTCCTGCTCTTCCGCGGTCTTATCTCCTAACGTCTGTTTGATTTTCCCGTATTCTTGCTCTATATCGGAAAGATTGTCCTTGATTCTCGTTAATGAGTTTCTTTTTGCAGGAAGAACTTTCCCTGCCGTTTCCGCCATCTGCTTTTTTATCAGCGTATTGGCATTTTTTGCATACTCCTCAGTCGCGGACAATGCTTTTACATCGGATACCGCCGCACTGTATTTTGCCATTTCTCCTATTATCTTTTCAAGTCTTTCCGTCAGTTCTTCGTGGTTCCTTACTCTGCTTTCCGTATAAATGCTTTTTAATGCGGAAAGTTTTGCCAGTTTTGTTTCTTCCAGACTTTTCAGATAGCTTGTTCCCGACAATTCGGTACTTTCATAGCCGCCGAGCGTGAGATTGATTTTTGCCGATTTTTCTGCATATTCGGTTGAAATTTGCTTCAATCTTTCCAACTCCGCGCGAATATTAACTTCCTTTTCGCTTAAATCGGTCAATGCTCTTTCGCAATCGGGCTTATCCGATACGGGCGCGGAACATACAGGACATCTTGCTCCGTATTCAAGCCCGTCAATGCTTTCAAAAAGCTTCTTTTCTGCAAGCATTTTATTCAATTCGTCTGTTTTTTGCTCAATCGCCTCATTACATCTTTTAACGTATTCCGAAAGAGTTTCTTTCGCGCTTTCCAATGCGCTGCGTCTTTCGGAATACTCTCTCATCATATCGGCACTTTCGGAAATTTTTTTATCTATCGCGTTCAAATCCTGTAAAAATGTAGCGCTGAGAATCTGGTTCCTGTATAAACTTTGTTTTTCTCTTTCAAGCTCGTTAAGTTCAAATACAAGGTTTGCCTTCGTTCTCTTATTCTTCCCCAAAGTTCCGAAGACCTTTGCGTAACCTTCGCTGCACATTTTAAGAAGAGCCTCGTTCCGCGCATATTCGGTTTTCAATGCGGAAACGTTTTTTTCGTCTTCGCTTATCGAGCTTTCGGTTTCCTCGATAATGGTTTTGAGCTCCCTTACCAGCGCTTCGCATTTTATTCCGTTCCTTACCGCTTTACTGTAATCCGCATTGATTCGGATATCTTCAAGTTCTTTTTCCGCTTCCGCAATGCTTTTCTTCGTTTCATTCCGTTTACTTGAAATTTCGGCAAATTCCCCACGCAATTTTATGAGTTTGTCGTTTCCTTCCTTGCAGTACTCGTCAAGTAAATCCGTAACGTATTCATCGCTTTTCCCCGTTTCACGGTTTTGCCTTATCAGTTCGTCGAAAGCTTCGTTCACCGCCGAAACTCTTTTGCTCGCGGCAAGAAACTCTTCTTCTTTTTTCTTATATACTTTATATCCCGCCTTTACGTTTGCTTCAAGTTTAGCATATTCGGAATTAAGCGAATCTAAATCCTTTTTAATGCTCTCCGCTTCGCTTTCCGCGGTATTGACTGCGGCGACAAGCGTAAAATGCTCCTTTATCGTTCGGCTTTTTTCTATTCTTTTTTTATCGGTTTCGATTCGTGTGGCTTTTGATTTCTCTCTTTCAAGAAGTTCTTCGACTGTTTTTATCCTTTCCGCCGTAACCTTACCCAGATTCCCCGCGCCTATAAGTTCGCTTAACTTTGCAGATTCCTCTTTAAGTCTGTCGATATCTTTTTTAAGCGCAATAAGTTTTTCTCTGTCTGCGTCTTCGGGTTTGTACATACTTTTCAGCACATCGGTTTTGCTGTCTACCGATTCTATACGCTTATTACACTCTTCTTCGCTTTTTGCCGTGTGCTCAGACGATATGTTCAAGTCGGAAAAAACCGAACTAATATAACCGGAAATGTTTTTCATAATTCCGTCGTATGCCGCGTGCTTGCTTCCTACGGCAAACTCCGTCCATTGACTTTGATTAAGGCGTATTACATTCTTCAAGACGCCGTCGATATTTTCATCGGGAACGTTTTTCCCGTCAACGGTCAAAACTACCGAGTTATTCTCAAAATCACGGTTCACGACAAAATTTCTCGAAACATAAATGAACTCGAAAACAATTTTTCCCTTATATAACGCGTCATTTCCGAAAATAGCGTATCCGATGTATTTCTTAATATCATCGGCCGTTTTAACCGGATATAAATCTTTTAGTCCGTCGAAAAAAAATTCTGCATCCGTATTTTCAATTCCCCTGCATACGAGTCTGACAGGAACCATAAACGTCTTCCTCCGCAATTATTCGTAGTGATAAAAAAGTTATGTACCACAATATATTGCGACGAAAAAAAACCGTTAAAAAAAACGTTGGCAAAAGCCGCGATATTATGGTATACTTTTAATTCGCAAAAGATACTTCGGAATAAAATTCCGTCACAGTTAAGATATTGCGCAACATCGTTTTTAATTATACAATGCGCCCGCGCATAAAGCAATAACTAAAAACCGATTATTTTGGCAGAAAAAGCATTTCGGAGAGCGAATGACGACGATAAAATTAAGCGGAGATTATATCAAACAAGCGTTTACGCAGGTAGATAATCTGTTTCTTTCCGACTATCTTTCAAATGCAAGCGGGGACGACGTAAAAATTTATTTAACCGGGCTTATGCTTGCGTCAAACAATTACGAAGGAGATTTTATCGCAAAGATTTCGTCAATACTTAAAATACCCGAAGCGAGAATAACGGAAGGATTTTCATATTGGGAAAAGCAAGGACTGACGGAACTCCGCGGAGAAAACGTAATATATCTGTCGGTAAAAACTCCCCTTCCCCCCGTAATAAAGTTCAACGCACAAAAATTCAAAGTTTTTACCGAAGAAACCGTAAGAATCTTCCCCGATAAAATATTAACGCCGAACGAATATAACCGTTATTTCGAGTTTATGGTTTCCTCCGGAATGGAAATAAACGCAATGCTCCTTATAATGCAGTATTGCAAAGAACAAGGAGGAGGAAGGACAAGCACGGATTACATCCTCGCCGTAGCGGGAGCATGGGCAAAAGAAGGTCTTCTCAAAGAAAAACAGATAATCGCCCGCGTGGAAGAACTTGAAACCTATTCGGAAGATTTAAGACTCGTATTCGGAGCATTGGGAATAAAGCGTGTTCCGACTTTCGACGACAGACAAATATTTTCATCCTGGCAAAAGAATTACGGATACAGTCTGGACGCAATACTGACGGCGGCGAAATCGTTAAAAAAACGCGGAGGGTTGGAAAAATTAAATACTTTACTTAAAGAACTTGCTTCCGCACAGGCAATGACGTCGTCGGAAATCGACGAATATCTCAGGAAGAAACAATCCGTACGCGAACTGTGTATAAAAATCTGCAAAAATATCGGCGTATATTATGCAAACACCGAAAGCGTTGAAGAAGTGTACGTAATGCCGTGGCTGAAAAGCGGATTCGACGAAGCTGCGCTCGAACGCCTGTCGAAATATTGCTTTATAAGAAACGCGAAAGACCTCGAATCAATGAACCAGATGGTAAACAAATTCGCTTCCCTGGGAATATTCTCTTCCGAAGATATAGGCGCATATGTTGAGAGGCAGGTCCAGCTTGACGCCAAAATCCGTGCGGTATATTCAAAATGCGGATATATCGGAGCAATCGGGAATAAAGACAGAGAAAACTATCGTAACTGGGAAGAATGGGGTTTCGACACGGACGTGATATATGCCGTAGCGGAAAAATATTCGGACAAGAACTTCCCTATGTCGTCAATAAACAGAACTTTGGGAGAACTGAGAAACCGAGGCATTTTCGACGTAAAAAATGCGGAAGAATATATGTCGGAAACAAAGACGTATCCGAAACAAACCTCGAAAGACGCCGACGGATACGAAAAACACAACTATACGGAAGAACAGCTGAAAAGCGCTTTTGTAAACTTTGATAATTGGGATTAAAAGTTCAATGACAGGAAGAGAAAAAGCAGTAAACGAAATAAAAAGAAGAAAAAAAGAAGCGGAAGAAAAACGTATCCGAATTATTGACGACCTCAGGAAAGACGGGTATTTTGACAAACTATACCGAGAAATAAACGCATTGAAATGGGATTACATAAAAACGCCGCAAACACAAAAGCGTGCCGAAACGGAAGAAAAAATAAGCGCGAAAGAAAACGAAATAAACAAGTATATTAAGGAGAAAGGGGTCCCGTATAATATATTTGAGATGCCTGTATTATGCAATAAATGCAACGACAGCGGAACGGTAAACGGCAAAATCTGCGAATGTGCGGAAAAAATAAGAAAAGAAATAATGCTTAACGAAAATCCGATGCTGAGGAATTATCCGACGGGATTCGACAAAACAGATTTTTCCTATTACGGAAAAAACGAAAAAGAAAAAAGAACGTGTGCAGAATATATAGAAAAAAGCCTGAAAAGCGGAAAAAAAATATTCATTTTTGCCGGAAAAACGGGAACGGGAAAAACGTATTTTGCGGGAACGTTCATACGTGCGCTGATAGAAAGCGGAAAAGACGCGCGTGCAATAAGCGCGATAAAGCTCAACAAAGAACTGCTTGAATACCATTGTGCGCCTTTGGAAAGGAAAAAAGAATTGTGGGAAACGATAACCGAAGCGGACGCAATACTGATAGACGACCTGGGAGCCGAGCAGGTATTAAATAACGTAACGATACCGTACATACTTGAAATGCTTACCGAGCGTGCAGAAAATAAAGTAACGGTAATAACGACGAACTTATCCCCTGTCGAGCTTGAAAAGCGGTACGGTCAAAGGATAGTGAGCCGACTATTAGACAAAAAGTTATCCGTAGGGATAGAATTCGGCGGAGAAGACCTTAGAATAAGCAAAAAATAAAGAACTGTAAAAAAACAAATAAAGAAAGAAAAGAAAAACAATTGACTGAAAAAAGCAAAAGTGATAGAATAAAAGACGCATCGGGGGGCATGGCTCAGTTGGTAGAGCGATGCGTTCGCAACGCATAGGCCAGGGGTTCGAATCCCCTTGTCTCCACCACAAACAGAAAACACCGCAGATTAAGCGGTGTTTTTGTTTATGACAAGGGGACGAGAACCCCTGATAAGGTTCGCAAGTTTGCGCATTGCGCAAACCTGACGAGGTGGGATTCAACCATTATAAGTTTTCACTTGGAAGCACAACACGGTCTCTTTCCGCGATTACAGTTTATTCGAGTTATCCCCTTGTCTCCACTCTCTTTTAAGTCCGTATTCCTACCTATACTTATCTACGACAATACATGACCAAACTACATTTGTATATACCAGCATACGCCCAAATTATAAAAAGGTGCTTTTGGAAATAATAAATGGAACTTCGAAATATTGTTTTTTTTGCCTATATTTGATATAATTATCGTAAAGTTATTATAGGAGTTTTTTTATGAATGCAAAAGAAGGCTATATCGTTAGATTTTTAGATGGGTCAGATAAAAAATTTGTTATACCTGTATATCAAAGACCTTATAGTTGGAACAAAGGTAACTGCCAGCTACTAATTAAAGATTTAGAAGAAGTAATTAAGTATAATTACCCCTCTCATTTTTTTGGTAGCATTGTCTATGTGGAAAATGAAATAGGTGGTTGTAATGAATATATCATTATTGACGGGCAACAACGCATAACCACCATTTCTTTATTACTTTTAGCTATTAGAAATTATATTGCTGATAATAATATCGAAAATGGTATAAATGCGAATAAAATCACTACTGCCTATTTGACCGATGCATATGCAGCTGGTGCAAAAAAACTAAAATTAAAACTTGTACAAGGCGATGATGATGCTTACGATAGGTTGATTGAGAAAATTCAACCTATTTCAGACAATAACATCACCATTAATTATAACTATTTTGTTGATGAAGTATTAAAAAAATCAACACCAGAAAAAATCAAAAAACTATATGATGCTATTATGAAATTGGTAATTGTAAATATCAGTTTACAACCACATAACGGTGATGACCCTCAACTTATATTTGAAAGCCTTAATTCAACAGGTCTAGGATTAGAGGAATCTGACAAAATTAGGAATTTTGTTTTAATGAAATTAGATTCTGCTAAACAAGAAAGAATATATAAAAATTATTGGGAAAAATTAGAAAATAAAGTTTCTAAAATCGACATAAATAGATTTATTCGATACTATCTTGCTGTCAAAACAAGAGAATTAGCTAACGAATCAAATATTTATTTTGCTTTTAAGAATTTTAGAGATAAACAAGATTGTCACATTGAAGATATCTTATCTGATATGCTGTACTATGCTGATTTTTATAAAAACATACGAGCGGCAAAAGTCGGAGACCATTCTTTTTTAGGCTGTATAGCTAGAATCAACAAACTTGAAATAAACACCGTAATTCCACTTTTGTTTGATTTATATAATGCTAAAAATAATGGTCTTTTAACAGAAAACGAAATGTATGAAGCCGTAAAAGTGTTAGAAACTTATATCGCTCGAAGAATTATATGCGCTTTACCTGCATCGGCTTTAAATAAAATATTTGTTTCTTTGGGGGCTGAAATTCAGCGCTATATCGAAAAATACGGGACTACATATTTAGACGCATTAAAATATGCTGTTCTTTGCAAAACTGGTAAAAGCCGCTTCCCTAATGACCGCGATTTTGCAGAAAAATTTATTACATTTGAATTATATAATATTAAGCCTGCCGCGAGAAAATATATCTTGGAACGATTGGAAAACTTTAATAACCGTGAAAGAGTTGCCGTTGAAGAACAAATTGATAGTGGTGATTTTACTATTGAACATATTATGCCACAGATTCTCTCAGAAGAATGGAAAAAACAATTAGGAAATAATTGGGAACTTATACATACAAAATATATTGATACTGTCGGCAATCTTACCTTAACAGCTTATAATAGCGATTATAGCAATTTAGCTTTTGCTAAAAAGAAAACCATGCCAGACAAGGGCTTTAATTTTAGCAAATTAGCCTTAAACTCTTATATAAAAACTTGTGAAGAATGGGGCGAAAAGCAGATAACAGATAGGGCCAATAAACTATATGAATGGGCTATAAAAATTTGGGCTATGCCTTCTACAAATTTTGCCCCCACTATTACAGAAGAATGGGTGTATCTTGACGATGATATTGATTTTACTAATAAGAATATAATTAAAATATCTTTATTGGGTGACGATATAATTACAGACAATATTACCGACGCATATAAAAAAGTTAATGCAACCATATATATGCTTGACCCCGTAAAATTTGCCAGTATTGAAAACAACTACTATCGTAAGAATGCTGCCGATTTACGTTCCCCATATGAATTGAGTTCCACAATGTTTATAGAAACGAATTTAAGTTCACAGCACAAAATAAACATTATACGTGATTTATTTGCTTGGTTTAAAATAGATTATCAAGAGCTAAAATTTTTATTAAAGCCTCAAAAAGAAACCGCAAAATTATCTCTTAATGATGAATCAACTTATTTTTCGGTTACCTGTGGTGAGCTTGCATATGCTATGTTTAAATCATTATTATTGGAAAATAAAATCTCAAATAATGATATTGCTTTATTAATGTCAAAAGAATATACAAGAACTACATTTACGCATGTAAATTATCCCGTTCTTGCATTATCGCGTGACGCTAATCGTGGTGATAGTAGAACTTATCGTTATTATAAAACTCCCGTTACCAATAATGGCATTAACTATTATATATCAAGTCAATGGTTTGATGAAAGCCGTGAAGATTTGATAAAGTATTTTAATAGCAAAAAGTAATAGATAATAAATAAAATTCATTTTACGTTTATTACAAATGCATGAAAACCCCTGATAAAATTCGCAAGTTTGCGCGTTGCGTAAACCTGACGAGGTGGGATTCAACCATTATAAGTTTTCACCTGGAAGCAAAATACGGTCTCTTTCCGCGATTACAGTTTATTCGAGTTATCACCACAAACAGAAAACACCGCAGATTAAGCGGTGTTTTTGTTTATGACAAGGGGATGAGAACCCCTGATAAGGTTCGCAAGTTTGCGCATTGCGCAAACCTGACGAGGTGGGATTCAACCATTATAAGTTTTCACCTGGAAGCACAATACGGTCTCTTTCCGCGATTAAAGTTTATTCGAGTTATCCCCTTGTCTCCACCATAAGCAAAATCGAACCTGATTTAATTTGCTTCTTATTTTACCTCGCTTCCGCAGATATTACAAAAAGCAATCCGAAATATCTCGGACTAACTTTTGTCTGTTTTCGCAAAAAAATTTTTATCTCTTAATTAAAAAGCACGGAAAACGTAAAATTAAGGCTGATATGAAAATTATTTGAAAAGTTGTAATTAGCGAAGAAAAGCAAGAACGCAAATAAAAGCGTACACGGCAAAAAAGTAAAGAAAAAACGTCCTCACTGCGAGATGTAGCAGGACGGTATAAGCGGAATTTTGTCTTAGTAGTTCAGCGCAAAACACCGCTTCTCTCTCGTTTCCCTTTCAGCCTTTCAGTTTGTTTTGGCGTGTGCTTGTCTGGCGAAGAGTAGCGACGTCACTTGTCATAGGCAAGCACACGCCTGTAGCGCAAGATATTAAAACTTTAAACACAAATAACATAGTTGTTTGCTTTTTTATTTCAATTTTATTTGAAGTATTATCCTGCAATATTTCAAATATCGTAGATATTACAGCGGAGGATATGAAATGAGTAAATTTAGCTATATTTCGTTATTCAGCAGTGCTGGAGTTGGTTGTTATGGATTTTAAATGGAAGGATATGATTGTGTCGCAACTAATGAATTACTTGCAAAACGACTTGATGTGCAAAAGTGTAATCATAAATGCAAGTATGATAGCGGCTATGTTTTATGAGATATACATTCCTTTAACGTGCACAACCAAATAATTCAACAATTAAAAGTATGGAAACAAAACGAACAACTTGGCGATCTTACAGTCCTTGTTGCAACTCCTCCGTGTCAAAACATGTCTGTTGCAAATCATAAGAAGAAAAATGAACAAAAAAGAAATTCTCTTGTTGTAGCCTCCCTTGTTCTTATTAAAGAAACCAAACCTTATCTTTTTAATTATTTATCGTTGATATAAACAAAAGCTCCCGCGGCTTAAACCGTAGAAGCGCACTTTATTTGCTATGCCATTCCCGAGACTATTGGCATAGTCCCGAATCGAACATCAACTTCTTACAATATCCCCGTTTATGATGATTTTAGGAACAACCGCAACTTGATTGTCACGTGGATTTCTATATGCGTATGTATTATTACAAGCGGAATCATATACGAAGCAATTTTGGTTATCGTTATGAATCCAACAGTACCTTGCTCCTCTATTTTGGCACAATACTCCCATACAAACGCAATAATCGGTGCACGCGATTCCGTTGATTTGGTTGCGATACAAATTCATATCTTCCCTGTTCATAAGAAATACCCTTTCCTCGTTCGTCGAACGGTATATACTGTCAAGTTCGCACTCGGTAAAAGCCGTCTGTGTAAAAGTTTCGTCCAGCCAGTTCGTCAAAAAAATTGGAAACTCGTCGTGGATTCCGAACTCCATCGGCATACTGTCCAATGCCGAATCTGCCGCCAGTTGATAAGCGTAATCGTTCTTTTTTAGTATTTTCCAATCTATCGGTTCGAACTTATAGCAAGTAATCATGCGCGCACCGAGTCCCGCTTCACGCTGAGGCACGACGGAACCTCTGACAGCAGTACCGCCCTGTTCGCGGAATTTTGTAAAGTATACCCCACGATACTTTTCTCCGTCTATATATTCATCCCTTATCCATGTATACGGCCTATCCGACGAATCTTTGAATAATACACTCCACCCTTTATTATCCGTTGCGTCGGGACAACCGAATGCTCTGAAAACCCCCAAGATTGCGGGATTATTTATTCGTATTTGAGGATAGACACCAAAGCGCACAAAATCTGCTCCGATAACGGCAACGACATTGTTTTCATCGCGCAACTCCATTGTGATCTTGGCAGAAACTTGCGATTCATGTTCTCCGTCGGATACCATATTTGCCTCGTCATCTTCTGTATCGCCCGCCAAGATGCCCACAGCGCCGCACAGAAAATTTATGCAGGCCGTATAATCGTCAAACACGCCGCGGAACTCAAACACATGAGAAGCGTAGTTCTGATTCGGCAACATTACCCCCATATTGTTTCCAAGAGCAAAGCAAAGCGCCCTGTCACTTTCTCCTTTTTTTCTGAAAAAGCCCGTATACAGCGTTGTGAGGCGCGTGGAGAGCACATCACTGTCCGAAACTACCACCATACCACGGGAGTGATCTCTTGCATATAGGTTCTTTGCTACTTTCTCAATATATGCTCCAATTCCTCCGTCCTCCCCGCTCGCGACGACTGTATTGATTGAATCAACTCCCGCCATATATATCCTTTCATTCGGAATATGATCGAGAAGCTTGTTTTTTATCTCAATAGCGCGGCTTACACCAGTATTATCGTAGGCAATACAGATATCGTATGAGGCATTATTCTGATGCTCGTATTTTTCCTGTACGCCTACAATAAAGCCTACATAATATCTTAACTTCGCTTCTGCATTGTAATCCATTGTTTCGGCAATCTTTTGCATGGCGCGCCTATATAGAGCGTTACTTCCCACGGGAGCGGAATTGTACTCGCATAATACAAGTTTAGGATAGCGCGAACGTATTTCGTCATCACTTTCAAATATTGTCTGTACCTGATATGCTGCAAGAAGCGCACCAAGATATGCCTCGGTGAGCGTTCTCGATCCGGGAGCACTTTCGATGGCTATTCCGAAAAGCCTGTGTGCCTCAGCAAAATTCGCACGGGTAAGGCAGTCATAAGCTTGTGATATAAGCGTGGGACGCGCCTGATCTATAACCGTTACGTTTGCGCAAAATCCACACCGAACGGCATGAGAAACAGAGTTTACCGCCTGCTCTATTTCTCTTTCGTTAAACGACGCACCGCAATGCTCACATATGTAAATCATTTTTAACTATTTCCCTCCGTACAACTTATAGTCTTAGTCGTAATATACTATCTCAACGAGATTTTCATCAAAAAGTTCTCTAAATTCCGATTGCTTTACGGACATATATACCCGGCGAAGGTTGTCGCAACCGCTAAATGCTCCCACGCCTATTTTTTCTATACCTTCGTTGAGATATATTTCGATAATATCGGTATTTTTGAAAGCGCGTCGTGCAAGTTTTTTGGCATCGGAAATTTGTACCTCGCTCACGCAGGAAGAATTGCCCACCAAAAACTTGAATTTGAAAGCAAATCCGCGAGACCATCCCACAAACGGAACACTCAACATCGTAAGTTCGTCGCATTCCGCAAACGCATTTCGGCCTATTTTCTCCACGCTGTCGGGTATGATGAGCGACTGCAGAGAATCACAATTTCTGAACGCGTTCGCACCTATCTTTTCGAGTTCGTTGCCAAATATAACCGCAGCAAGTTCGTAACATTCCGTGAAAGCGTTCTTGCCGATGCTCTTTGCCGAAGATATGTCGATTTGAGTGAGCGAAGCAGAACCCTCGAACGCCTGTTTCCCGATCTCCGAAATGTTACCGAGATTTATACTTTCCAAGCTGTCACAATTAAAGAAAGCGCGCTTCCCTATCGTTTCTACGCTTGACGGCAATCTCACTTCAGTAAGCTCGTAACAGTTTTTAAACGTTTCGGATGCAATATTTTCAAGTCCTGTCGAGGACAAATCGATAATTTTCAAACTGCCACAACCTTTGAACGCACCTTTCTCTATCTCGGTGACGGCAGACGGAATGACTATTGTCTCGAGACTCGAACAATTCTCAAACGCATATTTGTCTATGGTGTGCGTATAGGGCGATAGAACAATTTCGGTAAACCCCGAATCTTTGAACATTCCGCGCGTGATATGATTGATACTGTCGGGAAGTTTTATGGTTTCAAGTCCGTCGCATCCGACAAACACTCCGCTTCCCATTTCTTCCAACTCATCAAACTCGCTGATTTCCGTAAGCGAATTACAATTTTTGAACGCGCAGGATTTGATGACCTTAACGCCGTTTATGTCCAGCGTAGTAAGCGAAGTGCTGCCCTCAAAAGCCCTTTTCCCTATAATCTCGACGTCGGCGTTTATTTTTATACTCACAAGCGAATCGATTCCCCTGAATGCTCGCGAAGGTATTTTCTTCATATAAGTTATCTCGAGATGCTTTACTCCCGAGTCTTTGAAAGCGTAATTAAATGTTTTCGGCGTGTCGCGATCGGGTCCGATAAAGGGCATATATACCGACGTAAGCTTTATGCAACCTCTGCAAACATCGCGCCCTATACTGTCCGCCACCCTGAGATCCAGCGTTTCAAGCGAAAAGCAATCCCTAAATGCACGCGCTTCCACGACGTCGATGTTATAACCGATATTCACTGTACTAAGCGAAACACATCCCTCGAATAAACCACGCGGTATCGTCATTATTCCGCTTGCGGATAAATCGACACTTTCAAGCGAACCACAGTTCCTGAACGCGTAGTCGCCAATGCTTGTCAATGCCTCGTTAAACACTATCTCCGTAAGCGCAGTACAGCCCCTAAACGCATTTTTACCAATGCTTTTAAGGCTTGACGGAAACTCGTCGATTATCAGCGCGCTGCAATTTCGGAACGCATTATTCCCTATCTCCGTTACGCCTTCAAGGTCAATACTGGAAAGTTTTTCACAATCACGAAAAGCATCTTTTTCTATACGGGAAACCTGCTCGCCGAAACTAACGGATACGAGTCTGTCCATGTTATTAAACATTTTACTGTATATTTCGTCGATCTCCTCAATGTGTAGCGTTTGGATATTATTACCTTTCCCGAACAGAAAATTTACGGGCTTCAACGAATCCCGATCGACACCCGAGAATGGGATGGTGACGGAAGTAAGATTATCACAATCATTAAAGATTCGGCGACCAAGTGCTTTGATATCGGAACTTATAATGATGTTTTCAAGTGAATCACAGTTCCTAAAAGAATCATCGCCGATGCTCGTTACGAAATCTGTAATATTGGTATAGACCAGCGAGGTGCAATCCCTAAACAAGTCATCCGGGATTTCGTCAACCGTCATTTCGGAATTAAACTCGAAAACCGTACATTTATCCATGCTGCGAAATGCACCCTCTCCAAGCTTCGTGAGTGCTCCGCGAACGGCAAGTGAGTTTATCGCGTCGCAATTACGGAAAGCGTTTTCCTCTATAACTTCAACACTTTCGGGCAATTCGTCAAGAACCAAAGAAGTGCAGTCGTCGAACGCATAACTTCCTATTTCCGTTACGCCTTCGAGGTCAATATAGACGAGATTTTTGCACCCACTGAAAGCGTAAGATTCTATCTTATTTACAGGTTTAACGAAAGTGACACTTTCAAGTTTATCCATATCTTTGAACATATTTTTATAGACTATGTCACATTCGGTCAATATGATATCGGCAATTTGACACTTTTTCCCGAAAATATAAGTTGCGTTCCTTAGGTCGTCTTGGTTTTCCCCTATAAATGGAATCTGTACCGTTTCAAGATTATCACATTCGGCAAATACATTCTTCCCCATGTTTTCGATTTCGGACAAAACTATGTCCGTCAAAGCAGTATTTACGAATGCCTCTTTGCCGATATTTACGGCATTGTTCAAAAATGATACGTTACCGAGTGAGGAACAGTTTTTAAATGCCTCTTTGCCTACCGTTATCCTTACATCGGGGTTCGAATGTACTATTTCCGTGAGAGCCTCGCAACCTTTGAACGCTTTCGCTTCGATTATCTCCACTTCGGCGGGCAGCAAAATATTTTCGAGGTCCACGCAGTCTTTGAAAGCGTTTTTACCTATTTTGTTCAAAGTCGAATTGCCAAAATCGAACGTTGTCAAATTATCGCATTTAAGGAATGCTCCGTAAGCTATTTCTGATAGTTCCGCATCCACTTTAACGGAATAAAAATCGTCTTTATAGAATGCGTAAAGGTCTATACCGACAACTTGTTTGCCGTCGATGTCACTCGGAATTTCGAGCACATCGATATCCTCGTCCACAAGTCCCGCGATATAGATTTCACTTTCCGATACGTTCCTGTAATATAGGGTTTCGTTATAGCCGTCGTATCTTTCATAAAAAACTGTAACCGATAACAGCGCAAACAACGACAATGCGCCGAACACGGCGGCGGTCACTGCCACGCGTTTAGTGAAATACCGATATTCCGGACGTTTCTTTTTACGCCTGAAAACGGCGCGTACGGCGCTGAACGCAATAAAAAGCACGGAGGACGCCCATATCGACAGCAATACGACATTTGCGGTAGTCGCACCGAAGTTTTTAAGGAGTGTATATTTATACTGATAAACTATCGCTATCAGCATCACAAGCATTATAAACCCTAACAAGAACGGAAACACTCGATAACGGAAATCTCGCCGCCGAGCGCGATCCTCGCGATAGGCGCGATTTATCTGTTCCGGAAAATTATTGAAATCGTGTTCAGGCACAAGTAGTTTCATTCTAAATATATTTTGCGAACGTATGGCGTTAATGCTTCTTATGCCTGCATTAGAAAGTTCATTCGAATCGCTGTCCGAAAAAATTCCGCCCGCGCTCAAAGCCGTCTTTACGCGGTGGGGATATCTGCGGCGAATATTGCCCCATAAAATATTGACGTTTCGTGTTTCTATAATATCCTCGAAAACGGAAAATCTCATAAGGTCCACGACCTCGTTTGCGCGGCGGACACCGAGTTCTATAAAATCAAGTTCGCATAGTTGCCATACGTCCTGAACAAACACTGTTTTTCCAAAGTCGTCGTCATTTCCTCTTATCGCCGTTTCGAATTTCTCGCGCGCTTCTTCCCACACTTCTAAGTCCACGGGCAACTCTCTTTTTTTAGATTTTAAGTATCGGGTTGCCTTCCTCCATACCGTCGAAAGCGCGACCTTAGGCAAATCTCCATATGCTCGTCCCGTCTTAGCATCCCTTACAAAATACGCGCCTTCCTTGCGGCTTTTGAAAAGAATAAATCCAAACCTCGTTTCAAGTATCGTACGGTTTTCAATAGTCTGTTTGCGGTCAAAATCAAATTTTGTAAAAAGAACGTCGTCGTCCGTCATTGCGTTACCGTTCGTATTCAGTTCCGTTTCCGTATAGGATATGTATTCCTGCATTTTTAATTTCCTCAATTTCAGTTTCTTTCCGCCCTATAACAGCTGTTTAATGCATCGTATATTATGGCGTAAGCATATTTTATTCTGCTTTTTCCGTCTATGCACTCAAATCTTTCCGTAGCATAAACGCCCGTACAGCACCCATTGTTATCCAAGACGGGAGATACGCAAATTAAATCCTCGTCGTTTGACACTGCGTTTGAGAGGCGTACTTCGAGCTTTACTTTATCTCCATCATATGTTACAACGTCGAACTCCCTTGAATCAAATACTTTTCCAAGCATACAGGCGTTACACGCGTTCAGCAATGCATATCCCAAAGGATTTTCGGCACAATCGTTTTTTGTCGGTTTTATTTTACAGCTTAAAACAGTATTTTTGGGCTGTTTAGCGTCCGTGCTTTCCAATCCTATCCTTAGTCCGGTCATGGCTATTTCCGAGAAATTCCCTGTAAATCTTCCACGCACAAAATCACGCTCAACGATATCGAAAACCTTTCCCTCAGTGCTTCTTAAAACATATACGGGTTTGGCTCGTCCCGCTCCGTCCTTGTAATATACGGAATCAACGCGTTCCGTATTCCTTATTATTTCCAAAACAGTCTCATAACGAAACGTTCCGTTTTTCGGAAGCCCCGTAATGATATAACGAAACTCGTTTTTTGCACCGCCCGCCTTGTAGACTATAACCGCACTATCGGGATTTGCCCCCGTGAAGCAGACCGCGAGGGCGATCTGCTCGGCAACCAACTCTTCGGGCATTTTATGTTTATTCACAAGCATTTTTGTTTACCTCTTAAAAGTAAATTTATTCTTCATCGGTAACCTCGCTCTCTGCGGACGTTATGAGCGTAAGCATGACAGTGGCGTTTGAAAGATTGTAATTGTGAGCATAATTGTCGTTAAGTTCGATTTTTAACTCATAAACTCCCGCTTCGGAAAGCGCGTTGCCGTCCACGAGTTCAAGGAACTGTTCTTCTCCCTCTTTCTTATACAGAACTGTGTATGCCGAAAGATCGAGATTCCCTACTTCCACTGCCACCTCATAACCATTGTCGGTTATATTACCCGTAAACGAACTGCTCTCTGCATCATTCCACCATACGGCGGCGACGGAACAACGGCTAATATTCAGCGTACATTTTGTGTTGCCGGTTGCACCCGTAAGTGTATAATTGGAATTATCTCCGAGAGTAAGCTCAAATTCGTAACTTCCTGCATTTATTGCTTCCGGTCCCGTTACTGTATATTCATCGGTACCTATCATAACCGAGTCCGTTCCCTTAACGGTAACCGTCGGCTTATGCGCCTTGCCGTCATATTCCGCTTCGGTATTCGTCCATTCGATACTGACGGGACGAGGAACAATCGTGAGCGTACATTTTGTGTTGCCGGTTGCATCCGTAAGTGTATAATTGGAATTATCTCCGAGAGTAAGCTCAAATTCGTAACTTCCTGCATTTATTGCTTCCGGTCCCGTTACTGTATATTCATCGGTACCTATCATAACCGAGTCCGTTCCCTTAACGGTAACCGTCGGCTTATGCGCCTTGCCGTCATATTCCGCTTCGGTATTCGTCCATTCGATACTGACGGGACGAGGAACAATCTTGATGGTTTCGGAACGTCCGATCGCGTTATCCAATTCGTAATTATTTGCATCAGAAGAATCGGAGAACGTCACGTTCGCTATACTTACCGTATATGTCCCTACGGCGGTGAAGCTGTTCTCTCCGTTATAAGTTATAGATGAAACCGCATCCCCGTCCGCTAAATTACTTGCGGTCGCGCTCAATGTATATCCCGAAACAACATATTCCTTGTCTCCGGAATTTTCCCATTTGAATTCTAAAATGCGCTTTCGGATTTCGAAGTTTAAAGTAATATTCTCTCCTCCGTCCGTTGTGTAGTTGTCGTTACCGAGCGCCGTGAGTTTTATACTATAACTACCCGCGTTGGTTACGTTGGTAACACCTTCATAAGTGAATGAGAATACGTCCGTACCGATAACGTTTTTCACTTCGGCGCTGATTGTCGCCGCCTTGCCGTCATAATCAGTCAAATTATCGATTGACGCCTTATTCCCACCGTCTTTTATATAATACCATTCAATTTTTACCGCCAACGGCGTGATTTCATAGGTATATTCGGTTTTTGCCTCATCTGAAAGCGTATAATTTGCTGCGTCCTCCCCGCCTATACCCGTAACTCTAATTTTCTTTTCTCCCACGTCGACTGCATTGCTTGAAATATATTCGTAAGCCACCGTCACATCGACGTCCCCATGAATATTAAATTTCGCCGTCGGATAAAGACTTGTTCCGTTATATGTAAACGTCTTTTTATCCCAAACAGGCGCGCCGAGCTCACACACGCTTATACTCCAATTATGACTTGTCGTGTCGGTGTTTAACGTATAGTTACCGCTTGGGTCGTCGACGGAGGCATTCGCGGTATATTCCCCTGCATTTCTGTAACTATTACCACTATATTTCAGCGACACCCCGTCGTCATACGTTCGTCCGTCCTTATCGGATTCGGCTCCCGTGAAACATGAGGCTTCTACGGATATGGTTTCTGCGTTAAACGTAAATTGGTTTCCTCCCGTCCATTTAACGTCGATAACTTTGGGGATAATCTTCCACTCTTTGGTGAGCCCTTCGTCAGGCAATTTGAAGTTATCGGCATCGTCTCCCGAAAGTCCTGTGATTTTGGCCGTATAATCTCCGACATTTGTCTTCTCGTTTTCTTCGTAATTCAGTATGACATCTTTCGACTTACCCAAATCGTCGGATATTTCATTTTGAAGTTTGTATGTAGAATAGCGATAAACAAGGCTTTCAAATCCCTCTTTTGTATTGTCGCCTGTAAAATCCTTTTCATTGCTCCATGTCCAGCCGGAAAGCGTAAGCTCAGCTTTTTGAATCTCATAGCTTATCTCAAGATTGTCCTGTGGTAGAGAATAATTCCCCGAATCGACGGAGTCCACCTTGAGGGAGTAACTGCCGGCATTAGAGAATGGCGCTATTGTGCGCTTGTTATCCTCTTTTTTTACTCTTATCTCGGTTGAATAACTACCTGTGCCGACAACTTTCAAACCGACCTCGTCGTCTCCTAAGATACCTTCTACCGTGAGACTCTGTCCATTGTTGTTTCCGTCATATACATAAGGCTGAACGGCATTCCATTTAAGCGTGAGTTGTTTATGGATTATTTTCCATTCATATTCAGCATTATTATCAAGCTTATAGTTGTCGTTACCAAGAGAACTAATACTTGTTGTGTATTTGCCGACGTTGGTTTTTGCTTCATTACCGCTATACTCTATGGTAATTGTATCTCCGTCACAAATCTGATTGCCAAACGAAGCCGTAGGCGCGGCAATTTCATCTCCGGTATACACAAACTCATTATCTGCGTTTCCTGTGTAAACGGCTTCAAAATTCCAGGACGGAGTCACACTCTTAGGTTCTATGGTAAAACTATATGTTTGTCCTGCGAACTTATAGTTCGATATATTTTCTCCGAGTTGAGTTTGAAGCAGGTTGAGCGTTAAAGATAGACTGTATGTCCCGGCATTCTTGATTTCGCCATTCTCATTGTCAAACTCTATTCTGATATTTTTCTCCGATGCGTCGGCTGCTGCAACGTTTCCAAATACGGCATAAGCTTTTGCTGCTACTCCGTTATATGTGAAATATGTCTGTTTAGATAGAGATATACTGTTGTATCCGTAATCGTTAAGAACCAATTGGCGCTCTTCAATCGTAAACTCTGCGTCATAGTCCGATATTGAATAATTTTTGCTCTCAAAGTTCGCGGCCATTACGCTAAGTGTATACTTTCCGGCATTTTTCCCCGTTGTAGTAAGCGTAAATTTTTTGCCGTCGTCGGAAAACGTACCGCTCATTCCCTTGAAGGACACATTCTTGGCGTCACTGTTATAGAATCCGGAATAAACGAGTTCAAGCGTCTGCAATGTGCCGTCATACACATATTCCTTTTCTTCTATTTGAGGTTCGGACAAAGGCTTTTTAGCTATGCTCACCACCTGAGAAATACCGCTAAATTCATAGTTGTTGAGCGTTTCGTTGATGTTTATCAAGCCTTCACCCACGGAAAGCGTATAAATGCCCGCGTCCGTTATGTCGAAACGGATATTGAAATTTCCGTACATGTCCTTTGAAATGCTTATCTCATCTGCACCCGAAGGATTATTGAAGCTCGTTTTATCGAAATGCTCATAATCGGTCCCCGCAATATTGGTAATGTTTAGGCTTACTCTTTGAGATTCGCCGTTATATATAAGACCATCGGTACCGCTAAATGAGGCCGACAACCCTCTTTTCTTAATATTCCATTTGAATATTCGATCGTTATCCTCTGAATTAAGTTTATAGTTGTCGCTATTGACGCCGGTTATCGATGCCTCATATGAACCTGCGTTTCTTGCCTCACCGTCGCCACTGTAAGTAAAAACAATTTTGCCCGTATCCTCAGACACTACTCCGGTAACCGTCGCCGAAACTTTGTGTTTCGCGGAGTCATAAGTTACAGAATCTTTATCGTCTCCGTCCAGCGTCCACGACTCAACGTCTAACGTCTTCGGTACAATTTTCCACTCGTGCGACAACCTGGTACATTCGTCTATCGAATAGTTGGTGTTACCGATACCTGTTAGCGTTGTGGTGTATGTGCCTGCGTTTTTGCATACGCTATTGTCGCTTCCGGTGGTTTTGTACATCGGTTTAATCTCATCGTCCGACACAACACCGTCATATGTCATAAATACATAATGCGCTTTGCCTGTATACTCGACCTCTGAATTTGTTTCGCTGCCCTCTGTCTGCCAGCTTCCCCGCCAATTAAAGCTTGTCAGATATTTGGGGATTATTATAAATTCGGCTTCTTCGGTAACGGTTTCATAGTTTTTTACGTCTTTGACAGACTTTTTCTTGTATTCAGCGGTAAGCTTATATTCCCCAGCGAATATAACACCAACCCCTTGCGCGCCCATCGCCCCCTCGGAGAGTACCTCTCCGTCTTCTTTCTTGAAAACGAGATTGACAACAATATCATCTGGAATATCAAGCGCGTCTATGCTCTGTCTTGAACCGTTATACTCCCGATTGTATTTTTCCGAAACGGAAGAATTTCCTTTTTCCAAAGCCTTCTTGCTTATTTCCACTTTAAGTAGGTCTGTCGCCTCCGAACGCTCTCCCGTGGGCGCAACGGCGATTACGGTAAGCGTGTACAACCCTGCCTCCGGAACATTTTGCACCTTTATTGACCCGGTCTCAGCCTCAAGCTCTCCATCGCGCTCCCACCTGTATAAAAAATTTACGGATGCATCGTGAGCCGGGATCGCCTTGAGCGTAAGAATTCGTTCTTCATCATATGTGAAACGTATCCCTTGGTCTCCCGAATCATAATTGTCGTCTGTGAATTCGGTAGCTATGCTCGCTTCGGGAAGGTTCAACTGCCACTTCGCAGTCAGCGAAAGATCCTCGCTGATGTCTTCCGTAGTCGCTATCTCCTCATCATCGTCAAACCA
The DNA here is from genome assembly GCA_944372095.1 of uncultured Clostridia bacterium. GTDB lineage: Bacteria > Bacillota > Clostridia > Christensenellales > DTU072 > CAG-1782. Next base: position 32,700 of record CALVYG010000003.1, read on the forward strand.
CTTTACACCCGCATCGAAACCATATCTTATCGATTCAGCTTTGGGAAGTTCTATCGTTTCACCATCCGCCCAATACAGACGCTCGGCAGCAGACTCGGGAACATATGTTCCCCAATCGAGTTCTACGGTATATTCTTCAGCCCATTTTGCATAAAGTGAAGTAGACCGAGTGAATGTAAGTTTTTCGCTTTCCGAAAACTTGCACTCTCTAAGGAAATCGGAATCGTAATACCATCCGCGAAAAGCATATCCGTCTTTTGCTCCGTCGGTCGCCACTTCGCGGTTATTCTTGATATACGCAAGAGTGTCTACGGAAATCGGCGTGCCTGTATTGTTTTCCCCGACGAGATCTTCGTACCCAAGAGTTACCTCAGTGCCTGTTTTTGCAATGATGCTCTCAATATAATAATCACTGTCGGTAAAGAAATCGATACAGAATTCACTTTCTTCGAGAATGGGACTGAAATTTTTGGCGTATTCCGGATTCTCCTTGCGGTATTTGTTGTATATATTCTTATCTACCTGAACGGAAACATCGGTATTCAGCCCTTCCAAAGAGTCTATTCGTCCCACGTTTTCTCCACTAAGAATGATCGTCTCTAGGGAAGCGGCGTCAAAACAATTTGCCGAAAACGCCGCCTTGCTGGAATACTTTATTGTTGTCAGCGCACTTCCGGAAACGGCACCCTTTCCTATGGACTCCACACTTTCAGGAAGTTCCAATGCCGTAATTTGATTGTTTACTATGGCACCGCTTTCAATATAACGCAGTTCGCTGACTATCTTTTCCGTGCCGTCATCCGATTTTTTTTGTATGCCGAATGTAATGCTGTCTATCTTATTTATAGTGAATATCTCATCGTCCGTAAACGCCCCTGACGCTATGCCTATAACGGGTTTATTGTTATATTCGGACGGAATGTTCACTTGGGTGGAGGTGCCATTATAAACGCCCGTTACGATATATGCACTGCCATCTTCGTTAAGTTCGTATTTGAGCGCACGCGTATCGGAAAAAATATCGTATACTTTGGGCGGTGCTTTATACGCAAGCAACGCCAGAACTTGGCACGCAATTATGCACACGGCCATTATAGCATACGCCCTGATATATGCTTGTGAGGTGCTTTTTCGCTTCTCCGGACTTATCCTGACCTCCTGCCTGACGAACGCATTAAGCGATTTGCGTTCGAGAACGGGAATTATTATGTATACTATCAACGAAACTATAAGCTGTATCACAGCTATTATCATAAGATCCGTTCTCAAAAATCCCTCGTCCACATAACATAGCGCCATTGCAACAAGTATGGCAATTACCCATCCCGCTCCCGCTACATATGCCAGAATACTCATCACTCTCGCGTAGATTCCCGCAAATATGCGCAGCATAAAGTCCAATACACATACGCATATCTGTAATGCGTTAATTCCGATTATCACATACACCGCTATAAGAAAATAATCGGGACTACCTTTTCTCTGTATCAAAAACAGCGTCGTGAGCGATCCCGCTAAAATCACAATGAACCCAAGTAAAGTCAACAGATATCTCGCAAATACGATGTTCTTGTGTTCTTTAAGTATTATCGACGTTTTATTTGCTTCACTCATATCACTTACTTCTCCTGTCCCCTTATGCTATTACTTTTCCAAAGTTTCTTCAGTCATAATATCACGCGACTGCATCTTTTTGAGATTCCCGAGTGCCGTGACTCTGTATTGGGTAATCCTGTGTCCCTTCCCCTTTCTCTGCCGCAAAAAAACCGTGCCGTCTATTCTCGTGACCATATGTCGCTTGCCACTGTCTATTTCGTGACAGGTCGCACACACGAATCCGAGATCGGTATCCGTCCCCGCGTCGCCGCTACCGCGATAGTACTCTCCGCCGCATATACTGCATTTGACGCATTTGTCTGCGTTGGCTATCAGCAGGTCGTCTCCGGATAAACTGTATTTTGCTGCAACGTTTCTTTTGAACTTGGCAAGTATTGTTTTGGCTTCGGCGGTAGTCAATTCTTCTTCGCTCTTCCCGAGTGTGTCGTGACAATATTTTCCGCGGAAACCCTCAAATTCCTCATAACCTGCTATCTTTTCGTACGCATAATTGACTATTGCCATCTGCTTCAGCGGAATGACGCTCCTGCAAACACCTTCCGAATCCACTCTGCCCATGTCGTATACCCATTCGATGGCTTCGCGACAACGGCAATAGTTAATCCCCCCCTCCAAAGAAGCGTTCGTCAAAGTTCTGATAAACTCTCTGCCGGGCGCAAGTTTTACGTTGCGGTAAGGATCCATCAGCACCCCTACTTTGTCGGCTAACACTTTTTTATAATTGTAATGCCACTCTCCGCATACCGGACAACATTCAAGACACTCAGCACACCCGGTAAGATGCACAAGACGCCCCTTATCACTCATAGTTTCGTACAATGCATCCTTATTGATATGTATTTTGTTGACGGCTCCGCCAATGGATACTAACGCGCTGTCACATGTATTACATTCAAACGCGCTTCTGCTGAGATTGTCGCTGCCACGGCTCATGCCGGCAAAATATTGAGTCCGGAAAATACCCTCCGACTTGCCGTTGCCTACCCTCACAAGAATGTCCTGTGCGCGTAGGCGAATTTCGAAAATCGATTTGATGGATATTCTCTGTATATCCGTTTCCGATTCGTGATATGCGTTAAACACGGCTTTTCTGATTAGATCGGAATTCAGTTTGAGGTTTTCTCGCGCTTCACCCGTAAGCAGGCTTATCGTACCTCCTTCCAATCCGTCCACTATCTCGTTCGGAACAACTTTTACAGCCCCGTCCGTCAACATAAAACTGAATGTCTCAGAAGTCGCAGATACTCCCGTATCCTTTATAAGATAGCATTTGAATACGCTGACTCGCTTCATATTGTCGGGCGTAGACTCGAAACTTATATCCTCTTCAATGGGAAGATTTTCTCCGGCAACAGGACGATTGTACTTGTATCCTATGATGTCATCAATATTATCTACAATTTTCTTTCTGTCTATCTGTATAGCCTCGTCGTCGGACCGAAGCAGATATGTTACATGCTCATAAACTTTGTTTATTAGCGTTGCAGAAGACCTTGGGTCGATTACGGCATACTGTTTGTTTATGCTTTCGTAAAACAAGGGACTAATCCCGGATCCTATCCCAATATCCACTCCGCTTTCGTCCGATTCATAGTTATCACCAGACGAACCGGGATCGTACGGTTCGTTAATGACTATATAGTTGTCGCCGTCAATACAAATGCTCTCAGCGTCCCCGTATCTTTTTTTGAACTCGACAACTTCGTTTTTCAGCGTGGACTCAAAATCACCGCCAAATGTAAATTTTAATTGTCTTGCTATATCTGTCAGCACAACCAATTCCTCCGTTGAGATACTTTATTCATTTATACTTCCGAATCCGACGTCATCGGCAGACATCATATTTTCCGTTACGTTGAAGAAATCCCCGAACGCCTTGATGAAAACGTCATACATTGCACACCTGATTCCCTCGATTTTGTCGTATTCTACGCGAAACATCTCCTTTGCTGCAACCGCTTCCTCGCTTTTTATCGATGCAATAATCGATTTTGCTGCGCGTTCGCTTTTGTTTATCGTCGCTTTTGTCTCCAACATACTCTTTTCAAAAACCTCATCCGCACTCGCAGAGTGAATACTCCTGCCCGCAGATCGGTTTTCAACAAGTTTTCGATATTCCTCGACGTATTCATTTATTGCAGAATAAAAATTGTTAACACCCCTGAAAAACTGCCTTGGATTATTGACTTTGAGCTTTTCATACTTCGGACAATCCGCACAGTTAGCCGGCGGCGGACACATCCCGCGCAAGTATTTTATGCACGCTCCGAAAAATACATATCGGCTATCCCCGGAACGCGCGCCTACAGGTATAACTTTCCTGAATCCCGATTTCCCTATCGGCGGCGGATCTATATTCTCCACAGAATCGCCACCCTCCTCTATGGTAACACTGCTCCCAATCACCATCCCGAAGCATTTTCCGATATGTTTCATCTGCGAAAGCCTGAATTTTGCTTCGGGAGAGAAAAAGACATTTTGCGTGTTGATTCCGGATAACTCGTTCGTGAAAGCAGCGGCAACATCTTCCTCCGACAGAGAGTTCTCCACTGCCATGCGCGTCGCTATATACACCGCTTCGAGTTTTTTGACGCGCGAAGCATATTCCCCGCTCATATTCTCGCTTTTGTCCGTAACCTCGCTTAAGTCACAGCTTTTATTGATATACTTTTCGGAAATATTGCCACTAAGATCGTCTCGCATCGCCATAAGTATTATTCTCGGAGCGAAACGCATACTCTTGGCTTTATCCATAAGCCCCGCAAAAAATCTGTCCGCAGGGTGCAGATCCGCAAAATATATCGCGCGTACAGCGTAATCGTAAGGCGTTGCCGCAAAATGAGGTATATCTGTTACGGCTACTACCGCGCCGTCGGATAATGAATCGCCCATAATCTCGTCCACACTGTCCATATATCGATAGCCGAATTTCTCCGAAAGTTTTCTGATCGACGTCACGGCCTCATCCATCGCCTCACGTGAAACGACTATAATAAACGGTTTTCTTCCCCCTTTCTCCGCAGAAATCGCTTTGAACACCGCGAGATATTTATTAAACCTGCAATCGTTTTGCTCTACGGACGTAAATACGGTTTCGTTATCCCTTTTCGGAACGGAGCCATGACGCTTATCGAGAATGTATCCGAAAAAAGAGTCGAGCCTCTTCACCCTCACAACTTCAAAGTCCGTTGCAGATAGCGGATACGCTATACCGCCGAACGATTCCACAAGCTCCGCTATCTCTTCCGCTTTATGCGCCTCAACGGCGCGCACTTCCGTTTTATCGGATAAAAGCACATTATACACTAAACGCGCAAAATTTCTTCCTCCGTCCGTAATAAAGTCAAGCATATTGTCGAACCAGTAATCCTCCGACAATGCCGTACCGCGCATTTTGACATATGCTCTTACCGTTTGAAGAAACAACTCTCGCTGCGTCATAAACCCGAACATATCCGAAATGCGCTTAGCCAAAGCACCGACGTCGCTGAAGCGTGAACCCGCAAAACTCATTACGTAATCCGCAATGCCTTCGTTTTCGAGTGCGGTATTTAAAGTGTATTGCAGAACATCGGAATTCTGCGCTGTGAGAATATCCGCTATTTTCTTTGCTAACTTGTTTAATCCCAAATTGTCCGTCAGTTTCTTTGCCACATATAAATTAACGCCCGCACCCGCCGTAAGACAATCGCTGTATACCACTACTCTACCCGCAGAATCGGCTATTTTTGCCAGTCGCTTATAGGACCTAATCCGCGGTGTATAGTATACTTCACTGTTAAAAAACATGACGTCATACTCAAACGGATCTATTGTGTCGACGGAGTGCTTTCCGGTATTTTTGCATTTTTTGAGTTCAAATAATCCATATACTTCGTCCATATACACGAAATCGTATTCGGCGTCCGCCATCAAATCGGCTAACGCATATTGAAGCCTTCTATCTGAATATCTCCTTATACTTCCGTCGAGGCTGACGTCCGCAAAAAATTCCTTGTTCAAAATCGGCGTCCCCGAATAATCCTCCAACGCGATTATAAGATACGGATAATTCTTTTTTATAATCTTAGCAATAAAATTTTTGTCAATGCCCGCACAGTCGTTTATGTTTACTATACCCGCGCCTTCAAATAAACTGTCCATCTTTTGTACGGTATCCACGACAAAAATTTTTCCGAAACAATGTTCCAAACACGTAGCAAGCTCCGCTGCGGTAACAGTCTCGGGCGTAATGGCAAGAAACGACTCCGTCTTGTTTTCGGTAAAATATGATATTAGCGCCGAAACCACCCTGTGCTTTGCAGAATCGGCAATAAACAATCTCTCGGAGTCGGCCAGCTTTTCAATGTATTTGCCGACTTTTTCCCCCTCTGCCGCCATACCGTTTACCATCATCATTCCTCCGTAATGATTTCGTCGTCGAATTCGACATTCTCGTCCATATTGCTCATAAATTCGGCAATGGAGAGCGTTTTGATAAACTTTTCAAACATTGCCGCGCTCTCAAGCACGCTGTCGCACTGTTTATAAAACTGTTTAAGCACTCTGTCGATATAACGTTTCACCACGTCGTCCCAATAGAGTTTCTTGATTGGATTCATTATAGCGTCAAACTCTTTTATTGTCATGACGAAAGGCTTCATGGGATCGGATTTAAGATTGGTTTTCAGCTTGCTCTTAAGTTCTTCAAATTCCTTCCTGCGGGAGCGAAAAAACGCATCTTGTCTGCTCATTTTGTTATCCTGCCCCTGTACGAGCGTTCCCCTTGCGCTGAGCGTTGAGAGCATGTTTTCGTAAAACTTTATACTTTCTCCTGCAAATTTTTCGGCGGCTTTGGTAAATTCAGAATAACTGTTTACGACGCCTTCTCCGCCTTCGGATTTACATTGCGAATAATTCGGGCATTTATTGCAATCGCGTGCGTCACTGCAATCGAGAAATACGTTACGCCTGCTGTTAAAACGAACAACTTTATCCTTGTCGGAATCATCGCGCCTGCCTTTATATATGGAATTGACGAACATTTTCTCATATACTTTTCTCATCGCGTTGATATACACAAAATCTGCCTTGGTAAAATCTTTGTCCGTTCCGAATTCCGCGCTGAACTCATCCGCTGCATGGTCAATATCCGTCCTGTCAACCTCCTCGGTGCATAATCTGTAGAGAATTAAATAGAATTTTTCAAGCTTATTGACATTGCCTTCAAACGAAATATCTTCTTTTGCCTCGGAAGTCTGTACGTTCTCGCGGCTTTCCTCAGGTACGGAAACTATACCCGTCGTCTCCCCCATCCACTGCGTGAACATAAGCATTTCGTTGGCGAAAAAGTTGATTACAAATCCACTCATATCGTTTAACGGAACGAATGATATTATATTGATGGACTGCTCCTGGCTTGCAGGTCTGATACGGTCAATACGCCCTATCCTCTGCTCCATTTTGAGAGGGTCGTAATTGATGTCGAAATTGATTATTGTATTGGCTTTCTGTAAATCGACGCCTTTTTCATAACGCTTAGGGTCTATTATAACAAGAAGATTGCCTCTGTATCGGTTTATATCGTCGGTCTGCTCGGAAACTCTCCAGCTCTGCTTTACACTGCTTATACCGTAACGCTCGAAAGCCTTATCGAATTTTTTCTTCGTAGATTCATTTATCGCACCGAGTTTTTCCGTCAACGGACTGCATCCCTGATAAGCAAACCACTTCGTGATAATATCGCGGTATCTCCCGTCAGCAAACAACAGCACCATGTTGTTTATATTGCCCAAAGAAGCATCGGTGCCTTCCATGAGCTTATTTACCAACGCGAGTTTATACTCTATCATATTTTCGTCCCCTATCTGCACCGATTCGTAATAGCTGTGCTGCGGCAAATGATGTTCGTCTCCTCCACTCATGGAGTCGTTTATGTATGCGAAAAGTTGCTTTGCGGCAGCAAAACGCTTTTGCTTTGAAGCTTCCGTACCTTTCAATGTTCCGTAGTTTGGCAATGATTCGATATCCACCTCGCCGCTATGCAATGCAGATATATCCTTATTCCTCGTCGTAAGATAGGAATCGAAAAACCTGTCTATACGTTGCAGATATATTACGTTTCCGTTGCGCTTTGGCCATATGGGCAGATTGCGATATCTTTCCATCTTTCCGCTCTTGAGCATATCCGTAACGCTCGCATCGGGAAAGTTCCCGAGATTGTAAGTCTGATGACGCGTGTGGCGGATACCGTATTTTCTGTATGTGTTATACCATCTGCGCGGACCATCTTTGAGAACAAGCATATCCCTTATCCTCTTTATTGGCTCATTATTTTCTCCAATGAAATCCTCTTCAAATCTCAGCCTTATAGGGTTATCTAGAAGTGCGCGGAACACTACTCGGGTGCGCATATCCGACGTAGGTTCTATACCCTTCATTAGTTCCAAGATTCCGTCGTTTAACAACAACGAATTCACGTCATCCAGGCGTTGGTCTATCGCTCCGTCCTCATGCTTGGTTTCAAGTTTATATGCAGAAAGAAGGTTCATTACCACCTCGTTTATCGACATATACGAGAAATGACTCAGAAGATAATTTTTAATGTTTTCGGCATCAGAAGCGTTCTTTTCGATATATTGCGTGTGCATGTACGGGAAAGCATATTTGTTCCCCGCGCTGTTTTTGGGTGCTTCGCGCAAATATTCGGAATGATGATCCGTAAAAAACTCGGCGGCAATTTCGGTAATGCATTTATAAACGCTTTGCCTTATGTCGTCGATCGATTTCGGATCTGCCGTATCAAGATCTCGCGAGAGAACTTCGTAAGTTTCCGCATCCTTGTTGCACGCAAGTAAAGTCAGGAGATAAAAATCTACCATATCCGACTTTATCGGAGTCGCCGTGAGAAATATTTTACGTTTGGCTTTGTCCGCCAAGTCCTTGAGTTTTTTATATAGACTTGTTTTTTCTATGAAATAATAATCATCGAATAGTTCGTATCTGTTAAATTGCTTCGCGGGATATTTTTCTACGAATTCGGCTTGCCTTAAATGGAAATCGTCCGTGTTTACCTTCGCTCGTACGTCGATATAGTCATGGACTTCATCCACAATCACGGTTTGATATGCTGCGTCAATAAAAAAATCGATGACTTTGTACGATTCGTAATAAGGAATTATTCCTTCGCCATCCTGAGTGGAATATTCGTGTCTATAATTTTTTATCTCCGGCGCAAGTTCATGATTCAAAAACGGCGTCGTGGCTCCGGTTTGGGAATCCGTTGAAGATATCGGCACCACGAGAATGGGATATTTCTTGCTTAATCCACCCGAAATACGGGCGCTTTCTTCGGGATGCATAGTAAGGAATTTCCCGAGAAGCGCGTAAAGCGACGCCAGCTCCGCCTCCAACAAAGCAATGTATTTTCTGTTAAAATTCTCTACTCTCCTGAATACGGATTCTAGCTGGCGCTCACCATTAGGCACGGACCTCATATAATCCGCTACGGCTTTACTTGAACCGAATTTTAGCGTGAGTTCGGCGTTAAACTTCTCACTTGCCAAAACTATCTTCTCTGCCGTCGCGTCATACCTCAATCCGTCGATATCCAAACCCACATCACTGAAAGAATTTTTTAACGCGTCTATGACGCAATATATATCCTTTTTGAAATAATTTATAAGTACTTCCGCAATATCTCTGCCCGAAGAATCATCTTGACTGTGCGTTATCGTAAGAACAGGAGCGGCTTCGTTCTCGGCTAAACGCGCTCCTTTCGTCGTTATTCCGAAACCGATTTCGCTTCTGAACGCCTCGAAAACGCTGATGTAAAAATCGCTAATACATGAAAGGCTCTTTACTTCGGGAAACGTCACGCCGTTTTGGGTATATTTCTTTATCCCGAATTTCTCTTCCAACTCGTATTCCCACTTGCGAGACATTATTTCATTAGGCACGATTATGAGCAGTGACCTTAATTCGTTACGGCTTGCGAGTTCCGATATAATCATGCCCGCTTCTATCGTCTTTCCCATACCCACCTGATCGGATAATATACCGCTCTTGTTCAAGTTGAATACAAAATCGTATACCGCTTCTTCCTGATAGGAATAGTAACTGTGATCGCTTTTCTGCCCGAACCAGTTAAAACGGTTATAATAATCCTCTTTCAAACGCAATTCCTGCCTGCTTTCGACTTTGCTTACTTCTTTGAGCAGTTCAGTAATTCTATGAATTTGTTCTTCGCTCGAATCCTCTACCGCCGCCTTTTCGTGTTTCGGCATTTCAACATCGTATTCGCTTAACATGATTTTCTCCGTTTTTGTTTTTTTATCGTGTTTTATTTTTTATGAAGCCCGCACGCAAACTGCCTACATACAATTCGCCATTAAAGAGACTCACCTTATTGCTGGTCATTTCAAGGACGAAACTGCGTTCAGTAACCTCGCGCATCCTGTCTTTGTAGCGCCTTATAATTTCCGCTCTCGCATCGGTGATCTTGACGTAACGCAACTGTCTTTCGTTATCCTCCAATATAAGGTTAAAGTGTGCGTTTTCGTTAAACAGTTCGCCGTCCGACTGAGACTTAATCTCGGAAACGGGATAGGTATAGCACACCTTTTCCGAACCCGTATGCGATTTATAATATACGTACAATACGTTATTAAAAGACTGTATCGTCGTTATATCGAAACCAACCTTAAAGCCAAATCGACACACACTCCCGGGATTCCCTAAACGCAATTTACAAACCCGGTTTTCGGATACCCAAAGTATATCGCCGCCGTCTGAAACTATAAGCGGTTCTCTGACAAACTCTCCGTTTTCGATATTAAATTCACCATTTCCTATCATAACCGTTTCTATGCGGCGTTTGTCGGGTACAAAACGATAATACCCGAGTTTCTCGTCATGAATAACAAATATATTTGAACCTATACATGATACGAAACTGCTTGTCGCATACGTAGACGGGAGTTCGACGGCGGCCATGGGTTTAAGCTTTATCTTCCCCGCAATGTCTATTAAATAAACGGTAAGGTTGCACTTGTCTTTCTCCGAGGCGATTGCCACAAGATAGTACCCGACGCCTGTCTCCTGCGGAAGACATATGATACCCCATGCCCTAACGGTTTCTCCGGGATACAACACGCGATTGGCGTCATAGATAATATATCCGTTCGCATCCAACGCGAACACGGCACCGTTTAACCAAAGTTCGGGCAGACCTTCTTCGGACATGCGACGACTGTAAACGTACCTGACGTCTCCGGGTCCTATGACGCAGTTATTCCCTATGTCGCCGTTTGTAAGCAGCCGGAACTTGCAATCAACAAGGGTATTTTTCCGATCCACATATTGCTTCCAATCGTTAAACTCACCCACTATCTCCTGTCCGTATGCAGAAGAACGCACGCTAAGTTTCGACGTATAGAACAGCTTTTCTTTTTTAGTTGCTTTATAAAAGCATTTCAGCATTGTCCTCTCTCCGCTCAGCCCCTCGTAATCATGATGTTTTCTCCGTAACGATCTTCATTTCTGAGTCCCCTGTTGTTTAGAAGAATTGTATATATATCCTGCTCGCTCCCCTCGGCAAATCTGCGCTTATAGTCGCACAGATCTTCTTTTGTAAAATAACTTGCCAACGGCGATTCCTTGCCGTTCAAGTCGAGCCTTTCTATTATAAACTGTTCCAATCGCCTGTTTATCGGTGCGTCTTTAAGCATTTCCAATGACATATATCCTTTACTGTCAGTGGGTTTCATGATCTCGGCATAGCCGTAGCGATGCTCAATACAATATCTTTTCAATTCATCGTATTTATCTATGTTTAGATGATAAGCCGCAGTACGGAAGTTTTTCATCTCTATTATGACAATTCTTCCTTTGTAGTCTTTCACAACAAAATCGGGATAATACTTGTGGTTTGCAAGCCTAGCAGAGACGTATTCGAGCTCTGCGCTCTGTGCCTTAATGTCCGACAAAAATCCCGTTTTCGCCATAAGAGACGCAAACCTGCTCTCAAGAAAAGAGTCGCATTCAAGGGTTCTTATTTTGCCCGCGATGTCTACCTCGAGCGTGCAACGATGCTTTGTTGTCTCATCGTATTCTTTTTCTATGTCCGGAAACAGTTCGTCAAGATCCGCTTCGGGAACAATCTTTACGTTCTCGGGATATGTAATGAGCGACTCAATAAGACGGCACTTTTCCGAATCGGGAATCCGTGAAGCCACAATGCTGCGTTTTTCCCATCTTTGGTTGTTTTCTCCGCGAAGTCCTGCTTCCTCGGCGTTTTTTCCGTTAAGTTCGGCGTCCTCAAAATATTCACCCAAATTCTCTTCGAAATCATCGTTATCGTACTCCGCATTGCCTAAGTCATTTAAGGTGTCTCCGGCGTCCTGTATATTCGTGTAATTTGTGCTTTCGGCATCTTTTTGTTGCATCGGCAAAGCATCGCTCGGGTCGGAGCTCTCAATTCCTCCTTCGTTGATAAAGTAATTATTTTTTTTTCCTGTCGAAATATTCGGATTGTCGCCGTCGCATGAAACGGGCGAATTTTTATCATCTTTAGCTGAATCTCCTAAGTCCTTTTTCTTGGCGGGGGGCGTCAATCCAAGCACTTCATATGCCTTTGGCATGGCTATGCGACCCTGTGCCTGAATCATTAACAAGCCTTTTTTAATGAGATAAGCTTCATACTTTTGTTTGAGTACGTTATTGCTCTCGTTCATTGCTCTGGCGAGCGTATCGATACTGACGGGACCGCCGCCATACCTCTTGACGATAATGCCGAGCAATTGTCTGTCTCCCTCTTCAAGTCCGTACTTGTCTATACGGCTGCTCTTGAAGTATTCCTCAATAATGTCCGACGTAATTCTTATGTTACACTTGCGAATTTGTTCAACACTGTTGAAATGCCCCTGTAAGCGGATACCGTTTCTTTCGGCATACCTCACAAGCGCGTTACTGGATATCATGTTCACCATGTTGTTGGCAATCCTGGGATTATTTCTGCAACGCTTGGCTATACTCAAAGCGTCGGTGTCGTATATACTCATGCCGCCGCGGTAAAATGATTTGGCGATAATTTGCGCAATCACATTGTCGTTGTATTCTTTAAGGCGCACAAGTATAGTGCGTTGAGTCAACGGACCCGCAAGTTCTCCAAGCTCCGTTGTCGCACCGATGAGCGTAAAGGGCGGCAATTCTATCGTTTCTGTCCTTGCGAGTTTTCCTTTGCCCTCAGTATATGTAATGCAATGATCCTGCAACGCCGAATACAATAGCGACTCCGCAATTTCTTTGGGTAGCGTATGTATCTCGTCAATAAAAACTATATCTTTCGCTTTGAGAGATTTCAGCATGGCAAGCATACTGTTCATGTTTATGCCGTTTACATTGATTTCTTTGAGGCTCATCCCCATTTCATTGGCGATGATTCTCGCAAACGTCGTTTTTCCTAAACCGTGCGACCCGTATAAAATCAAATGCGGCAATACCGTGTCCTTTAATTTGGCGGCGTTTATCAGCGTAGAAACACAGTTTACGGCATCGGATTGCCCGACATATTCCGATAACCATTGCGGCGCCATAGCGTTAAGTCTGCGGTTTTTCGGTCCATGCGATTGTTCCTTCTTTAACGGGTCTACAATATCTATGGGTCTAAGCGACTTTCCGGTATCTTTTTGTGGCGTTTCTCTTCCATCTGCGTTGAACGATTTGTCAGATTTTTGAAAAAGCTCGTCAACCGTTTGATATTGCTTATCGGGTGCGCTATCCGCATCTCCTTTTTTTTCTTTTGCCGAATCGGCTTTAATTTTAGACTGAGCTTCATCGGCAAGCGACAGACACGAATTGTAGTAGCGCATATACTTTGCTCTGACTTCCCCGCCGGACAGGCTCGCTATGACCAACGCTATCTCGCATGCTTTTAGAAAGCATTTTCGCGCCCCGGCGTAATCGCCGTCGCGCATTTTTTCCTCCGCCTCGGTAAGAGATGATACTATTTGGCGTTCTTTATCCTGCATAATCTGTCCTTTATAAAACGCACAACCGTCCGTGAATTATTTATTTATTTCCTCACGGAGGCTTGCAAGTTTTTTCTCTATCTCGTCGTTGCTCATACCTGACTGACTTTTACCATATATTTTATTGTCAATCTCGGTATCGTCCACGTTGCTGATTTTATCCGCAAATACGCCGACCTCGTTTTGGTTAGATTCTAAAACTTCGATAACTTCCTCTGTTTGCGCGGTAACCTTTTCCATTGCTTCCTGAATTTCGTTCACAAACTTGCTCATATCCTCTGTGGTGTTTGCAGCAATACTTTTACCTATATCTCCAAGCGCATGCACAAAATCTGTCGTCATTGCAGACATTTCTTTCATCTGCGATACAATTCTGAGATTGACCAGCATCGCAAACGTACGCTTCTTTTCCCCTATCGTCAATTTGAGCGCTTTTTTAGCCAACTCAATCTGTTCCGGCAACGCTTCGCGCATGGCTACTTTGGCGGCATTGATATAAACTTGTTCCTGATCCTCGAGCTTTTTGATGCGCCTTTCAAGCTGGTTCATAGCCTTATTGACTGCCATTCTGCGCTCGCGCTCTTTTTCGGCCTTACTCTTAAACAAATTAGGTTTTTTCATGTTTGCTCCTTAATAAATATTCAATATATACTTGTTGTTTTCGTTCGAACGAGCCTTTATGACTGATTGTCGGTTAAGCTTTGAACAAGCTCTTCCACAGTCGGCAGATCACATATTTTGAGCGTGGATAAAACGTTTTTATCGTTCAATTCTCTTACGGAAAGTTGTCCAAGCCTGATGTTCTGCCTTGCCATCATTTTCTCGAAAAGCATTCTGACATCCCTCGCGTTACCAAAGTATTTTCCCCTTGCGCTCTTAAGTTCCGCAAGACGATCGGTAATTGCCGTTCGGACAACCTCGGGGTCTTCCTCGAAAACAAATTTCTGTTTTTTGCAGAGTTTTATCAGAATGTTGTACATTTCTTTCGGGGCGTAATCTTCAAATTCAATCGTCCAATTAAAGCGGGAAGCAAAACCTACATTCGACTTCATGGCGGCATCCATTTCATCTGAATAACCTGCAAGTATCACCACAAAATCAGCACGGTTGTTTTCGACCGCGGTAAGCAAAACGTCTATTGCCTCCTTTCCGAAATCGCTTCCCGAATCAGCTTTATAAAGAGTATAAAACTCGTCGACAAACAATACTCCGCCTAAGGCCGAATCCACAACTTCCTGCGTCTGCTGAGCCGTATGCCCCACATACTTCCCTACTAGACCGACCCTTGCGTTTACTTCCACAAGGTGGCCTTTGCTAAGTAACCCGAGCGCACTGAAAATATCACCCATAATTCTTGCAACGGTAGTTTTTCCTGTCCCGGGATTGCCCTTAAAAATCATGTGATTGGAAGAAGCATATATCGGAAGTCCCTGTTCTTCTCTAAACTTGTTTATGCGGATTTGCTGTATAATCTGCATAACCCTGTTTTTCACGTTATGAAGACCCTCGAGCGAATTAAGCTCTTCCAGCGCGCTTTCCAGCGAAGGCGCGGGTTTTGAGGACGAATCATCTGCTTTGGCATTGTTTTGTCCGCCTGTTTTCGCGCCGGCACAAGGGGTGGACTTAACCACTTTACCGCCGACTTTATCTATCATATTCTTGATAGACATGGCTTGCTCGACATATGCCTGTCGCTCGCTTCCCGAAGACTGTTCCGCCAAAACAACGGCGCTTTTCAGAGCGCGTTGCAAAAAAATCATTGCTTGATTATAATTATTTTGTTCAAGATATTTCAGCGCAGTCTCACGATTGGTGCGATATTCCTTCTTCAATTCTTCATTCGGCATTACGATTCCCTCCGAAAACTAATTGAGTCCGTTCATCTTCTTCAATTCCGACAGTTCATTATCGAAAGATTTGTTCTCGTCGCGAACATTTTCAACAGAAATTTCTTCGGCGGACGACGTTGCGTCTTTGATTAAAGCTTCGACTTCGGGATCGACTTCAAACTGCATAGACATCGCATCCATTCCGTCGTAAGCAGCCTCCTGATTTGCCGTGCTTTCTTCTAGTCGATGCCATATATCATCTACTTTCCCCATTCCCGCAAATATATTGATATCTTTAAAAAGATTTTGCATGCGCTTACTCACGTTATCAATAACAGACGGAAGCGAATCGTCTTGCTGTTGCTCGTAAATCATAAGCATCATTTCCGCCTGAGGTATGAATTGCTGCGCACGCATAATGGCATTGACCGTAATTTTAAGCGATTTTGCGGCAATGTTATAAATTATAGGATCCTTTTTTTGCTTTGCCTGACGGCAAATCTCAATCATTTTATCCCTAACGCTTTCAAGCTTTCCGATTTGATTGGAAACTTTTCTGATTTCCAACCTTGTCGAGGCTTTGACTTGCAAAACACCGGACAAATCGTCGGTGGGTCCGATATCCTTTTTATCCTTATTAAAAAAAGCCATATTTCTCCTAAAATAATATTATTGTTTATTCATTTTGTTCAAACGGTCTATAGTATCCTGCAAATCCTTATCGTAAAATTCTTTTGAACTTCCCGCTGAGTTTGAGATGCCGGAACTACCGTATTTTGCGTTAATTAACCCATCGACAAGCGGGTCCGATTCAAAATTGTCGAAAGTTTCCGAAGAAAATTCGGGCATCATCGCGTCAATTTGCATCTGCCACTCTTCAATATACTGTTGTTGCATCTCCATATCGGCGTTCATTTTCATAACATTGTTCTCGAATTCGCGCTGAGCGGACGGGTCGTACAGGAATTTCCCAGCACCGTTAATTATAGTGCTCATCGACTTATTAATCTCTTTGCAGGACGCACTCATTTCCCCCATCGCCATAACGATATCGATCTGCCCCAACACGCGCTCAAGCATCTTTTTTCTTCTCAGCGCAACTTTGACAACCGATGCGTATTGCTTATACATCATACCGTTTGAGGCACGCTTTGCTTCCGCAGCTTTATCAACGCACTCTTCGAGTTTTTTTTCAGCTTTGCCGAGTTCTGCCACAACTTTTGCGCGTTCGGTTTTAGCCGCAGTCCTGTCACGGATTTCGGCTTGGGCCTTAGCTTGCTCTTCTTCTGCACGCTTTTTCTTACTCTTAACCCAAATCATATTGTCTCCTTGTTTGATTCTCCGTTTAGTCTTTGCATAACCTGACTAATTGTCGTTCCTTATCGCCTGTTTGAAAGAAGAACGGGATTCCTCTTTTTCTTCGACTTCGAAATTTCTGAACGCCTTATTTAGTTCATTGTCTTTTTCCGCATTTATAGCATTCTTGAACGAAGACTGTGTCTCCGAACGATTCCTGGAATCGGACGCAGAATATATATTCTTTTCATTATCATCAATAAGCTCCGTTTTTTCGATAAATGTAGCTTTTTTGATATTGAGTTCTTCCACACGCTTAGCAAAAACCTCCGGACTTGTTACCATTGAGCCATCTATTCTTTCCAAAGCATCCATCTGCCCGTCCAAAGAAATTGCCGCAAGGTTAGCGTTGTACGCTTTTACGGAAAGTAAAACGATTTCTTTTAAATTTTTAACTTGTTTGTCATATTTGTTATATTGCGTTTCGATTCTTACAAATTCTGCACTACCTTCGGCCAAATCTTTACCTTTGAGCATTAACTCTCGCATTAAAGCTTCGAGTTCGGCTTGTTTGTTGAGATTGTCATCGATTTCTCCGACAAGAGTGGCTTGCTTGCGCTTTATTTGAATCTGCTCGTCCGTGTACAGCTCGGAGCCATGCTTGCGCGAATCATAGACAGCCTCCTTTAGCATCTCGGCACATTGGGCAAACTCTGCATCTTTCCCCGCCCTACAAAGATTGCTCATATCTCCAATAAGTTCGGAAATGCGCTTATCAATAGCTGCTTGCTTTTTGGGATTGGCATTTTTGGGACAATTCACTTTGTCCAAAAGACGAAGTATGACATTAAGATACTTTATCGTCCCATAGTTATGTTTTTCGTGCATTTCTGCAATAAAATCGTTAACGCTTGCTTTGAATTCTATCGTATTTTTTTTGAATTTTTTTTCATAACCGAAAAGTGGTAACATTTTTATTTCTCCTATATTCTATTATTTAGAAAGCTTTGCGCCGCATTTGGAGCAAAAATTGGTGCCTTTTTTGTACTTTGTACCGCACTCAGAACAATAAACAACATAATTGTCCGCATTGCCGCGTCTTTTATCGTCACAATCATTGTCGCGTTCGTCCGTACTGAATGTCTTTCCGTTCGTTTTATAAACAATTTTACTTTCGGAGTTCTGTGCGAGATAAAACGGCATCATCGCGTCGACGTTTTTTTTCAAAACATCGGCATCGGAGAAGCGTCCTCTATTTTCGTTGATAGTTATCTCCGTCGACATCTTCGCACTATTCAAACGCGCACGATTTCTCGTATGCTCCGGAGAGTAGTCGAAACAGTCGATTACAAAATCCATAATGGTCAGTCCGTTAGCAACGAAACGCTTATTGAGGTCGCTTTTAATTTCTTCGGCGCATGCAAGCATTTTGGTCTGAGCCTCGATCATATCGCAGGAAGCCGCAAGAGCGGCGATCCTTGAAAGTATTACCGCGCTTGCCTCTGTACGTAAATAATCTCTCACCGACGATTTGGTTATGACGCCGTTGTCGGCATATGGCATGGAACTGACAAAACTGTAATAGTTGTCGATGACAAACTTATACTTGCCGCGAGCAATAGCGGTACAATCCACGCCGAAATCAGGATCAAAACACTTTACGGCATTAGGCCCGGCAAGTCCCCATTCCGCGTCAAAGAAAGAATTTTGATCTACTGCGTCTATGGAAATACTTTCGGATGGATAAGGCTTATTTCCGCCTATAATTTTTTTATCATTCTTATTAAACAAACCGTAAATTGTAGAAACCTTCCCGCCCATAAGCGTCTGAACTCCGCCTTCTGCTTTGACTATAAGGGTAATTCCGACATCGGGTTTAAGCACCGTATTGGGAGATGCCCCTACTGCGGACACTTTCCAGCAAACAATTTCATCACGGAATCTTTTTTCAACTTTGATTTCAGTCACAATAAATACCTCCCGAATTGATTGTACATGCAAACAAGGGCGGCACTAAAGAAAAAACAAAACCCCCTCATCCGTGTCTTGCAAAACTTTTTTTATTATATCAACACGCGCGTTTTTTGTCAATAAAAGTCGACGACGTTTATCAAATTTTATACCATAATGAATAGAAATACTTATAAATTATGATTATGTTGATATTATTGCGTTTAGAACTTCTCGTGCATGCATGCGCACGAAAAGACTTAGCTTTATACAAACGGTGGGTCTTATAATGGAAATATATCTACAATTCAAAAATTTGAAAAAAGTAAGTATATATAAAAAAATATGCAAATTCAAAGACAAACGCTGACGATAGGGTTATAAGTGTTCTCGTTCATATCAACCACTTCTTTGATCTCTTCCGAAATGGAGATGGATTGGTTGATCTTATCCATACCCAATTCGTCGATCATGGTAAAGATGTGATGCTCCTTTTCCATGCGTATCGCTTCGGCGGTCTCTTTCCGCGATTACAGTTTATTCGAGTTATCCCCTTGTCTCCACCACAAACAGAAAACACCGCAAATTAAGCGGTGTTTTTTTATGACAAAGGGATGAGAACCCCTGATAAAATTCGCAAGTTTACTCATTGCGCAATTTTGACAATGGTTATTAAATACTGGTTAAATTCGTTTGTCCTAAAATAAGAAATTCGCTCAGACTTTCAATAAAATGTAACTTTTTCCTCTTCTCTTTATGCTTTTTCTTCTTTTTGCGTTGCAAAATCTTCTCTTTTTTTCTATAATACCTTTGTATCAGCTTTTTTACAAAGGATTTTTTATGAAACACGTTCGCTCCGCTAAAAATAATTGGTCCGGTAGATTCGGGTTCCTTATGGCTGCCGTCGGCTCCGCCGTCGGTATCGGAAATATCTGGCGCTTCCCTTATGTCGCCGGTCAGCAAGGCGGCGCCGTTTTCTTGATTGTTTATGTCGCTATGATTGTTTTTATCGGCTTCTCCGCTATGATTGCAGAATTCGCTATCGGCAGAAATGCCGCCAGTAACGTTATCGACGCTTTCTCTTCTCAGAAAAAAGCCTGGGGAATTGTCGGTATTTTAAGCTGTATCGTTTCTTTTATTATCGTTTCTTACTATTCCGTTATCGGCGGTTGGGTCATTCGCTACGCCGTCGGTTATATCGCAGGCGGTAACTTCGTCGCCGACGCAGATTATTCCATCGCTTTCTCTTCCTTCGTTTCCAACCCCTATTTGCCGATTATTTTTACTTTCGTTTTTATGGCTCTCTGTTTCCTTATTCTTATGTTCGGCGTTCAGAAAGGTATCGAAAGAGTTAATAAGATTCTTATGCCGATGCTTTTTATTATGTTGGTCTTTGTTATGATTGTTTCTTTGACTATGGACGGCGCAAAACAGGGGGTTGAATTCTTTATCGTTCCCGATATTAACAGAATCGAAGCTTCCGGCGGTATTGTCGGTATTCTCCTCGCAGCTTTGGGACAGTCTTTTTATTCTCTTTCTATCGGTATCGGTATCGGCACTACTTACGGTTCCTATGCCCGTAAAGATGTCAGCCTTACTCAGAACACAGCTATAATTTGCATTTCCGATACGCTTGTTGCAGTTGTGGCGGGGTTTGCCATTCTTCCCGCAGTTTTTGCCGCAGGTCAGGAACCCACTGCCGGCGCAGGCCTTATTTTCGTCACTTTGCCGGCTGTTTTCGCTTCTCTTCCTCACGTCCTAGGTATGATTGTCGGCGCTGTTTTCTTCCTTCTCGTTTTCTTTGCCGCTCTCACTTCCGCCATCGCTCTTATCGAAGTCAACGTCGCAGTCCTCTCGGAAAAACTTAAACTTAACCGAAAACTCGCCGTTGCCATTGTCGTTCTTGCCGCTTTTTTCCTGGCAATTTTCGTTTCTCTTTCTCAGGGCGCTGTCGAAATGTTCGACCTTCTTAATATCCTTGACGTTTTCTCAAACACCTTTATGCTTCCCTTAATAGGAATACTTACTTGTATCTATGTGGGTTTCGTCTGGAAAACTCAGAATGCCGTTAAAGAAATTTCTCTTTCCGGTCCGTTCAAATTGGCAAAAATATGGGCTTTCAACATTAAGTTTATTTGCCCCGTCTTTATCGGCGCTCTCTTTGTTTACGGAATAGTTTCCTTATTTATCTGACAATAATTTTATTGCCTTTACAAATATTACCCGTTTACAAATATTTTCCTTTTCTTTTATCTTTGGTCGCTGATATTTGCATCGGAATTGTATTGCGACAATGCGCTTACCGGGTCATACGGCGCACCCGTCTGCGTTCCCGATAACAACGCTATATCCACCGCATTTTCAGAGATTCCCCATGAGTTCCCGGAAAACAACACATCCGCTCCGTCTACAACATATCCTCTCGTATTGAATACGGTATTGAATATAACTTTCCCTGTCGACTGCGGATTAAAATACGCAGGCTGTCTTAACGAATAAAAAGTATTACCTTGTAACGTAAAATTTTTCACACCTACTTGCGTCACTATGCCTCTGTTTACTACCCATCCCGTAGACGGTCCGCTTTGCGTAGGACCGTATATCGTGCTGTCTTTCAATTCAAAATTATCCGCGCCGACCTGTATAAACTCAACCGGATACGGAACGTCGCTCGTTATTGTCATATTTTTGAACGTAACGTCGGGCGCGGTCACAAGAAACGGTATATTCTCCGATTCGGACACGAGTTCAGCTCCGTTGCTTCCCTCCATCGTCACTCCTTCTTTCGCTATCTGTAACTGTCCGGTCAACGAATAATTCCCGGGAAGTATATGAACCGTTCCCGTCGGTTCAACGGCATTATAGCCTTCTTCTATTGTACCGAACGGATTTTGTCGGCTCCCGTCACCGTCTGTTGCACCTTCCTGCACAAAAACATCATACGGATTAACGGCAAGCGCGCCGCTTGTTCCCGTTGCACCCGTAGGCCCTGTCGCACCCGTTACTCCCGTAGGTCCGGTGGCGCCCGTTCCGCTCGGCCCCGTTGGTCCTGTCGGACCTGTTGCTCCCGTTTCTCCGTTTTGTCCTGCCGCGCCTGTCGGACCGGTCGGACCGGTGATTCCGCTTAATCCTGTTGCTCCCGTAGGACCCGTTGCTCCCATCGGTCCGGTAGGTCCCGTTGGTCCTGTGCCTCCTGTTCCGCCGGGTCCCGTCGGCCCCGTCGGCCCCGTCGGTCCGTCTTTTCCGTTCACTCCGTCACTTCCTTTCGGACCTGACACAAGATATATTTTCCCACATCCGCAATTATTACAGCACCACATTTTTACTTTCTCTTCTATATTATAATTTACGATATTCTCCGCAAAATGGTCACATGCCAATATATTATATACTTGAAAAAGTCTTGCGACACGCACAAGACTTTTTTTCTTTTTTATGTTATGGTTGCTTTTACGATATGTTTTGGTTTTCTTAACACGCAGAATCAGTTATGCTTTATCTATATTTTAAATTCCGCTTTGCCCGTAGTTTGAAAGTACTCGTGCCGACGGGTCGTTTACATTACATCCTTCCCATTCTTTATTCGGCATCCAGAAATCTTTAATCATTTCGCCGTTATCGGGATAGTATTTTTCAAACAGTTCCCTATATAAAAGCGATTCTTTTGTAAATGGCGTTGCGTGCGTATATTTCTTTCTCTTTTCTTCAAATTCTTTGTTCGTGTAAAGTTTTTCCGCATGGTCCTTGATATGGTTTACCAACGAATGTCCGACCGCATCGCTGAATGCGGCTTTTTCTCTGAATAATATGTTCTCGGGTAAATAATCTCCCTCAAAAGCTTTTCTCAATAAATATTTTCCTTTTCCGTACACGTTCATTTTCTTTTCCGGATTTATGCTGAGCACATACGAAACAAAATCCAAATCTCCGAAAGGTACGCGCGCTTCCATTGAATTTACGCTTATGCATCTGTCTGCACGCAGAACGTCGTACATATAAAGTTCTTTTACCCTTTTTACGGATTCTTTTTGGAATTCTTCTGCGTCAGGAGCAAAATCAGTGTATTTATACCCGAATAGTTCGTCGCTTATCTCACCGGTAAGTAAAACTCTTATATCGGTTTTTTCCCTTATTGCCTTACATAACAAGTACATTCCGACGCTGGCTCTAACGGTTGTTATGTCGTATGTTCCCAGCATATACACCACTTCTTCCAACGACCCGATTACGTCTTCTTTTGTTATAATAACTTCGGTATGCTCGCTTTTTATGTAATCTGCGACTTCTTTTGCATACTTCAAATCAATTGCATCCTCTTTCATTCCGATTGCAAAAGTCCTTATAGGTTTTTTTAACAGCTTCGACGCCACCGCACATACAAGCGAACTGTCCAGCCCCCCCGAAAGCAAAAATCCTATCGGAGCATCTGCGTCAAGTCTTTTTTCTATTCCTTTTATAAGCTTGTCTTTTATTTTTCCGCATATTTCTTCAAGCGTTCCGTCTTGATACTTTTTTACTTCCGTTATATTGCGGTATTGTATAAACTTTCCTTCGCTGTAATAGTATCCCGGAGGAAAAGGATATATTTTTTTACATATACCCGTAAGATTCTTTGCTTCGCTTGCAAAGATTATTCCTGCCGGCGTATAACCGTAAAATAAAGGCCGTATCCCTATCGGGTCTCTCGCTGCTAAAAAACTCCTTTTTTCGCCGTCGTATATTATAAGAGCATATTCGGCATCGAGCATACCGAACATTTCCGTTCCGTATTTCTCATACATCGGCAATAATATTTCCGAATCGCTCTCACTTTCAAACACAACGCCTTCATCTTCGAGTCCTTGTTTTATCTTTCTGAACCCGTAAACTTCTCCGTTACAGACAATATAATTTTTTCCTCGTCTGAACGGTTGCATTCCTTTCTCGTCAAGCCCCATTATAGACAGTCTGTGAAATGCCAATATGCCTTCTCCTACATCAATTATTCTTGACATATCAGGTCCGCGGGACACGGTTTTCATAAACCCTTCTTCAAATATCTCCGCAGGTACTCCGTACCCTTCCATTCCCATTATCGAACACATTCCGCAATGCTCTCCTTTTTGCGTTTTACTTTCGAAACTCCGTTGTCAAAACCTTTTTGTTTCTTTCCCCAATCATTTCGTCCGCCTGTTTGGTATTGTCAAAACAGGCGGACCGTTTTCGTTTTAATATATTCTTCTCACTCTACATCCTGCAAAGCAGCATATCCCTCTTCTCCCGTACGCACCTTAACCACATTTTCAACGTCGTAAACAAATATTTTTCCGTCTCCTATATGTCCGGTGTAAAGAACTTTTTTCGCAGTCTCTATTACCTCTCTCACAGGCACTTTGCTTACTACGATATCAACTTGTATTTTAGGAAGCAAAGTAGGTTCGACCTTGACTCCTCTGTAATATTCAGGTTGTCCTTTTTGGGCTCCGCAACCCATAACATGAGATACCGTCATTCCCGTAATACCGATTTTCATCATAGCGTCTTTCAGACTTTCGAGCATACGCTCCCTGCACACTATTTCCACTTTTGTAAATTTCGGTCCGTTGCTTCCACTTTCGGCAAAGACCGGCTCTCTTCTCACTTCCACCGCTTCGGATACGGGTACGTCTCCGCTTACCGTAATAGCTTCCGGATATGCTACGTTTTCAACCGCAGGAACGAAATCCGCATATGCGCTCGGCAATCCGTGTTCGGTTATATCCAGCCCTCTGAGTTCTTCTTCTTCGCTGACTCTGAGCCCTATTGTTTTCTTTATTACAAAAAATATAAGCGTCATTGTTCCTATCGTCCATGCGAGTATACAGATTATACCTAATAGCTGAATTCCGAAAACTTTCATCCCTTCCGCAAAACTCGTTCCGTGGATAAGCGCGTATATAGGTCCGTCTATTCCTGCCGCTGACGTTGACGTAGCGAACAATCCGGCTGCCAGCGTTCCCCATACTCCGTTGACAAGATGCACCGCCACAGCACCGACAGGGTCGTCAATATGCAGCTTTACGTCAACAACTATTACGGCTACGACGACAAGTATCCCGGATACGATTCCTATAATAAGCGAGCCGACCATGTCGATTGCATTGCACCCTGCGGTAACGGCAACCAATCCGGCAAGAGACGCGTTAAGACACATTGATACATCGGGTTTTTTGTTTTTAATCCAGGTATATATCATGCAAACTACCGTTGACGTTGCAGGCGCTATTGTAGTCGTTGCAAATATCTGAGCAAGTTCCGTTCCGCTTTTTGCCGCAGCTCCGTTGAATCCGTACCAGCCAAACCACAGAATAAATACTCCCAACGCTCCCAGCGGTATGGAATGTCCCGGAAATGCGTTTACTTTTGTTACTTTGCCTTCGGAATTTCTAATGTACTTTCCTATTCTCGGTCCGACCATTATTGCTCCTATAAGCGCTGTCACGCCGCCTACGCTGTGTATCGCGGCAGAGCCGGCAAAATCTATGAATCCCATTTGGGCCAGCCAGCCTCCGCCCCATACCCAGTGCGCTTCTATCGGATATACGACCAAGCTTATCATAAACGAATAAATGCAATACGAAAGAAATTTTGTTCTTTCGGCCATTGCTCCCGAAACTATCGTTGCGGCTGTTGCACAGAATACAAGGTTAAACACAAAAGTTGACCAATCGTAATTTTCAAAATCCGTCAGCATCCCGGCTGTCGGCGCTCCCAAAAATCCTCCGAGCGCGTCTGCCCCAAACAACAATCCCGCTCCGAGAACTATAAACGCTATTGTTCCTATGCAGAAATCCATCAGGTTTTTCATTATTATGTTACCGGCGTTTTTTGCGCGGGTGAATCCGGTTTCCACCATTGCAAACCCTGCCTGCATAAAGAACACCAATGCCGCGCCTATTAAAAACCATATCCCGAACGCTGTGTCCGTAACTTGTTTCTCTATAAATTCCACAATATCGTTTGACATTTTTTTAATCCTCCTTTTATTTCTTAACGTTGGTTCATTTTATACCGAAAATAACAATTCCCCGTACGAAGGCATCGGCCAGTATTCTTTTGCGGTTATCGTTTCAAGTTCGTCGCCGTACGAACGTATTTTTTCCATTGTCGGAATTATGCTGTCCTTGCAAAATCTTGACAGCTCTTCATAACCCATATCTTTTGCCGTTGCTATCAATCCTTTCAATACGCCTGTTTCATCGTATAGTTTCCCGCTCAACGCGGCAATCTTTGAAACGATACTCTTTTCGTATCCGCAATCTGCGTCGGCAATGAGTTGTTTTTTCGCAATCGCCGCAGATGACAATTCTTTCGAATAAGCGGTAACCGCAGGTAAAATATCTTTTGACGCAATATCAAGCATTGTAAGCGCTTCGATATTGATTACTTTGCAATAGTTTTCCAACGCAATTTCGTACCTTGCGCGCGCCTCGTTCGGGGTAAACACTCCGTGCGTCGAGAACAGTTTCAGATTTTTTTCGGAAACGTAGTACGGTAATGCGTCGGGAGTCGTTTTCAGGTTAAGTAAATCCCTTCTTTCAGCCTCTGCTATCCACTCTTCGTCATAGCCGTTTCCGTTGAATATAATTCTCTTATGTTCTTTGATTACCCTCTTTATCAGCGAGTCCAACGCAATGCGGAAATCTGTTGCGCTTTCCAGTTCATCGGCAAACTGCCTCAGTTCCTCCGCTACCGCCGTATTCAGAATTATATTTGCACATGATATTGACGCGGCGGACCCCAGCATACGGAATTCAAACTTGTTTCCGGTAAACGCAAACGGTGAAGTCCTGTTTCTGTCTGTTGCGTCTTTCGGGAATTTCGGCAAGACGTCAACTCCTATTTTCATCTGCACTTTTCCCTTGGACTTATAATCCTTTCCCGATTCGATTGCATTAAGTATTCCTTCCAGTTCGTCGCCGAGGAAAATAGATACTATCGCAGGGGGAGCCTCGTTTGCTCCCAATCTGTGGTCGTTTCCTGCCGATGCCACCGATATTCTCAACAAATCCTGATATTCGTCAACGGCTTTTATTACCGCACATAAAAATATTAAAAATTGTGCGTTTTCATACGGCGTATCCCCGGGTTCGAGTAAGTTTATTCCCGTATCGGTGGATATCGACCAGTTATTATGTTTTCCGCTTCCGTTTACTCCTTCAAACGGCTTTTCGTGCAACAGACATACCAGTCCGTGTTTTTTTGCCGTTTTCTGCATTATTTCCATTGTAAGCTGATTATGGTCTGTTGCTATATTCGTCGTTGCGAATATCGGCGCCAATTCGTGCTGTGCGGGAGATACTTCGTTATGTTCCGTTTTAGCAAGTATTCCGAGTTTCCACAGTTCTACGTTAAGTTCGTTCATGAACGCCTGTACTCTCGGCTTAATCGTTCCGAAATAGTGGTCTTCAAGCTCCTGTCCCTTCGGCGCCATCGCTCCGAACAATGTCCTTCCGGTAAATATCAAGTCTTTCCTTTTTTCGTATAACGCTCTGTCTATCAAAAAATATTCCTGTTCGGGACCGACCGTAGTCTTTACGCTCGTTACGTTGCTGTTTCCGAAAAGTTTAAGTACCCGTAATGCCTGTTTGTTGATTGCTTCCATTGACCTTAAAAGCGGAGTCTTCTTATCCAGAGCTTCTCCTCCGTAAGCGCAGAACGCCGTAGGAATACATAAACATTTGTCTTTTATAAACGCATAGCTTGTCGGGTCCCAGGCAGTATACCCTCTCGCTTCAAATGTTGCCCTCAATCCTCCGGACGGAAAACTCGATGCGTCGGGCTCGCCCTTTACAAGTTCTTTCCCGCTGAATTCCATTATTACTCCGCCCTCTTTTGTGGGCGATATGAAACTGTCGTGTTTTTCGGCGGTTATTCCGGTCATCGGCTGGAACCAATGCGTATAATGCGTCGCACCCTTTTCCGTTGCCCAATCCTTCATTGCGTTCGCAACCACGTTTGCCACCGATATGTCAAGCGGTTTCCCTTCTTTTATTGTTTTCTGCATTGCTTTGTAAGTGTCTTTGGGGAGTCTCTCTTTCATCACGGAATCCCCGAATACCATCGAACCGAATAATTCCGAAATCTGTGCCATTTTTCTTTTCTCCTTTCATTGCTTTTATTTTGCAAACAAAAAAAGCGCCACGGACTCTCCGTCCGCAGCGCCTTTGCTGTTATTTGCCCACAGTATAGCACCCTCATTTTTCGTTGTCAAGCATTTTTATCGATTTTTTTTGCTCGCTTTTTGCTGTTTTCTCCACTTTTACTTGTTGAATATACTTATTTTTATTTTAATTCATATTTTCAATGATACTTATTATATTATTTTATTAAACTAGTTGATTAAGCTTTTTTGAAAATTTTTTTTCTTTTTTTTATCCGTATTCGTCTTTCAGTCCGGTCCGTCTTTGCAAAAAAATTATGAATACCGTTATGGAAAAATTTTTTCTCAAACACTTGACAACGCTTTTTACGAGTGTTATATTAAACGGGAACAAAGACGTTCGCATGATAAGCGGTAGTGTCCGCTTGGTGCGGACGTTTTTTTTATTTTGTTGGAGATACGCTTATGTTGGAAGGTCAATTCAGAAATCCGTCGGGATGCGCTATAAGCGCCATATTCGATAAATCGGGGAAAAGATTCAGCGGCGACGCTATTATATCTTCTATTTCCGTTATGCACGAACGCAGCAACGGGCTCGGCGGAGGGTTCGCTTGTTACGGAATTTATCCCGAATATAAAGATTATTATGCGTTTCATATTTTTTACGATTCCGTTCAGTCCAAGCGCGATTGCGAAGACTACCTTGAAGATTTGTACGATATTGTAAATCTCAGCAAAATCCCCACAAGAAAAATAAAAGAAATTACCGACGAACCTCTTATTATGCGGTATTTCGTCGCTCCTTTGAAAACAAAACTCGACAGCTTTCAACTGGGTGAAGAAGAATATGTTTCGCGCAGCGTGTTCCATATAAACACTCATATAAAAGGAGCGTATATTTTTTCTTCCGGTAAAAATATGGGAATATTCAAAGCGGTCGGGTACCCCGAAGACGTAGGCAGATTTTACATGCTTGAAAATTACGAAGGATATTGTTTTACCGCGCACGGCAGGTATCCGACAAATACCCCCGGTTGGTGGGGCGGCGCACATCCGTTCGGATTACTGTCCCTTTCCGTTGTTCATAACGGCGAAATTTCTTCCTATGACGCAAACAGAAGCGCAATGGAAACTTACGGCTATAAATGCACTCTCCTGACGGATACGGAAGTTATTACCTATATTATTGACTATCTCACGCGTAAAAAGGGCCTCACGTTTTCGGAAGCGGCAACGGTTATGGCTGCTCCGTTCTGGCAAACCATCGAGCGCGCAGAAAAAAAGGAAAGAGAACGCCTTACATATCTGAGAAATATTTTCGCCTCGCAACTTGTAACCGGACCGTTCTCAATTCTTGTCGGATTTGACGGCGGAATAATGGCGCTTAACGACCGGCTTAAACTCCGTTCGCTTGTCGCCGCGGAAAAGGGTTCGCGCGTTTATATCGCAAGCGAAGAATGCGCTATCAGAAAAGTCGAGCCTTCCCCGGATAAAATAATTTATCCGAAAGGCGGCGAACCTGTTATCTATACTTTGGAGGCGCAACAATGATTAATTACGGCGTAAATTTATTTGAAGTAGTAAGAAATTATGACAAGTGCATAAATTGCAGAGTCTGTGAAAGACAATGCGCCAATCACGTTCACCGCTTGGGGACAAGTTACGACGGCAAAAATCAGAAAATGTTTTCCGACAGTTCTTTATGCGTAAATTGCCAAAGGTGCGTTTGTCTGTGCCCTGTCGGCGCCCTTAAAATTACGGAAAACGAAAACAAGTTCCGTTCCAATTCAAACTGGCAAATGCGATATCTTACGGAAATATACAAGCAAGCCGAAACAGGCGGAGTTTTACTTTCGTCTATGGGCAACCCCGAACCTTTTCCCGTATACTTTGATAAAATTCTGCTCAACGCGTCCCAGGTAACCAATCCGTCAATCGACCCGCTCAGAGAACCTATGGAAACAAGAGTTTTCTTAGGTTCACGTCCGCAGGAAATACGGCGCGGCGACGACGGAAAAATTATTCCGGTAAAACCGTTGCAATTATCCCTTTCCATGCCGATGATGTTCTCAGCAATGAGCTACGGCTCGATAAGCTATAACGCCCACGCATCCCTTGCCCGCGCGGCGGAAAAACTCGGAATTTACTACAATACGGGCGAAGGCGGACTGCACGAAGATTTTTATAAGTACGGAAAAAATACGATTGTTCAGGTTGCCTCGGGCAGATTCGGTGTTCATAAGGATTATCTCAGTAGCGGCGCAGCGATAGAAATTAAAATCGGTCAAGGCGCAAAACCGGGTATAGGCGGACACCTTCCCGGCGCAAAGATAGTCGGAGACGTTTCGCGAACGCGTATGATTCCGGAAGGCTCCGACGCCGTATCTCCCGCTCCGCATCACGACATATATTCAATAGAAGACTTACGTCAGCTCGTTTATTCTATCAAAGAAGCAACAGGATATACTAAACCCGTAATAGTAAAAATAGCCGCCGTTCACAATGTTGCGGCAATCGCAAGCGGAATAGCGAGAAGCGGAGCCGATATAATCGCAATCGACGGATTCCGAGGCGGTACCGGCGCCGCTCCGACGAGAATCAGAGATAACGTCGGTATCCCTATCGAACTTGCTCTTGCAAGCGTTGACGCACGTCTGAGAGAAGAGAAAATCCGCGACAACGTCTCCATCGTCTGTGCCGGCAGTATCCGATGCAGCGCAGATATCGTTAAAGCCGTCTGTTTAGGCGCGGACGCCGTATACCTCGGAACCGCCGCGCTCGTCGCTATGGGATGCCATTTATGCAGAACTTGCAATTTGGGTAACTGTAACTGGGGTATTGCTACCCAAAAACCTGATTTGGTTAAACGTCTTAACCCCGATATCGCTTCGGAAAGATTGGTCAATCTGCTTACGGGATGGAACCACGAGATTCAGGAGATGATGGGCGGTATGGGTATAAACTCAATTGAAAGTCTGCGCGGTAACCGTCTTATGCTGCGCGGCGTCGGACTTAACGAAAAAGAATTATCCGTTCTCGGTATTAAACACGCCGGTGAATAATGGAGGTCGTTATGAAAAGGATTTATGTCAATGAAAAATGGTGTCTCGGCTGTCACCTGTGCGAATATTTCTGCGTATACGCCAACAGCGGTATTTCGGATATGACGGAAGCCATAAAAAATAAACCTTTTGTGCCTCGTGTCAATGTTGAGTGTGCGGAAAATTCGACATTCGCGGTAAATTGCCGTCAATGTGAAAATCCGATTTGCGTATCCGCCTGCATCTCGGGCGCACTGTCAAAAAACGATGACGGGATTATTACCGTAGACAAATCCAAATGCGTCGGGTGCGGAAGCTGCGTTATGGTTTGTCCTTTCGGCGCGATTTCCGTCGACGGAAACGGCGTTGCAAATAAATGCGAGCTTTGTTTTTCCAATTCGTTCGGGTCCCCGCTTTGCGTAACTCACTGCCCGAATAATGCTATTGTTTTTGAGGAGAGATAATATGAAATACGTTCTTATCGGAGGCTCTATCGCTTGCTACGGCGCTATAATCGGTATTAAAAGTCTGGATAAAAACGCCGACATTACCGTTTTCGGCGATGAAAATTCACCGCTTTATTCTCGTCCGCTTATATCGTATTTCCTCGAAGGTAAGACTTCGAAAGAAAATCTTGCTTTTCGCGGTGCCGATTTTTATTGCAAAAACGGCGTTAATAATTTATCATATAAGATAACGGCAATAAATCCCGAATTGAAGACGGTAAAGGCGGAAAACGGTAAAAATTATCCGTACGATAAACTGTTTTTCGGAACAGGCTCCCGTCCGTTCGTTCCGCCGATACAGGGACTTGAAAAAGTTAAAAACAAAACTTGTTTTTACACTGCCGACGACGCTTTCAGATTAAAAAAGACGCTGAATGCCGACTCGCGTCTGCTGATTGTCGGAGCGGGACTCATCGGACTTAAATGCGCGGAAGGTTGTTACCATATAACAAAAAATATAACCGTTATAGACCTGCAAACAAGGGTTCTTCCCACCGCCACTACCCCGAAGGTCGCACGGATACTTGAAAACGTTTTAACGGAAAAAGGGATTACTCAACGTCTTGGCGTAAGCGTAAATTCTTTTGAAGAAAACTCCGCTGTTCTGTCAACGGGAGAAAAAATTCCGTTTGATGTCGTAGTTCTCGCAATGGGCGTCCGTCCCGTTACAGAACCTCTTGCGTCAGCCGGCGCTCTGACTTCACGGGGGATAATCGTTGACGAGTATATGCGAACTTCTGTTCCCGACGTTTTTTCCGCAGGCGATTGCGCCGAATCTTATGACGCGGTAAGCGGTGAAAAAAGACTTTTGCAACTTTTTCCCAGCGCATATAACGGCGGCTTGATTGCAGGTAAAAACATGGCAGGCGCAAACGAATCTTTTCTCACCGACGTTGCCTTGAACTCCACGTCTTTCTTCGGTCTCAGGTTCACGTCATGCGGCTCTTACGACGGCGAACTTATCGAAACCGAAAACGGAACGGATTATAAGGCTTTATATATTAAAAACGGACTCCTTAACGGATATATTCTCGTAGGAAATACAGATTGCGCAGGAATATACACGAACATTATTTCACACCGTATTCCGCTTAAAGATACGGATAATAAACTTTTATTCGGTTCGCCGTCTCTTGCCGTATACGACGTTGCGACGCGGAATAAACTTCTTTCGGAAAAAGTGTAGGAGGCAATAAATGGAAATCAGTGCAAAAAATATAACCGCAACCGACATAAACGAATTTCTGAAAACCTCAAACGAAACGGTAACACTTACCGACGTGCTCGGAGAAAGATTTATTGCCTGCGGACTGAAAGAAAAAACCGTAAAAATTTACGGCACGCCCGGCAATGCTCTCGGAGCATATCTTGACGGAGCAACCGTAGACGTCTTCGGAAACGGTCAGGACGCCGTAGGCGATACAATGAACGCCGGGGCAATTATTATCCGCGGAAGCGCAGGCGACGCACTCGGATACGCCATGCGCGGAGGAGAAATTTTCGTTCGCGGCGACGCCGGATACAGAATCGGCGTTCATATGAAAGAATATCATCGGAAAAAGCCGGTTATAATTATCGGCGGAACGGCGGGAAGTTTCCTCGGAGAATATATGGCGGGTGGAATTATCATAATCTTGAACCTCAATAATTCTCCTTC
This sequence comes from uncultured Clostridia bacterium, assembly GCA_944372095.1. GTDB lineage: Bacteria > Bacillota > Clostridia > Christensenellales > DTU072 > CAG-1782. Next base: position 65,725 of record CALVYG010000003.1, read on the forward strand.
GCCGGTCGGAAACTTTACCGGCGTCGGTATGCACGGAGGAAAAATCTTTATCCGCGGCGCCTTAAACGCGACTCTTCCTCCGCAGGTTAAATGCGAAAAAGCTTCAACGGATGACCTTGATTCAATCAAAGGATACCTTAAATCCTTTTCAGACATATTCGGATTGGATATAAACAGTTTAACGGACGACAGCTTTTCCGTTCTTTCGCCGGATTCTACCAATCCGTATAAACGCTTATATACAAACAATTAATTATACATACAACTTTTTTTGGAGGTTGAACAATGACTACCGCTTCTGAGTTGTCGCAATTTATCAAAGAAAACGACGTAAAATTCGTAAGGCTTTCTTTTATCGACCTTGACGGAAGGCAGAAGAATCTTTCGGTAATGGCGGAAGAACTCCCCCGCGTACTGAACACGGGAGTTCCGTTCTCTGCCGCCGCGGCAGGATTTAACGGGGATTCCGGTGACGACCTGTTTCTTTTCCCCGACGTATCCACTCTGCATATTCTCCCTTGGCGGCCTCAACACGGACGTGTAGCGCGTTTTTTGAGTTTTATCAAACACTCAGACGGCAGAAAGGCTTATTTCGATTCACGCGCATTGCTTGCCGATGCTGTTTCCGAAATTCGCTCCGCGGGAATTTCCTGTGACCTCGGAACAGACTGCGAGTTTTATCTTTTCAAAACCGACGACGAGGGATTTCCCACCAAAAACACTCACGATAACGCCGGCTATTTCGATATCGCACCTCTTGACAAAGGTGAAAATGTCCGTAGAGAAATCTGTTTGTGTCTTGAAGAAATGGGTATACGTCCGCTTTCTTCCCATCACGAACGAGGTCCGGGACAAAATGAAATAAATTTTGCCTCGACTCACGCTCTCGAAGCCTGCGACAATTATACCATTTTTCAGTCTGTGGTTAAAGCTATCGCCTCCCGTAACGGATTATTCGCTTCTTTTATGCCTAAACCCCTCGAAAACCGAAGCGGGAACGGCTTGGCACTGAACATTACTCCTTACAAAAATAAAACTCCTCTCTTTAATTCCGACAAACTTTCCCCGCTCGCGGAAAGTTTCGTTGCCGGTATACTGAACAGAGCGAAGGACACGGGACTGATTTTTAATTCCTTCCCGAATTCTTACGAACGACTCGGAAAATTCGGCGCTCCCGATACGGCAGAATTCGGCGCTAAGCGCGGCGCGTTTATGCGACTCACTTCAAAATACGGCGAACCTTGCCTTGAACTGCGCTCACCGGATAACGCCTGTAATTTATATATAGTGCTCACGCTCATTCTCAAAGCCGGATTTGAAGGTATAAAAAACGGTGAAAAATTGCCTTCTGCAAAAATTCTTTTACCTTCGTCTCTTTATCAGGCTATCGGTTTTGCAAAAAACAGCGAATTTCTTTATAACGCACTCGGTAAAAATTATGTAGAGGATATTATTAACAGGAAAACCGTTCTTGCCGAAGAATACGAGTCGGACAAGGAACAATCAAATCAATCTGCTTTCGAAAGGATATAAGGAACTTTATGCTCAGCGCACTTATTGTTTCCGCAAGTAAATCGATGACGGATTTTTTTATAGGTATGCTTGCGAGAATAACCTACGAAGAACCTGTAACGGTTAAAACCTGCGGAGAAGCACGCAGAATTCTCGTCGAACGCCCTTTTGATTTGTGCATAATAAATTCCCCTCTTCCCGACGAAACGGGATATAAGCTTTCTACCGACATAATAGGAGCAAAAGCCAATCAGGTTATTCTTGTTTTGAAACAGGACGTATCGTACGAAATATCCGCAAAGGTTGAAGATTACGGCGTATTTACCGTAGAAAAACCTGTTTCGTCCGTCACATTCTGGACCGCTCTGAAAATGGCTGCCGCTTCTTACAGAAGACTTAACGCCGTTGAAAACGAAAACGAAAATTTAAAGCGTAAACTTAACGAACTTAAACTTATTAACCGCGCAAAATGCCTGCTTATTGAAAAAGAAAATCTTACGGAAGAAGAGGCACATAAAAAAATCGAACGCGACGCCATGCGGTACCGCCTTTCAAAAGTCCGTATCGCTGACGAAATTATAAACCAATACGAAGATTAAATTATACGGAAGGAAAAAAAGATGACTAAATTCATATTTGTTACAGGCGGAGTTGTATCGGGCCTCGGTAAAGGTATTACCGCCGCATCGCTGGGACGTTTACTTAAACAACGCGGATTGAAAGTTGCCGCTCAGAAACTCGACCCGTATATGAACGTTGACCCGGGAACAATGAGCCCTTATCAGCACGGTGAAGTTTTTGTTACCGACGACGGCGCGGAAACAGACCTTGATTTAGGACATTACGAGAGGTTTATCGATGAGAACCTGAACCGGTACAGTAACCTCACTTCGGGCAAAGTATACTGGACCGTTCTTAACAAAGAACGACGGGGTGAATATCTGGGCGAAACCGTTCAGATTATTCCTCATGTCACAAACGAAATAAAATCCTTTATTCTTAAAAACGCAGAAGTAACAAAAGCCGATGTTATGATAACCGAAATCGGCGGAACAATCGGAGATATCGAATCGCAGCCGTTCATTGAAGCCATACGTCAGCTTTCCATAGAAACAGGTCGGCGTAATTGTCTGTTCATACACGTCTGCCTTGTTCCTTATATATCGGGTTCCGACGAATTCAAATCCAAACCGACTCAACATTCCGTTAAAGAATTACAGGCTATGGGAATTCATCCCGACATAATCGTAACCCGCTCCGACAAAGACGTAGGAGAAGATATAAGAAAGAAAATTTCTTTATTCTGCAACGTGGAAAAAGATTGCGTTATTTCCAATACAACTCTTGATTGCCTGTACGAAGTACCTCTCATGCTCCACAACGAAAAAATGGACGAAGTCGTATGCCGCGAGCTCGGAATAGACGCCCCCGAAGCCGACCTTACCCAATGGAAAGCCATGGTTGATTCCGTTCACTCCCGTAAAGGGCAGGTCGTTATTGCTCTTGTCGGGAAATACGTAAAACTTCACGATTCCTATCTGTCGGTAATCGAAGCTCTTAACCACGCAAGCTTTGCATGCGGAAAGGTTCTGAAAATCAGATGGGTTGACAGCGACTCCGTCACGGACGTTACCGCGAAAGACGTTTTTGCCGGTTGCGACGGAATTATAGTCCCCGGCGGATTCGGCGACCGCGGCATAGAAGGAATGATTTGGTCATGCCGCTATGCACGCGAAAATAACATTCCTTATTTCGGTATTTGTTTAGGTATGCAAATTGCCGTTATGGAGTATTCAAGACACGTTTTAGGATACCTTGACGCCACCAGTACGGAATTTGATAAAAACACGGCGCATCCCGTTATAGACCTCATGCCCGACCAGAAAGGAGTCATAAAAGGCGGAACTATGCGCCTTGGCGCATACCTGTGTTTGATTTCCGACGGCTCGGTTATGATGAAATGTTACGGCGAAAATCTTATTTCCGAAAGACACCGTCACCGTTTCGAATATAATAACGTTTACCGCAACGAACTTATCTCAGCCGGACTTTCGGTATGCGGAACTTCACCTGACGGCAAACTTGTCGAAGCCGTTGAAATCTCTGACAGGGATTTCTTCATCGGCGTTCAGTTCCACCCTGAATTCAAAAGCAGACCCAATAAACCTCATCCGCTTTTTGTCGGATTCGTTAAAGCTTCCGATAAATTCGGTTGCAATAACTCGCTTAAACATCAATAATTCTGCGTCCGCAAATAAAATACGAATCGCGCGTTTGGCTTATTTTTTCTATTACCGCATGGTCGGAAGCCGTATGTAATATGTATCCGTCACCGAGATACAACGCTACGTGCCCTATCCGTTCCGTTCCCGTCTTATAGTACCTCGACGCATTCGTAAAAAACATCAGGTCGCCTCTTTTCAGGTCGGCTTTTTCAACTTCCTTTCCCTGGTATACCTGCGTACGCGTGTTTATCTGTAAAACTTCGTCCGCGCCGTAATAGAAAATATATTGCATCAGCGAAGAACAGTCAAACTCGGTTATGTCGAAACTTTTAATTAAATTACCGTACCCGTCGTGCAGTCTTACAGCGCCGTAAACATACTCCGTTCCGAGTAATTCGCAGCCTGTTTCTATTACCTTTTCAATCCTGTCGTCGGTTTTATCCGTTTCGTAAAGCTCGGTATAGATTTCGGATGCGGAAATATATGCGTCTACTCCTTTATAAACAGTTTTATACCACCCGTCCTCTTTTCCCGTATACATCACCATATCGCCTTTATCGAGCATTCCGAGCGTACCGTACCCTGTTCCGGCTCCTTTCCTGACGTTCAATCCGTTACATTTTGAACGGATATAAACCGCTTTACCGATATTTGACGGTAAACTGTCATCTACCGTTGTTTCTCCGCCTGTCGGTATTTCTGTTCCGCTATCTTCGTTTTTACCGTCTTCCGTTTCATCTGCCGTCGCTCCGTTTTCTGCCGGTTTTTCGTTCTCATATCTGCCTTTCACATCGGTATCGGTTTCTTCCGCACGGGTGCAGCCGAACAGAGACAATCCCGAAAAAACGAATAAAAAAATAAGACTTAACGTTAAAATCTTCTTCATGCGTTTTTCTCCTTTATCGCAAAAAAATAATACCACACAAAAAGGGAACTTTTTGGTGGTATTTTTTTACATTAAGCTGAAATTAAGACTTTTTATTCGATTTCCGAAACAGATTCGGGAAGCGCTATACGTTCCGCTTTATCCAATGTATTCATTATTTTTACGGTTTTTTGGTTCAAATCGTCAAGCGTTCTTCCCACTGTTCCGATTTGTCTCTGCGCATTTTCTATTACTCCCGAATATTTAATGAAATCCGCTCTGAATTTTATCAGCAAGTCAAAAACTTCTCTGCTTGATTTCTGCACCGCAAGCGTTCTGAATCCCAATTGCAGGCTGTTTAAGAGCGCGGTTACGGTCGTAGGCCCTACCGGAATTACTTTGTATTTTCTGCTGAGTTCTTCCAATAATCCGGGATTTCTCGCTACTTCCGCGTACAATCCCTCTATCGGAAGATACATTAACGCAAAATCTACCGTTTTTGGCGGTAAAATATAATTTTCTCTGATACTCCTTGCCTGAATTTTAATGGCGTTTTCCAACGCTTTTACCGCTTCCGCCACCGCCGCCTGGTTGCCCGACTCTGACGCCGACACCAATCTCTGATAGTCTTCTAACGGGAATTTCGCGTCTATCGGAAGATATACCTTTTCCTCTTCTTTCTTTCCGGGCATCACCACCGCGAAATCCACTACACGGCGGCTTTCTCCCGTTCTCCCTAAATTAAGCTGTGATTTATATTGCTCCGTAGTGAAAATGTTGTCCAGTATATTTAATAAACTTGTTTCTCCGTATACGCCTCTTGTTTTTACGTTGCCGAGAATTCTTCTTAAATCCGTTACGCCGCTTGTTAGACTCTGCATCTCACCTAGTCCTTTATTGACTGCGTCCAGTCTTTCGTTAATCGCTTTTACCGTCTCCCCCAGCCTTTCGCTTAACGCACTTGTCAGTTTTTCTTCGACAACCTGACGCATTTCTCCGAGCCTTTTTTCGTTATCCTCTCTGATTTCTCCGAGATTTTTGTCAAGCGAAACGCGCATCTCTCCGATGCGCTTTTCATTGTTTTCCAAAACCGTATTTATATTCTGCGTAACGGCTTCCAGCGTCGTTTTTACTCCGCCTATCAGCGCGTTGTTCGATACGGTTGTTGCCGTATTTACGGTTTCTTTTATCGATTTATCCATTTGCCGCATTTCTTCGGCAAGTCTGTCCACCTTTTCACTGAGTTCTTTCTGTTTTGCAAGTATCTTCTTTTTCCCGAATATAAAACACATCTTCTTTCGTTTCGCTCTTTTATTTGATTTTATTCCCTTTCGGTATACCCTTGACTCCCTTTCTGTAAATCGAATTGCGGTATGCCTTATTATAACTGTTCAGGAATTTTCTGTGACGGATTCCCGCTATTATTACAACAAGTATCACTATTCCGAACAGAGCCGCCCCGATATATATAAGATATCTCAACATCTTTGTGTCAAGTTCCAATCCGAGAATGGTTCCGTAAGTTCCTTCCGTTGTGGCGGATTGCTGCATTTCCGCTTTTACGCACAACACATATGTCGAAAGTTCTTCCGTATCGAATTTTACCGTTCTTCCGTCGGGTTGAATTTCCGTTCCGTTTATAAGTTTAACGCTTCCGTCGTCGGATAGTTCGTACACCGAGAAATATATGTAATTCCTGTAATCTTCCGCTATCGGCAGCGTTACGGTTATATCGCTTGCGCTGGTCTGAGAATATGCGCCGTCAAGCGCTATTCTGTATATCGACACAACCGTTCTCGGCTGAGTTTCCGAAACCGTCTTTGCCAGCATTGCCTGCGCGTTCGTATACGTGTCGGTGGTCGAACCGTACTCCGTTACGTTTATCGTCGCTCCGGGCGCGAAATCTCCGTCTATCGATACTCCGAGGTCTTCGTCTATCAATAACAATACTTCGCACGATTCTTTCAAATCCATCAGCTTGTTATACAGGTTTGACGTAAAACATGCTCGTTGGTCAAGCGTAAGATTCTTATATTCGTCGTACACCCTTAATATATCCTCGTAATCCTCACGCTCTACCATATTTATTGCCGGCAAAGCTATTACGTTGTCTTCCGTCTTTTCCACTTCGTCCATAAGCGCCTGTAACTTCCCGAACTGCGTCAGGAAATTCTGATAATACGCATAATATTTGCTTGTGGAATCTCCCGTTATCGCATCCTGTATCCAACCTTTTCCGTATATCTCGTAATCGTTGAACGTTTGCATATAATCATACATTTCGGCATAATCGCTTCTGAGCTCGAAACTCGTCCTGTTATACAGTCTTTCAAGATAATCCTGATATCCTTGTATTTCCTTTCTGAGCGTATTTTCTCTGTCGTTAAGACGTGAAATAAGGTTTTCAAAATACCCTATTCTGCTTGAATCCATATAAATACGGGCTTTATCGAGTGCGGCTTCATATGCGTCCACCTGCGCAAGGTCTTCGTCAGTAAGCGTCAGATTGTTTACCGTAAGCCTGAACGGCAGCACGTAAAAATCTATGCTCGCTTCGTTTCCGGCATAATCTTTCACATATACCCTTACATACCCTCTGTACTCTTCTCCGGTGTTCTTATCGTACCTTGTGGAATTGTCTACGCTGCTCGTGCTGAGGATATATCCTTTCGGTGAAAACGCAAAACCTCTCGTTTCCTCTTTTATTGTGATATATTCGCAGATTTCTATGTTCGCTTCTTCCACATATACCCTTAAATCGATATAATATTCTTCTCCCTGAATTACGTTCATTCCGCCGTCAAAACGTATTATCGGCGGCGTGGTATCGATATTGATAACGAATTCGGATACATACGTCAATCCCGATTTTGACGTCGCCGTAACCGTTATTACGCAAGATTCCGACCTTTCGATTGACCCGACGGAATCGCTCCACCTTGTCGGTTCGCTCTCGGCGGCCGTGCTGTCTTTATTCTTTACGGTATACCAATATTCCACTTCCGATACGTTTTGCGCTATCGTGCTCTTTGAAACGCTAACGGTGTCTTTATTCGTCCATTGTCCGCTCGATATAAGTTCCGTTACGCTCGATTGCTGCCTGAACGCCTGCCCTGTTAGCGCAAATTCCGGCACTACCTGGTCTACAGCTATTCTTACTTTCTCTTGCGTATGTAGCTGCGACGTGCTGTTTCCGATTGCGGTTATCGTCAGTACCGCGTCTCTGTTCAGATTGAATCCGTCCAGCGTATCCGTGCTGAACAACGTATAGTTTGTAAGTTTCTTTCCGTAAGAACCTTCTTCCGCAGTCGAAATTATGGACGAACCGTCGTTGTATTCAAGGTAGTACATATACGTGATTCCGCTTGCGGGCATTTTTATCGTATTTATCTGTATCGTTATCGGTCCGCTTGACCATTTTACGGGGTCTTTCGTCAAATCCGCTTCCCCGCCGTAATACGATAAATTGTCTTTGTCCAGAAGTATTACTTCAAATTCGGGCTCCGTGTTTTCCATTGCGATATATACGTTTCCGTAAACTTTCGTCGCTCCGGCTTTATTCCTTGCCCTGAACATAAACACTCCGTTTACGCCGTTATCAAACGGCAGGCTCCCGTCCGCATCGACGTATTCTCTCAATATGTCGGGACTGAACGACAGCGTGACGTCTTCTCCCGAACTGAACCATCTTTCAACTCCGTAATCCAGATAGTTATACCAGCTTAACCCGTTATCCAGACTGAATTGGAACATAATATAGTCGGATTCGCCGGTAGGCGCTACGCTTCCCGTTCCCGACGCAAATATGTATACGTTATCTTTCCAAAGATATGTGAACATTCCCGTCTGTTCGCTGTATATACCGTTTTGCTCGTCATACCTTAGCGACCCCTCTATTTCGCTCGGGTCGCACACAAATTTATATACCCGGGACAGCTTGACCGCTCCGCTTGACAATTCTTCCGCTCCGAGCGCTTCCGTTCCGACCTCGTTTATGGCGTACAGTCCGTAATACACCGTCGAATATGTGTTGTCGGAAATCGTTATTCCGGCAGATTCGAACATCCCTGCCGAATTGCTTCCCAATAAGTTAAAATCGGTTTTGTTGTAGTTAAGTTCCGTTACTTCCGCGCCGAGAGGCAGATAATAGAAACTTATCTTCGAGCGGGAATCGTCCGTAACACTTCTCAAACTTATTTCTTCGGTACTGTAATAAGTCAGTACGGTAATTTCTTCTCCGCCGACATTCATAGTACTCATATCCCCTCTTACGCCTTCGGCAAAATCCGCCGACGGCGTACGCGAATATGTTATTGCCTCGTCGATGTCGGGCGTGGTATTGTCTATTTTGATTCCCATTACCGACGCCGCTTCCTGCTTGCTCCGATATCCCGCTCCGTTGCATACCGATACGGCGATATATCCTGAATATCCTTCGTCGGAAAACGGCAGCGTGAATTCGTAACTGTATGAATCTTCATATTCGACAAGCAGTCCGTTGTCGACCTGTATCCACCCGACCGACGGAATTCCGCCGCTCAAAGTTGACAGTCTCATATAGTAAAACGTATATGAGGAATCTATTTTTAATCCGCCGACTTCGTCGGTCTTAATTTCCATTGTAACGAGAAGTCTTCCTTTTACCCACTGTCCCGCCTGCATCTGCTCGGTAACGTCGGTTCCGTTGTCGTCAGCTTCGAGTTCGTACGTTATTACAAGATTTTTTGTGTCGTAATGCAGTTTTATTACATAGGGCCCCGCTTTTATCGCGCTCCCTTTAAAATCTCTCGCCGTACTTTCAATGAATATTGCGATATATATATCTCCGATGCTGTCCGCGGGAATGGCTATCGGCATTGTTTCGCCTGCCGCTATCGTCACAAAATATGCTTCGGTAAGGTTTTGCGCATAATCGAGCAGCTGGTCTCCGTTCATTCCTTCGCCGTCAAAAAGCTGATATTTTATTATATAATGGTCTTCCGTATTTTCCCTGTCTATACTGCTTGCGAAAACAAAATTAGTATCTTCGCACACCGAGAACCCGTAATCGCTCATATCTATGTATCTCTGTCCGCTTGCTCCGCTTATTTCAACCTTTTCGTCTTTATCTCCGCTTACGGCATTGAATTCGCTTACCGCTATTACGTCGGATGTGTCGATATTCGCGGTAAAATCGGCGTCCGTATATTTCCCGCTGTTTGTATAAATTCGATATTTATATTCCTTGCTTCCGATATATATTTTCTCCCCGGCGCCGATTTCTTCGTTAAGATTCAGCGTTATACGGTAAATATACCATTGCCATTCAACGCCGTTTTCATCCTTTTCAAGCACCGTTTCCGTAACCGTCATCTGTTGATTTCTCGGCTGCCAGACTATCTCTCCCGTCTGTTCGTCTTTTAAAATCTCTCCGTTTTCGGTTGCATAAATCATTTCCTTAACGTAAATTCCGCTTACGCTTTCCCTGACTTTCAGCACAAGAACAATCTGTCCGTTCACCCACCCGGGGTTTTCCACGTCGAGATATATGTAATCTTCCTGCGGAATATTTTCCGTAGGATGAATGTATGCCGACAGATTATAAACGGGTTGCAGAACGTCAATACGGATTTTATCGTCGGTGGTTTCCGTATTTGCGCTGCGCTTTCCCGCAGCATTCTTCGCATAAATGGAAAACGTACTGTCCGCGCTTGCAACAAGGTCGAACTCGTACCACCACCTGACTTCGCTTTCTTTTTCTTCGTGGAACTCAACCGCGCGGCCGCGCGCCGACATTTCTCCGCCCACGGCATTGGTCGCCTGGTAATAGAAATCGTATATCGTGGTCGGTATGCTGTACGTCCCGTCCGTGCCTCTTTTGCTGTCCGTAGGCACGCTCACCCTTATAACGGCTTTGTCCGCTATCCAGCCCGATGAATTTATTTCCGCGGTTACTTCCCCCAGTTCTATCAGATACGCGCTTTTTATAAGCGTAAACGTAGCTTCCGCTTCGTCGCTTATCAGCCCCGCATTGCTCATTATACGGAATTTGAACGTTCTGGTAACGCTTATCAGCTCTTTTGTGCTTGCGGTTAAAACATATCCCTTTTCTCCCGTCGGAGACTGTACCTGCGTGGTCATATTCCGCCAGTTCCCGGAATATATTCCGTCTATTTTTTCCTGATACTGGAATACCGTTCCGCTTGCGTTGTTGATTGCCGCGCCAGATGCGTTTCTGTTATATACATAGACTTCTATATCCCCGTTCGCATATCCGAAAGATATCGTTCCGAACGCGTCTTTCGTCGCGGTAAGCGTTTTCTTTTTGGTATCGTCGTCCGGGTCCGTCGTTGCCGCGCTCAGGTCTACGTTGGGCTTTGCAGCGTCGATGTTTACGTTAAACGCGGTTCCGTATTCGTACACAAGCCCCGCTTCGTTCGTTGCTCGGAATTTTATCGAACCCGTCGTCGTCGTAAACGTATTGCTTTCTATCGCGTCGATGTAGTCTCCTCCTCCCACCGATACCGTATACGTTACGTTACTGCAACATTTACTCACGTTCTGTAACGAAAACGTCACCTGCTTGCTCGTCCAGGAATTGTTTACGTATTCAATACGGTTCCCCGATAAATCCACAGTTTCCGCCGTTACGTTGAATTCGGGAAGATACGGGTCCATTTTTACGGGATATTCTCCCTCGGCTTCGCCGTATTTCCATATGTCTTCCTTCGTATTCGACACGTTTGTTACGCGGAACCATATTACCTGACTTACCAACGCTCTGTTTTTTATTTCGATAATGTTGGTATTCGTCACGGGTATATAGTTTTTGCCGTTGTCGACGGAATAAGAAAGAAGTTCTTTCTTGGGGTCAAACGCCTGTCCGCCGCCCTCTTCCATAAGTCCTGTCGTTATTTCGAACGTTATTGACGACGAAAGCCATCTTCCGTCATACGGATTTCCTCCCGGCATTCTTGCCTTTACTCCCGCAATCGTCGGGACGTAATCGGACGCGCTTACGGTATATTTAAGTTCGAATTCCGTCGGATAATATTCAATCACGTTGGAAACGGTTCCGCTTCCCGTCGCAACCGTATATTCTCTGCGGAAATACACATATCCGTAAAAACTTACGTTCGCGTCAGTTTCCGCCCATATATACGTAACTTCCGCTCCGTCTTCGGTTACATCGACTTTATTTTCGTTTTTATTTATCGTTATCCAGGTTGCGCCGAGTTTATCCGCTTCGGTTGTAAGTCTTGTTTCCGATTTGCAATACTTAAACGTGCTTCCGCTGAAAACGTTCCCGTCGGATATTTTCACAAAGAAATCGATTTCGGTATCTGCCGAAACGTCGAGAGGCTGACTGACTATCTCGAAATTATCGGCGGGGCTCTGCCCTTCGCTTATTCTTGTTCTGACGGACGGAGTCCATTTATAATCCTCCGCAGCTTCCGCCGCGCCCGCGCTTACGTCCGTACGCGCGTACGAAAAAAGCGTTACCGCTCCGATTATTGCGATAATCACGGCAATCATTGCCGTCAACAGGTTCTTTCTCGCCTTCAAAACCATAATTCTACCTTCCATTCTTTTACCTTTTCAGCCTCTGCAAACCAAAATTCCGTCATCAGAATTCTCACCGCAGACAATTAGTCAAATATATATTACCATAAATAATATTTTATATCAATACTTTTATAGAATTTTTAAGCCGGTTTCGTGCTGACGCCTTACCTGTTTTCTTTCGGTTTTCCGCGAGGAATAAAAATTTTTGAAAAAAATTCGCTTTTTATGCAAAAAGTAGTTTACAAATGCCACGTTAGTAAATATAATATATCCACGATTGCGGCACGCAAAATAACGCTTTCTTAAAATTTAAGGAGATAATTATGGCCAAGTATAAAAAATGTCCGCGTTGCGAAATCAATTATATTCTTGAAGAAGAGGATTACTGCGAAATCTGTAAACAGGAATTGAGCGGCGCCAAACATAACGACGAAGTCGATATCGACGAAGAAGACGATGACGTGGGACTCTGCCCCGTCTGCCACAAGAATTATCTGAACGACGGTGAAACCGTTTGCGAAATGTGCGCAAGCAGAACCGATTTAGACAAATCTTCTCTTACCGACGATATCGATGAGGAAGAACCGGAAGAAAACGAAGATATGTTCAATTCTTCCGAAGACGACGAATGGGAACTCTCTCTCGAAGAGATGCAGGACGAAGAATTCGCGGAAGACGAATTCGAAGAAGAAAACGAGGAAGACGAATTCGAAGAAAGCGAAGAAGACGTTGACGATTTTCAAGGCGACCTCGACGTTTCTCTCGACGAGCTTGACGAACTCGACGACGATACGGAAGAAGAATCCGAAGAAGAAGACGAATAAACCTTTCGACGGAACAGCAATCTCTCTGTAAATTCGGGTTTAGGATACCCGTTTGTCGTGTTCGGTATCGCCGAAGCGGTTATTTGACTGAAATTTTATAATAAAAACGCCCCGCGGCAAATCAGTGCCGCGGGGCGTTTTGTAATCTTTTTTCGTCAGTTTATTTTCTTGAACTCAAAGAACGACCCGTTATCGGATGCCGAAACGCTTCCCGTTCCGTCATAATAATTCAGTCCGCTGCCGTTTCCGCCGTTGGATGCGTCAAACGCATAATAGAACTGATGTTTCGATACTTCGCTTGCTCCGCTTTCCGTCGCCGCAAGCACTACCGTGCCGCCGGCAAACGTCAGCGTGTAGTCCGCTCCGTCAAGATTGAATACGGGAATATAATAGTTTCCGTCTTCCGCAAGAAACGCGGCGTCGGTTTCGGGATTTACGTTCACCGTTATGCTCCCGCCGAGAATTATCGTAAGATATTCCTGCACGGTACGCGAAGCAAAATTCTCTCCTTGGTATGCCGCGACAAATTCCGCGATGCTGTTATACGTTCCTCCGGCAAGAGTTACCGTCGGGTCCGCAATAAGCGCGTAATTTGCTTTCGGCACTCCTTCTTCTATCACTATCGGCTCGTCCACAAATCCGATTATCCCCTCTATCATTCCGTTTAGATTGCTGTTCCATATAAATGCGCGCTGTTCTTTCGGCGTTTTTGTCATATCGAATTTTTCTCCCGAAGCGTCGATTACCCCTATCCCTGCAAGTTTTGCAAGCGACGAATCCTTTATCTTGGTTGCCATTTCTCCGCTTATTTCTTTTATGCTCGTATCAGCCGAAAGCAGACTCAGCACGCCCTCAGACATTTCCTCTTCGGTGAATATGTCTCCGAGCGCAAGCGTATCGAGTCTGGTATTGAGTCCGATTATCGGACGGTCGTATCCGTCGTAATATTTTGTTTCGTATACCTCGTAATATTCTTCCCCTTCTATCGTTATCGTTACGGGAATTCCGTTTTCCGTTATGCAAACATAAGGAATCGGCGTTCCGTCGCTATCGGTTACATATACATACAGATATCCGTCAAGCTGTCTTGCAATATATTCCTCCCCGGGTACGGTTCCGTCGGCTTCCGCTTTGTTTACGGCGGTTTTTCTGTCTCTTAACGCCGCATATTCTATCGATTGAAGAACAGGAGCGCTGCTTTCGGTTATATCTATCATTTCGTCCATAAACAGCTTGTTTACCGTTTCGTCCATCTCCTCCACGCGCGTATTTTTAAGGCTGCGCATAAGCGGAGTCGTGTTCGGGTCGTTTTCGTCTATTTCCACGACTTCTCCGAACGTTATGGTCTTCATTTTGTCGTCAAGACCGATTAACGGGATGTATTTTCCGTTATAAAGTCTTGTTTCGTATAATTTGTACTTTCCGCCTTCCGTAACGGCGCTACCCTTTTCGTCTTCCACGCATACGTAAGCCAGTCCGAGCGCGGAATATTTATAGATATATCCTTCTTTTTCGTAAGAAACATAATCGGGATTGTTCATCCGGTATATTTCCGTCGATTCGTCCAATGCGGCAATGTCAATGTACGCAATCGCGCTTTCGAGCGACGATTCGCTGAGCGACTTCATCGTCTGCGTCGCCGTTTCTCCTATAAGTTCTCCGACAAAAAGCTCTTTTACTCTGTCGTCCACGCTCGACAACGGCCGATAAAAACCGTCGTATTCCTTTGTCGCGATAAGTACGTAGTTCCCGTCGGGCGTTGTTTCTATTGTTCCGTTTTCACCGATTTTCGCCACGTACGGAACATATCCGCCTTTTCCGTCCGACAAATATCTGTACACGTATCCTTCAAGTTCTTTCTCGGGTTCGCCGTAATCAATAAATTCCGCTCCGCTTGCGGTGACGGTTATCGTTTCCAGCGACGCATATTTCAATGCCACAAGCGTTTTACTCGATTCTTCCGTGATATTCATTACTTCGTCAAGGAACAATTTTTTAACGTCTTCCGAAATACTGCCGAGAGTGCTGTCTTTCAGACTCCACATCAGTTTATCGTCTTCCGTAACTTCGATTATGTCTCCTATTTTTGAAGTTTTAACAGTATCGTTTATTCCTATAAGCGGATAATTCTTCCGTTCCGCTCCTTCTCCCGAAAGTTTGGTTTCGTAGCAAAGATAAGTTCCCGTTTCGGCGTCGAAAACTTTTTCGCCGTTCTCGATAACGTGGACATACGCCGTTCCGTCGGAAGCGTATATGTATTCATAGCCTTCTTTTTCGAGACCGGCAGCGTCCGCATACGCCGCGCTCAGCCGGAACTCTTCGTTCTGTAAATCGTACGACGCTTTATCGAGCTTCACCGTCACGCTTTCTATCGACGCATATTTCATCGACTGCAATATTTTTTCCGAATTTTCGTCGATATTCATTATTTCGCCTATAAACAGCGCGTTTATTATTCCGTCCGCTTCTTCTCCGCCGAGTTCGCCAATTTTGGTGTCTTTAAGCGCAATCAGAACGGAATTGCTTTCGTTCTCGTCGATTTCGATTACGTCCGACAGTTTCAGACCGTTGATTTTATCGGTAAGCGCTTCACCGCCGAGTTCGTCTATCGTCAAATCCTGTATCGCCACAAGAACCGCATTGCTTTCGTTTTCGTCGATTACGACAAACTGGTTGAGCTGCCTTTGAGAAAGATTTTCAAAAGCGTCCGCAAGCGGCGTGGAAAGAAATTCGCGGTCGGTGAAAAGAGGCATATCCGGAAATGCCACGTCGAATTTTTCACCGACTTTTTCAACCGTAAGAGAATTGCTTATAGTCGCGCCCAAATCGCTGAAAGTACTGTCTTTAACGGCAGAGGCCTCCACTCCGACCGTCTCGTATAAAGCGTTGCTTATTACGGGATAGCCTACAAGTCCTTCAAGCTGCCCGACAGTAGTAACGCTCATATCGGAAATGGCTGCAAGGAATTCCTTTCCCCATTCCAAAACGGTTTTATTCTTTATTTCGTCGGAAAAATCCAGTTCGACGCCTTCGGGCAGCATTCCGCCTACACTTTCTTCAATCTGCCCGACAGTCGCTTTTGTCAGAACAAAATATAATCCTCCGACAATTCCGCCCAGCGCGATAACCATTCCGAGAATTATGCATAACAATACTAGAAAAATTTTGCCTATAACACTTCCGGTAAACTTCATATTTTCTCCTCGGCGTACACGTTCCCCCTTATGACGCCTTAATTATATTCAAAACGGTTTTCCCGTAAAAACTCTCGCCGTACCGGTTATAAACCGCGCCGCCGTTTCCGCTTCCTCTTCTCCTGCCGTGGTCGTTCCGAATCTGCCTATCAGACCGGCTATCGCCTCCTGCATATTGGTAGACTGTACGAGGAAATTGTATAAGAAGTTGTTTTCGTAAAGCAGTTTTGTAAGCGTAGAAGAATTTATAACTTCGTTTACGGGGATAATCCAGGTATAAGTTCCGAGCAGTCTGATAACCGCAAGCACGCCCCATATAAGAACCATAGCAAGCGCCGCGCCCACAATAAATCCCAGTACCTTGTCCACAAAATGTCCGATGTACGTTCCGTGAACGAGTTTTTTAACGAAATACATCAGAATTCTGACGATGATATAACAAAGTATCCACAGGATTATAAATACGACCGCCAACATAATATAAACGATAGCCGCCGTTGACAACGCCTGAGCAAGCGTAACGGTTTTCGCCGCCGCGCCTTCTTCCCCTGCCTCGGGATAAAGTATCGAAAGAGTGTTGTCGTTCGTGATAACCGAATCCAATATTCCGCCCAACATCGAATACTGCGTTGTTTTCAGATATTCGGTAATGCTTTCGTAAATGTCCGCTCCGTGTGTTATCGCCACCGTTCCGTCGGGATTGAACGTAATTTCCACGTTTGACGCGTCGAGTTCGGCGGGAATGACGTTTTGTATCGGCTCGTCGAGAGCATTGTATACATAATCGTCGATGTTTGTCTTGTCTATCAACAACGACGTTACGGTAGACGCCAGTACGATTGCCAGCACCAATGCCGCTATTCCGGAAACCAACCCGAATATAAGTTTATACATTCCGCGCCATAATCCGAAAATTATCAGCAGTACGGCAACCACTACGACTATCACGTCAAGTATTAACCCGTTCATTTATCCTCCTCACGTCGCTTCCCCTGAAACCGAGGAAACACTTACAACTTTTAACTTGTATATCAAATATTATACCTTTACGCGCGTTTCTAGTCAAGAGAAAATTTCGCGCACGCGTACCGCAACCCGCGCGAGCTACTTTTTTTAACGGAAAATTTACCCGCCGCTCCGTTTTCGACGTTTTTGTTTTCTGTTCGATTATTGCCTGTAAAGGTACTTAATTATTGCGAACGGGGATTCCTTATCCGTAAATTAAGTTATAAATATTTTATTTTGACATTTCCGCAATATACAAAATTTACCTTTTAATCGGAATAAAAAAAAACAAATCGGCAATCATCACGGTTATGAGAATCACAGTCCCGAAACCGGTAGTAATCTGTATAGGCACGCCCAAAGTGCGCGGAGACAGTCTCGGCCCTCGCGTCGGAGACATCCTGATAGAAGAATATAAACTCGACGCGTATGTATACGGTCGGACGCGTTCGCCCGTAACGGGTCTGAACTGCAACAAGTATTTCGAACATATCCGCACCCACCATGCGCAAAGTCTCATAGTAGCGGTAGACGCGTGCCTGGGGAAAAGTTCGGATGTCGGTAAAATCAAATATTCCCTCGAAGGCTTGCGTGCGGGAAGCGCGCTCGGGAAAATTCTCGGCAAATTCGGCGACGTCGGATTTCTCGGCGTCGTCGCGCCGAAATCCGAAGATAACCTCGGCTCCCTTCAAAACGCCGATGACCTCGCCGTAGATATTCTTTCAAGAAAAATCGCAAAAAAAATTCAAAATCTGATAGAAAATTTAAGGTTGAGTTATAATTTCTGACGTACACTCCACTTAAAGTGTCGTAATAAAGATTAAACCGTTTGCTTTATCGGAATATTTTTGTTATACTGATTTATAATATTTTATACGGAAAAGAGGACATCAAGTGGATACAAAACCCAATAACAACAAAAGAACGATATTTATCATAATCGCCTTGATAATCTGCGTGGTGATAGTGGCATTGCTGATATCCAATCTCAACCGCACGGCAACAAAATCATACAGCGAAATGTGGAACGATATACAGAGCGGAAACGTAACGGAAATTGCGTTTACCGATTCGTATTCCGTAACCGTAACGCTGAAAGTCGGAACGGGCGATAACGGAAAACCCGTTACGGAAAAATATAACGTAATAGTCGTTTCGAGAACGCTTGCCGACGAAGTAAAAGCATATTGCGAAGCAAATAACCTCACCGTGCCGAAAATAACGTTGACCAATCCCAACAGCGGAACGTCGTGGTCAACGATAATTTCCATACTGAGTTTCGTGATAATAGCTGTGCTTGCGATTATTCTCATAATGGGAATGCGCGGAAAAGGCGGCAACGGCGCGCTCACGTTCGGAAAAACCAAACCGAGAATAGCGTCAAACGTAAAAATAAGATTTTCCGACGTAGCAGGAGCGGAAGAAGAAAAGACCGAACTCTGCGAAATCGTCGATTTTCTTAAAAATCCGAAAAAATTCATCGATATCGGAGCAAAAATACCTCGCGGAGTATTGCTTGTAGGTCCTCCGGGAACAGGTAAAACGCTATTTGCAAAAGCGGTTGCCGGCGAAGCCAACGTACCGTTTTTCAGCATATCGGGAAGCGATTTCGTTGAAATGTTCGTAGGCGTGGGAGCAAGCAGAGTACGCGATTTGTTCGCACAGGCGAAGAAAAATATGCCCTGTATAATATTTATCGACGAAATCGACGCCGTGGGCCGCCAGAGAGGCGCGGGACTCGGCGGAGGTAACGACGAAAGAGAGCAAACCCTTAACCAGCTTCTCGTACAGATGGACGGATTTGAAACCAACGACGGAATAATCGTAATGGCTGCGACAAACAGAGCGGATATTCTTGACCCCGCCCTGCTCCGTCCCGGCAGATTCGACCGCCAGATATACGTCAATATCCCCGACGTCAAAGGCAGAGAAGCCATATTCAAAGTTCACGCACGCAACAAGCCTATAAGTCCCGACGTGGACTTCCGTACCCTCGCCCGTATGACAAGCGGGTTCAGCGGCGCGGATATAGCGAATCTTCTTAACGAAGCGGCCATTCTCGCCGCGCGCAACAACAGAAAAATCATTATAATGCACGATATCCTCGAAGGCATAAACAAAGTTATTGCCGGACCGCAGAAAAAATCGAGAGTAATAACCGAAAGCGATAAACGTATAACGGCATATCACGAAGCGGGACACGCAATAGTAGGCAGACTAATGAAATATTGCGACGCGGTTCAGGAAGTCAGTATCATTCCGAGAGGAATGGCGGCAGGATATACGTTAAGCCGTCCCAAGAACGACAACAGCCACGTCACCAAAAACAAACTCAACGACCAGATAGCAATGATGCTCGGCGGCAGAGCAAGCGAAGCGATAGTTATATGCGATATATCGACAGGCGCGAGCAACGATATAAAGCGCGCGTCGGAAATTGCGCGGAAAATGGTCTGCGAATGGGGTATGAGCGACAGACTGCCCAACCTGTTCTACGGCGGAGACCAGGAAGTGTTTATAGGCAGAGATTATCAGACACAGGTAAATTACAGCGACGAAGTGGCGGCGATTATCGACGAAGAAATGAAGAAAATTATCGAATACAACTATAAACGCGCATACGATTGCCTTGTTGCAAACCGCACGGTTCTCGATAATATGGTAAAACTTCTTTTTGAACGCGAAACGATATATACCGACGAAGTGGATATGCTTATGGACGGTGTTCCGCTCGACGAAATCAACAAATATATAGACGAAAAAAACAACCGCATACAGGAAGAAGCGAAAAAACAAAGTCAACCGCCTATGATAAAACCCGTGTTTGACCCGGCAAGTACGATAATAGTTCCGCAAGACGGAGAAAAACCGGAAAATAATTCCGATACCGAAAAAAGTTCGGATAAGCCCGAAAATCCGTCCGGAAGCGACGATAACCCTGCGCCGCAAGCGGGTAACGACTCTTCGGATACCGGGAAAAAAGAATCCGAAGAAAAAAACAACACGACGGATACCGACGAATAACACCGAAGAAACCGCCCGACAAACGGCGGTTTCGTTTTTATAAAAGAAAAACAAATCTTCCAAAGGAGGGTTATATATGGAAAATTTTGAAGATTTAAGGATAGTGGATAATTTTTATCAGACATCGGCATTTTTCCCGATGCCGACAGTAATTGTGTCGACTGTTTCTGAAAACGGACTGACAAATTTCGGTTCATACTCGCTTTGCTTCCCCTATTACATAGCGGGAAAAGAATATTACGCAATGCTTCTTGAATGCCGCAACAGCTCCAATACCGCTCAGAATATACTGAGAAACGGAAAAGCCACGCTCAATTTCATTCCCGACGACAGAAAATTCTTCCGCGAAGCGGTAAGACTCGGATTCCCCGGTGAAACAACCGAACAGAAAATGAAAGACTGTAAATTCACGCTTCTCGAAAGCGACCTCGGAAAAGAACGCCCGAAAATTGCCGCCGAAGCGTTTCAGGTGTTCGAATGTACTTGGGATTCCTCTCTTGAAAACGCATACGAAGACAAAGCGGGACAGCTTGAAGGTTACGAACCGCCTTACAGAAACTTTAACGGCATAACAAGTAAATTCGGAGCGCATTTTATACTGAAAATCGACAGAATACTGATGAAAGAAAAATACCGTAATTCAATCATAACCGGCGTAAAAAGCAGCGGTTTCCCGAGAGTTCCCGTCGATTACGGATACCGCGACAGCACGAATTTCTGGTATACGAAATTTTCAAGACCGTATCCCGAAAAGATACAGGCAAAAGAAGGCGACGTGAATTCGGTAATATACGCAGCAAAACGAATCGACCCGGAAGTAACGTTCACCGACGACGCCTGTGCCTGTCTTACAAAAATCCCCCGCGTTTTCCTCAAAGCCGCGCTTACGCAAATGGTGGAAATCGCAAAAAGCGAAAATATAAGCGTTATCGACAAAGATGCGCTTACTATAATCAACGATAAACGCAGACAGGAAAAGAAAGGTAAATAAATCTGAAAATGATTTTTCCCCGTTGATTATCGGAAAAAAATATATTATAATTAACTGTGCCGAAAGGCAAAATACGGAAAACAAGGAGATAAGGAAAATGAAAAAATTTATATGTCCCGTTTGCGGTTATGTGTACGAAGGCGAAACGGCGCCGGAAAAATGCCCTCAGTGCGGAGTACCCGGAAGTAAATTCAAAGTCGAAGAAGGAGAAACCGTATGGGCTTCCGAACACGTTGTCGGAGTAGCGAAAGACGTATCCCCCGAAATACTCGAAGGATTACGCGCGAATTTCCAGGGCGAATGTACGGAAGTGGGAATGTATCTCGCAATGGCAAGAGTAGCGCACCGCGAAGGATATCCCGAAATCGGACTGTATTGGGAAAAAGCGGCTTACGAAGAAGCAGAACACGCCGCAAAATTTGCAGAATTGCTCGGCGAAGTGGTAACGGATTCCACAAAGAAAAATCTGGAAATGCGCGTTGCTGCGGAAAACGGCGCGACGCAAGGAAAAACCGACCTCGCCAAACTCGCAAAACAACAAAATCTCGACGCAATCCACGATACCGTACACGAAATGGCACGCGACGAAGCACGTCACGGAAAAGCTTTTGCCGGACTTCTGAAAAGATATTTCGGAAAATAAAGCAATCGTAAACATTTTATCGTGAAAATCAAAATCAATCGGCTGAGAAAATCCTCTCAGCCGATTTATTTTTAATTTTATGTAAAAAGCCTGTCTCGCCCGAAAGGATAAATCAAAAAGCCAATGAAGCGTATAGTCCGCCGATAGCGGCGAAAAGCGTAGGAACGGAAATCGCCGCTCCGTAAAGAATAAATCTGCCGAACCCGAATTTAATCCCCTGTCTGGCGAGAATACCGCTCCACATAATCCCCGCAAGAGCGCCCACGGGCGTAAAATATGCGCCGATATTTGTGCCTATAACCGCCGCAAACACTCCCGCCTTGCCTATGTCCGCAGCCGAAGAAATAACCGAATTAAGCAATACGCTCGCGGGAATATTGTTTATTACGTTGCTTATAAGATAGGTTCCAACTCCGTAAGTAATCGCCTCTTCCCCTTTGCTCAGAAACTCCGCCAAAATGACGCTTACCCCGTTCCGCTGTAAGGCAAGCACAATAACGAACATCGATAAAACAAAAGGAACAAGCTCCCAAGGCGCGCGTTTGAGACACCGTAAAAGCTCTCTCGGCATCTTTCTGTGTATCAGTCTCAATATCGCTATGCAAATAAAAAGACTGACGGCAAACCCAAGACAGATTTGCCACATTTCCCAATTTATGTAAGACGCGACGATAAGAAGAGCGGTACAGCCGAACAGATGAATCAATCCGATAACAAGCCCGGTTTTATCCTCAACGTGTATAACCGCCGTCTGGGCGGTAATAATCTCTTTTCCCAGTTTTCTTCCGAAAATAAGAATAAGCATAGCGTAAGCTGTCAATCCCGCAAACAGAGTGGGAAGAGCCATAACCGCGGCATATCCGGCGAAATCGATTCCCGCGCCCGTAGCGAGAAAAATATTCGTGGGATTGCCGATAATAAGCGCCATACTCCACGTATTCGCCGAAACAAATTCCCCGATAAGATACGGCAAAGGATTAATTCCGGCGTTTTTTGCAAAGTAACAGATAAACGGCGAAAAAGTAAGCACGATAATATCGTTGGAAGTAACAATCGTCAGCACCGCAACGGTAAAATAAAGAACGGAAAACAAAGCTATGCCGTTATGCCCCGCATGTTTAAGAGAAGCCGTGGCAAGATAGCGGAAAAAACCTACTTCGTCAAGATAAATAGACAAAAGCGTCATCGAAATAAAAAGAACGAGAATTTTCAAAGGATTAACCGCCGTGTTCTGAGTAAATCCCGAAATGACATAGCCAAAATCAACGTTTTTGACGGCAATAAGAATAACAGCCGCAATCAAAGCGGGAACCCAGTATATGGCAATCTTATGCCCTTTAATTTTCACGGAAGGACGGATAAGAACAAGCAACATAACCGCAAAACACGCAAGCGCGGCAACTATAACAGTTATTTTCATAAGTAAAGCCTATTATATAACGTCGATATTTTATACCCGCATATAATTAAAGTCAACGGATTTTACAAGATAAAGCAAAAAGAAAAAAGCCGCATTATCAGTACGGCAGAAAGAAAATAAAGGAATGAAAAAATCAAGGAAGAATAAAGCCGAGCCCTGCCCCGAGGAGCGTCCCTATCGCATATCCGAGAGAACCGCACAAGAGCCCTACGGGAATAAGTTTTTCATCCCCTGCCTGCTTGGCAACGGCAGGAATAAATGCCGGGCCGTATACCCCTGCGGTAAGAGTAATCATACAGCAATCCGCGTCTATGCGGAAAATCTTGCAAAGAATAACGTGAAGAATAAAAGTTCCGAGAGTTATCGTAGTAAAAAGCAGGAAAATATAGACATAATCGAGATTAAAATCGTTAAAATCCATACTCATAGACAAAGCCACGGAAAAAACGAGAATAAGATAATGTCCCGTTAAAGAAGTTCCTTTAATTTTTCGAAGTTTTTTGTTAAAAGAAGCGACAAGTCCCAGAACAGTCGCCGTGACCATAACGGCAGGCACGAGATAATCGTTGAGTTTCCCCTGAACCGAGCCGGTTAAAACCCATATAAGCACGCCTATTCCCGCTCCGACAGCCGCCATTCCGACGGCGATAAGAACGGCAATAATCAATTTTTTCTTATCGGGTATTTCTCCGAAATCGTCTATATTTTCCACTTCTTCGTCTCCCGTCATGTAGACTGCGGGTTTTTCCGCTTTAAGAATTTTTGAAAGCAGCGGTTTACACAGAGTAAGCAAAAAAACATAGAAAATCCCGCCGATAAGCATATCCGAAAGATTGGAAACGGCAATAATTTCCTGAGCAACGCCGAGAATACTACCGATAGCGTTGAGATTAGGCGTTCCGCCCGTATAAAGTCCCGTCGCCATACCCGCAAGTTTTCCGCTGTCATCCAAAACGGAAGCGAAAGCAAAACAAGCGCATACCGAAACAGCGATAACGGAAACCGTAAGAAGCCCGAACGAACCGAGCGAACGCTTTGACAAACGCTTTAATGCGACAAAATCCGTTCCGAATAAAAGTAAAGGTATCGCCACTCCGATTGCCGCATGCGAGCCGATTTCGCCTATATCCGCATTAAAAGAAACATTTGCTCCGGCTTTATTTATTCCGAACATAATGAGTGCGATAACGATACCGCAAAGATATGCCGCGCCGACGGTTCCTATTGCTTTAATCGGTTTTTTGTTTCTGAATTTAAGCAGAAGCAAAGGCAGTCCGATTATTATAATAACTTGTAATATAGCGAGAAATATATCCATAAATTAAATTTCCTTTCCGTAAATACGGTAAATTTTGGAAATGCGCCCGCCGAATTTAACCATGACTTTCCAAGACGCGACGTTATTTTCCATTATCGTTCCGCCCTCAAAATATTCGATTCCGAGTTCTCGCATACTGTCATAAAGATTTTTATAAAGCATACAAATCAAACCGCTGCCCTGATATTCGGGAATTACGTATTGGAGGATACCTCTTACGCCTTTGATTTTATTTTTCCCTGCCAGGAAAGCAAAGATATTGAATTTTCCTTTTGTTCTGCGAAGTATTTCGTTAAAATCTTTCAGTACGAGGCAAAATCCGACCGGTCTGCCCGTTTGTTTTTCTCGCGCTATTTTTACAAGCGACGGTTCGATAAACGCTTTCATATTATTGAAAGTGCTTTTGATAAGCGCAACGGAAGGCGCCGCCTGATAATTCAATTCAAAAGTCGCCTCTTCGAAAATTCTGTGAACGTCGTTAACCTCACGGTTAATATGCCGCAAATCAAGGGGAGAAATATCGATATTCTTCCTTTGCGGAAAAGTTTTTGCAAGCCTAGAAACAAATTCGTAATTCTGCTCATTGGGGTCAATTCTTACGGTATAAGTATCGTAAGCTTTAACGAAGCCCAGGCGTTCGAGAAATTGACCGTAGTATGGAAAATTATATGAAGTAAAAATCGTATGAGGTTCAGAAAAGCCTTCAACGAGAATTCCCCTTCTCGTATCGGGGTCGAAAGGCGAAAAAGTTCCTTCCACATAAGAAACCTTGCCTTTGAAATAATTTTCCATATAAGCGAAAAGCTCCTGAGCGACGGAAAAGTCGTCAACAGAATCAAAGAAAGAGAAATACCCTATATCGGAGGATTTCTGTTTACTTTTCGATATTCCGAAGAGCAATCTTCCGACGACAACCGAATCGCGGACACAGAGAACGGCGATTGAGCGTTTTTTTATAAACAATTCTTTACGGAGTTCTTTTTTCAAAGAAAAGAAAACAGGGCAGGCAAAATTAGAATCGTTTTTATATAAATCGCGAACAAAGAAAATAAAATCGTTAAGAGAAGAATTATCGGAAACGACGTGAACCATTAGTACCTCCGTTCAAGGAAACGAACTATTGTCAATAAATATTGTAGCCTTATA
Organism: uncultured Clostridia bacterium; assembly: GCA_944372095.1. Classification (GTDB taxonomy): domain Bacteria; phylum Bacillota; class Clostridia; order Christensenellales; family DTU072; genus CAG-1782. Next base: position 91,437 of record CALVYG010000003.1, read on the forward strand.
AAATAAATATACACTTAAAGATACACAAAATCAAGAGAGAAAAGGAATGATAGACGATAAAAGAAAAATGACTTGCCAAAAAATAAGAAAAGATATATAATAGCAACGGAAAAAATAAGTTTCCGTAGCTCAGTAGGATAGAGCGTTCGCCTCCTAAGCGAAAGGCCGTGGGTTCGACTCCCGCCGGGAACGCCAATAAAAATCCCCCGATTCACGGGGGTTTTTCTATAAAAAACACAAATAAGGGAGTCGAACGGGCGGACAGACGGCATTTTTTTTGTTTCGGTATTTTGCCGTCGCAGATGACAGCATAGTATGCTGTCGTCCCGCACAGGCCTGTCGCGAAGCGCAAGCTTTGGTGCGAGGGACTCCCGCCGGGAACGCCATTACAAGCCTAAACCGAATCGCAGAAAGGATATTCGGTTCGGGCTTTTTTTCTTGATTAACGCAGATACATTTCTATTGTAACGATTACAACCTTTGGTCTTTTATTCTGAATTTCGCTTATAATTTTACTCTTGCCGACATATAACAAAAAGCCCCGACTTTCGTCAGGACTCTTGGTTGTGGGATTATTGTAATAGATTTCTATCTTGTCGTCATAGAGGACGATTTCTTTGACAAGCAGATTGATCAACATTTTAGGTTCGGCTTTTAATGCCTGTTCGTAAAACCGCCGTATTTCGCTTTCGGTCATCTTTACGGTGCGCTTGCTTCTCTCCATGAGTATTTGCCTTTCTAATTCTTCCTTCCGTTTTTCAAGCTCTTGCAGGCGGTTGTTCGTCGTGTTGGATATGATTCCGTTTTCTATGGCATTGACAAGGTTTGCAAGCGATCTCTCCACGCCATGTTTTTCGTTGAGCAACATTGTCAGAGCGGAGCTGACCGTTTCCTCCGTGTTCTGCAATTGCACGAGTTTATTCACCATTTTGTCCATAATATCGGGAGAACTCAATTGTCCGACAATCGCATTTATGACGCATTCTTCGAGTTCCTCTTTTCTGATCTGCATCTTTTGGCAACCGTTAAAATGTTTTTTGCCCGTACATTTATAATATCGTTTTGTTTCTCCGTTTCTTGCCGTTCCGCATTCTCCGATCATCGATTTTCCGCAATATCCGCATTTAATCTTTCTTCGGAGCAAATACGGCACTTCGATGCTGTTTTTTCCGTACTTGTTTTTTTCAAGTTTCGCTTTAACCGATTCAAATAAATCCGTGTCTATTATTTTGGGATACATATTCTCGAGCACGTCTTCGCCGATGCGATAGATTCCGGTATATTTTTCGTTTCGCAAAATACCGTACACGGTATTCATGGCAAACGGTTTTCCTTTGCAGAGTAGTCCTTTTGCATTTAATCCGTCAATGATTTCTCTCACGCAAACGCCGACGGAATACTGACTGAAAATATATCTCACCGTTTCGACGCAGGATTCATCCGCCACAATTTTGCGATCGATTACTTTATAACCGTAGGGTAGCCATCCTCCTTGGTATAATCCTTTCAGTCTCGTTTCTCGCATACCTCTTTTGACCTTTTGGGCAAGTTCGGCGGAGAAGTACTGGTTCATTCCTTCAAGCAAACTTTCAAGGATAATTCCTTCCGGAGTGTCAGGGATGTTTTCCATTGCGGACAACACTTTAACGCCGTTATCACGCAAAGTCTTTTTATGTATTGCGGCTTCGTATTTGTTTCTTTAAAATCTGTCAAGCTTGTAAACGAGTACGAAATTCCATTCCCTTCGGTTGCTGTCTTTTATCATTCTCTGAAAATCCGGACGATTGTCGTTTGTCCCCGTCATGGCACGGTCGATATACGTTTTTACTACTGTTATATCGTGACTTTTTGCATACTCGTTACACACTCTGAGCTGCCCTTCGATAGACTGCTCGGATTGGTTATCCGAACTGTAACGGGCATATATTACTGCTGTTTTCATTTGGGTTATACCTCCTAATATTTGATTTAGATTTGTCTTTCGACGGGAGCGGCACAAACGGAAAAGGGTTAAGCGATTTTTATTAGTTGTTTATTTATTTGCCGTCAGGGGTTGCAAAGCAATTCACTTTACCCTTGACGGCAAAGCCTTTTTCGTTTAAGCTCCTACGGAAGAAAGACAATGATTAATTGCACTTCGGCATTTGTTTAATTACTTCGGGACTTACTTTGCCTACAAGACACCCTTCGTCCCAACAGTTGAAGTCGTCCGAAAGCAACAGCTTTTTATCTTCCTGTCCTATGGTACAGAGGATGTCTTCGTCCATAATATCCGATTTGAAATACGTCGGTATGTTCCTCGAATAGATTAGTTTATAGGACGGTAAAAGGAAAGTATCTTTACTATCTGTATGGGAAACGTCAACGGGCAAAAGAAAAATCCTTGCATTTCTGTCTTTTAATTCAGACTTTTACGCAAGGATTTTACGACCGTTTACTTTCCCGAGGAGTATGCGACAATATGCCCACGAAAGGCAATGTTCGGAGAATAACAAGCACAATACCGTATAACAAAAAAATAAGGCTATATCGAGGAAAAATACGAGAGAGCGAAAAAGCGGAAGATTTCGCAAGCGGTTCAGCGCGAAACTCCGCTTCGCTCTCGTTTTCCGTTCAGCCTTTTAGTTTGTGTTACGGCGTGTGCTTGTCTGGGCGAGGCGTAGCCGAGCCCACTTGTCATAGACAAGCACACGCCACAGTTGCAAAGCACAAATCTGCGCTGTTGAGATGAAGGCGGTAAAGCGTTATACGGAGTCATAAATTATGATAAAAGTATTCGTATAGTGAAATCATAAA
>CALVYG010000004.1 GCA_944372095.1 uncultured Clostridia bacterium
AAATTATATTAGGTATCATAATGACCGCCATTATGGCAAGTCCGTAATAATTAAACCAATCCATATTGAAATTATATAAAAAACATCGATGAATTTCAAGCAAACAACGTAGTCAAAAGCAAAATGGCACTGTGGCGGGTGCTTGAATAAACGAGCGGCTCGGCTACGCCTCGCCGTTTGAGCTCCAACAGTGCCCTCAATTATAAATTTATAATTTAAAATAAAAACGCAATTTAAATACTTAGTTCAACTTGCTTTTTATGGTGCCGAAGGCGGGACAGCGCAATCGGTACGTCCTTTTACAACAGCTTCCGGCTTTAAGCCGAAAACTGTAAGATACAGACGGCCGCTTGCTTTCCCCGGAAAAACCGAAGTTTTCCCGGAGTCCCCTTAAATCGGGTTCAAGTCCCTTGTCGGGAATAAAAAACAAGTCAAACATTTAGTTTAACTTGTGTTTTTTATGGTGCCGAAGGCGGGACAGCGCAACCGGTACGTCCTTTTACAACAGCTTCCGGCTTTAAGCCGAAAACTGTAAGATACAGACGACCGCTTGCTTTCCCCGGAAAAACCGAAGTTTTCCCGGGGTCCCCTTAAATCGGGTTCAAGTCCCTTATCGGGAATAAAAAAACAAGTCAAACATTTAGTTTAACTTGTGTTTTTTATGGTGCCGAAGGCGGGACTTGAACCCGCACGATGTCGCCATCAGCGGATTTTGAGTCCGCCGCGTCTGCCATTCCACCACTTCGGCTTGAAAGCAGTTCTATATTATCATAACTTTTTCTCTTTTGCAAGCGTTAGCTTGATTTTTTTTCTTTTACTGTTTTAATCTATCAGCATTTCTACGTACGTTCGGTATACTTCCGGAGCCGTTTCCTGCCATTTCGCCGCCACTGTGTTCGCTTTCGCTTTTGTCGGAACAGTGAATTTCAACTCGAACATCGTCATTTCTCCGTTCAATACCATACAGTTTACACTGTACGTTCCGTCGCCGTTCTGTTCGTATGTACAGACGAATTCCTGTTTCTTTCTGTATTCCAGTTTGTTATTCCTTATATATTCCGCTACGTCGTCTCTTACGGATTTGAATATACTGCTGTAAAAATAACTGAGGCATACTTTTCCGTCTTCGCTGATTGTCAGAAGACTGTCGTTTTTATTGTGCGGGTCCGGTTTGGTGAATATGAATCTCGCCCCGACAAGCTCGTCGATAAAATGCGCAAAACAAAAATACGGAACCCAGTTGTTTTCCACGCAGCACATTTGCGTAAGCAGTTCCTGATTTATCGGCGTTTCGTACTTATCGAGTATGAATAATATAAGTAATTTATTTTTTATGTCTTCGTCAATCATTGCTATGAAAGTATACTCGTTTTTACTTGTTTTGTCAATGTAACAATCATAAGAAAATAAATAAAAAACGGACACCACAAAATATGGTATTCCGTTAGATTTTATATCACAAAATTTATTTTTCCGAATTCTTTTATTTTGACGGAAATTTCTAATTGTCGGACTTTTTATCAGTACTGCCGAATCCGCCGTTTCGCTCAGTGTTTACGTCATCGTTTTCCGTTATTCCGAATGGTATGAATATTCCTTGACAGAATCCTTTTCCTTTTCCGACGGTAAGAGTTTTTCCATCCTTTCCGTCGTTTGTGATTTTACAGAAAATATGCCCTTCGTTATCGCTTTTCGAGTAATCCGAGTCGATTATGCCTACTGTATTGTCGAGTTGAAGCCTGTATTTGAATCCCAATCCGCTGCGCGGGAATAATGCCAGAACCCAGCCGTCGGAGATTATCGCGCGTATACCCGTGGGAATTTTTACGCTTTCTCCGGGAAGGAGAGAGAATTCGTACGGAGCGAAAAAATCGTATCCCGCACTTCCCGTGGTTGCGCGGCAGGGAAGTTTTATTCCATCGTAAATATCGCGTATTTCGTCTTCCGCAAGCGTGGAAAACGCTTTTGAAAATTCACCGAAACTTACTTTTTCTAACCGTGCGATTTTTTGCATAAACACCTCGGAATTTTAATTTTTATGAGCCCATACGGGAGCGGGAATTCTGCCGCCTCTCGCAATAAAAGCGGCGGGAGAAAATTTGCTTATCGGCATAATCGGCGCGCTTCCCAAAAGCCCTCCGAAATGAACCGAACCGCTTTCTTTTCCGCAAACGGGGATAATTCTTACCGCCGTTGTTTTACCGTTCACCGTACCGATTGCCGCTTCGTCTGCAATCAGAGCGGAAATAACTTCTTTCGGAGTGCTGCCGGGAACGGCAATCATATCCAGTCCGACGCTGCAAACGGCAGTCATGGCTTCGAGTTTTTCAATACCGAGCGCGCCGCGTTCAACGGCGTTTATCATTCCGATGTCTTCGCTTACCGGTATAAACGCGCCGCTGAGTCCTCCGACGTGGCTTGACGCCATAAATCCGCCTTTTTTGACGGCGTCGTTCAAGAGGGCAAGACAAGCGGTTGTTCCGCACGCGCCTACGCTTTCCAATCCTATTTCTTCAAGTATATGCGCGACGGAATCGCCCGTTACGGGCGTCGGTGCAAGACTCAGGTCCACAATACCGAAATTCGCTTTAAGCCGTTTCGATGCTTCCATAGCGACAAATTGTCCTACGCGTGTGATTTTGTATGCAATTTTTTTCACGGTTTCGGCTACCGTCGTAAGGTCGGCGCCTTTTACCTTTTCGAGAGCTGCTTTCACGACGCCCGGACCGCTTACGCCCACGTTTATGACTGCGTCGGCTTCTCCCGTTCCGTGGAACGCTCCCGCCATAAACGGATTATCTTCAACCGCGTTTGCGAATACCACGAGCTTTGCACAGCCTATACTTTCTTGTTCGCGCGTTTTTTCCGCGGTTTGTTTTATTATGTCGCCCATTAAAGCTACCGCGTCCATATTTATTCCCGTGCGCGTTGACGCGACGTTTACCGACGAACACAATTTTTTAGTTGAAGCAAGGGTATTCGGAATGGTTTCTATGAATTTCTTTTCGTACTCCGTCATTCCCTTATGAACAAGCGCGGTATATCCGCCGATAAAATCCACGCCGCACACTTCCGAACATCTGTCAAGCACTTCCGCTATTTTTTCCGACCCGCCAGTACGCGCCGTTATCAGACTTACAGGGGTGACGGAGATTCTTTTGTTTACAATGGGTATGCCGGTTTCTTTAGCTATTTCGTCTGCCGTTTTTACGAGATTGCCTGCGTAGGAAGTAATTTTTTCATATACGTTTTTACAGGTTTCTTCCGCGCTTCCTCCGATACAGTCAAAAAGGGATATTCCCATAGTAACCGTTCTTACGTCCAGATGCTGGGATTCTACCATTCGGTTGGTTTCTAGTACTTCGTTTATGGAAATCATTGTTTGCCGCCTTTAATCAGATTCTGTGCATTGCCTGGAAAATGGCTTCGCTCTGAATTCGTATTTCGACTCCCGTCGATTTGCCGACTTCGTCGAGAGAAGACGATACTTCGTCGAAAGTTTTATTGGCTTCGCTTAAATCCACGAGCATTATCATTGTGAAATAATTCTGCATAATCGTCTGAGAAATATCTTCGACGTTAATGTTCATTTCCCATAAAGCCGTGGTAACTTTTGCGATAATTCCGCGTTTATCGGTTCCTATTACAGACACTATTGCTTTCATTACAACTTTTTACTCCGTTTTTTTTCTGCTATTATACCAAATTTACCTAAATAAGACAACCGTTTACAAAATAAAACAAAATATTACATATATGCAAGTCCATAATCAAGTTATGAAAACGAAGCGAGCATTAAAAAAGAAGCAGAAACAGGAAGAAAATCTTCTTATAAGGCAACAGGCGGAGAGGATAGAAGAGCTGCGCGAAGAAAACCGCAATCTCGAACAAAGCCTTGAAAGTTATCGGAAGCGTGAAAAAGAAATAGTAAGCACGCTTGAATTTGCCAGAAAAAAGAGTGACGAATATGTGGCAATGGTACGGGTTAAATACGCGCTGGAATGCGACAGAATATCGCGGTTTAGGGCGAAACTTAAAGCATACAGGACGAAAGAAGAACTTATGAGAGGGTATGACGAAGCGTATGCCGAACTGAAAGAATGGCAGAGCGAACTGGAACAGGCGATTGCGAGGGATTTCGGCAGTCCGATGAGAGATTACCTCGGGGAAAGAAAAAGACTGGACGACGACCCTTCTCTTGATTACGGAGCTATTATTGAAACTGAAAGAACCGACCTCGAAAACGCTTCTCAGATTACGGAAAGCGAACTTAAAGAGTTACTTGAACAGTTATAAACTCAAACAGCCGTAAATTCGGTAAATTTTATAAAACCCGCGGTATTTTCCGCGGGTTTTCAAATAAAAGTACAGAATTATCGATAGAATACGCCTGAAATTATTTGACGAAAGAGAACAGATAGTCTCCGTCGTCGTCAATTGTGAGTATAATCGAACCGTCGGTATCGGTACGGTATATTTTTGCATTTGCGTCTTCGAGTCTGCTTAATGCCTCTTCCGTCGGATGTCCGTAATTATTGTCGTTTTCATCCACACAGATTATAGCGTATTCGGCAGAAACGTATGACAGAAATTCGGCTGTTGACGAATGCCGGCTTCCGTGGTGGGCAACTTTCAGAAAATCTATATCCATATCGGTTCCTTCGGTATAAGCGATAAACCATTCTTCCTCTTCTTCCGGAGCGTCGCCGGTCAGAAGTAATTTTCTTCCGCCGTATTGAAGGAGAATCATTATAGACATTCCGTTTTTTATTTTGCTTTCGGTAGAAGTAAATCCGTCGTTTCCGGGAGAGTAGAAAGATAAAACGCATTCTCCGACGGTTATATCGAACGTCGAACTGTCGGGACTGTCTATTATGTTGAGATTAGCCCCTTCTTCCGCTTTGGCTTTATCGGTAAACGTACGGTAAGTTTTTGAGCCGTCTTCGTAATAATCGTTGAAATAAAAGTTTTTTATTTCATAGTCATCGACTACCTGACTCATCATATTAACGTGGTCGCTGTCGGGATGGGTTACGACGAGATAATCGATTTCGTCGCCTTCGATAACGTCTTCGAGATAGGTATAATAACGTTCCTTGTTATCGGCAGAGGCGGATAAACCGCTTCCTGCGTCGATAAGCATATATTCTCCGAGCGGCAGTTCGATTACTATTGCGTCGCCCTGTCCGACATATACGAAATGTATTTTTATCGGAGTGCCGTCTATCGTGCCGTAAGAATCTCCGCGTTCGATATTTTTATTTTCGGTATCGTCTTTTTCGAGCATCGCGGTTATATCGGAAATGACGTTATCGAGTTTGCCTGTTTTATATAAAATAAAGATTACGGCAACCAAAATGAGTATTATAAGAACCGCAATTATAATTAACGATGTGCTGAATTTCTTTTTTGCGCGTCGTCCTGCCATATATCCTCCGTTTCGGAAAGTTTATTTACGCATAAAAAGCGTACGGATATATTATACGTTTTTTCCCGTTACGGCGCAATAGCTTAAACGGAAATATGCTTAAAAAAGATTTGCGGATTGACAAAACGCGCGCGGGTATAGTATAATTCTATATATTTTATTATGAACCGTATGCGCTTTGCGCGCGTACGCATACATATGAAAAGCAAAGCAAGTAATGACATTGACGAGGTAAAACGATGACGGCGAAAAGAATCGCGTGGGTAAAAATTGCGTTACTATCGATAACCGTTGTGCTGACGGCTTTTATGCTGACGGCTTGTTTCGGAACGCATACGGTAATAACTTTTGAATCGAACGGCGGTTCGCCGTGCGAGTCGGTTACCGTCGAGGAAGGGACGGAAAGCATTACTCTTCCCACGCCGACAAGAAACGGGTATAACTTTATAGGTTGGTATTCCGACCGTGCAATGACGGTATCGGTGGCAAACGTGCTGTCGGGAGAAGACATACCTGATTCAAGCGTTACTTTTTATGCTAAATGGGAAATAAAGAAAATTACTCTCACGTTCAAAGCGGGAGAAGAGACCGTTGAAATAATGTCTGTCGATTACGATACGTATATTTCGACGGAAGATTTTCCGTCGCTTGATAATTATCCGGGATATTATTGGAATACTCCTGCATTCAGGGCACAGTACGACCGTACCGTGGAAGCGGTGAAAAATGTAGAGGAAAATCCCGATTATACGGTTACATATTTTATACCGTCGGAAAACGGTTTTGAAGTTTATGCGCAGAGAGAAGGTAAGGAAGGAGAAAGAATAAGCGTGCCTTCCGACCCAAAACCTTCGACGCAAGGTGAAACACAGTATTTTTCGGGGTGGTACTACGATGAAAATTATACCGAACCTTGTACGGAACCGCCCACGGTTATCGGCACGCAGAATTTGTCTTTGTATGCGAAATTCGAAATTGCGGGAGACGACTCAAAATATCTTTATTATGAGGAAACGGCTGACGGCAGCGGAATAGTAATTACCGGGTTAAATGTCGTCGGAGGATATCAGTCTTCAATATCGGTGCCTTCGCAAATTGCGGGAAAACCCGTTGTAATGATTGGACGGAAAGGTGAAAGTCCGACAACGAAAGGTTTGCTCGGGTCCGAATTTGTAAAAACTTTTGTTATCCCCGAAACGGTCAGGGAAATAGGAGACTGGGCTTTTGCAGGCTGTACCGCGCTTAAAGAAGTTGTGTTTGCCGGCGACGCCGTTACCTCGATAGGAACAGGCGCTTTTGCCGGATGTACCGCACTGGAAAAAATAAACTTGCGCGATAATTTAACGGTTATAGGCGATTATGCCTTTGCCGGAATCGGGACGGGCGGTGACGTGCATATTGCTTTCGACGATATCCCCGCCGATTGGACATTAAAAGAAATGAGCCTTTCTGCGGTTGAATTCGGGAAGGACAGCAAACTTTCTTCAATCGGCGATTATGCGTTTTACAACTGCAACCTTCTTCAAGACATTACCCTGGGAACGGTAATGCGCGATTTTAATTATCTTGCATTCTACGGCAGCGGAATTACAAACGTAGGTTTTTATGACGGGGGCAATCTTAAAAGCATAGACGGCGCGGTGTATTCGAGGTCGGGAACGACGCTGTATTATTATCCTTTGCACGGGGACGAGGCGTTTTCTCTTCCTGCGGCAGTTACCGAAATTGCGCCGTACGCTTTTTACGGCAACCTTGTAATAAAATCTGTTACCGCTTCTCCGTCTTTGCAGACGATAGGCGCCGGCGCCTTTGCGGAATGCAAGTCGCTGTCGTATTTTTCTTTGGAAACTTCCTCTGTAAAAACGGTCGGAGACAATGCGTTCGGCAATTGTTCCGCTTTGACCGAAATTGCTTTTCCCGCGACGTTAACCGATATGGGGGACGGCGTGTTTGCTTCCTGTACTTCACTCAGGTCGGTCGCATTTGCGGGAAGACTGCTCAATAAAATAGGGGAAAGAGCGTTCGACGGTTGTACGGCGCTTGTTTCCTTTGCCGTTCCGTCGGAAACGGTTTCTATTGGAAATTACGCTTTTAACGGTTGTTCCGCCTTGTCGTTACTGACGTTCGGAACAGGCAGTAAACTTACTTCCGTCGGCGATTACGCTTTCTATGAATGCGTTAATCTCGGTTCGGTGCTTCTGCCTTCCGGACTTTCTTCGATAGGAAAATACGCTTTTGCTTCCGAGAAAGGCAGAATGGAATTCGAATTTGACAGCGATACCGATTTGAGCAATATTACCTATCTCGGCGATTACGCGTTTATGAATACCCGAATTGCTTCTGTTACGGTATCGGGGAAAATTCCGTCCGACGAAGCGCTCGGGAAATATGTTTTCAAGAATTGCACGTTTTTGCAGCAGGCATATTTTTCTCCGGGAGGATATACGGCTGTCTCGGAAGGACTGTTTTACGGTTGTACTTCTCTTACGAGAATACGTTTTTCCGGCAATATCCGCTCGATAGAAAAATATGCGTTTTACAATTGCGCGTCGATGGAATGGGTAGAATTCGGTTCGGGCGTTAACGAAATATACGAAAGCGCGTTTGAAGGATGCATAAAATTAACAAACCCGGGAGGAACGCAGAGAGTACTTCCCGTGAATCTTACATATCTCGGAAGCCGTGCGTTTTATAACTGTAAAAGTCTTGCGTCGGTGAACATTCCCGCGGGGCTTACCGAAATCGAAAGCGAGACGTTTGCCGGCTGCGAAGCGCTTACGGACATAAACTACGACGCAGGAACAACGCTTACGACGCTCGGCGAGAACTGTTTTGCGTATTGTGCGTCGCTTGAAAGAGCGATGCTTCCCGCAACGCTCGCTTTGCGGAACGAACAGAATTCGGCAGGATTTATAGGAAATCCGTTTTACGGATGCGGTAAGCTAAAGAATTTTGTATTCAGCGGAACGACAGACGGGACTTTATTTGAAGAAAACGGCATAATTTACAGAAAGCTGGAAAAAGCTGCCGTAGAAGGGGAATATGCGAACGAAAGGGCGATTTACGCATATCCGACGGCGAAATCCACGGCAACGTTTAACGTTCCGACTAATGTCGCGGTGATAGACGATTACGCTTTTTACGGAAGCATAATAAGAGGTCTTACGTTTGCAAGGAATACCGAATCGGGCGGAGTTGAAAACGTAGTGCTCGTATCAATCGGCGATTATGCCTTTGCCGAAACTCAGATAACTTCGGTTACGCTTTCGTACCGCGTGTACGAAGTCGGCGCATATGCATTCTATAACAGCAGTCTGAACAGTTTTACCGTTGAGAGCGCTTATATATACGACGGAATAACGGGATATTCCATCATAAACACGGATACCGACAAATCGAATAATATAATATCGATAGGAGCGTATGCTCTTGCGAGAACGGATATAACTTCGGTAACGGTGCCTTCGAGGGTTTCGGAACTCGGAGAAGGCGCATTGAGCGAAAATTATCTTCTTTCGACGGTAAATCTCGAAGGCGGAACGCTTACCGGGTTGTCTCTCGGAGCAAGGCTTTTTGAAAACAATAATAAAATAAAAGAAATAGTCATTCCGTCCTCTGTTACCGATATAGGTTCGTACGCTTTTTACAGGTGCGGCAATCTTTTATCGGTAAGATTTGCCGTCGGGGCAGGGAACGGGCTGAATATCGGGGATTATGCTTTTGCGGAAGCGCAATATCTTTACGAAATCACTTTTCCGTCGGTATTGGTTTCCGTCGGAACAGGTGTATTTAAGGGCGATACGAGGCTGAAATACGTCAATTTTGCGGAAGAACTGACTGTCGCAGACAGTCTCGAAATTCCCGACAGGGCGTTTGAAGGAATGCCGGTTTTAGAGGAAATTACTTTGCCTGCATATATTTCACGTGTGGGAGAAGGCGCGTTTGTTCGGTCTAATTTGGAAAAAATCACTTTTGAAGGCGACGAAACTTCCGTTCCGCTGGAAATAGGTAAAGAGGCATTTGCGGGGCTAACCGCATTAAACGAAATTACATTGCCCGCAAATCTTGTTTCGATAGGCGAAAGGGCGTTTGCCGAATCGGTTCTTGCATCGGTAAGCTATGGCGACGGTATGGATTTTACAATCGGCAAAGAGGCATTTATCGACACACTTATCGAAGGATTTGACGCAACCGACAGAGTAGTCGGATTGGGCGAAGGCTGTTTTGCTTCCGCGCCTCGGTTTACATATTTCACTTGTACGGATTCGATTCCCGAAATTCCCGACAGAGCGTTTTACGGAAATGCCGCACTGGTCAGCGTTACGCTCGGGAACGGTATAAACAGATTGGGTAATGAGAGTTTCTACGGCACGGGAATAACGGAACTGCAATCCGTGAGCGTTGAATATATCGGCGAGAATGCATTTGAAATGTCATCGGTGACAAATGTAAAATTCACGTCGCCCGGGGGACTGGAAATAGGAACCGGAGCATTCAGAGACGCGGCGAATCTTCTAAGCGTGCAACTTTATGCCGAGGGAGAAATGATTATAGGCGGAGAAATTCTTAACGGTTGCGGCGCGCTTACTGAACTTACGATAAGCGCATCCGCCGTTAGTCTGGAAGAAGGGTTTGCTTCGGGAGCTCTGTCGCTCGGAGAAGGGTTTGAATTTACCGAAACCGACGAGGATAATGCAAATTATATCTTCGACGAAGACGAAAAGGTTTTATATTCGGAAGGCGGAAGCAGATTTGTTTATTATCCGGCAGGTAAAGTCGGTTCGACTTTCACTCTTTCTTCCGCGGTTACGTCGATAGGCAATTATGCGTTTTACGGAAACACCGGACTTACCGCGATTATAATCGAGGGAGAAAACGTCACCAAGGAGGAAAACAGTTTTACCGAAACGGGCAGCGGTCTGAAATTCTATGTTGCCGAAAATCTTGTAGATATTTACAGAAACTTATGGCAGACAAGCGCGGTGGAAGCAAGAACGACCGTTGCGGGAGGATTTGTGCTTGCCTTGCAGAGTTCGGGCGAATACAGTGTTTCCGAATATCTCGGAAGCGACGGGAAAATGGTCATTGACGGAACAATGTCTGACGGAAACGGAAACGCGTTTACCGTTACGTCGATAGGCGAAAGCGCATTTAAGAATAATACCGTTGTCGAAACCGTCGAAATCGGAAACGGAATTAAAACAATTTCAAACGAAGCGTTCAGAAACTGCGTAAATCTGAGAAGCGTTACGATAGGAGAAAACGTAACCGGAATAAAGAGTTATGCGTTTTACGGTTGCACCGAACTCGAAAGCGTTGTATTTGAGGGCGACAGCAGTCTGATAAGCATAGGGAACTATGCGTTTGCGCGCAATACGTCTTTGTCGGCGTTCACGGTTCCTTCGGGAGTGGAATCGATAGGGATATTCGCTTTTTCGGGAGACACGTCGCTCGGCAGCGTTAGTTTATACGAAGGATTGACGGAAATAGGAAATAACGCGTTTGAAAACTGCGTTTCGCTTAACAGCGTAGTTTTACCTTCTTCGTTAGCGAAACTCGGCAGCTATGTCTTCAACGGATGCGAGAATCTGGTGTATCTCGATATAAAGAATTCGTCCGTGTGCAGTATACAAAGCAATACGTTCGGCGGAACGCCCGAAAGTCTGTATTTCTTTGTTCCCGACGATACGGCGGCAAGAATATATAAATCGGACAGCGTATGGAGAACGTACATCAGCAAAATATTGTCTGCAACGGACAGAAGTTCGGAAAGCGGATTTGAAAATTATGTTCTGAGATACGACGGAACGGGATATGAGCTTGCGGCATACCTCGGCACGGAAAAGGACGTTATAATCGAATCGGTAATAAACGATGAAATCAGTATCTATTCGATAGGAGAATACGCAATCGGAAAGTTTGCCGAAAACGTGGTAATCGGAGAAGGAATAAAAACAATAGACGAAAGAGCGTTTTATCAGGCTTCGAATTTAGCGGCCGTGACAATCGCGTCGACGGTGGAATCAATAGGAAACTATGCCTTTGCATATCTGAAAAATCTTGTTTCGGTAACCGTAAACGAGGATTCAAAGCTTAATTCGATAGGGAATTATGCGTTTTACGGAAGCTGCGGACTGACGGAATTCGTATTCCCCGCGTCGGTGAGAACGGTAGGAAACTACGCGTTTTCGTGCGAAGCGAACGGCGAAGGAATGAATCTCGAAAGGATAGAATTCAGACACGATGCGGTATCGGGAACGGACGCAGACGGAGAAAGCGTATACATTGCACTTGGAGCAGGGGCGTTTGCATATAATACGAAACTCAGGAATATAACGTTCAACTGCCGAGTATCGTCGGTGGGAGACGGCGCTTTTTCAGGGTGTACGTCCCTAGACAGCATATATTTCAATTACAACCCGAGAACGGCAACGGAAGCGGTTATATCGGTAAGCGGAGCGGGGATATTCGGCGGATGCGAAAAACTGACGGTATTTTTGCCTACCGATGCAATAAAGACGCAAATTACTCAGACGTGGACAAATTCATACGATTTGCATAAACTTACCACGGTAAATTATACCGACGCAAGAGGGTTCGTATATGCGATAACATCCGCAACAAACAGGCAGGTAACGGTTACGAATTATCTCGGCAACGACACGCACGTGACTTTCCCGACCGAAACTCAAATCGGACAGGATATGTATACCGTGGTAAGAATAGGCAGAGAAAGATACGGAACCGACGAGGAACTGAACGGATACGTTATCGGAAAGAACGTGACAAAGGTAACGATACCGTCAAGCGTAAAAACAATCGGAGAAGACGCGTTCAGAAACAGTGAAAGCCTGAAAGAAGTCGTAATGGAATCAGGCGTTATCACAATAGAAGGGTATGCTTTTGCGGGATGTAAAAAGCTTACCGATATAACGATACCGCTTTCGGTTACAACCATAGAAGCGTATGCGTTTTACGATTGCGAAAGTCTTAATACAGGATTGAAGTTTGCGGAATCGGTTGCGCCTCCGTCGGTGCCTACGCTTGTAATCGGCGGGTACGTCTTTGCGGAATGTACTTTGATGAGTTCTTTCTATGTTCCCAATCATGTAAGACTTATCGGAGGATACCGTACCGGCGGAAGCACGAATACGGGACATACGTTTGAAAACTGTATAAACCTTAAAACGTTTACTTTTTCGGACGACGCGTTGATTACGACGATAGAAGAATACACTTTCTCGAATACGAAAATAGAAGAAATCACGCTTCCGCAGTCAATGGAAACTCTTGCGGATTACGCATTTGCGAATTGCAGCGAATTGAAGCGCATAGTTGTCGGAAGAGAAATAGGCGCGGGAATAAGCACTGCGACGTCGGCAGGGAACAATATGTTTGAAGGGATAAGTAATCCGCAGTTAAAGATATATGTTCCTTCCTCAACGTACGACGTGTATGCAGCAAACAAAGGCTGGAATGTAAAAACGGTTATCAAAAACAACGTTACTCCCGACGGAATGTTCGCATACGAACAGGACGACACAGGAGGTTCTTATGTAACTCTTACCGATTACAGAGGAACGGAAGAAATTGTTACTATTCCCAGAATAGTGACTATACAGGGAAGAGATTATTACGTATCGGCGATAGGGAAGTATTTCGGAAACGGGAAAATCAAAAAAATAGTGTTTGAAAGCGATTCGTTTGTAACGTCGATAGCAGATTACGCATTTTCAAGCTGTACCGCCCTCGAAGAAATACATTTACCCGACAGCATTACAGCCATAGGCGCTTATGCGTTTGAAGGTTGTTTGAGCCTTTCCGATATAATCTTACCGAAGTCTTTGGCGGAGATAAAAGAGTTTACTTTCTATAATTGCATCGGACTGAAAGAAATAACGCTGCCGAGTGAAATACAGAGCATAGGGCCTTCGGCATTTTACCGTTGCACGTCTCTTACAAGAGTGAAAGTTGAATTCGGAAAAAATCTGAACGAAAGCAACGTAGGAGCATCCCTCGGGAACTCGGCATTCGGCGATACCGGAATAAATGCGGGAGGACTTACGATTATCGTTCCCGACGATAAATATTCGATATTCCGTTCGGGGTGGATTTCCGTGAGAAACAACATATATTCCGAAAGCGACGTTGTGGGCGATTATGTTGTCACGACAAACGAAACGGGAACTGCGCTTACTTTGGTGCAGTATCTCGGAGCAGAGCAGGAGATAGACCTTACCGAACTTACGCTTAAAGGATTGAAAATCGATACGGTTCTTGAAAACTCGATTGCGTCCGACAAAACGAGAATAGTGGTGGATTCAACAATAAAATATCCTGATTCTATGGCGGGAATAGTGACAATAAAAGAATAAAGTGCGTAAAAAGTATACATAAGAGGTGACAGAATGGAATATTACACGGCAGACATAGCGGGAAGAAAAGAAGATTTACCCGTACTTAAAATAGGAGAAAACCTGAAAATAGCGTTTTTTAATCTCCACGGAGCGCAGGAACTTACCGAATATTGCGCAAAGAAGCTTGCAGAAAAAATAAAAAAGACGGGAGCGGAAGTCGTGATAACCGCGGAAAGCAAAGGGTTGCAGCTGGCGCACTGTATAGCGCGTGAACTCGGGCATAAATACTATGCCGTTGCAAGGAAATCCAAAAAACTGTATATGCAGGACGGAATAAGCGCTACCGTGAAATCAATCACCACGGCAGGCGAACAGACGTTATATCTGTCGAAGCACGACGCAGACCTTATAAAAGGAAAAAAACTTGCGATAGTGGACGACGTTATCAGTACGGGAGGAAGTCTGTCGGGGTTGGAAGCGCTTGCCGCGCAGGAGAATGCGGAAATCGTATGTAAAGCGTTCGTTCTTGCCGAAGGCGACGCGGCAGAGCGCGATGACGTTATATACCTCGGGAAAATTCCGCTTTTGTGAGTAAAAAGTCAACGCGGTTACGTATGGCGGATTTTATATAAATAAGTTATACAAGAGAAATTTATTAAGAAAAAACGGAAAAGAAGTTATTATAATCAGATGGAAATAAGTGTATATTCTCTCGGAAGCGGTTCAAAAGGGAACTGCTTTGTAGTATCCGACGGGGAAACGAATATAATGATAGACGCTGGACTGAGCGTAAGAGCAACGGTAAGTAAACTTGCCGAGATAGGTCTTCGTATACAGGATATAAGCGGAGTATTGCTTACGCACGAACATAACGACCATATAAGATGTCTTGCGCAGTTAAGTACTTATCTGACGGTATATTCGCACGGAGATACGTTGAGCGCCGTGTCCGATATCGACGGGATAAGATTAAATTCGCTTAAAGCGGAAGAAAAGAGCTTTGAATTGGGCGACTTTTTTATTACACCTTTTTCCGTAAGTCACGACGCGGTACATCCTTACGGGTTCGTAATCGAAACGGAAAGAGAAAAACTTTCATACGTAACCGATACGGGATATATAAGCAAAGGGGTAATGAAAGCGATAGACGGTAGCGATATAGTGATAATGGAAAGCAACCACGACAGGGAACTTTTAATGAGAGGATGGTACCCCGAACGGCTTAAAAGGCGTATACTTTCGGACAAAGGACATCTCAGTAACGAGGAGACCGCACTGGCGGTGAGAGACCTTGCAAAAAGCGGAACGGAAAGATTTATGCTGGCGCATTTAAGCGAGAACAACAACCTCGGAGAACTTGCGTATTGGACTACGTCCAGACTGTTGCGTTCGGCGGGGATAAAAAAGGACGAAGTCACGGTAAAAGTCGCTTGTCAAAGGGAAACGGTGATATTGTGAACGGAAAAGCGGAAGGAAGGAATATCGACCAGAAATTTGCGGTAATATGCTATGCTGCGGCAGTATGTATAAGCGCGGTGTCTTCGGCAATCGTCAGCGCGACCGTCGATGTTTCGTCCAATCTTTATATTTATCTTTCTTATCTTCTTCCGCAAGTCGGATACATAGGCGTTTTCGCCGTTATGTGGTACAGATATAAAAAAGGTTTCGGCGGTATAGTGGTTAAAGAAAACGTTAAAGGAACGGATTATCTTTTAGCGGTACCGATAGCGGCGGGAGTTTTGTTTTTCGGATTGCTTCCGAATTTCGGAATGACGAAACTCTTCGAACTTGTCGGAATCAAAGCCGCCGTTGTCGTTCCCGAGATGAACGTATGGTACGATTACGTCATAAGCGGACTGCTGATATGCGTACTGCCTGCGATAGGGGAAGAGCTGGTTTTCCGGAAAGCCTTTTGCGACGGAGCGGAGAACGTAGCGGATTATAAGACCGTATTGTTATGCGGATTATGTTTTTCGCTATCCCACCTCAATCCCGTACAGACGTTACATCAATTTTATCTCGGATGTATTCTCGCGCTCGTGTACATAACGACGAAAAACGTTACCGTAACGATGCTGATGCATTTTATAAATAATGCGCTTGCATTATATCTCGAACGGATAACCGGCGCGGAAATATGGAATAATATAACGGTGATGATAATATGCTTCGTTCTCGGCGCCGCGGCGGTTGCGGCAGGGCTTATGCTGCTTTTGAGAAAAGGACGGAGACCGGATAACAAAAAAACGGGTAAACCCGAAACGATAACGGTAATTTTAATAGGCGTACTTGCTTTGGCTTGGGTTATTACGCTGGCGCTCAGTTTCGGTTAATCGGAGGAAACGTGACTAAAACTTTCAAAACTTGTGCTATATTCTGTATAACTACGGTATGGCTTGTGCTGATGAGAATTATTATCGGGGAAATAAACTTGTCGAGTAACGGCAGCGACTGGTTGTTTTCGTCTTTGGTCCAGGTAGTTGGGATGTGCGCGATTCCTTTGCTTTTATATAAATTCTGGGTAAAAGGCGATATAAAAACGGGATTCGGACTGAGAGTAAAGATAAATCCTCTTATATATTTGGTTGCAATAGGAATAGGAATATCTTTGCATTTTCTGATACGTTCGGTATCGGTATTGTGGCAAAGTATAGCAATCGTAATGGGTTATACGCCGACAAACAGCGTAGGTACGATATATTCCGGTCCGGAAGTATTTATAATGGGTTTGCTGTGTACTGCCGTAATGCCGGCCGTATGCGAAGAAATAACTTACAGAGGACTCGGATTGCAGATGCTGTCGTCGGTAAAGAACGAAAAAGCCGTAATAGTAATTATGGGTGCGCTTTTCGGACTCGGACATCAATTTATATTGCAGACGGGATATGCGTTTGTTGCCGGAATGGTGTTTGCGTATCTGGCATTAAAAACGCGCAGTATCGTTCCGGGAATGATAATTCATTTCATTAACAACGCGTTGAGCGAAATAAGCGGATACTGCGAACAACAGAACAATGCCTATCACGTTTTCGAAACGGGATTGAACGAACTGCTGTTCCGTTCGTACGGAACGGTAATTCTGACCCTTGCCGTATCTGCCGTCGTGACAGTGGCTTTATTGTATGCGGCGAAAAAACTGGCAGGGAAAAATCACGAAAACGAGGAAGCGGAAGAGGGAACGTATTTTTATCCGAATACGGCGCAATACATTGACGATTTGTTCGGAAAATCTTTAAGAGCGGAAATAAAAGTTCAGCCCGAATCGGTGGCGTGGTACGAATACGCGTTCCTGTATGCGGCGTTTACCGTTATGACGCTTACAACAATATTCAGTTTCGTTTGGGGATTGATGCGATGATAAAGCTGAACGTAGTTGCCGTAGGAAAACTGAAAGAACGGTTTTTCACCGACGCGGTGAACGAGTATGCGAAAAGGATAAGCAGATTTGCGTCACTTAAAATAACCGAAATTCCCGAAAAGAAAACCGTTGAAGAAGAGGGAACGGAGATATTGAAAAAGACGTCGGGATTAACGGTATTGACGGACGTAAAAGGAGAAGCGGTAAGCAGCGAAAATCTGGCGGAAATCATAAAGAACGCCTGTACTTACGGACAAAGCGAAATAACGTTTATAATAGGAAGCAGCGAAGGGACGTCGGAAGAGGTAAAAAAAGGCGTCGACAAACGAATATCGTTCGGCGCCGTGACGTTTCCGCACCAGCTGATGCGCGTGATACTGTGCGAACAGTTGTACCGCGCGCTTACAATAATAAATAACGTAACTTATCATAAATAAAAATAGCGATGAATAAAAGGACTGAAATCGCGTATTTTTAATATTATGATAAAAATAAACGAAAAACTCGCCCGGTGTTATGACGAACTGGGCCGTATTGCCACGTCATCCGAAAGGATAGGGAGCAGCGTGCTGGGCAGAGAAATAATGCTGTTCAGGTTCGGAGAGAACGCGAAAACGCTTCTTACCGGAGGTATTCACGCCCGTGAATGGATAACGGTGCTGCTTCTTACCGAACTGGCAAAAAATGCAAAGCCGAAATCAGGGTATGACCTTGCCGTATGTCTTAATCCCGACGGAATGAGTTTATGTATCGACGGGCTTTGGTCGGTGGAGGACGATAAAACGAGAGAATTGCTTTTAACTCTGAACAACGGGAAAGAGGATTTTTCTCAGTGGAAGGCAAACGCCCGAGGAGTGGACCTGAACGTAAATTTCGACGCAGACTGGGGGGAAGGACTGTATAATAAAACGGAAGCCGGAAGCGCGAATTATATAGGGAAAAAGCCTTTCAGCGAACCCGAAACGCGGGCGGCAGCCAATCTTCTTAAAAGAAATTACTCTCTCGTAGCGAGCTATCATTCTCTCGGAGAGGAAGTTTACTGGGGGTACGAAAGTAATTTCAGGCATTATAAAGAGGCGAAAGAATACGCAGATTATATAGGATATACGCTTAAAAGGAGCGAAAATTCTACGGGTGGATTAAAAGATTATTATGCGCTGAAATATGAAGGTTTAGGACTGACGGTGGAAGTGGGGGAAGACAAATACAAACACCCGTATCCGGAAAAGAAGTTAAGAAAGCTTGTAAAAAAGCATAAGGGAAGTATAGAATTACTTACCGAACTCGGAGAAAGAATAGATGAAAGACTACATGGAGGAAGCGATAAAGGAGGCGGAGAAAGCCTATAAAGAGGACGAGGTGCCGATAGGGTGCGTTATTATTCATGAAGGAAAAATAATAGCGAGAGCGCATAACAGTAAGATTGCGGAAAACAATTCTCTTGCGCATGCGGAAATAAAGGCATTACATAAAGCGCAAAAAAAACTGGGAACGAAATATCTTAACGAATGTGAAATGTACGTAACGCTCGAACCGTGCGCAATGTGTGCGGGAGCGATGGTAAACGCAAGACTCGGGAAACTTCATTATGCATTAAAGGAGCCCAAAACGGGTTGTTGCGGAAGTGTTTTTGATTTGGTTTCAGGTAAGTTCAATCATAAGGTAGAAACGGAAAGCGGGGAAAAAGAAGCGGAGGCTTTAAAGCTTATGCAGGATTTTTTCAAGGAAAAAAGGAGAAAGCTATGATAATAATCGGGCTGGGAAATCCGGGATTGAAATATAAAGGAACGTTGCATAACGTCGGATACGGCGTTGTGGAAGCGGCGGCGGAAAAACTGGGTAAAAAAATCAATAAACTCGAATGTTCGTCGCTGACTGCGGTGTGCGAGTACAACGGGAAAAAACTTGTTCTCGCAAAACCCGTAACGTATATGAATAACAGCGGAGAAGCGGTAAAAAGCCTTGTTTCAAAGTACGGCGCCGACGCGGGAGAAATAATTATATGTTACGACGATATAGACCTGGAACGGTTCGACGTGAGAATAAGAGCGAAAGGAAGCGCGGGAACGCATAACGGAATGAGGAGCGTTATCAGGGTTATGCAGACCGAAGATATAAAAAGATTAAGGATAGGAATAGGCAAGCCCGATTACGATTTGAAAGATTACGTTCTCGGTAAACCGTCAAAAAATGACGCCGCGCTCTTCAAGACGGTCTTTTCCGAATGTGCGGAGTTGTTGTTAAAATATGCTTCCGACGGTGATTTCGATAAATTTATGAGAGAGGGTAATTCTTTATAACAATGGATAAAATTTTCGCGCTCGAACGCGGATTGCTTAAAAACATAAAAGACGCAGTCTTGAAAGGAAAGAGCGTAGCCGTATTCAACGCCGCACCCAATAACCGCTGCCATATTGCTTCCGGACTGGGAAAGAAATTCGTTTACGTAGCGGGAGACATAAGCGAAGCGAGGAAGATATACGACAGAATATGCGAATACGGCGACGGCAGATACGCGTTGCTTCCCGAAAAAGAAGACGCGTTGATAAGAAGAAAAATCTGTGATTATCGGGCGCTCGGAGAAAGAACGCGGATATTAAAAGATATGATTGACGGCAAACTTGACGGGGTGGTTGTCACGACGGACAGCCTTATAGGAATATACCCTGAAAAGAGCCGTTTTCTTTCGTCGGTAATTACGTTGAGAAAAAACCTGGAAACGGATACGTCCGTATTAGCCGAAAAGTTATTGTTTGCCGGATACAGACGCGTTACGGAGGTGGATAAACCCGGGACGTTCCGTATGACGGGAGACGTATTGGAAATTTATCCGCCCGAGAAAGGAACGCCGTACAGAGTGGACTTTTTCGGCGACGAAGTTGAGAAGATATGTGAGTTTACCCCCGAAACGAGGGTATCGGGCGAGGAAACGGAAGAGCTTGAAATTCTGCCCGCAAGCGAAATATTAGTATACCAAGACGAAGTAAAAGGAATCCTGAATATATTCAGAAAGTCATTAAGGACAATAGCGCCCGAACTGAGGAATGCGGCGAACGAAGAGTGGGAGAACTTTGCCGCCCGTCCGTCAGGACCGCTTAACGTTTTTATGCTGCCTTATTTGAGGGCGCAGAGCGGAAAGTTTCTTTCGTATGCCGACGGCTATGTCCTGATTATTGACGACGCGAGAATGATAAGCGATAAACTGAAACTTTCCGTAAAGGCGTTTGAAAACAGGGTGGAAGCAATGACGGAGGGAGGGAAAGCGTTCCCCGAGCATAAAAAGTCGATATACGGAGCGGAAGAAAGCGTAAAGTTTTCCGGAAACACTCTTGCGTTCGGGAGAATAACGTCGTCGGCGTCGGGATACGGAGCGGAGGAAGCGTTCAATCTCAAAACAACTCCGCTGCCGCCGTATTATAACGATATGGAAGGATTTTTCACTACGGTGAAGCAATTGCTGTTCAGAAAAGTAAAAATCCGAGTATATGCGTCGGACGAAACAAGCGAGAAAGCGCTGATTAATGCTTTTCACGAACACGACGTAGGAATAACGGATAAGTTTACCGACGAAACCGATATAGGCATAGAGGTGGGAAAAGTCGGATACGGATTTTTCTATCCGACGGAAAACCTTATGTGCATAGGTATAAACGACCTGACGAGAAAGACGTCGGCAGTTATCGTCAAGAAAAAGAGGCCCGCGGTATTCGAACTTCCCGATAAAGGCGATTACGTCGTACACGAGATACACGGAATCGGGATAAGCGAAGGAATGCAAAGGGTAACGACTTTATCCGGTGAAAAAGATTATTTCGTAGTGCTTTACCGCGGAGGCGATAAACTTTTTCTTCCCGTGGAACAGCTGGATACGATAGAGAAATACAACGGAGCGGACAAGCCCGCGCTGCATAAACTCGGAGGCGCGGAGTTCGAACGGGTAAAAAACCGCGTAAGAGCGAGCGTCAAGGAAATGGCGATAGATTTGCTCGAAGTGTACAAGGCGAGAGAAGGAAGAAAAGGATACGTGTATCAGGCGGATACGCCTTGGCAGAAAGAACTGGAAGACGACTTTGAATTTACCGAAACCGAGGACCAGTTAAACGCGGTAGCCGAGATAAAGCACGATATGGAAAGCGGAAAAATAATGGACAGACTCTTATGCGGCGACGTCGGATACGGAAAGACGGAAGTTGCGGTAAGGGCAATTTTCAAAACGGTTATAGAAGGAAAGCAGGCGGCGGTGCTTGCGCCGACGACCATACTTGCACAGCAGCATTACAATCTTTTATGCGCGAGAATGAACAGATTCAAGCTTAAAATCGAATTGCTCAGCAGATTTGTTCCGGTTTCGGAAATAAAGAAGTCGCTGGAAAGAATAAAAAGCGGAGAAAGCAACATAATCGTAGCGACGCACAGGATACTCGGAAAAGACGTAATTTTCAACGACCTAGGGTTATTGGTGCTGGACGAGGAGCAGAGGTTCGGAGTGGAGCATAAAGAAAAGCTGAAAGCGATAAAGAGCACAGTCAACGTATTAAGTCTTTCCGCAACGCCTATTCCGAGAACGCTGCATATGGCGTTATCCGGGATAAGGGATATATCCACGCTGGAAACCCCGCCGAAAAACAGATTGCCCGTGGAAACCTACGTAACGGAATACAGCGACGAATTGCTTAAAGACGCCCTTACAAGGGAGTTATCGCGTGGCGGACAGGCGTTTGTGTTATATAACAGAGTTCAGGGAATAGAAAAATTCTATCAGAAAGTGAACGAACTTGTCGGAGACAGAACGGAAGTAATCTATGCGCACGGACAAATGGACGAAGTTATGCTCGAAAACGCGATAAAAAAGTTTTACGACGGGGAAGCTGGCGTGCTGGTATCTACGACGATAATAGAAAACGGAATAGATTTACCCAATGCGAATACGCTGTTTGTCGTGGATTCGGACAGGCTGGGGCTCAGTCAGTTGTATCAATTGCGCGGTCGGGTCGGGCGGAGCGACGTGCTTGCTTACGCTTATTTTACGGTAAAGGAAGGGAAAGTCCTTACCGAATCGGCGGTAAAGCGGCTTGACGCGCTTATGGCGAATACGGATTTGGGAAGCGGATTCAAAATTGCAATGAGAGATTTGGAAATCCGCGGAGCGGGAAACATTCTCGGAAGAGAGCAGCACGGACAGATGGAAAAGGTCGGATACGAAATGTATCTTAAACTTGTGAAAGAAGGAATAGACGAGGCGCAAGGGAAACCTGTTGCGGAAGAAAGAGAACCCGAACTTAAACTTGACGGAGATTTTGCGTTGGAAGAAAAATATATACCCGACGCAAAAGCGCGCATATCGGTATACAGAACGGCGGCGGAACTTGCTACAACCGCGGAAGGCACGGAATTTTATCGCAGGATATCCGATTCGTACGGAGAAAACGCAAGGCTTAAAAATATCATACGAATGGGAATTCTGAAAAATCTGGCAAAAAAATGCGGTGTAAAAAAGGTCGTTGCGGACGGCACGGGAACGGGACTGTTCTTTTTCGATTCGGGAGTACTTGCGCACGCGGGGCTTTTCGGAGCGCTTGAAGAATATAAAAACGAAGCCGTACTTTGTCCGACAAATCCGCCGAGTGTAATTTTCAACGGAAAAAACAAGCAGACGTCGGCAAAACTTAAAATGTTGAAAGATTTTCTCGAAAAATTGTCCGCGGAATAAAAACCGCCTGTACGATAAAAAAGTTTTAACGCGAAAAAACGAACGGAGGGAATCCGCTACATTAAGCGAAGATTAAATATATATAACGTAGATATAATTACTTGATTTTTAGGGGAAAGTAGTGTATACTTTTTTGGTAACTTGTCGGCACGGGCGCGGTTCGATGTCCGAAAGTCAATTATGTAAGGGCGGTAAATACCGCGAATTCACTCTCAAATAAGGAGTACGGTGATGAAAAAGAAAGGATTATTGTTATTGCTTATATGCACGTTATTCGTGTTCAGCGTGATTTTGAGCGCTTGTTCGCTTATCAAAGTCAATGAAGAACGGCAGGCGAACCGTGTGATAGCTACCGTAAGCGTTGACCTTGCGGAAAAATACGGCAACGGCGTTAAAGTTCTCGGTGACGATTGGAACTATAAAGTATCGATGGATATTACCCGCAGAGAGCTTGTTATAACGGTTAATTATGCAATAAATTATTATATGCAATTATACGAGGCGTACGGAATGACTTACAGCTATGACGCCGAAACATTGCTGGAATCGTCGCTTAAAACACTGAAAACGCAAAAATACAATACAATATGCGCTATGGGCGAACTGCTTGCCGAGTCAAAAAGCACGGGAAGATACGACGCTTTATACTGTCTGACGGAAGAGTATCAGAAAATATACGGAAAGACGCTTGTTCCCGTCGGCGTTCTTACGATAGCCGAAAGGTACGACGCGGTTAAGACCGTTAACGAGCAGTTGAATACTCAGCTTGAAGGGTATATAGACGACAGCGCGGACGAAGAAAGAGACAACGAAAAGAGCGAAGCGAACGATAAGCTTAACGGTTACTACGGAGACGGATATTTCGTGTCGGGAGTGACAATCGCGAAAAAGAACGCGGACGGAACGTTTTCTGACGGACTTTACGCAACCGAAGTAATAGACGACGGTAACGAAGAGACGGCTGACCTTGATTATACAAAGGTTTACGCAAAGGTAAAAATGACTAAAAGCGGAAGCGAAGACGTATTTGTATATATACCGATAGAGGAAGAAGACTTGACGGTGGCGGAAGACGAAGAAGCCGGTACAACAGCAAAATATATGACAGCCAAACAGGCGACGATAAGCTATTCGGGAAGGGTATACGCAGAAGTTACCGAAGATAACGAAGACGGATACGAAGTGGAAGCGTTTACGTCCGACGCCGTAAAGTACACGCTTGTGACGCCGAGAACTTCGCCTTCGGCGGACGAAGAAGAGGAGACAAGTCTACCCGAATCACTGCGTTATAAGAAAACGGAGGTATGGAACAACGAAAATGAATATACCGACGAAATGAAAGAACTCAAAACCGATATATTCAATCCCAATCCGGAGACATATGCGGATAATGAAGAAAAAGACGCTTACAGGCAGCTTCGCAGTTCGCTTACTTCAAGTAATATAGGGTATATTTCGGAAAATCCCGGGAAAGAGAACGACGCCGATTATAAGAATTACATTTATTACAACGGATTGGCATATTATTACGAGTCACAGTTTTCTACGGCGGTTCTCAGTGCGAAACAGTACGAAATCGGAGTGGAAACCAAAGTCAGCGGACAGGAAATAAATGCGGAATACGAACTTCTGGTTCTGAAAGACAAGGCGAATTACGAATATCTTTCCGACGAAGAACAGGTGACGAAATTTTTCAACGCGCTGAAAGGAAGCACGAGCAGCGATTCGTCGTCGTCAACTACAGCGGACGGACTTGCAAGCGTTTATTATGTTCCGATAGAAGCGTTATGTTCGGTATCGTACGAAGTCGACCCGACGGATAAATCGTATGCGCCGCTGTTTAAGTTTGACAAAAACGGTAACGTTGTTGAGTATAACGAAACCTATGTTACGAAAAAAGAAGAAGAAGACGGAACGTATACGTATACGATGAAATATGCCTATAAGAATACGACAGACGGAACGTATACGATAAATATGATATATGTTACGCACGTTCTTTTGAGTTTCGATAACGTACCCGGTCTTGCCGACGAATATAAAAACGCTTCGGCAGATTATACCGACGAAGAAAAGATGGTGTTTATAAAATTTTTCGCGGAAAAAATAAAGACGTGTCCGCAACTTGAAAGTTTTCTTGCGGAATATGACGCGGAAAAAGTATATAAAGTAAGCGACGTATTCGCAACCGACGATAACGGCAATCTGAAATATCAGACATATGAGGAAGCGGAAAAAGCGATAAACGACACACTTACCGAAGCATTTATTACCGGAAGTTTCGAAAAGCTGCTTAACGCGTTTATAAAACTTACGGAAATATATGACGACGACGGCGGGAAATTAACCGATTCGGGATATGTCGTGAGCGCGGGAGATATGGAAAACGGCTGGTATGAAGATTTTACCGCCACGGCGCTGAATATGTATTTCAATTTACTTGTTAACGGAAAAGCGCCGACGGGATACGAAGAAGCGGACGGAAGCAAGTTTACCGACAGGGTTCAGGACGCGTATTCCGATTACGGAGTTCACAAGATGTTTATAAGTTTCGCGCCTCTTTACCACGTTGCAATCGACGACGACGGCGGAATAGGAATCAATACCGAACTTAATCTTGAAGGCTCGACGAGGTTTGACGAAATCAGGGAAAGCATACTTGAAACGAAGCGTTCGAAAGCGTATACGGATTGGATTGCAAAGATGACGGAAGAAGACGTAAACGAACATTCTACAACCAATGAGAAATACTACGATTGGATTGTAAAAGACATAAAAGGCTGACAGATATACAAAAATAAAAGAGAAATTATCCGTGAAAAAACTGCGGATAATTTCTTTTAGACAAAACGGAGAAAAATATGGCAGAATTTGATGTGGAATTAGTCGGTAAAGTCGGGAGCATGGCGCTTATAAACCGTGACCACGACGATATGGATTATAACATAATAGCGAGGATAGGACGGTACCTTCATCCGGGAGTGATATGGGTAACGAGCGGAGCGTCGGAAATCGGGCGGCTGGATTATATCAAGAGAACGGGAAAAGAGCTGAACGGAGAAAACGACGAAGAAATAAAAGCGGATTATGCGGCGCAGGGGCAATGCGTACTTATGACGCAGTACCGTCAGTTTATCGACAGTAAGTACAGTTTAAGACAGATACTCGTCGAGCATCACCATTTCAACGACGCGGCAAAAAAAGAGCATTTAAGAAAATTGCTGCTCCGTTGCAAAGAACAGGGAGCCATTCCGATAATAAACTACAACGACCCCGTAAACGACGAAGAAGTAAGGAAAATGGAAATAAGGTCGCTGATAATGGCGAGAGGGAAAGCGGTTGAATGTGTGGATAACGACGAAACCGCGAGCCAGATAGCCTGTCTGGTGAAGCCGAAAATTCTTGTTATACTGACCGGAGTAGACGGAATATACAAGAACAAAGACGACAAGGAAACGCTTGTAAGAGAGATATGCGGAGCAAGCGTATACGAAACGGTTGAACAAGTAGAATTGTACAGAAACTATTGTGACGGAGCGAGCAGAAAAGGCGCGCACGGAGCAAGAGCCAAACTCGGATATGTGGAAGAACCTCTGAAAAACGGAACAACGGTATTTATCGCAAACAGCAAATACAATATCGAAGATATTATTAAAGGAAACGTTCCGTCAACGAAAATATATACGCGATAAAAAAATTTATTATTCAGAAACCGCCGACAGTACGGCGGTTTTTTCAACTACGGAACGGTTTTGACAATCTTCATAAGGGTTTTTATGAAGCAAAGCATTAAGGTGTGTAATAAAAGCGCCTGAAAGGTGTTTTCAATAACGATTAAGCGTGGTACAATAATTTATACATAAGCAGGAGGGGTAAGTAATGGCAAAATCGGAAAATCAGAAAATAAAATTGGTAGTACTTCTCGATATACTGAAAATGTACAGCGACGAGGAACATCCGTTAAGCACCAACGAAATCATAAACAAACTTGCTTTTTACGGGGTAGAAACCGGGAGAAAAGCGCTGTATGACGATATAGAAACGCTGAACAGATTCGGATACGAAGTAATAACCGTAAAATCGAGAAGCAATTTATATTACGTCGTAGACAGAAAATTCGACGCGGCGGAGCTGAGAATACTTATGGACGCGGTATTGTCGGCGGATTTCATAACGGAAAAAAAGACGGAAGAACTTACGAAAAAAATAGCCGAAATGGCGGGAGTGCATAAGGCAAAACTTATGACGAAAAACATAGTATATTCGGATACGGCGAAACATTCAAACGAAAAGGTGTATTATTCTGTCGACGCCGCTGACAGGGCGATTGCGGCAGGGAAAAAACTTACGTTCAGATACTTTGACCTTGATTGTCACGGGCAAAGGAAATACCGTAAAAACGGGGAAATATATACCGTAAATCCCGTTGCTCTTATATTTAACGAAAATAAATATTATCTGACCTGCTATAACGATAAATATATGAATTTATCCAATTATCGGATAGACAGAATGGATAACGTGGAAATGTCGGAAGAGGATATAACGCCGAGTCCCTGTAAGGATAACTTTAATGTAAACAGGCACAGGAAACAGGCGTTTTCGATGTATTGCGGAGAAACGGAAAAAGTTACGTTTTCCGTTACGGAAGACGCGTTGGAAGTGATATTCGACAGATTCGGGGAAAAGACGAAATTTGCTTATTACGGAGACAGATATAAATTTTCGGCAAATGTACAGGTAAGTCCGACGTTTTACGGATGGTGTGCGTCTCTCGGAGAAAAAATAAAAATATTATCGCCCGTAAAAGTTGCGGAAGAATACAGAGAATATCTTAAAAATATCGTATTGCAGTACGCCGAAACGGATAAGGAAAACGAAGAGAAATAAAAAAGTAAAAATAAAACCGTTAAAGCGGTAAAATATTGACGGATAAAAAAAAAGAGTAATATAATCAAAAAAATTCTTTGGGCGGCAATAGCCGACCGGCGGTAATGCCTGAAATAAAAAGGACGAGTCCGACAGCCCCAACAGCCGATACGGTGAGATTCCGTAACCGCCTGTAAAGTCAGAATGGGAAAGAATTTTATCATACAGCGCATAAAATGCGTAATTTTCCTTTTGGCTTTATCCCTTCTTTATCCGCTTAAAGCAATAAAGTTAAGAGACAAATTATTATTCAATAAGCAGGAAAAGAGCAATAAGGATTCTAATTATCAGATTAAAGACACCCTAACCGACGGTTTGTTATCTCATAAAGAAAAAGACAAAAACGCGGAAAAATAAAGCGCGATATGTTAACGCGAACCGTTTAAGTCGTGATTTTCGGGTGAAACAGCGTACAGGTCGTCGAAATAAATAACGGCGTCGGTAGTTTTGAGCATACGGTTTGAAACGTCTATCGAAACAATTTTGAATGAATCGGTGACATAAGTTCCCTGACGGTAGAAAGTGATAAGTGCGGTATCGCCTTTTTTCAAAGAAGCGAGAGCGGAAGAAATTTCCGCTTGCTGAGAATCGGAAAGCACCGCTCTGTCAACGCGTGTGCGGAGAGAAGCGCGTCTTGCAAGTTCTTCACGCAGTCCTTTCAGCGCGTCGAAAGGGAGAAATTGTTTTGCTCTGTCTTCTCTATTCACCGTTATGTCCTCCTATGAGCGTATTGCGTTTTTTTGCGGTTGCTCCTTCTTGAAGGTCAATGCCTCGGAGAAGCGAATTTTTCCCGAATTTGTCTTTTATACCGAGTACTGTTTTTTCCGTCTTTTTTTCACGTTCGATTTTTTCTTTGTCGATAAGAAGACCGTAACTTTCCATATCTTCCGGTATAACCGAACCGAAATCGATACTCAATCTGCGGATAGGAATATTTTTGTGAGTAGTGGAACGGAAAATTTTAATGCAATAAGGAAGAATAACGGTGTAAGAAGCGGTATGTTCGTTCATTTTTACCGACGCGCCCGTAGAGGGAACCGAGTCGGAAGAATATCCGACGTAAAAACCGATTCTGTCGGTAACGACTTTACGTCTTAAAAGTTCCTGACAGCCGTTAAGAACCATTTCGCGCATAACGAGTTCCGCGTGTTCGTAGTCATAGTCTTCGAAAAGAATCTGTGAAGACGAAACCGAGGAATTTTTGCGTTTATAGGCTTTTATATCCGCCATAGTGCAGGATTCGCGCCCGTTGGCGTGGTCGATGAGAAGTTCTGCGTTCACGCCGAATTCGTCGTAAAGAGGCTGTTCGGGATATAACGCAAGGTCTTTCATAGTATAAATACGTTTTTTTCTGAGACGGTTAGCCGTTCCTCGCGCGATTTGCCAAAAATCGGTGATAGGCGTATGCGTCCAAAGAGTGTCGCGGTAAATTTTTTCGTCGAGGAAACCGATTCCGTCGGGAGATTTTTTTGCGGTGATGTCGAGAGCGACTTTTGCAAGATATAAATTCGTACCTATTCCCGCCGTTGCCGGGATATTCTTTCTTGTACGTATTTCGCGCAAAAGGCGTTTAGCGAATTCGAGCGGCGTAGTTTTATACGTTTTAAGGTAATTGGTCGCATCGAGGAAGGATTCGTCGATGGAATAGACGTGAATATCGTCGGGAGAAAAGAAGTCAAGATAAATTTCGTAAATATCGGCCGCGTATTCGACATATTTTTTCATACGCGGTTTTGCGATTATATAATCGAGATATGAAGGAATTTCAAAAATTCTGCAACGGTTTTTCACGCCTTTGGATTTGAGGAAAGGTGAAACGGCAAGACAAAGAGCGCCACGTCCGCGGGATTCGTCCGCAACGACAAGCGGCGCGGTTAAAGGGTCGAGCCCGCGTTCGGCACATTCCACGGACGCGAAAAACGATTTCATATCTATGCAAAAATATATCCGTTCTGTTTCGCGCATATATCCAACTGTATTTACCTTTACCGATACGATTATACCAATACTTTATCCGCTTCGTCAACGAGTATAAGGAACAACAAGCCGTATGGTTAACCACGGCGTGAACAAAAAGAAAGAGAAAATACATATAATTGGAGAAAGGAGGGATAAAAAATATGGATTGTTTATATGAATCGGATTTACCGTATACGGAAGTGGAAAAAAGCGTAAAGAGTCCGTTTGAAGTCAGACTTTTAATGCCTGTTTACGGAGGGAAAGGGAGCGAGACAACGGCAATAATGGGATACATATTTCAAAGTTACGCGCTGGCAGACAAGGAACCCGAAATATCGAAGTGTCTGGAACAGATAGCGATAAGCGAAATGCGGCATCACGATTTACTGGGAATGTCGATAGTAAGATTGGGAGGAGTCCCTTATATAGGAGACAACCGCGGGTATTGGCAAGGCGGATATGTAAATTATACATTGAACGTAAAAGAAATGATAGACGCGGACATTGCGGGAGAAAAAAGCGCGATAACGGCATATAAAGACGTAATCAAATTTTCAAAAAACGAAGAAGTAAAGGCAATGATTGCGAGGATAATCAAAGACGAGGAAATACATATCGAAACGCTTGAAAGTATAAGAAGAAGCCTGTTGTAAAAAGAGATGTAAAACCAATAAGGAAAAAACCGCATAAAGCGGTTTTTTTCCATCAAAAAAATTCGGAAGATAAGTAAAAATTTCTCGGATTCCGTATTGAAAAAAAACGCGATAAATGTTAAAATTTCTTGTGTGCCGATATATGATATGAAAAAACGGAGGATAAAATTGAGAAAAATAAGATTCAAAGGACAGAAAAATACGGAGAGAAAACCTTGTGAAGGGAAAGAATTTTTCCTGAACAAAATAACAATGCTTACGGTTGCCGTTATAGCGGCGATAGCCCCGTGGATTTTTTATTGTTGCAGAGTAGGACACGTTTATGTGGACATTATAATATTCGACGGATTTTGCCTTACTGTATTCTTTATAATGATAGTAAATGCGGCGGCGGCGGTTGTTCTTGCGCTGCTGCGCATAAAAGAAAAAATATCGCTCGGAAACGACGGAAAAAAGGAAAAAATATGTTATATTGCCGAGATAATCGTATTCTCATTGACGGTATTGTTTACCGCGTCGTGGGTTGCCTGTCTTGGCGTGATGGGGGCGGAATCCGCGCCCGTTGCGGGGAGAATGGCAGCAAAGTCTCTTCCCGTTGCCTTGCTCGTTTACGGGATATTGTTTTTTGCGTTGTTTTTCCCTGCCGTTACGAATAAGAAAGCAAGAACGGCAATCGGAACGGTATGTATTATTGCCGGCATAATAGGACTTACGGCAGCTATATTTCCGTTTTCAAAATACGAATTTGTATCTGACCCGATGGTGATAGATACCGGCGAAGGGTATTCGGTGGTATTTGCCACAACGGATAACGGAACGGGATATATCGAATATACATACGACGGAGATACTTACAAGCTGTTTGACGAACGCGGAGGGAGAAAAGTCAATGCGAGAATACACAGCTTTAACGTGCCGTACGAACATTTGGAAGGGAACGAATATAAAGTTGTTTCCACCAGAATAACGGATGAACTGAGCTACGGAGGGCGGACCGGCGAAACGATAGAAAGTAAAGTATATAAATTTAACCGTAACAAAGGCGAAGAAAATAAATATTTATGTATATCTGATTGGCACACAAGACTGAAAGAGGCGTATAAAGCTACGGAGCATACAGACGGATACGACGGAGTAATCCTGCTCGGCGACGCCGCGCCCGGATTGCAATACGAAGAAGAGGCGGCGGAATATATAGTAAAATTCGGCGGCGATTTGACGAAAGGGGAAAAACCGGTTATATATGCGCGCGGGAATCACGAAACGAGAGGGAAATACGCGTCGGAGCTCGGCGACGCGCTCGGGTTAGGAGACTATTATACGGACATAAAAGTCGGGAACAGGCGGTTCATAGTGCTTGATTCCGCGGAAGACAAGGAAGACAGTCATCCCGAATACGGAGGTATGGCGGACTATTCCGCATACAGAGAAAGAATGGTGGAATGGCTCGAAGGGTTAAATGCGGGAGAAAACGAAGAAGTAATAGTAATCTGTCACGATTACGAAATATGCAGGGAAAAAGAGTTGTCGGAAAGAGCGATAAAGGCATTGAAAAATCTCGGAGCGAAAGTAATATTGTGCGGACATTACCATGAGGTCGGATTCGGCGAAAAAGAAGGAATACCGTATTATATAGACGGAGGACACACGGATAACGGAATGGTCGTAAGCACGGTAGAGTTCAGGAACGGAGAGATATTGCTTAATGCCGTGAACGGCGACGGAGAAAACGTTGGAAGTTATAAAATCTCATAGAACGAACGAAAAATTAAAAAAATGAGATTTTTTGAAAAAAACCCTCTTGACAGATAAAAAAGTATACAATATACTTGAAATGAAAGGGAATTTTGTAAAATAACGGCAAAAACAGCCCTGAAACGAAGAAAACGGGATAACGGTAACCGTACCCGATTCTGAATACAATCTTGGTTAGGAGGAAAAACTAATGAACAAAAAAGAATTTATAAAAGCGATAGCGGAAGAGATGGACGCGTCTTATGCGGCGGCTGAAAAAGCTTATGACGCATTTGTCGGAGCGGTGACGAAAGGTTTGAAAGGCGGCGAGAAAATTCAGCTTGCGGGATTCGGAACGTTTGAAGTGAAAGACGTACCTGCAAAGAGCGGAATAAATCCCCGCACGCAGGAAAAAGTAGAGATACCTGCTTGTAAAAAACCCGTACTTAAATTCGGAAAAGCGTATAAAGACGAAATTCAATAAAAAACAAAAAAATCGGCGGAATAAAGTAAAGGTATTCCGCCGATTATTTTCAGCGAAATACGGCCTGAAAATATACGATAAAATCAACCAAGCGCTGTTAACTATGGTTAATATTTAGGTTACGATTTTCCGTTATGGCGGGACTTTATCGCAGAGCTCAAAAGTCAGCTTTGACGGAAAATCGCTCCTTATCCCCGCAAAACGGAGTTTTGCAGGGGCCCCGGGAAATCAAGGTCCTCGGTAAGTCCGAGGTCGGCAGAATTATGTTGAGCGTAAATAAAAAAACTACCGAAAAACGGTAGCTTTTTTGTTTGGAGTTAGCCCGGCAGATTTGAACTGCCTTACCCGTCCTTGCGTCGCGATGTTTCCTTTATGCTGACTTTATCGCAAAGCTCAAAAGTCAGCTTTGACGGAAAATCGCTCCTTATCCCCGCAAAACGGAGTTTTGCAGGGGCCCCGGGAAATCAAGGTCCTCGGTAAGTCCGAGGTCGGCAGAATTATGTTGAGCGTAAATAAAAAAACTACCGAAAAACGGTAGCTTTTTTGTTTGGAGTTAGCCCGGCAGATTTGAACTGCCTTACCCGTCCTTGCGTCGCGATGTTTCCTTTATGCGGGACTTTATCGCAAAGCTCAAAAGTCAGCTTTGACGGAAAATCGCTCCTTATCCCCGCAAAACGGAGTTTTGCAGGGACCCCGATATTAAGGTCCTCGGTAAGTCCGGGGTCGGCAGAATTATGTTGAGCGTAAATAAAAAAACTACCGAAAAACGGTAGCTTTTTTATTTGGAGCTGCTAGGCAGATTTGAACTGCCGACCCCGTCCTTACCAAGGACGTGCTCTACCGACTGAGCCATAGCAGCGTTTCGCTTTTGAGCATATCCATTATATAGAATCAATATTCCTTTGTCAAGCGGTTTGCTTTATTTGTATGTAGTATTAAGCCTTTGATTTATGTCTTTTTTGTATTTGTACCCTTCGTTTGTTGCCGTTTTCGGGCTTTTTTCATTGACAAATTTTTCTCAATGGTGTAATATCTTTTTATGGAAAGGGTTATTACTTTTTTTATGATGAAATTTTCGCGTTTCTCCGTTGTTTCGGAAACGGAGATGCCGTAGGCAGTCTGAATTCGCGCTTAATGCGTACAGACTGCTTTTTTTATATGTAAAATATGGGAGGTAGATGTAAAATGGCACATTATTATGACGAGCCGTCAAGAACGTTCAGCGAGTATCTTTTGATTCCCGGATATACCGGTCCCGATTGTATTCCCGCCAACGTTAATCTTTCGACGCCGCTCGTTAAATTCAGAAAAGGTGAAAAAAGTTCTATTACGCTTAATATTCCTCTGACGTCGGCAATAATGCAGTCGGTAAGTAACGATACGCTCGCAATCGCGCTTGCGAAAGAAGGCGGGCTGTCTTTTATTTTCGGCAATCAGACTATTGAATCGGAAGCCGCTATGGTTGCAAGAGTTAAAAATCATAAAGCGGGTTTTGTCGTCAGCGACAGTAACCTTACTCCCGAAGACTGTCTCGGAGACGTTCTTGCTCTCATACAGAAAACGGGTCACTCCACGATTGCAATTACAGATGACGGGAAACATAACGGAAAATTGCTCGGACTTGTCACAAGCAGAGATTACAGGGTAAGCAGAATGTCTACCGATACGAAAGTAAGTACTTTTATGACTCCTGTAAAATCGCTTATAACCGCACCGCTTTCCACAAATCTTGCGGAAGCAAACGATATTATCTGGGAACATAAACTTAATCAGTTGCCGATAGTGGACGATAACGGAAACCTCGTTTATCTCGTATTCAGAAAAGATTATTCCAATCATAAAGATAATCCGCTGGAAATACTCGACGACCAGAAAAGATATATGGTAGGAGCAGGAATAAATACGCTGGATTATGAAAAAAGAGTACCTGCGCTTGTTGAAGCGGGCGCGGACGTACTGTGCATAGACAGCAGCGAGGGATATACCGTATGGCAGCAGAGAACTATTGATTTTATCCGCGAAAAATACGGGGATAAGGTTAAAGTAGGCGCGGGAAACGTCGTCGATAAAGACGGATTCCTTTTCCTTGCGGAAGCAGGAGCGGATTTTGTTAAAGTAGGTATAGGCGGAGGAAGTATCTGTATTACCCGTGAACAGAAAGGAATAGGAAGAGGACAGGCAACCGCGCTCATTGAAGTTTCGAAAGCAAGAGACGAATATTACAAAAAAACAGGAGTTTACATACCTATTTGTTCGGACGGCGGAATAGTGCACGACTATCATATGACGCTCGCGCTTGCAATGGGAGCGGATTTCCTTATGCTGGGAAGATATTTTGCGAGGTTTGACGAAAGTCCGACAAATAAACTTAACGTCAACGGTACATACGTTAAAGAATATTGGGGAGAGGGAAGCAACAGAGCAAGAAACTGGCAACGGTACGACCTCGGCGGAAAAAACGCGCTCAGTTTCGAAGAGGGGGTTGACGCTTACGTTCCTTATGCCGGAAGTCTGAAAGACAACGTTAATAAAAGCTTATATAAAGTAAAAAGCACGATGTGCAATTGCGGAGTGACAAATATTCCCGATTTGCAGAAAAACGCAAAAATAACTCTTGTAAGCGCGACGAGCATAGTCGAAGGCGGCAGCCACGACGTTATGATTAAGTCGCAGAACAGAACTGACAGATAATCAGGCTTTGAAAATTTAATATAAAGCCGGTTTGATATTTGCCGTAAAAACGGCAAAGGCAGGAAAAAATGAGTGAAAAAAATTGTAATCTTTGTTATATAAGGCAACTAACCACGCCGAGGCGTAACGGCAGAAACGTATACGATATGCCGCCTTATGAAAACGGCGTAACGAAACCGCCTATGGGGTGGTCGAGCTGGAACTGTTTCAGAAACAACATAGACGAAGAAAAAATCACGGCTATTGCGGAAGCGCTGGTAAAAACCGGACTTGCCGAAAAGGGATATAAATTCGTTAATCTTGACGATAACTGGCATTCGTCTATGAGAGATGCGGACGGAAATTTGCAAGGCGACCTTATAAGATTTCCGAGCGGAACGCCCGAATTGATAAAGAAGATAAACGGAATGGGGTTGAAAGTAGGATTGTACAGCAGCAACGGAACTCTGACATGCGAAGATTTACCCGCGGCGTTCGGGAACGAGGAAAGAGACGCAATGACGATAGCGAAATGGGGTGCGGAGTTTTTCAAGTACGATTTCTGTCACCACCACCCGTACTCGAAAAAAGCGCCGCTTATAAGTTCTGTCGAGCTTATGAAAAAAGGCAATCCCGAAATAAAAATCGAACTTAAAGCGGAAGACGGGATATTGGGAGGGAACGCCGAAGTCGTTAAAGACGAAGAAATGCCTTGCGGTTCTTATGTAAAGGGACTTGACGGAAACGGAGGAATCATTGTATTCGACTCGGTGAATGCGGAAGAAGGCGGAGAATACGTTTTGAACGTAACGACCAAAAAACGCGGACAGTACGAAAAGTTTTTCGTGGCGGAAGTCAACGCCGACGACCCGTTGATGATAGTTGTGCCGAGTTGTAAAAAATACAATTTCACGGCAAGGGTTCAGGCGATAGTGAACCTTAAAGAAGGGAAAAACGTAATTAAGTTATATAACCCCATAGAAAAAGTGTCGGACGGATATGTTTTCCAGTACAGAAATATGGGAAAAATGCTGAAAAAGGCAACCGAAAAAGTAAGTAAAGAAACCGGAAATCCCGAAAAACCGATAACGTATTCAATCTGCGAATGGGGGTTCAACAAGCCTTACAAGTGGGGAGCGACGGCAGGAAACCAATGGCGTACGACGCCGGATATAAGACCGTGGTGGTGGTGGATGATGAGAATTTACGACCATACGGTCAAGCTGTATTCATATTCCGTCAAAGGCGGTTATAACGACCCGGATATGCTCGAAGTCGGAAACGGCAAACTTACTTACGAAGAAAACAAATCGCATTTTACCTTATGGGCAATGATGAATGCGCCCCTTATACTCGGAAACGATTTAAGAAAATTCATTAAGTCCGACGGCAGCGCAGATAAAGAAAATATTGTTTTGAAAATCGTGACAAACGAAAAAATCATAGCGATAAACCAGGACGGGAAAGGTAAAGCCTGTAAGCGTGTAAAACGCGGAATTACTGACATTCTCGCAAAACCTCTTTCGGACGGAACGGCGTTTTGTTTCTTTAACCGTGCGCCTTTTGCGGTGAATTTTACTTGCGACGTAAATAAATTCAGTAAAGACGCGTATTTGGAATTCGAAAAAAAAGACTGCTATAAAGCGGAAGATTTGTGGAGCGGAGAAGAGTTTGAAACAAACGGGAAAATCAAGGTAAAAATTCCCGCTCACGGCGTAGCCGTCTACAAAATCAGGTAAAACAAACATATAAGCGGGAAAAGGCGTATTTTGTCGGAAGGCATATTGATTTCAGGGAAAATATGTTGTACCATATAAACATAAAATTATAACGGAGGGACAGATAATGGCAAAAACACGTTGGTATAAAGACGCGATAATTTATCAGATATATCCGAGAAGTTTCTGCGACAGCAACGGCGACGGAATAGGAGATATCCGCGGAATAATAAGCAAACTCGATTATCTCAAAGAACTCGGAATAAACTGCGTATGGTTATCGCCTTGCTATAAATCGCCGAACGACGACAACGGATACGACATAAGCAACTACCGCGATATAATGGACGAATTCGGCACGCTGGAAGACTGGCAGGAAATGATAGACGGAATGCATGCGCGCGGAATAAGGCTTATTATGGACCTAGTGGTAAATCATACGAGCGATGAACACGAATGGTTCAAACAGGCACGGTCGTCGAAAGACAATCCTTACAGAGATTATTACATATGGCATAAAGGTAAGGGAAAAGACGGCAGAAAACCGCCGAATAACTGGACTTCGAGATTCACGGGTTCGGCTTGGGAATACGATGAAAAAACCGGCGAGTTTTACTTACATCTTTTCAGTAAGAAACAACCCGATTTGAATTGGGATAATCCGAAGGTAAGACAGGAAGTTATTGATATATGCAACTATTGGTTCGAAAAAGGCGTGGACGGATTCAGATGCGACGTTATAACTTATATATCGAAAGACAAGAATTTTCCCGACGGTAAGTTCAACCCCGCAATCTGCGGCGACGAACATTTTGTCATAGGACCGCATTACCACGAATATATACACGAATTAAACGAAAAAAGCTGGTCGCTTTACGATTCGCTTACCGTAGGAGAGGCACAGGGAATTACGATAGATAACGCATTTGACGCCGTTGACGAATCGAGAGAAGAGCTTGACTGCGTGTTTACCTTCGAACATCAGACGCAGGTCGATTCGTTCCTTACCACGGTACCGAAAAAATTCAGTCTCGTAAAATGGAAAAAAATCTTTTCTTCCTGGCAGTCATTGCCGGAAACCTGCTGGAATTCTCTGTACATAGAGAATCACGATTATCCGAGGTCGTTACCGAGATACGGGAAACTTAAATACAGAGTTAAGGTGGCGAAAATGCTTGCGATAAGCATAAACTTTTTAAGAGGAACGCCATACATTTATCAGGGACAGGAAATCGGA
This sequence comes from uncultured Clostridia bacterium, assembly GCA_944372095.1. Classification (GTDB taxonomy): domain Bacteria; phylum Bacillota; class Clostridia; order Christensenellales; family DTU072; genus CAG-1782. The sequence goes on from CALVYG010000004.1 coordinate 38,238, forward strand.
ATGACGAATTTCGCCAATCTTAAAAGGAAAGATTATAAGGACATCGTATCGATAAAAATATACGATACCGTAAAGAAATTTCTCCCCGTATTTCTGCCGATAGTGAAATGGGCGTTGAACAAAAAAGCGAGAGACCACGCCCGTGCGCCGATGCAATGGAACAGTGAACCCAATGCGGGATTCACGACGGGAAAGCCTTGGATGGCGGTTAATCCCAATTACGTCGACATAAACGTCGAACAGGCGATGGAAGACAAAAACGGCATATGGCATTTTTATAAGCAGTTAAACGAGTTCAGAAAAGGCAACGAAATAATAAGAAACGGAACTTATAAACAATACTATCCCAAGGACAGAAACGTATGGATGTACGAAAGGGAATACGAAGGAAAGAAATACGTCGTAATAGCAAGCTATACCGATAAGGAGGTACAGTTTGTCGTGCCGCAGGAATTGAAAGGTAAAGAAAGCAAGCTTGTTATGAGCAACTATGCCGATTGCGTTAAAACACTTTCGGATGTCACGTTACGTCCGTACGAAGCAATGGTATACGCGTTGTAATTTACGGAAATAATAAAAAACACGAAGTTATAACGGGCCGCATAAAAAAGCGGTCCGTTATATTTCCGTTACGTAATGAACCTGTTGTTAACGGAAAAGAGAAATTTGAAAATAACAAGAGATAAAACGCTTGACAGGGAAAAGAAGAGCGGATATAATGAAAAAGCAAAAAATAAAACTTGTTCAAAGACTGCACGGTGCGAAAGCGTAAAACGGAAAGTTGCCTGCACAGAATGAGAGAGTAAATGTTTAACAGTTATGGAACATATAACTCCGTATTCGTCTTTGAGCGAGTACGGATTTTTGTTTATCCGAAATCCGGAAAGAAAAATGCTTATTGCTAAAAGGTATAGAGGTAAGAAAAAACTGTAAGGAGGTTAAAGAATGTCAGCGTTTAGAGATGCGAAAGCTGTAAAAGTCGCCGAAATAAAAGAAAAAATCGAGAAAGCGAGTTCTTTTGTATTGGTAGACTATAAAGGCCTGACGGTTGCCGAGGACACAGCGTTAAGAAACGAATATCGTAAGTCGGGCGTGAGTTATCACGTATACAAGAACAGACTTATGAAAATAGCGTTGAACGAATTGGGCTACACCCAGTTTGACGACGCGCTTAACGGTCCCACGGCCATCGCAATGGGCACAACGGATATTGCCGCACCTGCAAAAATCGCAATGGATAAATCGAAAGCTTATAAAAAGATGTCGGTGAAATGCGGATTTGTGGACGGAAAATATCTTGACGAAGAAGGATGTAAGGTTTTGGCTACCTTGCCCAGCAGAGAAGGACTTATATCTCAGATACTCGGACTGTTGCAATCGCCTGTTTCGAGATTTGCGAGATGTATTGCCGCTATTGCGGAAAAAGCCGAATAACAAATATAAGAATAACGGAGGAATTAAAAAATGGCAGATATCGCTAAAATAATCGAAGAAGTTAAATCAATGACAGTACTCGAACTTAACGATTTGGTTAAGGCATTGGAAGAAGAATTCGGCGTAAGCGCTGCGGCGCCTATGGCAGTTGCAGGAGCTGCGGCAGCGGCACCCGCGGCGGCGGCAGAAGAAGAAAAGACCGAATTTGACGTTATCCTCAAAGCAGCCGGCGCAAACAAAATTGCGGTTATCAAGGCTGTAAGAGAAGCAACGGGACTCGGATTGGTAGACGCGAAAGCTATGGTTGACGGTGCTCCCAAAGCTGTTAAAGAAGGAGTAAGTAAAGAAGTAGCAGACGAACTCGCCGAAAAACTCAAAGCAGCCGGCGCAGAAGTTGAAATCAAATAATCTTCTTATTATAAGAAATTAACTTTTCCGTCGGGGCATAGCGCTCCGACGGGAAATACCTTACTTTTGGCAAAAAAATACCGGACGCCTGAGGCGTCCGTTTTTAATTGAGAAATACGAACGGACGGATTTGAATATCCGTCCGTTCGGCATTGACGATAACATATAAGAACAGTAAAGTTACGGTTTAATTCTCGTAGCACACTTTGTGCTCATAAAGTTATCGCTTATAAGCAGGCTTGTAGCGCGGCAATAACCGTCTTCGTTGTAGACGCAAAGCGAGTCGCATCTTACCACGGAAGGCGCGTCGTTAAGGAGTTCTTCTCCCGCTTCGAGTTCGCGGAAAGTCTGTTCGAGCGCACCGCCGGCGCGTTTGATTTTACTGTCGCATACGCCTTTTTCGTTTACGCTTATAACTCCTGCGTTACAGTGGCATTTGAGATTATGCTGACAATTACCCGTTGTACATTTCAGTTGCATCATTTTATGTTTTCTCCTTGTTTATCCCTAGTATCTTTAACAAAAACGAATTTATACAAACCTTTTTTCCGTAGCCGGGCTTTGCTTGACAATAAAGGGGATTTTATATATAATTAAGAAAAAATTTTTACGGAGAACGCAATGAAAATCATACTTTTACAGGATGTGAAGCCGATAGGGAAAAAAGGGGATATAGCGGAAGTGAACGACGGGTATGCCAAAAACTTTCTCATACCTAAAAAAATGGCGCAGGCGGCAACGAAAGACGCTCAGAATGAAAGAAATCAGAGAATAGCAAACGAAGAAAAGCGTAAAGCCGAGGAAAAAGCGGAAGCATTGGCTATGTACGGCAAGCTGAACGGAATAAAAATAAAAGTGCCCGTAAAATGTTTCGAAGGGAAAATGTACGGAAGCGTGACGGCTTCCGACGTAGCGAACGCGCTTTCGGAAGCAGGATTTAACGTCGATAAAAAGAAAATAACCGTTCCTTCGGCTATAAAGAACGTAGGGGAATACGACGCGGAAGTGTGGTGTTATAAAGAAACGGTTGCAAAAATAAAGATAGCCGTCGTTGCAGAGTGATGCCGGCGCGGTATAAAAACGGTTGTTCGGATAGCAATTAAGAAATTATGGATAAAAAGCCGTAAGAAAACGGCTTTTTTCTTTAATACGGCTTAAAACTTTACAGAAAAATTAAATTGCTGTATACTGTTTACGTTAAATATGAAGAAAAAAATTATATTAATTATAATAACGGTACTTATTGCGGCGGCAGCAATCGGTTTAAGCGGTTGCGCGGAAAAGAAACTGCCGTCGGATATATACATAACGGCATCCGACGTTGACGGAGCGCCGGCGGGCGAATATTATCTTCCGTACACGATAAACAATTTCAACAAATATGAAATGCAGTATAATTTGTCCGTAAAAGTATCGGCGTATCTGTATCCCGAAAATACGCCCGTAACGGTATATAACAACCGTTCGATAACCGTTGAAAAAGAGAATATTTACGTAATAGTGGTACGGCTCGACGCAATTGTTGACGGAGAGGCAGTCAGTATGACGAAAGAATTTACCGTAAATGCGGAAAAAGCCGACAGAGCGGTTACGTTTATGCACAGCGAAGAGGAGATAGTGAAAAGGATAATCGTTCCTTACGGCGGAAGTATCGATATGAGCGAAGTACCCGAAGTCCCCGACAGATACACTGTTTCGACCGAAGGACACGTTACCGAAATCGTATCGAAAAGGTGGGTTGTATACGATTCCGACGGAAATCCTCTCGAACTTATTGAAGAGTATCTTACCGACATAACGGTCAACATTCCCGTATACAGCGAATATGTCTATACGGAAAAACCGATAAATTACGTAATAAAATTCGACACGGACGGCGGGAGCGAAACAGCGGATTATAACGGCAATTCGGATACGGTTCCGCCAGAACCGCCTACGCCTGTAAAAGAGGGATACACTTTTGTGGGGTGGTGTACCGACGAAGAGAAAACCGAATTTTATAATTGGAAGTCAAATCAGAAACTCAATAAAAATATGACTCTATATGCCAAGTGGGTTAAAAATAACACGGAAAACGCTACGCCGAATTCAAATTTCAACTTTTATCTTTCGACGGACAATTACGGAAACGATTTTTATCTGATAGAGGCAAAAGATAAAAATAATCTTGTGGGGGAGATAATTCTGCCGAACAATTATAACGGATTGCCCGTCAGAGGAATGAAAGAAAGCGCGTTCGAGGGAACGGATATTACAAAGGTAACGATTCCGAACGTTTACGTCCTCGACAATCAGAGAGGATTTGCCGACTGTAAAAAGCTGACGGAAGTAGTTTTTGAAGAAAACAGCATAACGGATACGATAGCATCGGGATTTTTTATGCAATGCACTTCACTTGAAAGTATAGAATTACCCGACTCGATAATATGGATACGTCCGAATGCGTTTAATAATTGTCTTGCGTTGAAATCGGTGAAACTTCCCGCTTCTTTGGTATTTATCAATTCGAAAGCATTTTCTTCGTGTAAATCGCTGAGAAGCATAGTCATTCCCGACAGCGTTCAGAGTATTCTGGAAAAAGTATTTGACCAATGTACTTCTTTATCCGAAATATCGATAGGGAAAAAGAGTTCGTTGCAGGAAATAGAACCCGACGCGTTTGAGGGAACGGGGATAAAGGAAATAACGTTGCCTTACAGACTGAAAGACAAAAATTTGCTTGAAGGTACGGGAATAACAATAAATTATTACCCGGAAGAACCGGAAGAGCCGGAAGAAGATACGGAAAGCGGTACCGGAAACGGAGAGGGAGAAGTAACGGAAAATCAATAAAAAAAGCCGTTACGTAAAAAATGGACATAAAGTAAAAAAGGACTGCGAAAGCAGTCCTTAAAATTTTTCGGATAAGGCAAGTTTAACCTAACTGATGAAGCAGAACCTGGAAAACGAAAAACATAATGGAAAAAACAAGCATACTTGCCGCGACGATTATGGTCGCAAGTTTGAATTTACCGTCAATGCTTCTGGATTTATGTCTGCCGAAGAAAGTATCGCTTCCGCCGGTAATAGCGCTCATACCGTTATTGTCGCTGGCGCGTTGCATAAGAACTATGATAATCATAGCAATGCTTGAAAGGACCAACAACACAATAAAAGCGATGCAGAATCCGAAATATACGTCCGCGGCGGTAGCCGCAATCAAACCAAACATTGTAATCACTCCTTAAAGTAATATAATCGATACGTTAAAATATTTTAGCATAAGCTGAACATATTGACAAGCATTTTTTCGCCGATTAAAGAAAAAATTAAATAAACGGAGAAAATCAATAGAAAGTAGTAATAATTTCATCCTGAGGCGGCGACGGAGCTTTTTCGAATTTCAATCCGAGAAGGACCGGACCTTCGCCGCCGTAAACTTTATGTTTCGTGACGCATACTTTTGCGGTGATACGATACCATTCGCCCGTAGAAAAGACACGCGAACCGTTATGTTCGCATACCAAAGCGCAGTATTTGGTATCCGCTTCGCAGCAAGTCATAATATGTCTGCCCACAACGACGGCGCTTTTGCCGAGGGTTCTGTCGTAAGCGGTTACACATAAAAATCTTACCGTTTTCCCGTGATACGCGCGCATATTTTCCGTAAGTTCACGGTAAAAATAAGCGTAGTCTCTGTCGCCGATTTCTATAATCGGGGCGTCGACGTCGAAAGGCAGCGGGTCTTCGATATCGTCGCGTTCTATTTCTTTACGTTCGTTTTCGTAAATTATATCGTTATTGCGTGAAATTCCGCGTACGAGTTTGTGATACGGCATTTTGTCTTCGCCGCTTTTATAGCGGTTAAAGACGATAAGGTCAGCATACTGAATTTTGTCAAACACGAGCTGACGCATATTTGCGTTGAACATTAAAACGGTTTTACAATCGAAAATAGTCATTATCTGACAGATAACCCAGTTTTCGGGAATGACGTCGAGAAAATCGCCGAGTTCCCACATTCCGTTATATTCTATAAAGATTCTCGTATAGTTTCCGTCCGTTTCTATTTTTGAAAGTTTTTCGGCGGAAAAGACCGTTTTTTCGAGATGGAATACGTCGGTGTTTTTGAGCAGAGCTTCTTCGTATTCCTCTTCGCCGTCTTCAAAAACAAAAAGAGCGGTGTTTTCGCCGGTATCGAGTTCGTCGCTTGCAAGCGCTTTTGAAATGAAACTCGTTTTTCCCGCATCGAGAAATCCGCAGAATATATATACTCCGACTTCGTGTTGCATATAAAACTCCTTATATTTTCTATAATCCGAACAATTCCGAAAGAGCGGATTCGTTAAGTTTACTGCCTATAACGCAGATTTTTCCAATAACGTCCGCGCTTCCTAAGCGAATGTCCTTTCCGTCGGGAATATAATCGAAATGAATCCATTCTCCGTCTCCGCGGACAATTCCTTTTGCCCTGAGAACCGTACCGAATTTTTCTTCGTTACCGAGATTGTCAAGTATATTTTCAAGCTTTTCGCGAGAGAAGATATTTGCTGTTTCCTTGCCCCAGGAAACGAAAACTTCGTCCGCATCGTGTCCGTGACGGTGATGATGACAATGCCCGTCTTCTTCACCGTGGTCGTGGTGGTAGCAGCAGTGTCCGTCCTCTTCACCGTGGTCGTGGTGATGGCAGCAGTGCCCGTCCTCTTCTTCGTGGTCATGGTGGTGGCAGCGGTGTCCGTCCTCTTCTTCGTGGTCGTGATGATGGCAGCGGTGCCCGTCCTCTTCACCGTGGCCGTGATGATGGCAGCGGTGTCCGTCCTCTTCGCCGTGGCCGTGATGATGACAGTGACGGTTTTCCTGTTCGGACATAAGTTCTTCCGTCATATGTTTCAGAGAAGAGCGTTTTTCCATTGCCGAAAGAATGTCTTTTCCGTCGAGTTCGCCGAGAGGGGACGCTACGACGGTAGCCTCGGGATTGTGTTCTTTTATAAACGCGAGAGATTCTGCGGTTTTTTCTTCCGGCGTTTCGTCGGTATGGCTTAAAACCACGCAGTCCGCGTTTTCAAGTTGGTCAAGGAAAAATTCGCCGAAGTTTTTTGCGTACATAAGGCATTTTTTTGCGTTGACGACGGTTGTTTTTGAGTTGACTGAGATGCCGTCAAGTCCCTTTTCTACCGCTTTTTCGACATCGCTGAGTTTTCCGACGCCCGAGGGTTCGATAATTATTCTGTCGGGCGAAAATTGCGCCGTAACTTTTTGAAGAGCTTTTGCGAAGTCGCCTACAAGACTGCAACATATACAGCCGCTGTTCATTTCCGTTATTTCTATTCCCGCGTCGCGGAGAAATCCGCCGTCAATACCTATTTCGCCGAATTCGTTTTCTATTAACACAACTTTTTCGTTTGCGAAAGCTTCTTTTATAAGTTTTTTAATCAAAGTAGTTTTCCCTGCGCCGAGAAAACCCGAAAAAATATCGATTTTCATAAAAATTACCTCCTGTTTTACAAAAATATTGTAAGATAATTCAGTTATTTATCGTCAAAATCCTTACATTCGGACGGACGAAGGATAATCGTTTTACATTTTACGAGAGAAGCGAATTTTTCCGCGTCGGCCTTTATAGGCGGGAAAGTATCGTAGTGAACGGGAATAACCGTATCGAAAGAAAAGAATTCGTTACAGATGAAAGCCGCTTTAAGAACGTCCGCCGTAAATCTGCCGCCGATAGGGATAAGCCCTACATCGGGACGGAAAAATTTATTTATAAGAGACATATCGGAAAACGCGTCTGTATCGCCTGCGTGATAAACGGTATGGTTTCCGATTTTAATAACAAACCCGCCGGGTTGACCGAGATACAATCCGTTTTCGGAAGAAGAGTGCATAGCCGGAACAAGTGAGAACGAAATATCGTCAAAGGTAAGCGTTCCGCCGAAATTCATTCCGTACAGGTTTTCAAAACCGTGCGAAGAAAGGTACGAACATAATTCGACAATACCTAAAATTTTAGTATTTTTCCCTGCAATCAGCGAAAGAGCCGCCGTATGGTCGTCGTGTCCGTGAGTAATAGCGATAAAATCCGGGTGCATAAACTGCGGATACAATCTTATAACCGCGTCGGCGTTTCGGGTGAACGGGTCGATAACAATGACTTTACCGTCGTGTTCAAGCATCACGCACGCGTGTTCGATAAACGTAAGTTTCATTTTACCTCCGAAACAATAGTTAAAACTTTTTATAATTATAGCACAATAAAAACGCTATTACAAACGAAAGAAAAAGAGTATCTTCAATACGGTTGCGTTTTTTTCAGGTTTTGTTATAATGAGAATATAAATTTATTCAAAGGAGAAGAAAACCGTTGAGCAAGGTATTCGATTTAATAAAGAAAGAAGAAAAGCGTCAGAAAAAGAACGTAGAACTCATAGCGAGTGAAAATTTTTGCAGTAAAGACATAATGAAAGCGGTAGGCAGCTGCCTGACGAACAAATACAGCGAAGGCTATCCCGGAAAACGTTATTACGGCGGATGCGAGGTTGTGGACGAAATAGAAAGTTATTGTATCGAGACGTGGAAAAAGGTATTCAATACCGATTATCACGTAAACGTCCAGCCGCACAGCGGTTCGAGCGCGAATCTCGCTGTATATCAGGCGTTGCTTGTGCCGGGGGACAAGGTATTGAGTATGGAACTCAATAACGGAAGCCATCTCACGCACGGGTCGGCGGTGAACGCAAGCGGAAAATTATACGATTTTTCATTTTACGGCGTAGACGACAGGGGATATATCGATTATGAGGACGCACGGAAAAAAGCGTTGGAAATCCGTCCTAAACTGATAGTCGCGGGAGCAAGCGCATATTCGAGGATAATAGATTTTGCAAAGTTTGCGGATATAGCGAAAGAAGTAGGCGCGCTGTTTATGGTGGATATAGCGCATATAGCGGGACTTGTGGCTACGGGATACCATCCTACGCCGTTCGGATACGCAGACGTAGTGACAACGACAACGCATAAAACGTTACGCGGACCGAGAGGCGGATTGATTTTCTGCAAAGAAGAACTCGCTAAGAAAATCGACAGCGCGATATTCCCCGGAACCCAAGGCGGACCCTTACAACACGTAATAGCGGGGAAAGCCATTGCCGCGGAAGAGGCGTTAAGACCCGAATATAAGGAATATATAGGGAATGTGGTAAAGAATTGCCGCGCTATGGCGGAAGAGTTCGTTAAAATGGGTTATAAAGTCGTTACGGGCGGAACGGATAACCATCTTTTCCTCGTAGATTTGACGGATAAAGGAGTAAGCGGAAAGGAAGTTCAGGAAGCTTGCGATAAAGAAGGAATAACGCTTAATAAAAACTGCGTTCCTAACGAAACCCGTTCTCCGATGCAAACCAGCGGCGTGAGAATCGGAACCGCGGCTATGACGACAAAAGGGTATAAAGAAGAAGATTTCGTCGAAATTGCTCATAAAATTGACGAAATTATAAAGAATATAAGCAAATAAGCTATAATTAAGAATCGGATGTAAGAATTATAGCAGAGAAGGAGGAACAGCTATGAAAGGAAATTTTAACCTGCTTGCCGTTACTACTGTACAATGGGTAATAATCGTTATTGTCGCAGTAATAGTATTTGCGATAATAATGCATTTTGTCAACAGAGCGTTCAGAATAAGATACGACCTTAATCTTTTGGGCGGCGGATTGTTGATGATACTTTCGGCAGGCGCGGGTGTTGGAGGATATTTTCTCGTAAAAGACGGAAACAATTTCGGTTTTGCGCTTTTTGCGGTGGCGGCGATACTTATTATTCTGACGCTTATTTACGATTGTAAAAAATGCGGCGCAATGGGTGTAGTCGCTTTGATTTGCCAGATTCTGTTTTCGGTAGGTTCTTTACTTATATTAATTGAGTTCTTCACCAATCACGGATATGTCAGAGGAAAATCGACGGAAGATTGGAAAGTAAGAAAAGCAAGAGAAAGACTCGGTTACGATAAAAAGGACGATTATTACCGATAATTTTACAAAACTCTATTTTACCGTGAGAGGGACCCCCCTCTCACTTTTTATTTAACTGCGAGAGGGAACTCCCTCCCACTTTTTATTTTACTGTGAGAGGGAAACCGATTTTGTAAAATCTGTTCTCCCTCTCGCGCTCTCCTTTCCCTAAAACTTCATTATTTATATTTTTATATATCCGCTTTTTTTTTTCGCGTTCTTTGAATAGGGTGAATTATATGGATATTTTATCCTTATCAATAACTTTATTATCAGTATAAACCTAAATAAGCGGATAAAATAAACCGATAAAAGCAAAGATTTTCGGGAAGGGGGAGTCCGAGGGGGATAACCGATTTTTTCCAAAAGCGGGTTCTCCCTCGGATAACCCAATACTTCCCTCGAATATTATTTGGAAGAATCAAAGATATAAAAGAATTTCCGAATAAGCTTTAACGAGAGTATCGAAAGGAACCGCGCAGTTGGCAGGGCTGGGACTGGGTAAAAGAGAAGGCGTTTCACCCGTGAAACGAAGATAAAGGTTAAAAGCAGTTTTACCTGTTGTAAAAACGCGTTTAATATCGGCGGAACGGAAAATTAAGGAAAAATCGTTAGGCAAAGCGTTTTTTATCGAAGTATCGGAAGCGCCGTTAATATCGCAAGAAGAGATAACGTCCCAAAGTGCAATTTTTTTATCGAGAAGAAACGCGCGTTTTTTGTCGGCGGAATCGGGAACGGGTTCGTTGAAGATTGCCGAAAGTACGCGCCAGAAACGGTTCTGAGGGTGCGCGTAATAAAATCCGTTTTTACGGGAGACGGGAGACGGTATACTTCCGAGGATAAGCACGCGGCTTTTCTCGTCGAAAACCGGTTTCAGGGTGTGAAAAACTTTTTCCATAACGGTAGAATTATACTATGTATAAGGGCGGTTTTGCAAGAAGAGGAAAACAAAAGTAAAAATTCAGAAAAGAGGAAAAAAATTTTTTCATATATTTGACAATAGCGGTTTTGAGGTGGTATGATACAAAAAACTCGATATATGCGTACAAGCGCTGCCGATTGAAAGTTTTTTTAATACAATTCAAGATTTTAATTTAAGGAGAAATTTAATTATGAAACTTACGAACAAGGCTTTGGCAGAAATTTACGAAGACGTAAAGAAGAGAAACCCCAACGAACCGGAATTTCATCAGGCAGTAATCGAAGTGTTGGAATCGCTTGAACCGGTAATCGAAAAACACCCGGAATTCATTGAAAAAGGGATAATGGCAAGAATAGTAGAGCCTGAAAGAATAATCAAATTCCGCGTACCGTGGGTAGACGATAACGGAAAAGTACAGGTAAACAGAGGATTCCGTATACAGTTTAACAGTGCGATAGGACCATATAAAGGCGGATTGCGTTTCCATCCGTCGGTTTATGAAGGGATAATAAAATTTCTCGGATTCGAGCAGATATTCAAAAACTCTCTTACCGGACTGCCGATAGGAGGAGGAAAGGGAGGAAGCGATTTTGACCCGCACGGAAAGAGCGACGGAGAAGTAATGCGTTTTTGTCAGAGTTTTATGACAGAGCTTTGCAAATATATCGGAGCGGACGTTGACGTGCCGGCGGGAGATATAGGCGTAGGCGGAAGAGAAATCGGTTTTATGTACGGTCAATATAAGAGAATTACCGGAAAATACGAAGGCGTTCTTACGGGAAAAGGACTTACATACGGAGGAAGCCTTGCGCGTACGGAAGCAACGGGATTCGGACTTTGCTATTTTACCGAAGCTTTGCTTAACGACCATAAAGACAGTTTCAAAGGCAAAACGGTAGTTATATCGGGAAGCGGAAACGTTGCGATTTACGCAAATCAGAAAGCTACGGAATACGGAGCGAAAGTAGTTGCTATGAGCGACAGCAACGGATACATTTACGACAAGAAAGGAATAGACCTTGCGTATGTGAAACAGCTTAAAGAAGTAGAGAGAAAGAGAATAAAAGAATATCTCGTAAAACATCCGGAAGCGGAATATCACGAAGGGTGCCGCGGAATATGGACGGTAAAATGCGACATAGCGCTTCCCTGTGCGACGCAGAACGAAATAGACAAAGAAAGCGCGGAAATACTTGTAAAGAACGGATGCAAGTGCGTTTGCGAAGGAGCGAATATGCCTTCAACGCCCGAAGCGATAGAAGTATTCCAAGGAAACGGAGTATTCTTCGGACCTGCAAAGGCTGCAAACGCAGGCGGAGTTGCGACGAGCGCGCTTGAAATGTGCCAGAACAGCGCAAGATACAGCTGGACGTTCGAGGAAGTAGATTCCAAACTTAAAGACATAATGGAAAATATTTATAAGAACATAAGCGCGGCGGCAAAAGAATACGGAATGGACGGAAACCTCGTTGCGGGAGCAAACATTGCAGGGTTTATGAAAGTTGCCAACGCTATGATGGCGCAGGGATTGGTATAAAAACAGGAGCCGTAAATCGGAGAACGACACAAATGAAAATCGGTTTCGACAACGCTTTATACATAAAGAAGCAAGCGGAAAAAATCACCGAAAGAATAAACCGTTTCGACAAACTTTACCTTGAATTCGGCGGTAAACTTTTCGACGACCTGCATGCGGCGAGGATACTTCCGGGGTTTGACCCTAACGTGAAAACAAAAATGCTTCTTACGCTTAAAGACAAACTGGAAGTAATATTCTGTATAAGCGCGCCGGCATTGGAACAGAACAAGAGAAGAGCAGATTTCGGCATAACATACGACGCGGACCTGATAAGGCTTGTAGGAAATCTGAGAGACATAGGGATATATGTAGGAAGCGTAGTGATAACGCAGTTCAGCGGACAAGGCGCGGCGGTAGCGTTCAAAAACAAACTTGAAAGAATGGGCGAACGCGTTTATATCCATCAACTGACAAAGGGATATCCGAGCGACGTGGATACAATAGTGAGCGACGAAGGATACGGAGCGAATCCGTATATAGAAACAACGAAACCTTTGGTGGTTGTAACGGCACCCGGACCCGGGAGCGGAAAACTCGCAACGTGTTTATCACAGCTTTATCACGAGTATAAGCGAGGAATAAAAGCGGGATATGCAAAATACGAGTCGTTTCCTGTATGGAATCTGCCGCTTTCTCATCCCGTGAACGTTGCTTATGAAGCTGCTACGGCGGATTTGCAGGATTTCAATATGATAGACTCGTTCCACCTTGACGCTTACGGAATAAGTACGGTAAACTACAACAGAGACATTTCGGTATTTCCCGTCGTGAAAAACATACTTAAACGCATATTGGGAGAAGAGATATATAAATCTCCCACCGATATGGGCGTGAATATGATAGGATACGCAATCACTGACGATGAAGTAGTCAGAGAAGCGAGCAGACAGGAAATAATCAGACGGTATTATCAGACTCTTTGCGACTATAAACAAGGCAGAGCGTCGCAAGAAACGGTGCAAAGAGCGGAAATGCTTATGAGCAGTCAGAACCTTACACCGTCGGACAGAAAAGTCGTGAGCGCGGCGTTGAAGAAAGAAAAAGAGAGGAAATGTCCTGCGTGCGCTTTACAGTTACCCGACGGCTCGATAGTCAGAGGAAGAAACGGAGAAGCGTTGGACGCGGCGGCGGCGGTTGTCATTAACGCCATGAAAAAATATATTAACGTCAGTCAGAAACAGCTTCTGCTTTCGCCTTGGGTGATAGAGCCTATACAGAATCTTAAAAAGAACGTGCTGAAAGACAAAAGGATTGCGCTGAACCTGAGCGAAGTTCTGGTTGCGCTTGCCGTCAGTATACCGATGAACACCACGATTGCCGAGATTATGAACAATCTTAACGTCCTTGACGGATGCGAAGCCCACAGCACGGTTATGCTTGACGAAACCGAAATGCAATCTTTGAGAAAACTCGGTATCAGAATGACTTGCGAACCGGAATATACCTATTAAAAATCCGATAGTTACGCAGATTTATCAATCGCCCGAAACTCGTTTTCGGGCATTTTCATAAACAATTATTTATAATTTTTACATCAAATTTTTTATTTTTATAATTGTAATCAAACTGTACTTTTCGGCGCTTGACAACATATTCTGAAAATAGTATGATTTAATTAATCTACCAAAATGGTAGTAAAACCAAAAAGAGAGGAGCGATTATGAGCGGCAGGGTTGTAAAAATCGGGAAAGCGACGGTGAAAAAAATTCTGCTTACCGTGGTACTGTTAACTTTAATATTTTCATTGACCACGGCGTGCGGATTTATGGGGGAAGAAGATAAAAAGGGAGACGGAAAGATTCCTTCGGCAGAATTCGAGATAGAAGAAATAGTAGGACTTGACGAATTTGACGTCGATATAAATGAAAAAACGGTATCGGCGTCGGTGAGTTCGTCTACAAGCAAATTCGACCTCGGTTCGATAAAATTTGCGGGAGGGGACGAGCTTTTAGAGTATAAATTTTATACCGACGAAAGCCTTACGGAAGAGATAAAAGGAAGCGAATACTCGCTTTCGACGGGAGAAAACGTATTTTACGTAACCGTTGCGCTTAAAAACAATCCGTCCGTTAAATTTACATATAAGTTTGTAATAAACAAGGAAAAGCGTGAGGGAGGAATTGAGATAGAAATTCCGACGGTAACAGACGACTCGGTTATAGAATCTGCGGAATATAAATACGAAGTACCGTTAAAAACCGACCTTACCGCGCAAGAACTTGCCGATTTCATAAAGACGAATTATGCGGAAATAGGCGCGATTTTTGTCGGTTGCGGAACGGAAGAATTCGATAACGAAATGGACGAACTCGCAAAAGACGATAACTTTAAGATAGTGGCGGATATGTTGGCGGAAAGCGGAGTATCACAAAAGACTTTATCGTCCGTCGGATTAAAAACGGCAGAGCTTTACGACACGATTCTTTCGGAATTTAAAAATATATCTAACGGAAGCGGAACCATAGAGGAAATTTTAAAAAATTATCTTACCGCCGAAAATTTGGAAACGGTATTCGGAACGTTAAGCGGAGTGATATCCGAATTCGACGCAGATATGATTATTACGTTTACCGATAAGGTATTGAATTACGGTTACGACGGAGTTTATAATTTTTATTTAGATTACAATTACGGCACAATAGAACTTACGGAAGAAGAAATTCAGGGGTATCTGAACAAAGTCGGAATTAATTACGATTTGTCTTTATCAAAGGAGTTAAACGGTAAATCGTATATAGGAAAAATTCTGAAATCCAACAGTGCGGTATACGTAATAGAAAATACGTTGGAAGGAATAAAATCGGTAAACAACGCGGACTTTGCCGCATTGGAAAAAACCGTTCCTTTGATAATCGAAGCAATGGAAAACGAAGAAGGAATAGGCGGATTGGTATCGAGCGGAACGGTATCGTATAAAACTCTCGTCAGTGCGATAAATACGTTAGCAGGGTTCGGGAACGTAATAGCGGACGGTATGGGCGATGCGGTGAGATTCGATACGGCGTTTAACGCCGCCCTTGAAAAGTGCTTTGCAGTCGGAGGAACGAAATTTACAGGCTTTCCTACATATGGGTGGTTACAGACAATAAAGTTTATTTTAGAAAAAGCAGAAAATGTAGAAACGAGAGTGGTGACAGACTTTTATCTCGATATTGACGATTTTTCAAAGGAACAGGACGAAAACAAGCGGAATGAAAAATTGGGCGCATTCATAGTAAAAGCCGCGGAATGGCTTAATGCGGACGAAGGAGTAAGTCAAACCGTATTGTATTTCGTAACGGAATTTATCGAATTGATAAGCGAAGGTATACCGGCAGAAAAATTCGTCGATTTGTGGGAAGACGCAACTATGAAACCGTTGGAAGAATTTTCAGCCGGTGAGCTTGCGGACATTGCTTTGCGTATCGTCAATGCCGAATCGGAATATGACGCAATTTTTTACGGTTCGGGAATGATTAAAATCAATCCTTCCGAGTCGGATATGAAAAAATATGTAAAGAGATACTTTGAATATTATTATTTCGACGAAAATATTGATTTTGATTTTTGCGATTACGAATTTACGGAAAAGAACGAAAATATCGGAAGCATAGTAATGTCGTACGGTACGGCCAAATATTTGATATACGTATATCTTTATGACCCCGCGGATACCGACAGATATATTATTACATATCAGGTCGGGAACAGGATGATGACGGTTGATACGAAATATTGGTATAATGATTATTTTTGCTATTCCAGATTTGAAATTTATTTGTTCGATAAAGAAACCGGGTATTCGGTAAATATCGGAGATTATTCCGATGTTGTTTATACGGAATCTGATTTTACTTCGGTCGGAGTAAGCGTAACGTCGGTCGAATATGTTTCGGACAATTTCGGAACGGTAATAATCCCCGTTCTTTACGTCGGGTACGACGATAACGAGCCTTATGTTACGGGTATAAACACAAATACAAACGTGTGGGTTCCGCTGGGAGCGGAATTAGGGGATATAAAGGTCGAATTGCAGTACAATCGGTTACAGTCCGGCGAGTATGTTTCTCTTGACGACGATATGTTCGTTGTATCGGGTTTCGATTCTTCCGTTGCGGGCGAAAAAAGCATGACCGTTAAGGTAGGTAAATTTATTAACGTTCTCAACTATACGGTTGTTTCGGAAGAATATATCCTCGAACATAATCAGTTTAATTTCTACGGAATTTCACAATATTCCGATAGCGGAGAATACTACGTCGGAAGATTTGAATATGACGCCGAAAACGGAGTATATAACTTGTTTTCCGTTGTCATGCCAGGAGAACAGTTAGAGTTTACTGTCGGAGAACAAAATTACGACGTCTATACGTTAGACGAGCTTACGAAACGTTTCGCCAATATGGGAATTGTTCTTACGCATAACTTTGTCAGCGTAATAGATAACGAGCAACGTTCGTTCGATATAACGCTGTCATATATCGGCGGAGAAGTAATCGACGTTATTCACATATTCGATTACATTGTTAAGGAAGACCAAGATGAAGCCGCAATCAGAGTCGTAAAAGGATTGGAATACATTTACAATGCCGTAAACGATGCGAATTATACGGGAAAACTGGGGATAGATTTTGATGTAACGGCTTATAACGGAAATCGTGGAAACAGTTCAGAAAATAATATAAAGCTCAATTTAGGCAGAGAAAATAACGCATTTGCATTGTATCGGGATAATGAAATACTTGCCGCATACGAAAGCGGAATTGCGTATATAGACTGGTTCGGAATGGATTTGAGCGCAATTTCGTCGGGAATAGACTCTTTATGCGGTAGCTTATTCGAAGAATTCTGCTCCGGTACGGAAATGCTGCTCGGAGAATTATTAAATCCCGAAACAGAAGATATTCTGATTAGTATTATGTCGTTGTTTACGTTTGAAGCCGAAACGGTAAATGACGAAGTGAGATATAAGTTTACTCTTTCCGAAAGCAACACGCGTGAAATAATTAACTCATTAAAAAACGTTTTAAGTTCGGACGACGCAAGAATTATTTCAAAGGTTTTCGAAATATTCGAAAGTGTAACCGGTTTCGATTTCGAATCGGATTTTTCGGCAGAGTTTGTATTCGGAATGAACGAAGAGGGAGAAACGAGGTATTTCGAATTCAGCGCAAGACAAGATATGGACAAATACAGTTTGGGATTGCGCATAAACGAATTCGGGAACCACTATATTGAACTTGACGGAACGGACGAACTTATCATAGAGAATAAGGACGTAACAGGAAGCATTGAAATCACAATGCCGAAAACAAATATGAATATGAATATGAAGATTGATTATACTTTGCACCTCGGAGACGGATTCAAGCGGCAAGGAAATTCGCTGCTTAGCGGAAAAGCGTATATCGAAGGAATTTTTGTCGGAGAAATTGCGCTTACGAACGATGCGCTGTATTTTGATTTCAATCTTGACTCGTACATCGGAAGCAAAATCGACGGATTCGGCGGCGGAGCCGTGTTCAGAGGAGGAACGGAAGGGTTTAATTTATGCGAAGAAATAAACAATATGTTCTCTTCCGGAGTTTACGGCACAGAAAGCGCGTATAACGCCGGAACAGAGGGAACGGCAGGGGCAGATAACGCGGTTTCGTTCTCGGTTACGGAATTATTGATAAAAGTTTTATCGGAAAACGCGAGATACTTTTATTCAACAGATAATAATGCCGACGATTATTTTGCGGGAATAAAGATATTTAATTCCCTTACATCCGATTCGCTTGTTTACGTAATAACGGAAACTCTGGGGACGATGCAAAACGGAGATAACTATTCAGACAGTGCTTATGATTATTCCGAGATTATAAACAGGATAATCGATTTGACGGAAAGTGCGAATAATACGTTGATAACCGAATACGGGCTTGCAAGCGATTTCGATTTGGCGGAAATACTGTTCGGTGTAAACGCGGAGGAAATAACAAACAAGTTGTATCTTGAAGTCGGCGGGCTCGGACAAAACAGTTCCAATGAAATAAAGTTCAGATTTACTCCCGTTGTTGACGGCGGAGACGAAGACGCGTATCTTATAATAAGCGTAAGTGCGGAAGCAGTGTTTTCGGATGAAAGTATGACGGTTACCGTTCCGCAGGACGCCGTATTCGACGCTTTTACGGAAGAAGACAAGCAAAATATTTTCAAGCCGTTGCTTGAAGCAATTTACGCAAGACAATAATATGTCTGTGAAATTGACCTGAAATTATACGCCTATGTTAAGGGGGAGCGGCAGACGACGGGAATACGAATGTAAGTTCAGACGCCCGGACGTCTGCCGTTTTGATTTAAGAAAACGGTTTTTATTGAATGTAAAAAAGCGTCTGACAGTTCTCGGCGTCGTATTTGCTTTGTTCTGCTGCGGGTTGACTTTTATGTATTCGCATTTCGACAGGGAACTCGCGTTATGCGTTTCTCTTGCCAACGCGGAAGTGAATGCGGAAAGCGCGGCGGCGGTCATCGATGCTTTCAAGATTATTCCGGATTTTGAAAAAACGGATTTAGACGGTAAAGTATTTTCGGAAAAGATGTTTTCCGCTTTTCAAACTGTTTCTTACGTTTCGGACGAAGGAATAACCGATATTCTGAATTCGTTTATTTATCCGGAAGAAGCGGAAAAATCCGTTATTGCCGCGTTCGGGTATATGTCTCTTTTTCCGCGTTTTAAGGAAATATATTCCGAGGAATCGAAGTATGGAGGATTGATTGACGTTATCAAGGAGAAAGAATCGGAAAAGCTTACGGAAGAAAAAATTTTGCCGTCCGTTGAGCAATTATCCCGTATCATAAGAAATATCGTCGGTAAAGGTGAAGAAGAATTTGAAAACGCGTGTCTGATTTTATACGGCATCGTTCACGCAAAGAATATTTCGGAGGAAATTTCTTATAAGGATATTTATACTTTATACAGATATATATTGGATATTACGGGCGAAACGGATTTCAGGGAACTGAGCGCGCTCGATTTGTTTTTCGGCGAAAATTTTTCGGAAAAAAACGGAGAGGCGATAAACGGCGTATTGCGGATTTTAAGAGAAGACAGTTTTGAAGAATTCGTATCCGCAGTCGGTTATCTTCCCGATTACGTCGCGTTCAGCATTAATCTTGCTCATAAATTTTTCAAAAAAAATGCTATATCGATAGAAAGCTTCACGGCAGCATTTACAGATATTGCATACGCGATAAACGGAGAAAACCTTAAAGAGGATAAAAAAATTGTTTCCGATAAAGTATATTCGGCAATAAAAGAACTTCGTATGTTCGATGCCGACAATCTTTCGGCGGAAGAAAGGGAGGTCGCGGAAAAGAATATCGGTTATATAACGGGGATATTAGGTTCTTTCGGTCAGTAAACGGAAACCACCGCGAAACAGGCGACGGCTTTTCCTTCGCCTATAATTCCCAGATTTTCCGTTGTGGTGGCAGAAAGGGATACGGTGCCGCTGTCGACGGCGAGAACGGTTTCCAATTTTTTTTGCATTAAAGGAATAAAATCTTTAAGTTTAGGTTTCTGAGCTATAACCGTTGCCGAAACGTTATTGATTTTTATGTTTTTACGGTCAATGATTTTTTTGACCGTAAGAAGAAGTTGGGAAGAATCCGCGTTTTCGAAAGACGGGTCGTTATCGGGGAAGATGACGCCGATATCCCTTTCTGCCGCAGCGGAAAGGAGAGCGTCCATAATAGCGTGAATAACGACGTCGCCATCGCTGTGGGCGGTCAATCCCGTCGGGAAAGGGATTTTTATACCGCCGAGAATAAGCGGTTTGCCGTTGTTTGCGAATTGATGTACGTCGAATCCCGAACCCGTACGCATATTGTATCCCAATGTGTCGAAAGGCGAGGTTATTTTTTTGTTTACCGCTTCGCCTTCGGTCAGATGAACGGGACGAATTTTGCGGGAAAAAAGCTCGCTTTCGTCATAACAGAGAGCGTCGCTTGCGTCGTTAAGAGCGGAAATGATTTCGGTTCGGATATAGCCTTGCGGTGTTTGCAGAGTGACATAATCTTTTCTGTCAACCGTTATTACGTCGCCGTCTTTAATAAGGCGTAAACTGTCCGTTACCGGAAGATAGGGTACCGATGACCCGTAAAGGACTGTGTCTGACATGATTTTCAATATAAGGTCGCGCGAAAGAAAAGGCCTTGCTCCGTCGTGAATAAGGACGTATTCGCTTTCTGAGGCGGCAAGCGCGTTCTTTACCGATTCGGAACGCGTTTTGCCGCCGGGTACGGTTTTTACGTCGGGAACGGCATAATCGGAATCGGTAGCGACGATTATGTTGTTGATACAGTCTATACCGCGGAAAGCGTTTACGGTTCTTGCGATTACGGTACTTTCACCGAGTGAAACGGCAAGTTTATCCGTTCCTGCTCTCAACCCTTTTCCGTTGGCGGCAATAATTACGTCAAACATAAATTGATACACTCCTTTAAGGTATATTGCCCGATAAAAAATTGACTGCCGCGTTCAGGTTCCGGCAGTCATTTTTCTTACGTTTATTCAATTATTTCGTAAAGCATACCCGTTCCGTTTTTGGGTACGTTCCCATCCGGGACGTCGAGAACTCTGAAAGTCAGTTTTCTGTCCCCGAACGATACGCATACCACGTCGCCGACTTTAACGTCTTTTGAAGGCTTTGCGTCTTTCCCGTTAACGGTTACTCTGTCGCGGGAACAAGCTTCGTTTGCAACGGTACGCCGTTTTATTATTCTCGCTACTTTAAGAAACTTGTCTAACCTCATTTTTGTTTTTCAAGTTTCTTGGCAGCTTTTCTTTTAGCTTTTTCCGCTTCCTCTTGTTCAAGTTTTTCGTTATGTAATTGAGCTTTTTCTTTTGCGATAGCGTCTTTTTCTTCTAAAACGGCTAATTTAGCTTTGGATTTTTCGATAACGGCAACGTCTCCGTTACTTGCTTCGAGTTTTTCGATTTTGGCTTTCATTTTCTTGATTCTGTCGCCGGTCCAGTCGCGCATTACGACGAATTTATTTCCGATGAAGCTTAGAACGAGAGCAGTCATACCGCCGGCAAAGGTTCCCGTAAGAGTGATAAGCAAGCTTACGAATCCGTTGGGGTCGGCGCCCGCGTTGGCGTTTCTGTACGCTTCGAAACAAGGAGTGGTTACCCAACCGGGGATAAGAGTCTGGAAAATCGTTATGGCTACAGCCATTATGATATAAAGAGTTACCGAAACGGCAATATTATTTGTAGAACGGAAAGTTTTCTTTCTGTTAAGGATATAAGTCATAGTCTGACCGACAACCGCTCCAGCCATAAATCCGATAAATTCCGCTTTGGTTTCGCCGGTAAAGACGAACCACTTGAAACCCGAACCGGGGCCGAGAGCCGGTACGTAAACCAATGTATATTGCAAAAGGAACTGAGTGATAAGCTGTCCCGCTCCGCAAAGGATACTGAACAGGAAGAACATAACCATCTGACGGACGTCGGGGTATTTTTCGAGTACGTCAAAGAAAAATCTGATTTTTGCTTTCAAACCTTTCTGTTCTTTCATTCCGGCGAAAGGACCGGGTTTCTTTTCGCTGTCGGACAGGTCCGTTGCAACGGCTTCGCCTGCCGCGGCTACTTCGGCTGTTTCCGAGGGTTGAACTGTTTCAACGTTGTCCGAAACGGATTCGGTCTCAACCGTAGAAGCCAGTATTTCTTCATTTTCTACCGGGATTTTGTTTTTTTCTTCCATTTTGTCGACTCCTGCAAATTTTCGGGCTTATACCCGTTTAATAAACACAAGTATTTTATCACAAACGTCCATATTTTGTCAATAATCAATTTTAACATAACATAAACGGGTAAGATATAAAAATTATTATAAATTTGCGTAAAAATGTTTGACAAGGGGAAAAAGGGTGATGTATAATGCTACAATGCTTGAATAAAATGCATAATTATACCCTAACCCCCGATAAAGGAACTTTCGGGGATTGGGGTTATTTGCGGAATTTAGCACAAAACTTAACATTTTGCGAAAAAAGTGTTTGAATAGAAGAATTTATTTATTTTAAGGAGCGATGCGATGTCTCAAAGAATTCACAAGATTATGTGCGGCAAAACCGAAAGATGGAGCTTCTCGAAGATTAAACCTATACTCGATATGCCATATCTTATCGAAGTACAGAAAGAATCTTACGATGCGTTCGTCCGTGACGGAATAAGGGAAGTATTCGAAGATTTTTCACCGATAACCGATTACAGCGGAAAATTCGAACTGGAATTTCTCAATCATACGACCGACGGTCCGTGTAAATATACAATAGACGAATGTAAAGAGAGGGACGCAACGTATACGTTTCCGTTGCACGTAACGGTGAGATTGACGTTTAAGGATACCGGCGTAATGCAGGAAAAGAACATCTTTATGGGGGATATCCCGAAGATGACCGATAAGGGCACGTTTATAATAAACGGAGCGGAAAGGGTAGTCGTAAGCCAGCTTGTAAGGAGCCCGGGAGTATATACCGTGGGCGTTTCCGACAAGAACGGCGTAAAGCGTTATAACACAACGGTAATACCTACGCGCGGAGCGTGGCTCGAATTCGAACAGGACGCGTCGAACGTTCTTTCGGTAAGAGTCGATAAGAACAGAAAAATAACCGCCACGGTGTTGTTGCGTGCATTGGGATACGGAACAAACGAAGAACTGTTCGAGCTTTTCGACAACGACCCGATGATAGTTGCAACGGCGGCAAAAGACGCCGATACGAACACGATGCAGCTTGCAAAATACGAATTGTACCGTCGTATGAAACCCGGCGAAACACCGACGGATAACGGCGTTGAAATTCTTATTAAAAATACGTTTTACGATTCAAGAAGGTACGACATACACCATGTCGGAAGATATAAGTACAATAAGAAACTTTCGATAGAATCGAGAATTTTCGGCAGAACGCTTACCCGCGACGCCATATCTCCCGACGGAGAAGTCATTGCGGAAGCGGGCGAATATATAGACGACGTAAAAGCGAAGGCTATCCAGAACGCGGGAATAAACGTTGTTTACGTATCGACGGAAAAAGACGAAACCGAAGGCGGAGAGAAAGAGTTCAAGATAATAGGAAACAACGTCGTGGACCTCGGGGCGTTTGTTTCGTTCGACCCTGCGGAAGTCGGAATAAAGGAAAAAGTATATTACCCCGCATTGGTGCAACTGCTCGAAACTTATGCGGACGACGAGGAAGCGCTTAAAGCGGCGATAGCTGCGGCGAAAGACGAACTTGTCGTAAACCACATAACTCTCGACGATATAGTCGCTACGGTAAATTACAATCTTTCGATGCGTTACGGATTTTATCAGGTAGACGACATCGACCACCTTTCGAACAGAAGGGTACGTTCGGTCGGAGAACTGCTTCATAATCAGTTCCGTATAGGAATAGCAAGACTCGAAAGGGTAGTGAAAGAAAGAATGAGCATAGTGCAGGACCCGACGGAAGTTACGCCCCAATCGCTTATAAATATCCGTCCCGTATCGAGCGCGATAAGAGAATTTTTCGGAAGCAGCCAGCTGTCGCAGTTTATGGACCAGCCCAACCCGATAGCGGAACTTACGCATAAACGTAAACTGTCGGCGCTCGGTCCCGGCGGACTGAACCGTGACCGTGCTGGATTCGAAGTGCGTGACGTACACCATTCGCATTACGGAAGAATGTGCCCGATAGAAACTCCGGAAGGACAGAACATCGGACTTATCACGTCGCTGAGTTCCTATGCAAAAATAAACGAGTACGGATTTATCGAAGCGCCGTACCGCAGAGTCGATAAAAACACGCATATAGTAACGGACGAGGTATCGTATCTTACCGCAGACGAAGAAGATAAATACGTAGTAGCGCAGGCAAACGAACCGCTGGACGAAAACAGCAGATTCGTAAACGACAGAGTAATCTGCCGTTACCGCGACGATATAAAAGAATTCCCGTCTGAAAGAGTAGATTATATGGACGTAGACCCGAAACAGCTGGTATCGGTAGCGGCAAGTCTTATACCGTTCCTTGAAAACGACGACGCGAACCGTGCGCTGATGGGAAGCAACATGCAAAGACAGGCAGTACCGCTGCTTCGTCCGGAAGCGCCGATAGTCGGAACGGGAATGGAACATAAAGTAGCTTACGACAGCGGCGTATGCGTAATAGCGAAGCGCAGCGGTGTGGTAAAAAGCGTTACCGCGGACGAAATAGTAGTTACCGCGGACGAGGGCGGAGAAGACGTATACGAACTTCTCAAATTCAAGAGAAGCAACCAGGATACCTGCGTAAACCAGAAACCGATAGTGAGTAAACACGACAGAGTGCTGAAAGGCGAAGTACTGAGCGACGGACCTGCCACGCAGAACGGAGAACTTGCGCTCGGAAGGAACGTGCTTATCGGGTTTATGACCTGGGAAGGTTATAACTACGAGGACGCAATACTGATAAGCGAAGAACTCGTTAAACACGATTTATTCACGACAATCCATATAGAAGAATACGAACTGGAAGCGCGCGATACGAAACTCGGCGAAGAAAACATTACGAGAGATATTCCGAACGTAAGCGACGATTTACTTAAAAATCTCGACGAAGAAGGAATAGTAATGATAGGTTCGGAAGTCAAGAGCGGAGATTATCTTGTAGGAAAAGTCACGCCGAAAGGAGAAACCGAACTTACGCCGGAAGAAAGACTTTTAAGAGCGATATTCGGAGAGAAATCGAGAGAAGTAAGAGACGTATCGTTGAAAGTACCGCACGGCTGCGGAGGAATAGTAGTGGGAGTCAAGATACTCACGAGAGAGAATAAAGACGAACTTGACCCCGGCGTAAACAAACTTATAAGAGTATATATAGCGCAGAAGAGAAAGATATCCGTCGGAGACAAGATGGCGGGACGTCACGGGAACAAGGGCGTAATATCGAGGGTATTGCCGAAAGAAGATATGCCGTTCCTTGCGGACGGAACGCCTTTGCAGATAGTGCTGAACCCGTTAGGCGTGCCTTCGCGTATGAACATCGGACAGGTTCTCGAAGTGCATCTCGGATTAGTGGCGAAGATGCTCGGAATAAAAGTTGCGACTCCCGTATTCGACGGCGCGACGGAAAACGATATAAAAGACTTGTTTATGCAGAACGGTCTTGCGAAAAAAGACTGCGACGGAAATATATTCGTTGACGGCAAGGTTCAGTTATACGACGGAAGAACGGGCGAACCGTTTGAAAATCAGGTAACCGTCGGATATATGTATATGTTGAAACTGAACCACTTGGTAGATGACAAAATCCATGCAAGAAGCACGGGTCCGTACAGCCTTGTCACGCAACAGCCTCTGGGAGGAAAAGCGCAGTTCGGCGGACAGCGTTTCGGTGAAATGGAAGTGTGGGCGCTCGAAGCGTACGGAGCAAGTCATATTTTGCAGGAAATACTTACCGTCAAATCGGACGACATCGTCGGAAGACAAAAAGTATTCGACAGTATAATAAAGAACAACGTGACGACGGAACCCGGAATACCGGAAGCGTTCAAGGTATTGAAAAAAGAAATACAGGCGCTCGGACTGGAAGTCAGACTGTTCACCGACGACAACGAGGAAATCAAACTTCCCGAAACGTACGAAGACGAAAGAGAATTCGACAGACCTATGCGTCCCGTTAAAGAAGAGGTGCAGGAAGTCGATTTGTTCGAGAACGAAGCGAAAGAAGAATATGCAAAAGACAAACTGTACGATGACGACGATACGCTCGGATTAGGCGGAATGTCCGATTACGGCGATATACTCGGCGGAAGCGGACTTGCGCAGAACGAATTCGACCTCGGGGACATTCTCGGCGACGGAAGCGAATTTATGAATATGGCGAAGAACGATTTCGACGATTCGGAAGACGAAGAAGACGAGGAAGACGAATTGAAGAAACTTATGGGTGCGGAGGAAGTCGACGATACCGGAATGGATAACGAAGACCTTCTGAACAACACTTTCGACGATAACGAAATATAAGAGGTGAGATATGGTAGAAATTAACAATTTTGATTCGATACAAATAAGCATAGCGTCACCCGAAAAGATAAGAGAATGGTCTCACGGAGAAGTAACGAAACCCGAAACCATAAATTACAGAACCCAAAAACCCGAAAGAGACGGATTGTTCTGTGAAAGAATTTTCGGACCGACAAAGGACTACGAATGTCATTGCGGTAAATATAAAAGAGTAAGATATAAAGGCGTAACGTGCGACAAATGCGGAGTAGAACTGACGAAAGCGAAAGTGCGCAGAGAGAGAATGGGGCACATCGAACTTGCCGCGCCGGTAACGCATATATGGTATTTCAGAGGTGTGCCGAGCAGAATAAGCACAATCCTTAATATGAGTCCGAAGCAGGTAGAGCAGGTAATATATTTCGGAGCGATGGTTGTACTGGACCCCGGCAGAACGAATTTCACGAAGAAACAGGTAATAAAAGACGAAGAATACCGTAAAGCGGTGGAAGAATTCGGACATAACTGCTGCGTAGTCGGAATGGGAGCGGAAAGCCTTAAAATTCTTTTACAGGAAATCGACGTAGCAAAAGAAAGAGAAGAGCTGAAACAAATGCTTGCACAGGAAAAAGAAGAAAGCCTGAAAAGAGCGAGAATAGCCAAGAGATTGGAGATAGTCGAGGCGTTTTATAAATCCGGGAACAAACCGGAATGGATGGTATTGGACGTAATTCCCGTTCTGCCGCCGGATTTAAGACCGATGGTGCCGCTGGACGGCGGAAGATTTGCGGCAAGCGACCTTAACGAACTTTACAGAAGGGTAATTAACCGTAATAACCGTCTGAAAAAGATGATAGAAGGCGGAGCACCCGAAATCGTAGTGCGTAACGAAAAGAGAATGTTGCAGGAAGCGGTGGACGCGCTTATAGATAACGGCAGACACGGAAAGCCTATCACGGGAGCGGGGAACAGACAGCTTAAATGTCTCAGCGAATTCCTCAGAGGTAAGAACGGACGTTTCCGTCAGAACCTTCTCGGTAAACGTGTAGACTATTCGGGACGTTCGGTTATAGTCGTAGGGCCCGAACTGAAAATGTATCAGTGCGGATTGCCGAAAGAAATGGCTCTCGAACTTTTCAAACCGTTTGTATATCAGAAGTTACAGGAAAAAGAAATCTGTCATAATATAAAGAGTGCTAAGCGTGCGGTGGACAGAGTAAAACCCGAAGTATGGGACGTACTCGAAGAAGTAATAAAAGACCATCCGGTATTGCTTAACCGTGCGCCTACGTTGCACAGACTGGGAATACAGGCGTTCGAACCGGTACTTGTCGAAGGAAGAGCCATAAAACTTCATCCTCTTGCGTGTACGGCATTTAACGCGGACTTCGACGGAGACCAGATGGCGGTACACGTTCCGCTCAGTATAGAAGCGCAGGCGGAAGCGAGAATACTGATGCTTGCAAGCAATAACATTCTGAAACTGAGCGACGGAAATTCGATAGTGACGCCTACGCAGGATATGGTTCTCGGTTCGTACTATCTGACGTTTGAAAAGACGGAAAAACCGACGGATGCGGACGAAATAGCGCATTTGCGCACGTTCAAGGATTCCGACGAAGCGAAAACGGCGTACCAGTTGCACAACATAAAATTGCAGGACTGGATACGCGTCAGAATGAGCAAGGAAATCGACGGAAAAGTATACAGAAAGCTTATAATAACGACAGTCGGCAAGATAATATTCAACGAAGCAATTCCGCAGGACCTCGGATTTGTGCCGAGAAATACGCCGGAAGAACAGCTTGACCTTGAAATCAACTTTGTAATAAAGAAAAAAGGACTCGGGGAAATAGTAAACAAGTGTTTCAAAGCGAAAGGCGCGACGGAAGTAAGTATAGTACTTGACAAAATAAAAGCACTCGGATACAGATTTTCCACAATCGGAGCAATCACCACGAGCGTTTTCGATATGAAGATACCGGGGAACAAGAAAGAAATCATAGAAAGAGCGGAAGAAAAAGTGCTTGCAATCGAAAAAGATTTTGCCCGCGGAAGAGCAACGGAAGAAGAGAGATACAACCAGGTAATAAAAGTATGGAGCGACGCAACGGACGAAGTAAGTAAAGATTTGCAGCAGAACTTCGTGAACTTCGACAAGACGAACCCGATATGGATGATGGCGGATTCCGGAGCGCGCGGAAGTATGCAACAGATAAAGCAGTTGTCCGGAATGCGCGGACTTATGGCGGACCCGACGGGAAAGACGATAGAAATACCTGTAAAATCGTCGTTCAGGGAAGGACTTTCCGTTCTCGAATACTTTATATCGAGCCACGGAGCGAGAAAAGGCGGAGCGGATACCGCGCTTAAAACGGCAGACTCGGGATATCTTACGCGTCGTCTTGTAGACGTAAGTCAGGACGTAATCATCAACGAAGAAGATTGCGGCGACAAGAAAGGAATGGCGGTAAAAGCTCTGTACGACGTCAACAAACTGCTTATAGAAGGATTGGCTGAAAGGATAACGGGAAGAGTATCGGTTGAGGACATAAAAGACCCCGCGACGGGCGAAATAATCGTTTCCGCAGGCGAAATGATAAGAGAAGAAAAAGCGCAGAGAGTAGTCGACGCGGTCGGAGAGGACGGAGAAGTCAAGATAAGAAGTATTCTTACATGTAAATCGAAACGCGGCGTGTGCGCTAAATGCTACGGAGCGAACATGTCAAGCACGAATCCCGTAAAACTCGGAGAAGCGGTGGGAATAATAGCCGCTCAGTCGATAGGAGAACCCGGAACGCAGCTTACGATGAGAACGTTCCATACGGGAGGAGTTGCGTCGAGCGCGGATATCACGCAAGGTCTGCCGCGTGTGGTAGAATTGGTCGAAGCGCGCAAACCGAAGGGACAGGCGACGGTTGCCGACGTTAAAGGCAAGGTTGCGATTAAGGAAGAAGGAAACAACCGTACGGTAATACTTACCGGAGCGGACGGAAAGGTATTCGAATATAAAATACCGTTCGGCGTGAAGTTGCTTGTGGAAAACGGAAAAGAAATAGCGGCGGGAGACCCGCTGTTCGTCGGAAGCGTAGACCCGCACGATATTCTGAGAACGAAAGGCGTCGGAGGCGTTCAGGAAATGATTATCAAAGAAATCCAGAACGCATACCGTTCAAACGGCGTTCACATCAACGACAAACACATAGAAGTAATCGTAAGGAAAATGCTGCGTAAAGTAAAGGTCAAGAACCCCAACGATACGGACCTTATACTGAACGAACTCGTAGACATATCGACGCTTGAAGAGGCGAACGAAAAGGCGCTTGAAAACGGCGGAATGCCCGCAACGGCAATGAGAGTACTGCTCGGAATAAGCAAAGCGGCGCTGGCGACGGATTCGTTCCTGTCTGCGGCAAGTTTCCAAGAGACGGCAAGGGTGCTTACCGACGCGGCGATAAAGAGCAAGAAAGACAACCTTGTAGGGCTTAAAGAAAACGTAATAATCGGCAAACTGATACCCGCCGGAACGGGAATGAAGAGATATGCGAACATAAAGCTCGAAAGTCCGCTTTACGACAAATCGGACATAAAGGAAGATAACTTTGACGAGGATAAAACCGAACTCGAAGCGGAGGCCGATGCGGAATAATCCGTAAAAGAAGAGAGAAGCGGGAGAGCGTGCGTTTCGGGTAACCAAACAATAAACGACGGTCTCCCTTTTTCGTAAATAAAGGAGAATAAAATGAACAGATTTTTCACGTCCGAAAGCGTAACGGAAGGGCATCCGGACAAAGTATGCGACCAGATAAGCGACGCGATACTGGACGAAATATTAAAGCAGGACAAGAATGCCAGAGTAGCATGCGAATGTTGCTGTAAGGAAGATTTTCTTTTGGTGATGGGAGAAATAACCACGACTGCAAAAGTCGATATCGACAAAACGGCGAGGGAAACCATAAAGGAAATCGGATACGACAAAGACGAATACGGATTCAATTATAAAACCGTGGAAATAGAACAGAGAGTCAGCAAGCAGTCGCCCGATATAGCGATGGGAGTAGACAGCAGCGAAGAGCACAGAAGCGAAGGTAAATCGGACAGGTTCGATATGCTCGGAGCCGGGGACCAGGGATTGATGTTCGGATATGCGGGAAGCGAAACGGAAGAGTATATGCCGCTGGCAATCACGCTCAGCCACAGGCTTTGCAAAAAACTTGCGGAAGTGAGGAAAAAGGGCGAGGTAGACTATCTGAGACCCGACGGAAAAGCGCAGGTAACGGTTGAATATAACGAAAAAGGCGAGCCGTACCGAGTGGATACGGTAGTGCTGTCTACGCAGCACGATGAAGATATCGACGAAGAAAGACTTCGCAGCGATATGAAAAACCTTGTTATACTGCCTACAATCGATAAAAAGCTTATAGACGAAAAGACGAAATTTTACATAAATCCGACCGGGAGATTCATTGTCGGCGGACCGAAAGGAGACAGCGGTCTGACGGGAAGGAAAATTATCGTAGATACATACGGAGGATTCATACCGCACGGAGGAGGATGTTTCAGCGGAAAGGACCCGACAAAGGTGGACAGAAGCGCGACGTATTACGCAAGATACGTAGCAAAAAATCTTGTCGCGAGCGGAGCCTGTAAAGAATGCGAGATACAGGTAGCGTACGCAATCGGAAGAGCGCATCCCGTCAGTATAGACGTAAACACTTCGGGAACGGGAATAATCGGAGACGATAAACTTGCCGAAATAGTGGGGAAAGTATTCGATTTCAGACCGATGGCGATAATAACCGAATTGGGGCTTGATAAGCCGCAATACGCGCCGACCGCAAGATACGGACATTTCGGAAATCCGTCGTATGCGTGGGAAAAAACGGATAAAACGGAGGAAATAAAAAAGCTTCTGAATAAATGATTTATACCGGGAAAGTTGACGAGATAATTTATACGAACGAAGAGAACGGTTATACCGTTTTGGTTTTTGATGCCGATAGCGACATATTCGTTGCCGTCGGCATTTTTCCGCCCGTAACGGAAGGGGAAATGCTGAAAATAGAGGGCGAATTCAAGGAAAACAAAAAATACGGAGAACAATTTGTCGTAAATGAAGTTAATTTCGTCATGCCCGAGGACGAGTACGGAATAGTAAGGTACTTATCGAGCGGATTGTTCAAAGGGATAGGCGAAAGGCTTGCGAAAGACATAGTGGAAAAATTCGGGACGAAAACCCTTGAAATAATTGAAAACAATCCCGACAAATTAAGAGAAGTAAACGGAATAGGAAAGAAGAAACTGGCGGAGATAAAGGCCTGTTACGAAGAAACGAGGAGAATGAAAGAAAGTATCCTTTTCCTTCAAAAATACGACGTAACGATGAATCTTGCATTGAAGATATACCGGAAATACGGCGAAAGCACCGTCGATATGATGAAAATGAATCCTTATATACTGATAAACGACGTAGAGGGAGTGGGATTTGTCACGGCGGACAGAATAGCGTTGAAAATAGGGATAAAACCCGACAGTAAATTCCGTATATCCGCAGGAATAATGCAGACTGTAATTGAAAGCGGAGTAAGAGCGGGGCATACGTGTCTGCCCGAAGAAGAGGTGATAGAGGGAGCGAGGAAATTGCTTCAACTCGATAAAAGTCTTATCGAAAACGTATATTACGGAATGAACGATTTAAGGAAAGAAACCGTGGATGGGCAGATACTCGTAACCACGTCGGTGAATTATCACGCGGAAAACGGCATAGCCGCAAAGCTCGTAAAACTCAATATGACGGTGAGAAAAAACGACGTGGACGTAGCGACGGAATTGGAAATATTCGAAAGACAGACGGATATAATATTAGACGATAACCAGAGAAAAGCGATAAAAAGCGTATTCGATAACGGAGTAACGGTAATAACGGGCGGGCCGGGAACCGGAAAAACAACAATAATAAAGGGTATAGTGAGAATACTTGAAAACCGAGGGAAAAGGGCGATATTATGCGCGCCTACCGGAAGAGCAAGCAAGCGTATGATGGAAGCAACCGGCGTTGAAGCAAAGACAATACACAGATTGCTCGGGATAGACGGTATAGGGAAAACTGCAAGTTATAACGAAGGAAGTCCGTTGCCTTGCGACGCGCTTATAATCGACGAAATAAGTATGGCTGACATTTATATATTCAGCGCATTGGTAAAAGCGATACCCCTCGGAGCGAGGCTTGTGCTCGTAGGCGATAAGGACCAGCTTCCCAGCGTTGCCTGCGGAAACATATTAAGCGACGTCATCAACAGTAAGATAATAAATACGGTGTTTCTGACAGAAGTTTACAGACAGGCGTCATACAGCATGATAGTAGAGAACGCGCACAGAATAAACCGCGGAGAAATGCCGATAGTAAAAAATGCAAAAGACTTCTTTTTGAGTTCCAAAAGCAATATAAAGGAAATCCAAAACGATGTATTAAGTATGATACAGACCAGAATCCCGTCATATATGAACATAACAAGCGCGGACGTGCAGGTGCTTAGTCCCATAAAGAGGACGGAGATAGGTGTGGAATATCTTAACGGACTTTTGCAGGAAGCGCTTAATTCGGACGGAGAAGAGCTGGTGCATAAGGACATAAAATTCCGCACCGGCGACAGAGTTATGCAGACGGTCAATAATTATCAGCTTGAATGGAGAAGGATAAAGGGCTCGGAGAGGCAGGGAACGGGCGTTTTCAACGGAGATATCGGAGTCGTATCGGAAGTGTCGAAAGGAAAACTCACGGTAGAATATGACGACGGGAGAAAAGTAAATTACGAAGGGAGCGCGCTTGACGAACTGTCGCTCGCGTACTGTATAAGCGTACATAAATCACAGGGAAGCGAATTTCCCGTAGTGATATTGGTCCTGGGCAGAAGTTCGCCTATGCTTCTTACGAGAAATCTTGTGTATACCGCCGTGACCAGGGCAAAAAAAATGGTTGTAATTATCGGAGAGGAAAGCGTATTGAAATACGCCGTGGGAAACACGTATACCGCGAAGAGATATTCTCTTTTAAGGCATTTATTATTGAAAAACCGCGGTAAAGCCGAGCTTTTATGGGGAAATGAATAACAATTTGAGAAGAATGACAAATAAAATACTCGACGCTTTGTTTCCGTTCGGAGTAACGTGTCTTATGTGCGGAAAGGAAATCGTCGGAAAAGCGCATAACGGATTATGTAAAGATTGCGCAAACGAATTGTCTGCGGATGTAAATTCGAGAGCCAACTATAAATATGCCGAAATATATTATGCTTGCGATTACAAAAATAAAGCGAGAGCAATGGTACTGGGAGCAAAAGACGGCGACAGGCCAGAACTTACGAGAGTAATGGCGCTGTATATAGCGGAAACGTATATCAGGAACAACATCGAATGCGACGTTATCGCCTATGTGCCGTGTTCAAAGAAGAATCTGCGTAAAAGAGGTTTCGACCATATGAAAAAGTGCGCTTATTTTTTATCGGACGAAATCGGACTGCCCGTTATAAACGGATTAAAAAGAACGGGTAAGGACAAAGACCAGACAGAAGTTGCGCACGAAGAAAGATATATGAACGTAATGGGAAAATTTATATACGAGGGTGAAAGTCTGAGAGGAAAAAGAGTATTGCTGATTGACGACGTGGTAACGTCGGGAGCAACGCTCACGTCGTGTCTTGCGGCGCTTTCAGAAGCAAATCCGTTAAAAACGGTATGCATTACTTTTGCAAAAGCCGTCAGCGCGTACGAAATATCGGGGAGCTGAATTTTTTGTCAAACAGGAAAAGAAATAATAAAAACCGCCGAAAATTTTTCGGCGGTTATAAATTTAAGTACGATAAAACTATTATTTTTCGTTATTTTTCTTTGCGCTGTGTGAGAAAGTAAGGAATTTTTTAAGATTATAGAGCGCGTCGCTGAGGTCAACCTTATAAATATTCGGATTCATAAGCCGCAGATATTCTTCCCAGAATTCGCTTCTTACGAGTTTAGAGTAATCTGCAATCTGTTGAAGTGAAGGAGAAGAATAAACCTGTTTACCGTCAACAAAAACGTCAACCATTAAATTGCGCATCGAATAACGAGAAATAGTAGTTTTTTTCCATGTTTCAATCGGATGGAAAATGGTGAGAGGTTTAGTGGTGTCGAAAACTTCGTCTTTAAGGCAAATGAGGTCTGCAAAAGCCATTTTGTCTTCGTCGTAGATACGGTAAGTGGTTTTTATACCGGGATTGGTGATTTTTTCGGTAGTGTCGGAAAGTTTGATTTTAGCTTCCCAACGGCCGTTTTCTTCGAGGGCGCTGAGTTTGTAAACGCCGCCGAGAGCGGGCGTAAGAGAAGATGTGATAAGCTTGGTTCCGACGCCGTAGCTGTCGATTTTAGCGCCTTGCTTGTCAAGCGAAGCGAGAATGTATTCGTCCAGGTCGCCGCTTACGCAGATTTTGCACTCGCGGTGTCCGGCGTCGTCGAGCATTTTACGGGCCTTTTTCGTGAGATACGCAAGGTCGCCGCTGTCAAGACGGATGCCGAGAGGTTTAAGACCTTTGGCTTTCATTTCGTCGAAAACTTTTATTGCGTTGGGAATACCCGAGCGCAAGGTATCGTAAGTATCGACGAGGAGAAGACAGTTGTTAGGATAAATTCTCGCATATTCCCTGAATGCTTCGAGTTCAGAGTCGAAACTCATAACCCAGCTGTGGGCGTGAGTGCCCGAACAGGGAACGCCGTACATTTTAGCGGTAAGAACGTTGCTGGTGGAAGTACAGCCGCCGATAATAGCCGCGCGTGCGCCGTATATACCTGCGTCCGGACCTTGGGCGCGACGTAATCCGAATTCCATTACCACGCCTTTCGCTTCCTGACAGATTTTGAAAGCCTTTGTGGCAATCAGCGTCTGGTGATTTATTATATTGAGAATAGCTGTTTCCACAAGCTGCGCCTGAAATAGCGGCGCGTTCACGGTAAGTATCGGTTCGCCCGGGAAAACGACTTCTCCTTCGCGGATAGCGGAAACCGAACCCGTAAAACGGAATTGAGAAAGCCGGGTTAAAAAGTCCTCGCCGAAAAGTCCGAGACTTCTTAAATAATCTATATCGTCTTCCTCAAAATGAAGATTATTGATATACTCTATGACCTGTTCAAGCCCCGCGCAAATAGCGAAATCGAGGTGTTCTTTCTGACGGTAGAAAACGTCGAAATTTGCCATAACGTTGTCTTTGCCCGTTTGAAGATAGGCGTTCATCATAGTCAGCTGATAAAGGTCGGTAAGTAAAGTAAGATTGCGCATAATTACCTCCGAAAAGGAACTTCGACTGCGCCGAATTTTCTGATTTTGACGCAGAAAACATTGTTTTCACCGAAAATATCGGCGAGTTGTGAGACATAAGAAGAAGCGTTACGGGAATCCGTAAAAGCAAGTATAGTGCCCGCAAAGCCGCCTCCGTGCACTCTGTAAGCGAGCGTATTCTTATTGCGCGAAACGATTGCGAGAGCAAGGGGAATCGGCTGTAAAACGTCGCCCGAAGGATAACAGTTCTGTAACAGTTCGTAGCTTGAAACGCCGCTCTTGACAATTATGTCAAGGAAAGAACGTTTGTCGCCGGAAGAGATTGCTTTTTCGGCAAGTTTGACTCTTTCGTTTTCCTCGAAGAAATGTATAGCGCGGAGAACCGCCCTTCCCGAAAATCTGTTTTTGAGTTCAGGAACTGATTTGAAGAAAGTATCGGAATCAACTTCACCGAGAACTTTTTTATTAAAATAAGCGGCAACGGATTCCATTTCAGAACGTATGGCGGCATATTCGTCCGTGAGGTTGCAATGGTCGCCGCCGCAGTTGATAATAACGAGAGAAACATCGTCGAATTTCCAGTCCGCCGATTCGGAAAATGGTATTTCCGTTCCGAAATTCATAAAACTGACGTCGCCGCGTGAAATAGTGAGTTGGTCCATAAGTCCCGAAGGTTTACCGAAGTAGACGTTTTCTGCAAAGCGGCTGACGATAGCTTTATCGACGAAGCCGATTTTACCGTCGTTATAAAGTACGTTGAGAATTTCGCATATAAGAAGTTCGAACGCCGCGCTGCTGCTTACGCCTGCGCCTTTGAAGATATTGCTCGAAGCGCGCGCGGTAAATCCGCCGACATTGAATCCGCGGTCGGTAAATCCTTTGCATACTCCGCGGACAAGGGCTTTTGTGGAGCCGAAAAGTTCTTTTTCGACAGGTAAATCGTTGACGTTTACCGTGAAAGGTTCGTAACCTTCGCTTTCAATCGTAATAATTCCGTCGGAAGTCGGGACGACGGCGCACGCAACGTCGAGGTCGATGCTTCCTGCTATCACAAGACCGTGGTTATGGTCGGTGTGGTTGCCGACAAGTTCGGCTCGTCCGGGCGAAGAAAAAAATCTTATTTCGCCTTTCAGATTATCGGCAAGAGCCGAGTATCTTTCACAGACAGATTTAAGGTCGGTATTGTACAATTTTTTCACTGAATCGATAAAAACGGGATTATCGAAGAGTGATTCTTTGGTTAAAGTCCTTGCCATAATGCGCTCCTGTATGGTATACTTAATAGAATAAAAACAGTATAACATACGGGCAAAATAAAGGCAACGGTTTAGCCGAAAGAGAGGAAAAAGCAAAATGAATGCGGTAGTGCAGACGATAGAAGATTTGATACAATATGCCGAAAAAGAACTGGGGCTCGGGTTGGAAGACAGGACTTATGCGAGGAATCAGTTATACGAACTGTTTCAGGTGGAGCCGGAAGACTGTCTCGGAAACGACAGACCTCTGGAAGAAATGACGGAAGAACTCGTGCAATACGGAATAGAGCACGGTATAGCCGAAGAGGGAACGGAAATACGGTTCGAGACCAAAATCCTCGGATTAGTCACGCCGTCACCCGGCGAAGTAGTGATGAAATTCGCCGATATAAAGCAAAAAGAAGGAATAAAAGCGGCAACGGATTATCTGTACCGTTTGTCCGTAAAGAACAATTATATAAGGCTGGGCGACATAAGCAGGAACATATGCTGGTATGCGGACGGAGATAAAGGAAAGATAGCGATAACGATAAATCTGTCAAAGCCCGAAAAAGACCCGAAACAGGTATTGGCGGAAAAAGCGTTCAAGGGAAAGAAATACCCTAAATGTATGCTATGTATAGAAAACATAGGATTCTGCGGAACGGCGATACATCCCGCGCGGCAGACGCTCAGGATAGTGCCCGTTACGCTTAACGGCGAGGAATGGCATATGCAGTATTCGCCGTACGTTTATTACGACGAACACTGTATAGTATTCAGGGACGTGCATATACCGATGAAAATAACCGACGTCACGATGTCGAGATTGCTTGAATTCGTGGAAAAAACGCCGCATTATTTTCTGGGAAGCAATGCGGATTTGCCGATAGTGGGAGGTTCTATACTTGCGCACGACCATTACCAAGGCGGGAAGAAAGTGTTGCCTATGTTCTTTACCGGGCTGAGAAAAATGTACGAAGTAAAGAACGGAGTGGCGGTAGGCGTAAGAGATTGGTATAACAGCGTGGTAACGGTAAAAGGAAAAGACAGAGAAGCGGTTGCGTTCAAAGCGGCTACGATTGTGGCGGCGTGGAAAAACTATTCGGACGAAAGCGCGGATATAATCTGTTGTACGGGTGAAGAAAGACATAATACCGTAACGCCCGTAGCGAGCAAAGAAGGGGAAGAATTCACCCTTGATTTGATACTGAGAAACAACAGAACGGACGAAAAACACCCTTACGGAATTTTCCATCCGACGGAGGATATGCATAATATCAAAAAAGAAGCCATCGGACTTATCGAAGCAATGGGATTGTTTATTCTGCCCGGAAGGCTCAAAGGCGAACTGTACGAACTGATGAAAGAAATTCAGAAAGAAAAGCCCGACCTCGAAAGAATTTTCAACGACGAAAAACTTTCAAAACATTCGGGATTGATAGTACAGGCAATGGCAAACAGAGGAACGGGATTAAGCGCGGACGAAGCGAGAAACGCAATACTCGAACGGGTAAACGAAGTATGTTTTCGGATATTGGAATGTACGGCGGTGTTCAAGAACAGCGAAGAAGGGCAGGAAGCGTTTGACAGATTTATGAGTACCGTCACAACGGGAGAGGGAATAAAAGGCGAACAGAAAAAACGCGGCAGGCCGCCGCTTTCGGGACTCAACTGAGGATAAACGAAGAGCAGGGAGGAGAAATCTTTGTTCCGTAACAAACAGACAACAATTCTGAAAACAGTTTTTTTAATGGCTGCCATAATACTGGCAGTCAGTATTTTATTGTTTGCGCTGACGGGATGTAACGGAGAAATAACGTCGCTTACCGTGAAAAAAGAAAATATCATATTGAAACTCGGCGGAACAATCGATTTGAACGACTACGTCGAGAAAGAGGGTGGCGGAAAACTTTCCTATGCGGCAGAAAACATCGAAGTAATCGAACTGAAAGGTTCGAAAGTAACCGGAAAAAAAGAGGGCGAAGCGGCGGTGGTAATAAGCGGCGGCAAATTTGTCGTCCGAGTGAGAATAACCGTTAAGGACACGTCGAAAGTAACGATTTCTTTTCCCGACACAACCGCAACGTACAACGGCGGAAAGTTTTATATAACGCCCGCAGGAAATTATCCCGAGGGAACGGAAATAACGTATAAATGCGACGGAAAGGATTTTTACGGTGCAACGGAAGCAGGTATTTACGAAATTACCGCAAGCGTTAAACTGCCCGAAGGATACGTGCTCGATTGCAAAGACGCAACGGCGACACTGACGATAAAAAAAGCATATTACGATATGTCGGGAATAACCTTTTCCGACAAGACGTTCAGATATGACGGAAAAGAACACGTAGTATCGGTAAGCGGAGTATTGCCCGAGGGAATAAGCGTACAATATGTCAACAACAAGGCGACGGACGCGGGGAAATATATTTCGACGGCAACGTTTTCCGGGGAGAATCCCAATTACGAAAAAATAGACCCGATGACGTGCACTTATAAAATCGAACCCGCGATTGTATCTCTTAAAGAAAAAGGATTGTCCGAAATAAAAAAGACATACAACGGAGAAAGCTGTATAACGGGCGTAAGCGGGTTACCTGCGGGTGCAGAGGTAAAATATTATCTTTACGAATCGGAAAAATATACCGAATGTTCCGCTCCGCCGTCGTTTACGGAAGCGGGAGATTATTCTTACTATATCAGAATTTTCGCCGATGAAAAAGTAGTAAAAAATTATATTTTTACGACGGAAAACGCAATAGCGGAATTTAAGAAAGACGACGGCGGGAGATATGTTTCGGATTATCTCGGTTCGACGGTAAGGATAAGTAAAGCAACCCTTCTTACAGGGAAACTCGTGTTGAAAAACCAATCGGGAGAGAAAATTGATTCGATACCTTACGGAGAAAAACTTACCGTCGGGCAGTATACCGAGGAAGGGAACGTACTTATCGTCGAAGGCGATATGCCCACGGGAGTGAAAGGCGAATACGAAGACAGGTTTTCAATAGTTTATACAATCAACGGAAACGCCGATTTAGACGCTTATATAAATCCTTTCGGGAACCTTGACAGCGGAATTTATATTATAAAAGCGACATATATAATGCCCGAAGGATACGAAAAAAACTACGAAACGCTTCAACCGGCAGAGTATCAGCTCAGAGTGAACAAAGCGACGTACGACGACAGCGGAATAGCGTATAATTCAGATGCGGACGGGTTCGTATACGACGGAGAGCCGAGACAGTATCTTCTGCTCGGAGTTGACGAGAAC
This sequence comes from uncultured Clostridia bacterium, assembly GCA_944372095.1. Classification (GTDB taxonomy): domain Bacteria; phylum Bacillota; class Clostridia; order Christensenellales; family DTU072; genus CAG-1782. The sequence goes on from CALVYG010000004.1 coordinate 78,388, forward strand.
GCAGTGGAAGTAACGTATTCGATAAAACGCAACGGAGAAAAGACGGACGAAGTTCTGCACGCGGGAAATTACGAAATACGCGCTTCGTTAAAGCTGAAAAACGATATAAACAATTATAATCAAATAAGCGATAAAGTAATAGCTTTTACGGTAAGCGCGCGTAAAATCGAATTGGAAGGAATTGTATTCAATAATAAGAAAGAGGTTTATGACGGGAAAAAAGTTTATATGAAGACGGAAGGCGTTCTGCCCGAAAACGTGAGCGTAAAATACTACTGTAACGGTGAAGAAGGTAACGCGTTCACAAATGCCGGAACGTATACGGTGGAGGCTGTTTTCGTATATTCCGACACGGAAGCGGAACCGGGAGATTATGCTTTTTACAGAAACGGAATACAGATAAAAGCTCTGACGGCAAAACTTACGATAGACAAGGCGCAGTATTCGAAAGATGAGACGGCGTTGCCGACGGCGGAAAGCGGACTTACGTATTTTTACGGAATGAAACTGTCCGACGTAAAATTCACGGAAAACGAAAACGGATTCGTTCAATGGAAGAACCCGGAAGAAGAGATAGGCAATATGACGCCTACGGAGGAAAGTTCGACGGGAAAATACGCTTCTTACGCGGTATACAATGCGGATAAAGCGAACTATTACGACTACGAATACAGAGTTAAGATAACGCTGAAAAAATTTGTAATCAATCTTGAAAAAGCAAAAATACCCGACCAGTTTGTGGGCAGAAACGGAAGCGTTTACGATAACGTATATATTAACTTCGGAGCAAGCGATTACACAAAAGAAACCGTAACGAAAATCGAGTTTACCGGAACGAACACGGCAAAGGTGACCGTCGAACCCGAAAAACCGAATAATTACGTAATAGAAGGGGAAACAGAATATGAGGTAAAAATATACGTTTACGATTCAAATATATACACTTACCGAAAAGGCGGAACGGTAATGACCGCGTATAAAGGCGCGGCGACTATAATAACGATACCGTACGGAACGACTGAACTGAGCGCAAGGATGTTCGATTTACTGTCGGGCACGGAAGGGAGAGCGGAAATTTCCAAAATAACAATTCCCGAAACGGTAGTAAAACTTCCCGAG
>CALVYG010000005.1 GCA_944372095.1 uncultured Clostridia bacterium
AAACAAAAGGAAAAAGAGATAGAAAATATCGTCAACGCCGTGCAGAAGGGCTACGCGACGGAAACGCTATTGAAACGGATTGACGGGCTGGAAAAGGAGAAGCGTGAGATTAGCGACGCGATTGCTAAGGAGCAACTTAAAGCTCCAATCTTCTCGCAAGACCATTTCAAAATGGCTCTCTCCAACTTTCGCAAGATAGACATAACCACGCAGGAAGGTAAGCGCAAGATAATAGATACATTTATCAACGCAATTTACCTTTACGACGACCACTTAAAAATTATATACAACGCCAACGGTAAGGAAGAAACAATAAGCCTTGCGGAACTCGAAAGTTCAACTTTGTTTTCACGCGGGGCACCAAACCGAGGATAAGGGCGCATCTTGCGTCCTTTCTTCATGCCTCGGACTTCGGTCATTTACTTATTTGTAAACTCCCTCGCCCTCGCATTCGTAAGCACGCAACCTGCAACCCTTCTTCTCGGTTTGGAAAAAAATAAGGGCGCATCTTGCGTCCTTTCTTCATGCCTCGGACTTCGTTTTCTTCTTTGTAAACTACTCGCTCGGTAAAGAAAATATTGATTATAACATATATTTGTTTTATAATATATATAGCAAAAGTTTCGGATATTATGTTTTCGAGTGAGGACGGTGAATCATGAAAAAAGTGCTCAGAATAATTTTATTTCTAATCGCTTTGACAATGTGTATATTGTTTTTCTCGGCATGTATAAGAGGAAACGGCACGACAGATGGAAACAATTCTTCGGGCGGCGTGAAGCTTACCGAAGATATGGTTACGCTTAAACGGGATTCGGCGGAATATACCGGCGAACCGATAATATTTGATATATATTCTTTCGAAATAAAAGTTGACGGAATTTCTGCGGATTTAAGAGATTTCAGCTTTATATACAGCGACAACGTCAATACCGGAACAGCTACGGTTACCGTCACGGCATTAACGAGTAATTTGGTATACGGAAGCGTTGACAAGCATTTTACCATTCTTCCCGGAACTAAAACCGTATATTCTGTTGCGGAAGCCGAAGATGCGCTGAACAATGCGAATTACTCGTCCGTAACGCTTTCCGCAAAAACAACCGTTGCCGACGGCGAAACGCTAATCATTCCCGAGGGAAAGACGTTACAGGCAAACGTCGGAATAGACAATTACGGCGAAATAAAAGTGTTCGGCGATTTCAGATTATATACAAACGTAAAAATATATAACTACGGAAAATTAACCGTAGACGGCAAACTTGCATTGAGCGGCGGTGCGGCGCTGTACAACCTGAGCGCAGGCAGTTTGCGAGGAGAAACGGTAAATAACGGCACATTATATTTTAACGGCGAAGTGCCCGAAGGAATAGAAGGCGACGGGGGCATTGTTGTGCGCAGACCGTTTGAAGAAGCGGAGGTAATTCTCGAAAAAGAACAAGTCAGATATGTGAAAGGGCAAACAGGATTTGTTCCCGGGAAGATTAGCGTAAAACTGCCGGGAGGAACTGTTGTCAACGGAAGTAAATATTCGCCCCGGTATTACGATAACGATTATATAGGATGCGCGAAATTGACGCTTACCGCTCCGATAGACGACGCATATTTTTACGGTGAAAAAGAGGCAAAATATGAAATAATTCCCGCAGCTGTAACCGTTACGAGCGAGGATGAACTCAATGCCGCATTCCTTGATTCGGAAATAAATTACGTTACTTATAAAAAAACCGTAAATAAGGATACGGGATTTTTTACCGTTCCTCAGAATTATACGCTCGATATGGGCAGCGGCGATACGGTATATTTATCAGTAGGAGACCTGACGGTAGAGGGCGTTCTGATTGCGGCAAATCTGAATGTCGGTATTCTCACCGTTGAAAAAGGAGGCTATGTTACCGCTTCACGCGATATGACGGTCAGAGATGAGCTCCGTAACAGCGGAAGTATTCTCTATAAAGGGGGAGAATACGATAAAATGGCATTCGGCGGCACCGTATTGAACGACGGTTCAATAGTAAATAAAGGAAGTGCCTTTTACGAGTCGGAAATTCCGTTCGACGTAACAGGTTTCGATAATACAGACGGTAAACTTTATTCGTATTGTCCGCTCGACGGCTTGGTTAACGTTACGGTAAAGCACGATATTGCGAATCCCGAAGTTATGTGGCTGTCATACCTGACAAAGCCGTATAATGCGGAGGAGCAGACGCCGGTAATAAAGAAAAACCCCGCTCTCGGGGTATTGTACGCCAATCAATACAGAGTAACTTATCTGCGCAACGGAGAACGAACCGACGACAAGAGCGGCGTCGGCATTATTACGATGAAAATAGAAATAATTTCCCGTACCGAAAACGCTTACCGCGGTACGGCTTTACTGAGTTATGAAATAACCCGTAGCGCGGTAACGGTAAACAGCGCACAGGCGCTTATTGCCGCAGCGGAGGATTCCGATTATTATCTTGTCGAGCTGGAGAGCGACATAGATGCAAGTTCGGTAAACGTGGCTGAGGGTGTTGAACTCGATTTGAACGGACATGCTCTTGACGTATACGGGATAGAAAATCACGGCAAAATTATCATACCCGATAACGACTTTGCCGAAGGTTATGTGCCGACGGACGCGGATTGCAATCTGATTTTTACAAGAATCGAGAATTACGGTTCTATCGAAAATAACGGGTTGATGGCTTCTTTGCCCGGGATAAATAACGGCTGTTTCATCAATCACGACGGTTCGGAATTTATCAACAACGGTTCTGTTACGGTAGATTACGAAATGCTTGAAGGAGAAAGGCCTACTTCGGGAACGGGTGCTATGACCGGCAGAAGGTATTACGACGATTTAATTTTTACGCTTACGGAAACAGAATTTTATTACGACACTACCGAGAAAAAACCCGATGTTACGGTTACGCTGAAAGAAAACAATCAGTCCTTGGATAATTCGATATTCAAGCGGGTATATGATTCCAATATAAATGCCGGGACAGGGAAACTGTATCTTTATATCGAGAATGCCGATATATATTCGGAGTATTACATTACGCGGAGTGAGGTATATTCCGATAATCTTTCACTTAAATTTACCATTTACCGAAGCGAGAAGGAAGTCGGCACGCCCGAAACGCTTCTTAATGCCGTCCAAGACGCAAATTACGAGCGAATTACGCTTACAAACGATATAGAACTCGGCACAAACGGATTTGCGCTGAGCGAAAACGTAATTCTCGATTGCGGGAGCCATCTTCTTATTATGGATACGTCCGTTGCTCCCTACGTTCCGGAAACTTCGTCGATAACGGCAGAAGTAAGCGATATAACGTCATTCGAGCAGATGAAATACGTTGCAACCGATATAAAACTTGTCTGCGACATAGGGAACAACAGTGAAGTCGTATATATAAAAGCGGTATCGGATTATTCGGTAGACCTGGAGGTTAATCTCAACGGATACGATTTTCGCGCCGAAATTGCCGTAGGCGAAATTATAAGCGTTGAAAACTTATCGTTACGGGTTCGTTTTTATGACGGAAGCGGAACAAATACGGGAAAAATTTCGGGTGTAAATACGGCAGACGGAACCGCGTCTTATGCGGTTAAGACTTTACCCGCCGGAAAGAACTCCGCAACTTATCTCGAATTGGAAAATATTACGGTTTACGGTATATACCTTGAAAGTGCCGACGATTCGTCAAAATCAGTAACGGTAACCGTAACGGAATGCACGGTTTTAGGTAAAAACGACGCATCGTACGCCGTCAGGACCGTCGGAAACTCGTTCGGTTTGTCTGCCGAGTTTATTTCTTCCACGATAGAAGGGTATTCTGCGGTTTATTTGGGATACAGAGAGAAATCCGTAAAATTTACCGATTGTACGATACGCGGAACAGGCGAATATAAAGCTCCGTCGTATGCCAATGCGGGGAAAGGATTTGCGATAGGAGTATATTTTTACGGAACGAATAAGCAGGTATTCGAAAGGTGTAACATAACTTCCGTAAACGGCTATGCCGTGGTACAAGTAAGCGGCAGCGACGGGCCGCGTGCCTGCAAACTTTATTTTAACGGATGTACGTTGTCGGGCAAGGCAGGAAATTGTTACGCTTACGACGACGAAGCTATTTATATAGACGATATACCTGTTCCGTCGAGCAGGTATGAGTAAAATCGGACTTTCGTGGAATAATTCGTATAACCGTGGGATATTTTTTTCAAAATGTGTTTTCAGGTAAGTGTTTTTTCGTTAAGATTTTTATATAAAATATAATAATAAAGACTTGGTAAAGAGCCGCCCGTAATATATGTCGGGCGGTTTTTCGGTAAGTATAATTTTTTCGTATATTTTTTGCAGATATAGTTTTTTATAAGTAGGTTTATAGGAAGAACATTTATAAAATCGGTACGTAAAGGAATAAATCCGGTATGGAAGTCAGTTAAATTTTCAGAAAAGAATATTTGTAACTTTTTTCTGATACAGGGAATATATATTAAAGGCGTAAAAACGAATAATTATTGCAAAATATATTGCCAAATACGATTTTGTAGCAAGGCGATAAAAAGTATTTATAAAAAGATTAAATAAAAGAAATAAAAAAGTTAAAAAAGGGAATAACCGCTCATATAATCGATTATGCGAATTTGTGTACTGGCACGCGGAGTTCCGGACGGGAAGTGTCCGCTTAACGGAAAATACGAATGGGGAATGGCGGTAACGCTGGCAAAAAGCGGCTATGAAGTGATAGTTATAGCCGTAGATTTGCGTATAGGAAAAACGCGTAAGAAACGCGGACTGGACAGATTTTATTCCGAAGGCGTGGAAGTTTGGGATTACAGTATACCCGTCGGACGTGTTGGCAGACGTGCGGCGGCAAAGCTTCGGCTTGCAATAATATCCCATTATTATACCGTTTTGGCGGAAGAAGGGAGATTGCCCGATTTGACGTGGGGATTTTTCGGCAGGTCTTTCGGGAGCGTGGTTAAAGGACTGGAAAAGAGATTCGGAGTGCCTTATGCGTTTACCGAATACGAAAGCCGTTTGCTTACCGAAAAATTAAGCGCACAGGAAATAAAAAAACTCGCTTCGGTATACGGAAAAGCGGTTGCCGTCACCGTGCCGAACGAAGCGTTCCGTATGCGAATGGAAAAAATTTTCAAAGTAGGATTCGAGTTTCTTCCGCCGCCGATTACGTTAAATACGGCACGAAAAGGGCATAAGGGATTCGTTTTTCTCAGCATAGGCGCATTGACGGTAGAAAAAGGAATGGACGTGGTTATAAGGGCGTTTGCAAAAGTAAAACAAATCCGTGACGATGTAAAACTGATAATAGTGGGGAACGGAGACGAAAAGCAAGCGCTGAAAGAACAGGCGAAGGCGTTGGGGGTTGAAAAAAACGTGGAATTCCGTTTACCGGGGAACGGCACGAAACTCAGCGAGCAGATAGCGGAAAGCGACTGTTTCGTGCTTGCGTCGAGGAAGGAGCTTTTCGGAGCAATATATATTGCCGCATTGGCGGCAGGCGTACCCGTGCTTACAACGGATTGTTTTTCTCCGAAAGGTCTTATTCCGCCGGAAGCGGGAAAAATCGTTTCGGTTGACGACGTATATGCAATGGGCGAAGCGATGAAAGAAGCGTGCGGGATTCCGTCGCCGTATTCGTCTGAAAAGATTGCGTTGTATGCGGCGGAAAATTTTTCGATTGCGGCGGTTGCAAAAAAAATTTCGGATTTACTGAAAAAGCGAAAAGACGCTTTTCCCGCACCGGATATAGCTTGATTTTGCGATAAGAATAAACAAAAACGTAATAATTTTTACGTAATTTCCGAAAAAATTTACCGACAAAAAAAATATTTTTTGTTTTTCTATAATTAAATACATAAATGTGCGGCAAAAGGCCGTGTTTCAGGCTTTATGGATAAAATTAACTGAAAATGATTTATAACAGTTGTGTTTCCGTGCGGGATATGGTATTATATTGTATACTTGCGAGTATGTATGCGTGCGGACGCGCGCACGCGTAAAAGAAACAAGTGTCAAGAAACAGTAAATTACTAAACAGGCGGTAAAAGATGAAAAAGAAATTTCTGTCAATTTTCACACTCCTGATAGCAATCGTGCTCGGAGTAGCGCTCGTGGCATGCGAGGATTACGGGAAAGAGAACGAGGGAGAAGAAACAACGACAAAGCGTACGTTTACGCATACGATAAAGAACGGAACGTTCTATGACGCGTCGACGACTTCGACGTCCACAAGCGGAGATATGTCGGTTCTGGATAAAGTAACCGACTGGACGCAGATGAGCGGAAGTACGACAACTTCGAAAACGGGAGCGGACGGAGTGCTCAGCGCGGTAATCGATATTTCCGATTCTGATAAATATCAGGCGCTTGCGGATAAATATCTTCACGTATACGAAGACGTTAACGGAGAAGAATTGGACAATAACTTTACGATGCCCAATCCCGGAATAGACCCCAAGACGCCGATGGTAAACCAGCTTGACGAAAACGGGAAAATAAAAACCGACGAGAACGGAAATCCTTTGAAACAAAGAGAAGACAGCAACGTATTCGTAATAGCGTCGACGAAGAAAGAAGGTTCGTTATACGCAACGAGTTCGTCGTATACGCTTGAACAAAACAGCATATATCTATTGCAATTTTCCGTATGTACCAAAATAGACGCAGAGGAGGGTGACACGACGAAAGGTGCGTGGTTCGTACTCGGCGGAGATATGGGATATACGATAAAATGTATAAACACAAACGGTGAATGGAAAACGTATTATCTGTTTATCGAAACGAACAGATACAGTTCGATGAGTATAAAAGCGGAATTATGGCTTGGATACGGTCCCGGAATATCGACGTCAACCACGAGTCCCGACGACAAAGGAATATATTCGACGCGCGGAATAGCGTTTTTCGACAATATAATATGTGAGAAAGTAGACGGAGAAAAATTAACCGAAGCAATAAGCGACGAAGGTCTTGCGACTTACGGAACATACGTTTACGACGCCGAAGACGAAATGAACGATAACTATGCGGAATTCAAGTCGGCATTGACGTCAACGACCGACGGAAGAGGAAACAATTATGTGACTGCAAGAAGCGCATATTATCTTACGAACGCGGAAATGGATTTAAGGAAAAAACCGACTTCGTACAATACGACAAGTTACCGCAAATATTTTTACACTTTCCGTGAAAATTACGGCACGAGCAATCTGACGAAATATTCCATAACGTCGAACGCAACGTACGACGCGAAATATTACGGTTCGGTAGACGTATCGAAATTATACGATATAGTAACCGACGAAAGCGTGGATTTATCGGAAGTAAGCGATAATTATTCCAAATCGACGTCGGAAGGCGGAATAGGTTCGTCTGCGAATTTTTACGCAATGGGATACGAAGAGTGGCGTGACAGCGTAATGAACGACCCTGACCATAATCTCAATTCGCTTGACGAAACATACGTAATGATGATTTATAACAGGGATTTGCTTGCGAATACGATAAAAACCAGTGAAACCCTGAAAATCGAACCGAATGTATATTACAAGATAAGCGTATGGGTATACGTATGGGCAAAATCATACGAATTCGGAGGTAAATTACATTACTATCCCGAGTTTTCCGACGCGGAACCCGTAAATCCTTTGGAAAGCGGATTTACCGCGACGGAGAAACAGACGTATAATCTTCTTTCGACGGAAGGGATAACCGGATTCAGCGGATATACGAATGCGCTTACGGAAGAGGAGACCGCAAAAGCAAAAGATTACGAAAACGCATTGACCGCGATAGGAAGCTATGGCTATAACGGAACGGCGTCAGAGACATTAAGAACAGCGGCGGCGGCATGGATACGCGATGATTTGCTGGGACTTGGAGACACTGTGGACGTATCCGGCACGACGGAATCGTTCTATTATGCATATCTTTGGAATAATCTGACGAGTTTATCGGACGATTTACAGGCTTTGGAGGCAAGTATAGAAAAACTTTATCTGCACGAAAGAGAAGCCAATACACAGACCTTTAACGATTTGAAAGAAGAAATAGAAGAATATGAAGCCGACCACGAAGAGTGGGAAATAGACAAAGCGGATTACGAAGCGAAGTATAAAAACTGGGAAGCGAAAAACAGTTATCCGAAAGCAACCGTAAAACTGACGGGAGCGGGAGACGGAATAAAAGAGCAGACAAAGGCACTCGGAGAATGGCAAGAGATAACGTTCTATATTCAGGGGAACCAACTTTCGCAAAGGCAGTTGACGGTAGAAATGTCGCTTGGAACGGGAAGCGACGACACGACGTTTATGATAGGCGGAGCGTTCTTTGACAATATAAGCGTAAAAGCGTACAAATCGCTTAAAGAAGCGACAGAGGACGGCGTGCCGACCGACGCAGAGTGGAAACGTCTGGCTGAGATTTCAGAAGTGGAAAACGTAGAGTTCGGAGGACTTTACGGAGACGCGGAACTCGATGAAACGAAGGCGTCTGAAATAATAAGCAAAAACTGGTCGGCAGCAGCAGGAGAAGGAACTGCCGCCGGGGATAAGGATGCAATAAGCGTAAAAGTAACGGAAGGCGATATCGGAAAAATAAAAGTAGGAGAGGCAACAAAATATCTTTATACTCTCGAATATGAAAACAAGAAAGCTACGGCAAGCAAATTAAGTTATACGGGAGAACACGCGATAAAAATACTTCCCAACAAATTTTACAGATTTGCATTTCTGATTAAAACCGAAGGGATAGACGAAGATTTGGGAATAACCGTAAATCTTGTTTACGGAGAAGACCCGAATAAACTTGAAAACGTAAAAGATTCCACGGTAAAGACATATACGAACAATACCGACGAGTGGGCGGAAATAGTATATTATATCTGCGGAGACCTGGTCGATACCTATTACGTCGGAATAACGATAGATATGGGAAGCGGAACGAGATTCGTTACGGACAGTTACGTATCCGGAAAAGTAATGGTGTCCGCATTCAACGCGCTTGAAATCGATTATGACGAGTACAATTCCGCCGCGACGGGCGACAAGGTAGTAAAAGGCGTATCCTTATATAATATAAGCACGAGCCTTGACAGCGCATCGATAACGTTTACCAACAGTTATTATTCGAAACTCGATTATTCTTCAACCGATAAGGAAGCGTTTGACAAAGAAGGAAAATTGACCGGAATAGGAAAAACCAGCAGCTGGACGGTATCGTCGGTAATAGATAACGATTATGACGCGCCGACGGGTCTTGCATTGAACACGAGCGGTAGCGAACCTACGCTTACCTGGAAAGGCGCAGACGGAGTGACGACTGATTCCGACGGAGAAGTAATGACAGCTAAGCCTACGCATTACGAAATATGGATGAAGTATACCGACGAAGACGGCGACCAGGCAGAGAAATTATACGATAAGGTAGAGGTATCCGAAAACGATGATAACGACGACTATACTTATACGTTTACGGGAGATTGGAGCAATACGAAATTAACATATTTCGCCGTAAAAACAATAGGGAGCGACGGAGTATCGTCATTGACGGCATATACGGTAAACGCAATGGGTTCGGCGAAAGAAGGAAAAAAGATACCCGAACCGAAGACAAAAGAAGACCCGACCGAATCGAAAGCGGGTACGGTATCGTCGTCGTCGGAAGGAATGTTTAAAGTCGAAAGCGCGGACGGAATAAACTATGTATCGCCCTACAAGACGCTGATGAAACTGACGAGTAATTACGACAGTGTAACAAGCATATATTCACAGACGTTAAGTTCGGGATTGTCCGCAGACGGATATTATAAAATAAGCGTATGGGTAAAAACGGAGGATGGAGCCTCTGCAAGCATAACGCTCGGAGGAACGAGCGGAGCTTTGCAGGCGGCTACCGATGACAGTCAGCTCGGATTTGTGCAGATAACAACCGAAGGAGAGTGGGAAGAGTACTGTATGTACATTAAAACGGGCAATTTCAATGCAAAGATGTATGTTAAATACAGTCTCGGAAATCCTTATGCGCAGAAACACAGCGGTAAAATAGGTTCCGGCGACAGTGTAAATTATTATCAGACAAAAGATTTCAGTAAAGGAACGGCGTATTTTGACGCGGTTAAAGTAACGGCAATAACCGAAGACGAATATGCTGCGGCAAAAGAACTTGACGAAGCGTACAGCGGAACGGGATACGCGTCTACAACCCACGAAACGGTTTACACTGCCATACCTTATTATATATATTGTATGGAATACGTAATGGATTCGTTTGACGCGAATACCGAACCGACAAGCACGACTACTGACAACGATACAACGGGAAATACGCCTTCGAACTATAACAGGGATTACGATACCGACCTTACCAAGGACGGAACGCTCGCTTCGTACGGTGTTTATAATTATGAAAGTTCGAAAACAAGCGAGAGAATGAAACTTGCAATCGAACAGTTATATAAATATACCGACACCGACGAAGAAGAAGACGTGTTTGTATACAACGAAATATTCTCATCGTTATTTGCCGACAAATTCAATTGTGCTAACTATGGCAAAGACGATTGGAACGACTTTATGGCGGAATTCCTGAGCGTGAACAGGAAGGACGCCGGCGGAAACGTGACATATGAAGGCGGAAACAACGTGCTTGTAATGAGCAACAAGGCGGAAAGCGGATATGCCCAGAATTACACGCTTGACAGCAGTTACAATTATAAGGCAAAAGCGGGAACATATACAAAGATAACGTTCAGCGCGAGAACGCTTATAGCGCGCGTGGTTGAGAAAGAAATTACCGACAGTAACGGCAACAAAGTAACCGATTACGAATATTATCTGGACAAGGCGTACGGAGAGTTCAGAGTGACGCCGTCCACGTCGAAAAACGACACCGTAAGCGTAAAGATAAATTCATATCTGTACGGAGCAGAGAACGGAAACGTATATCAGGACGTAACGTATACGGTATATCTGTACAATCCTACCGACAGCGACAATACCGTAAATTGGGCGTTTTATCTCGGCGACGAAAAGGTTGACGAAGACGACGAAAAAGAAAATTCGGAATTTGCGCAATATCTTGTAGGAATGATGGCAATAGACCTTGTCTCAGCGGAAAACGTGACGGCGGAAGAATATAACGCGGCAAAGAACGCGTCGGGCGGAGAAAAATCGACGAGTTATTTCTATGAATATAAAGCGACGGAAGAAGAACCCGAAGAAGAGCCTGACGACGGCGACGAAAATCCGGAAGAAGAGCCGTCGTTCTGGGATAATCTGTTCAATAACGAATATTTCTGGCTGTATATATCGAGTTTTGTAATTGCGGTAGTAATCATAATAACTGTAATAGCGGTTGTAATCAGCAGATGGAAGAAGAAACACCCGAAAGAAGTAGTGGTAGAGAACGTAGCCAAAACCGAGAAAGACATAAAAGTCGTGCCGACGGCGCCGCAGGTGAAAGAAGACGCGTTGGAAGCAGACGAATATGTGGACGAAATTAAGCCGACCTACGTTCAGAGAGTTAATAAGAACAAATCGAGAAAGGACAGAAAAAAGGGTAAGAAATAAGATTTGTTCCGATAAATGAGATAAACGCCGCTTTTTGAAAAAGAGCGGCGTTTTGAATTAAGGTTCGGGAAAATAACAAGTAAGACGAAGAAAAATAATAAAAAATAATAAATAAAAAATGCAGGATAAGAAATAAAATATAATAAGCGCAAAAGGGGAGAAAATGAAAAATATAACGCTTGACATAAGCGCGAAAAAAGGTATAAAATTTAATTTATGAGTGTACAAACGGAGAAAAATCCCATACCCGTAACCGGACTTACCGAAGCGGAAGTAAAAGAAAGAATAGAACAAGGGAAAGTCAACGGCGACCAGAACATAAAGACAAAGAGCGTCGGTAAAATTCTTTTTACCAATATATTTACGTTATTCAATTTTATATTTGTAGTAATAGCGATAATACTTTTAATTTTCACGGATAAAGGTGCGGACGAAAAATATACGATAGACGATTTTTCCGATTTCGGGTTCGTAATGGTAATGCTTATCAATATGCTGATAGGTATAATACAGGAATTGAAAGCAAAACATACGATAGATAAATTATCTTTGCTGTCGGCGCCGAAAGTAACGGTGATAAGGGACGGAGTGGAGAAAGAGATAGCGATAAAAGATATCGTACTCGATGATGTTATAAGGCTGTCAGCCGGGCGACAGATATGTTCGGACAGCGTGGTTACAAGCGGATTTATCGAAGTGAACGAGTCGCTGATAACTGGAGAACCCGACGCGGTTCCGAAGAGCGAAGGCGACGAACTTCTGAGCGGAAGTTTCGTAGTAAGCGGAAAAGCGGATTGCAGGGTAATAAGAGTAGGGAAAGAGAATTATGCGACAAAGATAAGCAGCGGAGCGAAATATATAAAGACGTTCCCGTCGGAAATAAGGCGGTCGCTAATTAAGTTTATAAGGATAATGGGAATAGTGATAATACCGCTCGGAGTCGCGCTGTTCTGCGTAAAATATTTAGTACAGGGCAACGAACTGATACAAACGGTGCGTTCGGTAATGGGAAATCTGATAGGAATGATACCGAGCGGACTGGTAATGCTTACGAGCGCGGTATTCTGCGTAAGCGTAATAAGACTTGCGCGGCATAAAGCGCTTGCGCAGGATTTATATTGCGTCGAAACTCTGGCGCGAGTGGACGTTTTATGCCTCGATAAAACCGGAACGATAACCGAAGGCAGTATGGACGTGGAAGAGATTATTCCGTATTACGGCGACGCGGATATTAAAGGGGTATTGAAAACGATAGTGGATTCAACGGGCGACAATAACGTCACCGCGGCAGCGATAAAGGAGTATTGCAAAGATTCCGTCGCCGAATTCAACGTAACGAGAAACATACCGTTTTCGTCGAAATATAAATTCAGCGGGATAGAAGTAAACGGCGAAAAGACGTATGTATTCGGAGCGCCTGAATTCATATTGACGCGAATACCGAAAAGGGCGGAAGAGAAAATAGCTTATTATGCGGAAAAAGGCATGCGTGTAACGGCTCTTGCCGAAACAAGGGTGTTCGAAGGAACGAAAATTCCGGCAAGGACGAGGCTTCTTGCGTTGGTAATAATAAGCGACAAAATAAGGAAAGAAGCGCCGGACACGCTGAGATTTTTTGCCGAGCAAGGGGTGAATATAAAGATAATAAGCGGAGACAACGCGCTTACGGTGAGTAAAATAGCCGAGCGAGCGGGTGTAAGCGGTTACGATAAATACGTAGACGCAAGCACGCTTAACACGGAAGAGGAAATGAGCGAAGCGCTTGAAAACTGCGTGGTATTCGGGAGAACTACGCCCGATAAAAAACTTGAATTGGTAAAACTTTTAAGAAAACAAAAGCACACGGTAGCGATGACAGGAGACGGAGTGAACGACGTACTTGCGTTAAGGGAATCGGACTGTTCGATAGCGATGGCGTCGGGAAGCGACGCGGCTAAAAACGTAAGCCAACTGGTATTATTGGACAGCAACTTTGCGTGTCTGCCGAGAGCAGTGGCTGAGGGAAGACGAACCATTAACAATCTTGAAAGGTCGGCGTCCTTGTATCTTGTTAAAACGCTGTACAACATAATGTTTGCGCTGGTATTCTTAATAATAAGTTCGGATTTACCGTTCGAGCCCAAGCATATGACGTTTATCGGAGCGATAACGATAGGAATTCCGTCTGTAGTGCTGGCGTTGGAACCGAATAAAGAACTCGTAACGGGGAAATTTTTCAGGAAAGTAATTTCAAACGCAATACCGACTGCGCTTACGGTAGTGATATGCGTCGTCACCGCCACGCTGACGTCGAGAATATTCCCCGACGCAATCGGGAAAGAAGAGCTTTCGACGATTTGTACGATATTAACCGGATTTATAGGGTTTATGTATATAGCGAAAATATCGTATCCGTTTAACGCATGGCGAATAATAATGTTATGTGCGTTGGTGGCAATATTCGTTGCGGCGTTTTTTGCAAGGTTTGAAGTATTCGACGCACCGTCGTTTTTCGGACTTACGACTGAATTCAACAAAGAGATGATACTGATACTCGGTCCCGTGGGCGGATTAAGCGTACCGCTTTTTATAGGGTTGACTATATTGGTACAGGGAATAAATAAAAAGATAGCAGGAAAAAAAATCAAGATATTGGATGCCATTGACGGCGAAGGAGAAAAATAAAATGTCAGAATGTACTCACGATTGTTCAACGTGCACGTCGAAGTGTGAAAAGAGTGAAAGTTTATTGGAAAAACCTTCAAAATATTCGGATATAAAGAAAGTGATAGCGGTAGTAAGCGGAAAAGGCGGAGTAGGGAAAAGCCTGACTACGGCAATGCTTGCGAGCGAAGCAAACAGACAGGGTCTGAGAACGGCGGTACTTGACGCGGACCTTACCGGTCCGTCGATACCGAAAATATTCGGTGTGGACGAAAAAGCGACGGGAGACGAGGAAGGAATCGAACCCGTAATGACGAGAAACGGAATAAAGATAATGAGCGTAAATTTATTGCTTGAAGATACGGGAGCGCCGGTAATATGGAGAGGTCCCGTGATAGCGGGAGTCGTAAAGCAATTCTGGACAGACGTAAAGTGGGGGGATATAGATATAATGTTTATAGATTGTCCTCCGGGAACGGGAGACGTACCGATAACCGTATTTCAGTCAATACCCGTAAAAGGGATAGTCGTGGTAACCAGTCCGCAGGAACTGGTATCCGTAATAGTGGAAAAAGCGGTAAATATGGCAAAGATGATGAATATCCCCGTACTCGGAGTAGTACAGAATATGTCATACTACGAATGTGAGAATTGCGGAAAGAAACATTATATATTCGGAGAAAGCAAGGTGGCGGAAACGGCGAAGGAATTCGGAATAAAGCATTATTGCGAGATGCCGATAATACCCGAAGCGGCAGCAAAATGCGACGAAGGAAAAGCGGAAGAAATAGAAACGGAAGAAATGAAAGATTTTTTCAATGCGGTAATGAAAGACTGAAAAAGTGAAAGTGACGCGGCAGAAAAAAGGGAGCAAACCAAAATTAAGGATAAAGAAAATATAATCAAAGATAAATAAAATTACCGAGGAACAATAATGAAGAAAGAAGAAATTGCAGGGGAACTGTTTTCGGAAGGATACAACTGCGCGCAATCGGTAGTAGCGGCGTTCAGTGAAGAAATCGGTATGGAGAAAGAAGCGGCGGCGAAAGCGGTATCCGGTTTCGGCGGCGGAATAGGCAGGCTGAGAGAAGTATGCGGAGCGGTAAGCGGAATGGTATTTGTTTTAAGCAATATCGAAGGATATTCTGACCCGAAAGACAGAACCGGGAAAAAAAAACTGTATATAAAGGTACAGGAACTGACGGGAAAGTTCAGAGAGGAAAAGGGTTCGATAATATGCCGTGAGCTTTTGAAAGGAATAAACGCCGATACAAGTCCGGTACCGTCAGAAAGAACGCCCGAATATTACCGTACAAGAGGATGCAGAGGGTGCGTCGAGTGTGCGGCAGGGATACTTGAAAAATACCTTGAAGAAAAAAAGGAAAAAGGTAAATAAAATTCTTTCGGATAATTCCGATAAAAGGAAAGAAAGGTAAAAAAAGCGGCGTTGATTTTTTGAAAACGCTGTGATACAATTGAAGAAACAGTAAAAAAGTTTAACTGAGAGGTAGACAATGAAAAAAAGTACGTTAATCGGAATATGCACCGCGAGCGCGGTGTTCATTGCCTTATTATTGGTGGCAACGTTTTACGATTTGCAGATAAGTGTGGCACTCGGAAACGGAGACAGCCTGTTCGGTCAGTTTTTCCGTTTATGGGGAGAAGTTACGGGGTGGATAGTCATACCGATATGCGCGGCAATTCTGTTGCGTGCGTGCGATAAGAAAACAAAGGCAGGAAAAATTATTACCGCGGTATGGGCAATAGTTTTGGTCGTAGGGTGGTATTTCACGATAACGTATTTCATAGAAGAATTCACGGGAGACAGTTATATAGAAGGAATGTACGGGTCGCCGTACGGGTATCTTCCGTTGCATAGCGCGGTATTCGCATTGATGGTAAGCGGATTACACGTATGGGGAATATATAAGGTTAAGGAAAAAACCGTAAGGAAACTCGTATTTTTTGCCGTGGTAATGCTGATAGCGCTTGCATTAAGCCAACTTATAACTACAATAATGAAAGATATCTGGACAAGACAAAGGTTCCGTAATCTGGATATAGGAAACGGCGGAACGAGTTCGGATGGGTTTACGCCTTGGTACGAACCGGGACTGGGAAAAAACAAAGAGGCTGCTACTTATTATGTCGAGGACAGTATCGGCGGAATGCTTAAAAAAGACGCATATAAATCTTTCCCGAGCGGACATACGTCGGCTGCGGCGTTGACTTTCGGATTAGTGATGCTGCCTGAAATTTTCGAGAAATTAAAAAAATATAAAATATGGTTCTGGATTGCACCGTTTGTATATACCGTGCTTGTGGGAATATCGAGGATAGTGAACAGGGCGCATTATTTCAGCGATACGCTTTTCGGCGGTGCGATAGGAACGTTATCGGTATTCGCGTCGATTGCGATAGTGAAATTGTTTAAGAAAAATGAAAAGAAAAACAAATTTTTTGCCGCGGCGGCAAAACTGCTCGGAGCGGAAAGCGCGACAGAAGTAAGCGAAGAGAGCGTTTCCGCACCGGAGGAAGAAACGGTTGAAGCCGATAGTGAGTCCGTTTTGGACAAAGCGGAAATATCGGAAAGCGAAGAGGAACGGGTAATTTTAACCGATACGGCGGCAGGAGATATAAAAAATTCGGACGAGTAAGAATCCGACGGTTAGGTTTAATCGTTTGAATTGAATAAAGGAAAACGGAGGAACGGATTTTTTCGGCATTAAGAAGAAAAAGTCGGATAAAAAAGACAGAAAAAACTTTTTTAGCGGATACTGATAATATGAATACAAATCAATCTATGACGGGATTCGTAAAAGAATCGGTAGAAAATCTGAACGAAGAAAAATTATTATATTACGGACGCAGGTTTACAACGGGACAGGTATTCGGAGACGTAGCAAGCGTAGCGACATTTTTGAAACACAACGGAGTAAGAAAAGGAGAAAGCGTAATAATATGTCTGCCCAATATAGCGCAGGCAATAGTAGCGTTATATGCAATAAACGCAGTCGGCGGAATAGCGAATATAACGCATCCGAAAATCGGAACCGACGGATTAATCCGTATAGCGGAAAAGACGGAAACGAAATGGATATTCATTTTTGACAGAATATACGTAAAACACCGCAAAGAGCTTGCGGCAAAGGGAATAAAGTCGATAGTCTGCCGGATAACCGATTGTATGACAGTAAATAAAGCGTTGAGATTAACCGAACCGATACTAATAAGTAAAAGCGCGGTAAGATATAATTCGACGTTGGTAAAACCGAGCACATTCGACGTGGAAATAAAAGGAGAGGACGTAGCGGTATACCTGCACAGCAGCGGAACAACGGGGGACCCGAAAACGGTAATGCTGAGCAACAAAGCTATGAACGAGCTTGCGGTAAATATATATGAATTCGTAGGTTCGCCGTCGGATAATACGATGCTTATGACGTTACCGATGTTTCACGGATTCGGACTCGGGGTATGCGTTCATTTGTTGATGATGGCAGGGAGAATTGTATTATTACCTGTTTTCAAGGCCAGAGAAGCGGTAAAGCTGATGAGGCGGCATAAAATCAATTATATGGCGGTAGTGCCGAATATGCTCAGAAAACTTACAGAACAGAAAGGATTCAGCGGAAAGAAGTTAAAGAGTCTGAGAATGATATTCGTCGGAGGAGATAAACTTGACGAAACGCTGAGGAAACGCGCCGTCGAAATAATGAAAAACAGCGGAAGCGAATGTAAGATATGCGAAGGATTCGGACTGAGCGAAACAGCGAGCGTGACGCATATAAACACGGATTGCAAAGACGGCGGAACGGTAGGAAAGCCGATAGGCGGAGTAAAAGTAAAGATAATAAACGACGGTAAAGAAGTTCCTGCCGGAGAAGAAGGAATAATTTATATAGCGTCGAAATCAATGATGAACGGGTATCTTTCGGGAGAAGAGGCATTTGAGACAGACGAAGACGGAGAAAAATGGCTGAACACCGGAGATATCGGATATGTGGACGAAGAAGGGTATCTTTATTATAAAGGCAGAGTAAAACGGATGCTGAAAATCGGAGGAGTAAATATTTTCCCTCAGGAAGTAGAAAGCATAGCGGAAGAAATAGAGGAAGTCAGGAATGCGTGCGCGGTAAGGACGGAATGGAACGGAAAACCCGCTTTGAAATTACTTGTCGTACTGAACGGAAAAAACAAACTTACGCCGGGATTGAAACAAAAGATAAGCGAAGAAATATCGTCGAAAATAATGCCTTACGCAGTGCCTAAATATATAGAACAGGCGGAAGAGCTGAAACTGACGGGAATGGGAAAAACGGATTACAGATATTACGAAGAGAAAGAAAAGGGGAAACGGTAAAGAGAGAGGAAAAATCCGTTCATGGCGGAGAAGCAAAGACAGGAGGATAAAAAATGGTAGTATCGATACTGATAGCCGCGATACTTGCGGTTGTATTTATAGCGTTCAGGGTAACGGTAGCGGCGAAAAGTACTGTCGGCGGAGTAATAGGAACAATGCTGAAAGTACTAGCGAGTATAGGATTTATAGCGGTAGCGATAACGGCGATATTTATGGGGGGAGTGACCGGAGACGGAATAAGCGTAAGACCCGCAATATTTATAGTTGCCGGGTTAATTATGGGATTGATAGGTGATATAGTGCTTGATTTAAAAGTCGTATATCAGCGTTCCGAGGAAGAGGGAATATATCTTACGTCGGGAATGGTGAGTTTCGGAATCGGGCATATTTTTTATTTTATAGCAATGTTTTTATGTTTTTCCGCTAACGTGATAAATTGGGCTGTAGTGGGAATATGCGTGGCGGTAGCGGCGGTTTGCGCGTTCGGAATGATATTCGGCGGAGAAAAGCTGATGAAATTGAATTTCGGGAAATTCACCGTACATTCGGTAGTATACGCTTTTATACTGTTGTTTATGGGAGCAATAGGAATAGCCGTATGGGCGAAAGGCACTGAAGAAAACGCGCACGTTCCCGTTTTTGCAATGGGAATGATATTGTTTTTATTAAGCGATATAGTGCTTACGCAGATGTATTTCGGAGGGAAATCGAAAGATAAACTGCTTTGTGTGGTAAACCACGCGTTATATTACGCGGCGCAGATATGTATTGCCGCGTTTGTGTTCTATATGTAGGAATGAAAATACTGAATTACCGCATAGTAACATTCGCATCGGTGTGCCTGATTGCGGGTATATTTTGCGGCAGATTCATGGCGTTTAATATATTGATATCGATAATAGTACCGCTTGCAGTCGTTGCAGGCGGCATTTTATTGAGTTTTATAACCAAAAAACTGACGTTTGTTATAATACTGATTGCGGCGGCGATAGGAATGACGGCATCGGTAATCGACGTAAAGGAATTCGGAGCGGACGGATATAATTGCGAAACGTATATGGAAGGAAGGGTAAGCGGAAGCTACGGAGAGGGAAAACTTATAGCCGAGGAAATAATTGTAAACGGCGAAGAGGCGAAAGGAAAAGCAATTATTAAATGCGGAAAGGATTACCCCGTAGGAACAAAGATAAAGGTATACGGAGAGATAAGGACGTATCGGACGGATATAACCGATTCGTATTCGGCGTCGCTGTATTGCGACAGAATTTATTACGAAGTAAAAGCGGAAACAGTGATATCGGCAGAAATCGGAGAGCTGAAAACGAGCGAGAAACTGAAAACGAAGATGACGGCGGCGATAGAAAAATATATGACGTCGGAAAACGCGGGGGTAATGAAGAGTTTGCTGTTCGGAGATAAAACGGGGCTTGACGAAAGCGACGGCGAAGCGATAAACGGAATAGGCTTGGCGCATATATTTGCGGTAAGCGGTCTGCATATAGGATTTCTTGCGGCATTATTTACAATGATATTGAGGAAGCTGAAATTAAGACGTGAAATTATATTGATAATCGTAATAGGGGTACTGATAATGTACGGAACGGTAACCGGATTCCCGTCCGGCGTAAAGAGAGCGTCGATAATGCTGATAATATCTATGAGCGGGAAAATAGCTGCAAGGAAAAACGATACGCTCACGTCGCTTTCGCTGAGTGCGGCGATAATAACGCTGACAAACCCGAGAGAACTGTTCGACCTCGGGTTTATAATGAGTTTTGCGGCGGTATTGGGAATAATATGTTTCTATAAGCCGATATGCAGGGCAATGACAAAGTATGTGAAGAACAAAGCGGCGGTATATACTGTGAAACTGATAGCGACGACGATATCTGCGAATATATTTATACTTCCTATAATGTTCAACGTGTTCGGAAAATTTTCAGTGTATGCGCCGTTTGCAAATCTGCTTATACTTCCGATAATATCCGTAATATTTCCGATAGCCGCACTCACGGCAATATTGTGTCTGATATGGCAAGGGTTCGGAGTAATGTTCTATATAATCGGGTACGTAATCGGATTTATAAGATATCTGTCCGCGGTGATATATTCGATGCCGTATTCGGAAATCGAGGTTCCGGGAATGGGAATAGCGACCGTGATATACGTTGCGGCATTTATAGTCGCAAGTCCGTACATAACAGCGGAGAAGAAGTATAAATATTCTTTCGGCGGAGCGCTGGGAATAACGGCGATAATTTTGGCAGCGGTATTATAGGAATAAAAGAGAAATAATTACACACCTTAAATGCGAGGTGGAAAAATGAAAACAACGGGTATGGTCCGAAGAATAGACGAACTCGGCAGGGTTGTAATACCGAAAGAAATCAGAAAAACAATGCGTATAAAAGAAGGAGAAGAAATGGAAATAAGCGTAAACGGAGAGGATACGCTTATATTAAAAAAATATTCGCCCGTAAAGACGCTTGATAAAAAAACGGAAGAATACGGGGAGATATTGTCAAAGCACACGGGATGTGCGTGTTATATATGCGACAATGACGAAATAACGGCAATTTTCGGGGACAAAGGCACGGAGAAAGGTGCGAAGATAAGCAAAGCGCTTGAAAACTGTCTTAGGCAAAGGAAGAGCGGGTATTTAAGAAGCACGGAATCGTTCGGGATAACATGCGGAGGAGAAAAGAGCGATATAGCGTTTGCGCCGATAATATCGGGAGGCGACGTTGTGGGCGGAATAATACTTTCATCGGGAGCAAAACCTATGTCGGGAGCGGACAAATGCGTAAAGCTGCTCGAAGTGGGAGCTGAATTTTTTGCAAAGCAACTGGAATAGAAGCAGATGGGAAAAAGCTTTGTAAAAAATGCCGGGATACTGGCAATAAGCGTAATAATAGCGAAGGTACTGGGAGCGGTATACAGAATACCTCTGACCGGTATAATAGGCGCGGAGGGAATGGGATTATACCAATTTGTATATCCCGTATTTGCGTTGCTGCTGACATTATCGAGCGGAGCGGTTCCGAATGCGATAAGTATAACGGTAAGCGAAAAACTGTCAGGCGGAGACGAAGTCGGCGCAAAAAAAGCGTTCAGCGTGGCGATGAAAATCTGTCTGATAATCGGACTAATCGGCACAGGACTTTTGACAGCCGTGGCATATCCGATAAGTTTATTGCAATCGGAAAACGCGTTTATAGGGTACCTTGCGGTAGCGCCCGCAATACTTATAGTGACGTTGATAAGCGGATTCAGGGGTTGGTTTATGGGGCACAACAATCTTGTGCCGAGTTCTTTAAGTCAGATAACCGAAGGTGTGGTAAAGCTCGGCGCGGGATTGGGATTGACGGCGTATCTGATGAGATACGGAATAAAATACGCGGTTGCGGGAGCTTTGCTCGGAGTAGTGGCAAGCGAATTCGTAACGCTTATTATAATGGCGATTGCATATTTCGTAAAAGAAAAAGGATTTGTGCGTGTCAAAATAAAAGAGGAAAAGGATACGCTAAAAAGGATAGGAAAACTGGCGGTGCCTTTAATAATGTGCGGAATGATACTACCCGTAAGTCAGTTTATAGACAGCGTACTGATAGTGAATCTTCTGAAATGGGGACAAAGCGCAACACCCGTATCGGAATACGGATTATGGAGCGGGGTAGTAACGCCGCTGATAAATCTGCCGGTAATGGTATGTATAACGCTCGGGATAGCGGTAACGCCCCAAATGGTCGAAGGAAGGCAAAAGAGGGACATTGATTATATACTTGAAAAATCGAATACGGCAAACAAACTTACATTTCTGTTAGGGGTACCGTTTGTATTTTTCTATTTTTTTATGGCGAGAGGAATAATCGGCGTGCTGTTTCCGTCGCTGGGAGCGGAAAAGACGGAAACAGCCGTAATGCTGTTGCAGATAAGCTCGTTAAGCGTGCTGGGACTGAGCATATTCCAGATATATTCGGCGATGCTTCAAGGATTGGGCAGGGCGGTTGCGCCGGTGAAAATAATGGCGATGTGTATGGCGGTGAAACTGTTGCTGTCGGTAATATTGGTTCCGATAATCGGAATAACCGGGTGCGCGATAGCGTCGCTGGTCGGGTATGTCGGAAGCGGGGTATGGATAACGGTATATTTTGCGAATTTTGTAAATCTCGATTCGGAATACGCTAAAAACGCTAGTCTCATAATGCTTTGCGGTGTTATAATGGGAATATTGATTTTTATGTGCAGCAGGTTGCAGACGTCGATAACGGCGTTTGCGATAATCAGCGTTGCGGCGGGAATAATTTATTTCCTTGCTGTGCTGACGTTGGGAGTGTTTTCGAGGGAAGAACTTAAAAGTCTGCCGATGTCGGGGTTGCTGATAAAAATAAACGACAAAATAAACGGAGGAAACGATGGATAAAGAGATTGACAAAATCTGTGAAAAGTCCGACAGTTACGCCAGATATACGGAAGAAAGGTTTCTTGAAAGAAAGAGTTGTAATTTCGATACAAACATAACGCTTATCGTCGAAACGGAGAAAAGGAAAGAAGAGGTAATCGAAAAAATAAAAAAGTACTACGGGAACGCGGAAATAAAAGAAGGGCAAGGATACATAGCGGCATATCCGAAAGAATTGTTCGAAAGGGAGCGGTTCGGGTACGGAGACCTTGTGGAAATAATAAAGAGATTAAGAGACCCTGACGGGTGTCCGTGGGACAGGGAACAGAGCCCCGAATCGATAAGAACGAATATTATAGAAGAAGCGTACGAACTGGTGGAAGCAATCGACCTTGCCGATAAAGACAAAATGCAGGAAGAAAGCGGCGACGTAATATTACAGGGGACGTTTTGTTCGGTAATGACTGAAGAAGAGGGCCGGTTTGACAATACGGACGTAATAACGGGATTGTGCCGGAAACTTATAGGCAGGCATACGCATATATTCGGGAAAGACAAGGCAAGAGACGCGGAATCGGCATTGTATTATTGGGAAAAAGCGAAAGCCGCCGAAAAAGGTCAGAAAAGCGTGGAAGACAAGCTGGATTCCGTACCGAAAACGTTTACCGCATTACAAAAAGCAAACAAGATACAGAAAATAATAAAGAAAACGGGATTCGATTTTCCGACAGTGGAAGAAGCGGCAAAGAAAATAGAGGAAGAAACGAAAGAATTTCTCGAAGCGGAAGGAGCAGAAAAGGAAAAAGAAGGCGGAGATATGCTTTTCAGTGTGGTAAACATATTGAGAATGAGCGGAATAGACCCGGAAGTAGCGTTGAACGGAACGGCGGAAAGATTTGAAAAAAGATTCAGATACGTTATAAAGAAAGCGGAAGAAAGCGGAAGAAAAACAGAAGAGCTTACCCTTGAAGAAATGGAAAAATATTACGGCGAAGCAAAAGCGAAAGAGATTGAAAAAGAAAATAAATAAAACGAAAACAAAATAAATAATAACGAAAAATAAAATCAATAAAAAATGATTACATATAACGGAAGCGATTTAATACTTGCCCCGCTTGCGGGATTCGGAGACAGCGGAATGCGTTCGTTGTGTTTCGGATACGGAGCGGGGTTATGTTATACGGAAATGGTGAGCGCGAAAGGATTGTATTACGGAAACGAAAACACCGCGGAACTGCTTAAAGTCGGTAAAGACGAAAAGCATACGGGAGTACAGTTGTTCGGTTCTGACCCCGAGATAACGGAAGAAGTGGCGGGATACGAGGAGTTAAAGAACTTTCCCGTAATAGACTTGAACTGCGGATGTCCCGTACCGAAGGTATATAAGAACGGCGACGGAAGCGCGCTGATGAAAAATCCCGAACTTATCGAAAAAATGGTAAAAGGGATAAAAAGAGCGGCCGGGGAAAGGCTTGTCACCGTAAAAATGAGAAAAGGCGTCGAAGGAAAGACAAACGTAAAAGAGTGCGCGTTGGCGGCGCAGGAAGGCGGAGCGGATATGGTAACGGTGCACGGAAGAACGCGGGAGCAGATGTATTCGGGCGGCGTGGATTACGATATAATAGCGGAAATAAAAAGCATACTTAAAATACCGCTGTGCGGAAACGGAGACGTCTTTGACAGACGAAGCTATTTAAGAATGAAAGAAACGGGCGCGGATTATGTGATGGTCGCGCGGGGAGCAATCGGCCGTCCTTACGTATTTGCAGAAATAAAAGGAGAAAATCCCGAATATTCGGTGGCGGAACTGATAAAGAAGCACATAGAATATATAAGGTTTTTACCGGAAAGAACAATAGTTGGAACGATGAAAAAACAGATAGCCGCATACGTGAAAGGGATTCCGGGACAGAAGAAAATAAAAGAGAAAGTATTTGCTGCCGAAACGCTTGAAAAATTATACGCAACAATAGAGCTAATCGGCAGATAGCGCAATGCAAATCGTTTGACTTGAAAAAATAATGGTGATAAAATTTTTATGAAAAAAACGAAGTTTTTACACCCGAAGAAGGAGAATAAATAAAGGATGAGAAAGGTATATAACTACGCGGCAGGTCCGTCTATGTTACCCGAAGAGGTATTGCTCGAAGTACAGAGAGATTTGCTTGACTATAAAGGAAGCGGAATGTTCGTCGGAGAGATGAGTCACCGCGGAAAATGGTACGAAGAAATACATAACGAAGCGTTAAGTTTATTCAGAGAATTAATGGGAGTAAGCGACGATTATTACGTATTGTTCGTACAGGGCGGAGGTTCGACGCAGTTTGAAGCGGTGCCGCTTAATCTTTTAAGCGAAGAAAACGGAAAAAAGGCAGACTACATAGTGACCGGAAATTTTGCCAACAAAGCATATAAAGAAGCGGTAAAATACGGAGACATAGCGTGTGTGGCAACGTCAAAAGACGACAATTTTTCATACATACCCGACGTGGACAGCGTAGAATACAGAAAAGGAACGGATTATGTCCACATAACGTACAACAACACGATATACGGAACGAGATACACAAAATTACCGCCCGTGAACAACCTTGTGGCGGATATGAGCAGTATGATACTGTCGGAACCCGTGGACGTAAGTAAATTCAAAGTAATATACGCGGGCGCGCAAAAAAATCTCGCTCCTGCCGGACTGACGATAGTAGTGGTAAGAAAAGACATAGTGGATAACGGAACGCCGTTGCCGTTCTGCCCGACGATGCTGAAATACAAAACGCAGGCGGACGCAAACAGCCTGTATAACACGCCTACGAGTTTTTCGACGTACGTTGCAATGCTTAATCTGCGTTGGTTAAAGAAATTCGGCGGAGTAAAGGAAATAGAAAAACAGAATATATATAAAGCGGGATTGCTGTACGACATACTTGACGAATCGAAGTTCTACAAGGGCGCGTCGAGAAAAGAATGCCGTTCAATGATGAACGTAGCGTTTACCACGCCGAGTCCGGAACTTGACGCGAAATTTGTAAAAGAAGCGACGGAAAACGGAATGGTATCGCTGAAAGGACACAGAGCGGTCGGCGGAATAAGAGCAAGCATATACAACGCTATGCCCGTAGAGGGAGTAAAGAAACTTGCCGAATTTATGAAAAAATTCGAAACGGAAAACAAATAACGGAGAAAACGAATGTACGAAATATTGAAATTAAATAAAATAAGCCCCGTTATAAAAAACGTATTTGACGGGAAATACACTTTAAGCGACGAATCGGAAAATCCCGACGGAATACTCGTAAGAAGCGCGAATATGGCGGAATACGAAGTAAAGGATAAATTACTTGCGATAGCGAGAGCGGGAGCGGGGGTGAACAATATACCCGTAACGGAAATGGCGAAGAAAGGAGTAGTGGTATTCAACACGCCCGGAGCGAACGCGAACGCGGTAAAAGAACTGGTGATACTGGCGATGCTGCTGGCGTCGCGCGACGTAATCGGCGGGAACAAATGGGTGAATTCATTGACAGAAAATGTAGCCAAGGCTACCGAAAAAGGGAAAAGTGCATTTGCCGGACACGAAATAAAAGGTAAAACGCTTGCCGTAATCGGACTTGGCGCAATAGGAAAACTGGTAGCGGAAAGCGCACTTTTTCTCGGTATGAAAGTTGTGGGATACGACCCGTACGTTACGGAAAAAGTAAAGAAAGAGTTTGAGGGGAAAGCGGAAATATGCGGATTCGACGAAGCGATAGAAAGAGCGGATATAATAACCCTGCACGTGCCGTTTAACGCGAATACGAAAAATATGATAAACGCGGAAGCGATATCCAAAATGAAAAAGGGCGCGATAATAATAAATATGGCGCGCGGAGAGCTGGTGGACGCGGAAGCGGTAAAAGAAGCGTTGCACGAAGGAAAGATAGGCGAATACGTAGTGGATTTTCCCGACGAAAATACGATAAACAGTGAAAAAATAATAGTAATTCCGCATCTGGGAGCAAGTACGGAAGAAGCGGAAGACAACTGTGCTGTTATGGCGGGGAAAGAGCTTGTGGAATATATCGAAAACGGCAATATAACGAATTCCGTTAATTATCCCGGGGTAAACAAAGCGAGAACGGGAAAAGTCCGCACCTGTATATTGTTCAACGCCGCGGATAAAGACGACGTGGAGAAAATTGCGGGAGATAAAGAAGTAGCGGTAAAGGGAGATTACGGCTACGCCGTATTTGACGGCGACGCCGCGGTCAAATTCGATAAAGCGATAAGAATAAGAACAATCGCGTAAAAAGAGGAAAAGGGAATACAATTAAGGAACGCGTTATGCGAAAGCACAGCGCGTTTTTTTTGTTTAAGAAAAGGAAGAAAAAAGAGGAAAATGTTTACCGTGAACGACGGAATTTATGGCAATAGCAATGACGTCGGAAAAATCTTCGATAAGAAAATCTATTTCTTTTGCGGTGACGACGAGGGAAGAGAGTTGGTCGGAAACGGAAGAAACGCCGTATTCGGAAAGAAGAGTTTTCACGTAGATAACGAAAGGAACGCCGATAGCGATAACGGGAGTTTTCAAGGAGTCGGAGGAGAGTTTACGTTTAGGGTTATTAACGCCGCCTCCCGGTTCGATACCGTTGTCGGTGAGCTGAACGGTGCAACCGAGTCTTTCGCTTTTTCCGCAGGAAAGCGTATCCACCGCTACAATTAAATCGGGTTTAACGGTTTTAGCCGCCGAAGTAATGAGGTCAAAACTTTCTATACCCGTAACGCCGCTTACGCTGCTTTTGAAGGCGCAGAGGTTGCCGTAACGGCTGCGCACGCCCTCGTCGGAATACATATGGGAAGTGACGGTAAGTTTGTCCGCCACGCGGCAGCCGAGCGAGTCGGCCGTGATTTTTTCGTTGCCGAGACCGACAACCATAATTTTCGATTCGGGAGTGAGAGAGTATTTTTTCATAAGCGTTCCTAGGGCGGAGACTATTTCGGTTTCAAGCCTTGATTTCTGTTCTTCGTCGTCGAAAAGTTCCGAGCCCGAAGTAACGGTAAAAAAGGTTTTTCCGGTACGTATGTTTTCGCCGTAGTGAACGGTAATTTTACCGAAATGTTTTTTTTCGGTGTGCGATTTGTAATCTTCCGAAGGAAGGAAGGCGCTTTCTTCCCACATTTCACGATAAATTCTTGTCATAAACGCAATTATTGACTTTTTGAGGAAATATATTACAAAGCGTTTGCATTTTTATTCGAGTTGTGGTAATATATTTTAGCAAAAAAGAAAGCGTAAGCAAAAATTAAGGAGAAAAAGACAAAAATGCCTAATATTAAGTCACAGAAAAAACGTGTTCTGATTACGAGAGAAGAAAACGCGCGCAATAACAGCAGAAAGACGGAAGTAAAAACCGTAATCAAGAAATTCGAAGCGGCGATAAACGAAGGAAGACTTGAAGACGCGAAAGCACAGCTCAAAGCCGTAATGTCCTATATCGACGCGGCGAAGAGCGACGGAATCTATCACGCAAATACTGCGGCGAGAAAAGTGGCAAGGTATTCCAAAATGCTCGATAACGCCGTAAAGGCACAGGAAAGCGCGAACGCATAAAACAGGGAATACTTTCGTAAAGCTTAAATAAATAAAATAACGATAAAAAAAGTTTCACCGGAGCGACTTACCGGCGGAACTTTTTGTATGTTGAAAAACCGCAAAAAAAGCGGTTTTTTTGTATAATAAAACGAAAACAGAACCGTGAAACGAGTGAATACAGGGAAAAGACGTAAGGGAAAAAGCGGGATAAAAAAAAATAAAATCAGGTACTTGAAAAATGCGGTAAGGTATGATATCATGTATAAGGCTTACTTTTAGAAAATATATGTAAAGCATTTTGATAATAATAAATTTTAGGAGACGTATATGGCAGTATTTAGTAAGGAAAAAGTGAGAAACATAGCGCTTATAGGGCACGGAGGAGAAGGAAAAACGTCTTTGCTCGAAGCAATACTATTTGCGACGAAAGGAACGTCGAGGCTGGGAAAGGTAGACGACGGAACGACGGTAAGCGACTATGACGCCGAAGAAATAAGCAGAAAAATGAGTATATCGTTATCGCTCAGCTATGCATATTATAAAGATTATAAAATCAATTTTCTCGATACGCCGGGATTTTTCGATTTCGAAGGAGAGATGGTAAGCGCGCTGACGGTAGCGGACGGAGCGATAGTCGTTACGCAGGCGTCGGGGAATCTGAGCGTAGGAGCGGAAAAAGCGATAGATTACTGTTCCGAACACAAAATCCCGATGATATTGTTTATAAACGGAGTGAATAAAGAAAACAGCAGCTTTTCCGCGACGGTGGAAGCGATAAAAGCTAAATACGGAACAAAGGTATCGGCAATAGAAATACCGATAATGGATAAAACGAATATGCTTGGATACGTAGACGTACTTGCGAATAAGGCGTACGACGTAAACGGAAAGGAAATAGCTGTTCCCGCAAATCTTACCGACACTGTAAGCAGCGACAATGCGGAACTTACCGAAATAGCAGCCGCAAGCAGCGAAGCGTTGCTTGAAAAGTTCTTTGAAGAAGGAGATTTATCGAAAGAAGATAAAGTAAGCGGAATCCGTAAAATGGTATCGGATTGCGAATTTATCCCCGTCGTAGCGGGAGTGGCGGTAGGAACGCCGGTGCTTTGCGATTTATTGGAAAATATAATCAACCTTATACCGTACGCGGGAGAAACGAAAAAAGCGTATGCGCTTAAAGGCGAAGAGAAAATAGAACTCGATTACGACGAAAACAAACCGACCGTTGTACGGATATTCAAAACAATAGTGGACCCGTTTGTAGGGAAACTCAATCTGTTCAAAGTTTACAGCGGAAGCGTAAAGAGCGGAGACACGCTTATAAATATGAGAAAGAGCGAGAACGAAAAAATCAGCGCGCTGTATCTTTTGAAAGGCAAAACGCAGGAAGCTGCGGAATGTATAAAAGCTGGAGATATAGGAGCGTTTGCGAAACTGTCGTATACCGGAACGGGAGATACGCTTTGTGCGGAAGGGTTGCAGGTTGAATTCGAACCGATAGATTTCCCGAAACCTGTGCTTACGCTTGCGCTGGTTGCGGACGAAAAAGGCGGAACGGATAAAGTCGTCGAAGGACTGAGAAAACTTATGGAAGAAGACTGTACTTTCAAAGTGGAAAAGAATCCCGAAACGCAGGAAACGGTAATATGCGGAATGGGAGAAACGCAGATAGACGTGCTTTGCAAAAAAGTCAAGAACAAGTACAAAGTCGAAGCGCAGCTTACCGAGCCGAGAGTTGCGTACCGCGAAACGATAAGAAAGAAAGTAGAGCAACAGGGAAGATGCAAGAAACAAAACGGCGGAAGCGGATTGTTCGGAGACGTATATATAAGATACGAACCCGCGCCGGATATCGATTTTGAGTTTGCGGAAGAAGTTGTCGGCGGAGCGGTACCGAAGCAGTATTTCCCGTCGGTAGAGAAAGGATTGCGCGAAGCGAAAATGACGGGCGTACTTGCAGGATGCCCGATGGTAGGATTCCGTGCCGTACTGTATTTCGGAAGTTATCACCCGGTAGACAGTAAAGAAGCGGCGTTTATCGAAGCGGCGAAAATATCGTTTAAAGAAGGAATACCGAAAGCGAATCCCGTACTTCTCGAACCCATTATGAACATGAGAATAGTTGTTCCCGCGGATTATATGGGAGACGTAATGGGAGATTTGACGAAGAGAAGAGGAAAAGTATTCGGAATGGAAAACGAAAACGGTAAAACGGTAATAACGGGAGAAGCTCCCGCGGCCGAGTTGCACCGCTATGCGATAGATTTAAGAAGTATGACGCAGGGCAGAGGAAAGTTCAGTACCGAGTTTGCAAGATATGACGAAGTTCCTGCCGCAATGGTTCCCAAAATCGTAGAGGAAGAGAAGAAGAAACGCGCGAAATAAAATTCAAACGTGCAGGATAAAAGCAGTCGGAATAATGAAAAGATAATTATAAAAAGGGTTTCGCAGACGAAACCCTTTTTGGTTTAATAAGTATAGATAGGTAAAAAGGCAAAATCCCATCCGGAACGGGAGAGCCGATTATCAATCAGGAATTGCGTGAAGCGTCGAGTAATTTAACGAAATTTCTTGACGCAAAGAGAGCGCAGCCTGCGACCATTGAAATAGCCATATCCGCAAAAGCGAAAGAATTGTAAAGGAAGCTCCAAGCGACCGCGGAGTAATTATCGGGGTCACCGCTACCGAAAACGAAAATACCGCTTACAACGTGTGAAAAGTAACGCAGAATAACGACGAGCAAGGCGCCGAGAGCGAACTGAACTGGCTTTTTGTTATCGAATAACTTCTTTTCGCGGAAAATTCCGGCAAGACCGATTGCCGCGAAAGCTATGGGATAATCGAGAAGGAACTGTACGGGGTGATAAAACCACGGAGCCTGAATAAACTGTAAAAGGCCGTATACCGCGCCGAGAACAACGCCGCGACGGATACCGAACATATAGGAATAAATCATCAAGGGGAGCAAACTGGCAAGAGTAACCGAGCCGCCCTGAGGAAGTTGGACAAAACGCACGTATGAAAGCGCAAACGAGAGAGCCGCGCATATAGCGGCGTAAGAAACGGATTTGGTTTTATTTATATCGGTTTGCTTTTTTCCGAAGACGAGAGCAAGCGCGACAATTACCGCAATCAGAAGCAAAGTATAGATATAGAGCTGAACTTCCCCGGAAACCTCGACAGAATCGTTATTCCGATAATAAATAACGGTTTGTGCAATAAGAACTGCAAGAAGCTCCGCGCCGAGAATTGCGGCGGAGATAATAGCCGTAAGACGGGATTTATCCTTGTTGAAAACGGAAACGACGTAATAAGCGACAGCGAGAATAAGAGCTGAAACGACCATAACGGCAACGGGAATAAAGGTTGCGTAATCGATATAGCCGTCGGCAATATATTCGTCGAGTTTAAGGAATAAAAGAATAGCCGTGATACCGACGGCATAACCGACAATTGCCGCAAACGAAGTTTTAAGATAACCGCTCATCGAATCCTGTCTGAATTTTTTTACTAAAAATCCGAGAACAAGAGCGATAACGACAACCGCGAGCGTAAGATAGAACGCAACGGTTGCAGCCTTGTCAAAGACGGACAAGGTACTAAAAGAATCAGTAAACATAGTTTCTCCTTCGCCGGGAGCCCCAGAAAAAGAAAAGTCCAGACGCATGACGGGGCTGGACTTCTGCTTCCTTATCCCACAGGGGACAAGTTCGGAGGGTTTAATCTCAGGCATTTCTGCCACCCCTAGCTAATAAATAGATTTATATACCCTTAAAATCGGTTCCGGATACCGAAAATCAGAGTTCGTTAATAAAATCGCCGATACGGTCGAGAGCTTTTTTCAGGCTTGCCATACTGTAAGCGTAACTTATACGGATATGGTTTTCGCCCGAGGGACCGAAGGCAACGCCGGGAACGACGGCAACGTGCTTTTTTTCGAGAAGCTCGTTAGCGAACGTTTCGCCGTTCATACCGAAAGTAGCGACGCTCGGGAAGACGTAAAAAGCCCCGAGAGGAGCGAAAACGTCGAACCCGAAATCGGAGAGGGAATTAAAGACGAAACGTCTTCTGATATCGTATTCGTCGCGCATATCCCTGACGGTAGAAAACCCGTTTTTGAGTTCTTCTTCGAGAATGGCGATAGCGGCGTACTGAGCGCAAGTAGGCGCGCACATAATTGTATATTGATGAATTTTATACATAGCGAAAGTAAGAGGCGCCGGAGCGAGAACGTAACCGAGCCGCCAACCCGTCATAGCGAAAGATTTACTGAATCCGTTAATGACAATGCTTCTTTCGCGTAAGACGTCGGATTGAGCAACCGAGTAGTGACCTTCGTCATTGTATGTAAGTTCGCTGTAAATTTCGTCGCTTATGACAATCAAATCGTGTTTGACGATAATTTCCGCAATATTGTCGATATCCTGCTTTGTCATAATTCCGCCGGTAGGATTATTGGGATAGGGAAGAATGACGGCTTTTGTTTTATCGGAAATCGAGGCGAGCAGGTGTTCGGGAGTAAGGATAAAACCGTTATCCGCCGAGCACTTAACCGGAACGGGAACGCCGCCGGAAAGTTTAACGCATGGGCAGTAAGATACGTACGACGGGTCCGGAACGAGAACCTCGTCGCCGGGTTCGATAATTGCTCTTAAAGCAAGGTCGATAGCTTCGCTTGCGCCGACGGTGACTATAATTTCGTGAGCGGGGTCGTATTTAACTCCGAAACGGGAAGAATAGTAATCGGAAATAAGTTCTCTTAAAAGCGGCATACCGCAGTTTGAAGAATACTGAGTAAAACCTTTCTGAATGCTTTTAATAGCGGCGTTTCTGCCGAGCCACGGAGTATCGAAATCGGGTTCGCCCACGCCGAGAGAAACAGCTGACTTGTCTTCCGCAACGATATCGAAAAATTTTCTTATGCCGGACGGCTGAATATCCTTAACGGTAGAATTAAGATAACGCGAGTAATCAATCATTCGTGCACCGCCATTCTTTTAGCGGAATCGTCGCCGCTCATGATAACGCCGCTTTCTTTATATTGTTTCATAATAAAATGTGTAGTCGTGCCGATAACGGAATCGATAGTAGAAAGTCTTTCGCTGACAAAAAGAGAAACGTCGCGGGCAGTTTTACTTTCGAGAGTAATGGCAAGGTCGTAAGTACCGCTTACGAGGTAAACTGCCTTAACTTCGGGGAATTTATAAATTTCTTCGGCAATTGCGTCGAAACCGCTGCGCGCTTGCGGAGTGACTTTAACTTCAATCAAAGCGTCGATAAAATCTTCGCCTGTTTTTTCGGTATTGATAATAGCGGTATATTTTACGATAACTCCGCGTTCTTCGAGGGAGCGGACGGTATTTTCCACGTCTTTAACGGGAACTCCGAGCAAAGCCGCAATCTGTGCGTGAGTGTAACGAGAATCGGCTTTCAGAAGCTGAACAATTTTCTTTTCGAGCGCAGTCATGGTAAAACCCTCCGTATTTGAATTGAACCGTCGTAAAGTATTTTTGACAGTTAAATTCAGATTATTTTACAGTATAGCATTATTCCGCGGTATATGTAAATTATTTTTTCTTTTTTGCGAGAAAAATGTTCAACAATCGGTTTGCGAGAAAAATGTTTAAGAATTGCAAAGTTAATTGTCATTTAAGAAGAATAATGGTATAATGCAAAATATGGAAAACGAAGAAAAAACGAGAACAGGCGAAAAGGAAACCGAAAAAATTTCCGATAAGAGAAAAGAAGCAGGCAAATACAAAAAAAAGTCTGAGAAGAAGCGCAAAGAAAAAGGCGACGAATCTGTGTTATCGGAAGAAATCGTTACTACGGAGAACGGGAAGAAAAAGAAGTTCGGGAAGAAACAGGCAATAATTCTTGCCGTAACGGCATCGGTACTTGTGGTTGCAATGACCGTAGGACTGTGTCTGTATTATTTTGTTTTCAATAAAGGCGTCGATTATTACGAATATTTCAATAATTTCAAGTCTGAGGAAGTGACGTCGGCGGTATGCACGGCGAATTTATCGCAGGATACGTATGTGAATTCTTATGACCCGACGGAAAAGATATTTATAACCGCAAGAAGTTATGTCGTAAGCGACGGGAGTACCGTAGAACGGTACGGTTTCGCATCGGCGGAGGAAGAATACTGTCCTCCGATATATTCGGCAATAGTACAGACTTACGGAGATTATGCGATAGTTGCAAAACCCATAAACGAGACAAGCGGAACGGGAAATTATATCGATTTTATCAGATACCGCGGCGAAGAAGGAACTCCTTACAGCCTTATGGAAGGGAAAGAATTGTATTATACCGAAAGCTATAAACAAATAGAAATATTGGGAGAGTACGCGGTAGTGTACGGAAGTATCGATTATACGCTGTCACAGCCGACATACAGCGTATTCTACGATTATAAGTCGGGAGCGGAACTGCTTGAAAAATTCAGAGTGAGAGCGGCGTACGATTCTTCCGCCGGAACAGCGTATACCTATATTCTGTGCGATAACTATTTAGCCGCGTATTCGACGGACAGGGCGTATTTTTACGATACGACAACGGACCCGGTAAGAGGGTATCTGGAACCTGCAAGGCAGGGAGAATATGTGGCTTTTTCCGAAATGACGGATTCTTTGTCGTCTTTTTCGAGAGAACTTTTTGTAGCGTATCTCGGGAACGGATGGTTTGTCAGGTCCGCGATGCTTTCGAAGTACGAACCTTTTAACGGTTTTAATCTGCGCTTGCCCGGGATAGACGAAACAATGGCGCAATATGCGAGAACAAAAACGGATTTTTATAATATAAAGACAGGTAAAACGAGTTCGGCAAACGATATATTCTGCGTAGCCGGGGTGGCAAACGAATATACATACGATTACTATAATCAGCAATCGTATATGCTAGGAAGTTTACAGGTGTACGACAAAGAAACGGACACGTACGAATACAATCTGCCTTTTGCAAACCCCGCGGCAATGATAAAAAAGGGATACAGTATAGTATACTATTACTATTTGCCTTATCTTGAAGACTATGCAGCCGACCAGACAACTTTCGTAGGATACACTGGAGAAACGACATATTGTATATTTGACGAAAATCTAAAAAGGATACAACCTAAGAACGCGCTTATGCCGACGGCATATATAGACGGAGTGGGAATACAGACGTCGGACCCCATATATTCGGAAACGACAGGAACGGCGTATGCATACGACAGATATATGGAATCAACAGTTCTGGCAACCTTTTCGCAAGGAAAAGCAACCTATATACCGTATTATGCGACAAAAGACGGATGCATAATCAACGGAACGCTGAAAACGGGAACGGGCGAAGCGGGGCAATTTTACGGAGCCGTTACGCCCGCAGGATTGAGAATAACCGATTTCGTTTACGATGAGCTGACATATTTTTCGGGCGGATATGCGATAGGTGCGAAAGTATCGGACGGCGTGAAAAAATATTACAGAATTGACGAAAAAGGGAAAGAAACCGAACTGGGCGACGTAGTTGTATTGTTCCAGGGAACATACACGTATAAAGACGGAGAAAAGGTGGGATTGAAAAACTATGCGGGAGATATAATAATCGAGCCGGTAGAAGGAACGATAAACGTATCGGACAATCCTATGAACGAAGACGGCAGCGCAATGGAATCGTACGCGTTGGTAACGGTGGGGAATGCGGCAAAGATATATAAACTGAACCGTGAATGAGACTTAATCGCGGAAAAGGTAAAACTTTGCGAAAACGAAAAAAGCAAAAGCAACCGAAATTAACGGAAAAGCGGAAAAGCGGAAAAGCGAAGAAAAGAATAAGCTTCAGAGCGTAAAAGGCGTTCTGCGAGGAAAAAATGGAAACGAAAATAGGAAAAGAAGAAATACTTGACGAGTGCGCAGAACTGATAAAGCAAGGAGAAATAGTGGCGTTTCCCACCGAAACGGTATACGGATTAGGGGGAAACGCTTTTAACGAAAGCGCGGTAAAGAAAATATACGAAGCCAAAAACAGACCGTCCGACAATCCGTTTATAGTGCATGTTCCCGATATAAAAGATATAGAGAAAGCGGCGTATTTAACGGAAGAAGCCGAAAAGATATTCGAAATATTTTCGCCCGGGCCGATAACGGTGGTATTGAAAAAGAAAAAAGAAATACCGTATTGCGTCACGGCAGGACTTGACACGGTAGGGATAAGAATCCCGTCCCATCCTCTCGGCAGGGCATTTCTGGAAAAGTGCGGATGTCCGATAGCGGCGCCGAGCGCAAATCTTTCAAAAAGGGTGAGCCCGACGACGGCAGAGAGAGTATACGAGGATATGAAGGGAAGAATTCCCGCTATACTTGACGGAGGTCCGTGCGAAGTGGGAATAGAATCGACGGTGCTGAGTCTTGTGGACGAACCTGTAATATTAAGACCGGGAGCGGTAACGGCAGAAATGCTTGCGCCGTATCTGCCGAAAGTGAGAATGTTCAAGGGGGAAGTAAAAGTTGCGCCAAGTCCCGGAATGAAATACGCCCATTACTGTCCGACCGTTCCCTGCGAATTGTTTATATCTGAGGAAAGCGCAGAGAAAGAATATCTGAAAAGAGAAGCGGAAGGGCAGAATCCCGTGGTGCTTGCATTGGAACAGACATGTAAAAAACTCGGAGAAAAGGGATTAAGGTATATGAGTCTCGGTAAAAATGCGGAAGAATACGCACATAATATTTTTGAGACAATGAGAAAAGCGGAAAAGATATACGGATACATACTTGCCGAAGCGATGGAAGGAGGCGGAATGGAAGCAAGCGTGATGAACAGGATGTATAAAAGCAGCGGAGGGCATATAGTCTGATACGGAAAAGACAAGATGAGACGGAAAAGGCGGGATATAAAGGCGGAAATAATTTGTTGAAAAGGGAAATAACTATTGACAACAAAGCGGTACAATATGATATAATAACAAAATAAAGTCAAGAGGGGAAACAGGTACGGGAGAAAAGCTCGGAAAAAAGGAATAAAATCTGAACGGAAAATCACAAAAATGAAAATAGCGATAGGATGCGACCACGGCGGAATAGTGCTGAAAAAAGCGTGTATTGAAAAGATAACGGAACTCGGCTACGAGTACGAAGATTACGGAACGTACAGCGAAGAAAGGGTGGATTATCCGTTATATGCCCAAAAAGTAAGCGAAGCGATAATAAGCGGAAAATGCGATAAAGGGATATTGCTGTGCGGAACGGGCATAGGCATAGGAATAGCTGCGAATAAATTCAAAGGTATAAGGTGTGCGCATGTAACGGACGCGTTTTGCGCCAAGATGGCGGCAGAGCACAATGACGCCAATATAATTTCGATGGGGGGGAGAATAACTTCCGAAGAAGAAGCGAAAGAATATATCGGAATATTTTTCGGGAGCAGATTTGCCGGCGGACGGCATGCCGAAAGAGTGGAAATGATAAAGGAAATAGAAAAGGGGAAAAGATTAAAAGAGACAAAGGAGAATACCGAAGAAATGAACATCACAGTAGTAAATCATCCGTTGATAGTGCATAAGGTATCGTTAATGAGAGACAAGAATACGGTGCCGAAAGATTTCAGAGAATTGCTGAAAGAAATATCCTTGTTAATGGCATACGAAGTAACGAGGGATTTGCCGTTGGTAGACGTGGAAATCGAAACGCCGATATGCAAATGTACGAGTAAGACGCTCGGAGGGAGAAGTATAGGAGTGGTACCTATACTGAGAGCCGGACTCGGAATGGTAGACGGAGTATTGGAACTCGTGCCCACCGCAAAGATAGGGCATATAGGATGTTACAGAGACCCGGATACGCATATGCCCGTGGAATACTACTGTAAATTACCCGTAGACGCGGAAGAAAGGACAATAATCGTAGTAGACCCGATGCTGGCAACAGGCGGAAGCGCGATAATGGCAATAGATTTTATAAAACAGAGGGGAGTAAAAGATATAAAATTTATGTGTCTGGTGGCGGCGCCGGAAGGAGTCAAGGCGTTAAATAAAGCGCATCCGGACGTGCCGATATACGCAGCGGCATTGGACGAAAAACTGAACGACCACGCATATATAGTACCGGGACTCGGAGATGCGGGAGACAGATTGTTCGGAACGAAATAAAAAAAGGGAAAAGTAAACTGAAAAAATGCGGCGCGCGCTACGGAAACGTGACGCGCGCAAGTATTATTCGGGAGGGATAATGATAAAAGAAATTCTCGACGAAATCCGTACGGCGGAAGCGGAGGCGGAGGAAATAACGAAGAAAGCCGCCGAAGACGCGAAACAAACGGTACTCGGGGCGGACGAAGAAAGCCGCCGTATAAGGCTTGACGCTATAAGGAGCGTCAAAGAGGAGCGGCGTAAAATTGCCGAATCCGCCGGGAAAGAGGGCGACGAGAAATACGCCGAAATAGTGGCGGAAGGCAAAAAGGCGGCAGAGAAGCTTGTAAAAGAAACTTCCGTAAAAGCCGCAGCCGAATTTATTAAGGAAAAGGTAATGTCCGCATATGTCGATTGTTAAGATGCAAAAAATGAGCCTTGTTGCTCATGCGAGCGAAAGAACGAGGCTTTTGCGAATATTCATAAAATCGGGATGCGTCGAGCTGATAAAGAGCGAAGAAGACGTAACCGTAACTCCGGCAGACAGAGAAAGAAGAGAAAGAAACGAAGCGCGGAAATACCGTGCGGCTTTTTGCATGTCATTTTTGAAAGAGATGTCGAAAGAAATACTTCTTATCGATAAAAAACTTGCGCCGAAAATAAATCTGAAAAAAGAAAACAGACTTATAACACTGGAAGAATACGAGGAAGTCTGCAACAATACGGAAGAGTTGATGGATAAAATCGACGAGATGGAAAACATCAATAACCGTATAACGGATTTAAGAAGCGAAAAAACGAGACTGACGGCGTTCAACGAACAGCTTGCGCCGTATAAAGGTCTCGACATCGATATGAGTACGATAAAGGATACGGAATCGGCGTGCGTGTTTTGCGGAGTAATCCCGTCGGAAAACAAAGATAAATTTGTCGTTCAAATCGAAGGAAAAGGCATATACGAAATATCGGAAGGCGAAAAAGTTACCGCCGTTGCCGTAATATGCCATAAAAACGATAAAGAAGAAGTAAATAAAGTTTTAAGTGAAAACGAATTTGTAAAATCGAGTTTTGATTTTGATGGTACTGCGTCGGATAAAACGGAGGAAAACACGGCAAGGATAAATAAAATCGACGAAACGGTTAAAGAATTGATACTGAGCACCGTGGATTACGTCAGATATATACCTACCGTAAAAATCGTATACGATTATTGCGCGTTGGAACTTGCGAAACTGGATATAACGGAGAATTCGGCAAGGACGAAAAAAGCGATAGCGTTCGAAGGGTGGGTTCCCGCGGAAAAAACGGAAGGATTGAAAAAAGAAATAGAAGAAAAGTGTAAACGCGTGGAAATAGCGTTCAGAGACCCGCTTGAAGAGGAGATACCGCCGACAGCTACGAAGAACAGCAAAGTTGTAGGAGCTTTTGCGGGGATAACCGAAATGTTCGGAAGTCCGAATTATAGAGAAAGAGACCCCAATTTATTTGTTGCGCTTTTTTATTTTTTGATATTCGGAATAATGA
The DNA here is from genome assembly GCA_944372095.1 of uncultured Clostridia bacterium. GTDB lineage: Bacteria > Bacillota > Clostridia > Christensenellales > DTU072 > CAG-1782. Next base: position 40,208 of record CALVYG010000005.1, read on the forward strand.
TAGGCGACGCGGGATACGGGCTGATAATGGCAATAGCGTGTTTTCTGTTCGTGAAGCTGAAAAAGCCCGTGAAGAACAGCGGAAGGATGATGATAGTGTTCGCGTTTTGCGGAATATCGACGTTTATATGGGGAACGCTGTTCGGGGGATGGTTTGCGATAGACATACCCGAGGACAGTTTTCTGGGAAAACTAACGTGGTTTAATCCGCTTGACGAACCGCTGAAAATGTTTATGCTTTCACTCGGGGTAGGTGTCTTGCAGATAGGAACGGGATTTGCGCTTAGCGGAATAGCCAAAATAAAATCGGGAAACGCAATGAAAGGAATATTGTCGGATTTCGGTTGGGTAGTAATATTTTTGGGACTGTTAATGTTGTTCCCGAACGTAATGGTGTACCTTAACGCAATCGAAGGCGGACAGGAATGGTTCGGTGTTGCGGGAACGGTGGGAACGTATATTGCGCTTATCGGCGGAGCAATGGTGGTTATCGGCGGAGCCTGGGGAAAGAAAAATCCCGTTAAGATGGTCGGCGGCGCGCTGGGAAGCGTATACGGCGCGATAAACATCGTAAGCGATTTGCTTAGTTATTCGAGACTGTTCGGACTTGGGCTTACCACTGGCGTTATAGGGCTTGTAATGAACGAGCTGGGAATGATAATAGTGGATATGATAGGTCCGGCAGGCTGGATTATCGCGGTCGTAATATTCGTAGGCGGGCACGTTTTCAATCTTGCGATAAACCTGCTCGGAGCTTACGTCCACGATTCGCGTCTGCAATATATAGAATTTTTCGGACGGTTTTATGAAGGGAGCGGACACGCGTTCAGACCTCTCGGCAGCGAGATGAAATATACCTATCTCGATAACTGAAAACCGATGGAAACGAAATCGTGCCGATGATATTCTGAGTTATAGGGAAGATACAGAAATCGGGAAGAAACAGAAAATTGTCAAGGAGATTGAAGATATAGAAAAAGATAAAAATAAAAAAGAAGTAAATTACCAAAGTAATCAAGGAGGTAAAAGAAAATGGAATATTTGGGAACGGTACTGGCGCTGGTAGGCGCGGCGCTGGCGGTAGGGCTCAGCGGAACCGGGTCGGCAATGGGAGTAGCGCGCGCGGGACAAGCGGCGGCAGGAGTAACGGCGGAAGACCCCGATAAATTTATGAAATGTCTTATATTGCAGTTGTTGCCGGCTACGCAGGGAATATACGGATTTATAATCGGATTCTTGGTGTTGCTGAAAACCGGCGTATTCGGCGGATTGACGCTTATGAGCGTTGCAGGCGGAATAGGAATACTTGCCGGATGTCTGCCGATAGCGATAGCGGGACTTTTCAGTGGAATACACCAAGGGAATGTCGCGGCAAGTTCGATAGGATTGGTAGCAAAACGTCCCGAGGAAAGCACGAAGGGAATGCTTTTGACCGCAATGGTAGAAACGTATGCTCTGCTCGGATTCCTTGCGTCGTTCCTGATTGTATTTATTCCCGACTGGGCAGCTATCGGAATGTAAAAGAGGATAAGAAATGAGCGGCAAAGAATCAATCATAGAAAAAATCCGTGAAGATGCGCGGATAAAAGCCAATTCGACTCTGGAAGAAGGGTCGAAGAGGGCGCAGGAAGCGATTAACGTCGCGCGTAACGACGCCAATATTTATAAAGAAAAAAATATGGCGGAGAGTTATGCCGAGCGTGAAGAAATAATAAGCAGAAAAATAACCGTTGCGCATCTTGACGTAAAGAAAACGATTCTTCAAGCAAAAAAAGAAATAATAGACAACGCGTTTGAAGAAGCTGTAAAACTGATAAAATCCGACGAAAAAGGATATCTTAGCCTGATAGGACGGATGCTCGGATTTGCCGAAGACGGCGACGAAATAGTTATATCCGAGGAAGACAAAAAAACCGTAAAGAAAAAATTCATAACGGATACGGCGTCGGGATACGGAAAGAAAGTGAGCGTAAGAAGCGGATACGGAAGTTTCTGCGGAGGAATAATGATTTGCGGAAAAGGGTCGGATAAAAATCTTACGCTCGAAGCGGAGTTAAGCGCAATAAGGAGCGAATACGAACCCGAAATAGCGGGAGTATTGTTTGGAGAGTAGATGAAACAAGGACTGATATTCGCTTCTGCGAGAGCGAAAGCGAAAGAACTGAATCTGTTTACCGAAGAGAGGCTGTACCGAATGACGGAAGCCAAATCTCTCGACGACGCGCTCAGGATAATGACGGAAGGCGGATACGGCGGAGGAACCAATATCACGCCCGAAAATTTTTATGAAGTGCTTGCGGAGGAAGAGAGGGAAGCGACGCAGTTTTTGCGAGAAGCAGCTCCGAAGGGAATAGGGATAGAGTGCTTTTTTCTGAGAAACGATTATCATAATCTGAAAGTTCTGATAAAGGCGAGATATACGGAAGAAAGCGACTATGAAAGGATGTTGTTACCCGACGGTAATTACAGCGTGTCAGAGTTAAAAGAACGGTACGAAAACAACAAGCTCGGATTTGCGGACGCATACATGGGCGAAGCGGTAAAGAAGATTGAGAGAAAATTCGAAACCGACGGAATATCTCCGAGAGTAATAGACGTAGAACTCGATAAAGCGATGTTTTCCGAGATAACGGAAATTCTTAAAGGAAAAGACGCGGATAAATATATAAAGGAATATTTTGTAACGGTAATCGACGCCGCAAACATAGGTTCTCTGTTAAGAACGAGCGCGATAGACGCGGGAATGGGATTTTTCGAAGAAAATTTCATACCCGGAGGAGAGATAGAACTGCACGAGTTCAAGGAATGCGGAACGGACAAAGCGAAACTGGCAAAAATGGTCGGAGGAACGAGATATAAAGAAATCTTTTCAAGAGTGGACGGAAACGATTTAAGCGCTTTTGAAACGGCGAAAGACGATTGTCTGTTAAAAATATTTTCCGTGAACAAATCCGATATGTTTTCCGTAGCGCCCGCGGTCGGATATTATCTGGGAAAACTCAACGAAATAAAGGTGCTGAGAGTAGTACTGGTATGTATAAAGAACGGAGTGGGGGCGGAAGAAATGAAGAAGAGAGTGAGGGCGTTATATGCTTAACGACAAGATAGCGGTTATCGGGGATAAAGACAGCGTACTTGCGTTTAAGGCGGTAGGAGCCGACGTATATCCCGTAAACGGAGAAGACGAAGCGTCCGAGACTTTGAAAAAACTGGCAAGGAGTTATCCCGTAATATTCATAACGGAAGAAATAGCAAAAAAGATAAGGGAAACAACGGAAAGATACAATGCAAGACCGTATCCGGCGGTAATACCGATACCCGGAGCGTCGGGAAGTACAGGTTACGGAATGAAACTCATATCGAAGAACGTTGAAAAAGCCTTGGGAACGGATATATTGGAAAAGAAATAGAAGCGGAAAAGGAATAAAAGGAATATACCGCAATATGGAACGGAAGAGTACAGAAAAATAAAAAAGAAAGAAGATTAAGGGTGAAAGTGTTGAACACGAAATATTAAAGACACCTTGGAATAAAGAAAAAAAGAAAAAAAGCAGGCTTATCGGAAGTAAGGAGAAAGCAGATGAAAGAAGTAAGCGGAAAGGTCATAAAAGTAAGCGGACCGTTAATCGTGGCGAGCGGAATGAGCGAAAGCAAGATGTTCGACGTGGTGCGCGTATCGGAGTCGAGGCTGATAGGAGAAATAATAGAACTGAGAGGAGACAAGGCGTCGATACAGGTATACGAAGAAACCGACGGAATAGGGCCGGGAGAAGCGGTATATTCAACGGGAGCGCCGTTGTCGGTTGAGCTCGGACCGGGGTTAATAGAATCGATATTTGACGGAATACAGCGTCCGCTTGAAAAGCTGAGAGCGAAAAGCGGAGACCGAATCGGGCGCGGAGTAGAAGTAAGCGCGCTTGACCACGAAAAGAAATGGAAATTCAATCCGACCGTCAAAAAAGGCGCGACGGTATCGGAAGGAGACGAACTCGGATATGTGCAGGAAAACAAGTTCGTAAGGCATAAAATAATGGTTCCCGTCGGGAAAAGCGGAGTAGTGAAATCGATAAAAGACGGAGAATATACAATCGATGAAGAAATAGCCGTGATAACAACGGAAAAAGGAAAGGACGAAGGCGTATGTATGATGCAGAAATGTCCGGTAAGAAAAGGGCGTGCATACAAAGAAAAATTATCGCCTGCGATACCGATGGTGACGGGACAGAGAGTAATCGATACGTTGTTTCCGATAACGAAAGGCGGAGTAGCGGCAGTTCCCGGACCGTTCGGAAGCGGAAAGACGGTAGTGCAGCACCAGCTTGCGAAATGGGCGGACGCGGACATAATAGTGTATGTAGGATGCGGCGAAAGAGGGAACGAGATGACCGACGTTCTGAACGAGTTTCCCGAACTGATGGACCCGAAAACGGGCGAGCCGCTGATGAAACGTACGATATTGATAGCGAATACGTCCGATATGCCCGTTGCAGCAAGAGAAGCGAGCATATATACGGGTATAACGATAGCCGAGTATTTCCGCGATATGGGATATAACGTAGCGATAATGGCGGATTCCACGTCGAGATGGGCGGAAGCACTGAGAGAAATGAGCGGCAGACTGGAAGAAATGCCGGGAGAAGAAGGATATCCTGCGTATTTAAGCAGCAGACTTGCCGAATTTTACGAAAGAGCCGGAATAGTAAAAGTGCTCGGAAGTAAGGATATTATCGGAAGCGTAACGGCAATCGGCGCGGTCAGTCCTCCGGGAGGGGATTTGAGCGAACCGGTAAGCCAGGGAACGCTGAGAATAGTAAAGGTATTCTGGGGACTGAGTTACGCTCTTGCATATAAGAGACATTTTCCCGCAATCGACTGGTTGCAAAGTTATTCGCTTTATGCCGACAGACTGAGCGAATGGTATGCCGAACATATGGGTGAAGACTGGAACAGATTGAGAGCCAGATTTATGAGTATTCTTCAAGAAGAAGCAAATCTTGAAGAAATAGTCAGGCTTGTCGGAATAGACGCGCTCGGAAGCAGCGACAGACTTACGATGGAAACCGCAAAGATGATAAGAGAAGATTATCTGCACCAGAACGCGTTTCACGAAGTAGACACTTTTTCATCGCTCGAAAAGCAGAAAAAGATGATGAATCTTATATTGGAATATAACAGAAAAGGACAGGAAGCGTTAAACGAAGGCGTGGATATAGAGGATATTATAGAAATGCCCGTAAGAGAAAATATATAGAAGAGAAGCATTTATCGAAGTTTGAAGAAATCGAAAAAGAATTGCAGAACGAAATCCAGGCGCTGATAGGATAGGAGGAAGACGAAATGATAAAGGAATATAAAACTATAAGAGAAGTAGTCGGACCTCTGATGCTGGTAGAAGGAGTAGAGGGAGTAAAATACGACGAACTCGTGGAAGTCGAACAGGACAACGGGGAAATCAGAAGCGGAAAAGTCCTGGAAGTAAACGGAGACAAAGCGCTTGTACAGTTGTTTGAAGGTTCGTCCGGTTTGAAAATATCCACGGCGAAAGCGAGATTTTTAGGAAAAGGAATAGAACTCGCCGTAAGCGAAGATATGCTCGGAAGGGTATTCGACGGAATGGGAAGGCCCAAGGACGGAGGCGCGCCGATAATTCCGAAGATGAGAATAAATATCAACGGACAGCCGATAAACCCCGTGGCGAGAGATTATCCCGACGAATTCATACAGACGGGAGTAAGCGCGATAGACGGATTGAATACATTGGTAAGAGGACAGAAACTTCCCGTGTTTTCCGCATCGGGACTGCCGCATGCGGAACTTGCGGCTCAGATAGCCAGACAGGCAAAAGTATTGGGAAGCGGAAGCAAGTTTGCCGTTGTGTTTGCCGCGATAGGGATAACGTTTGAAGAGGCAGACTATTTTATTACCGATTTCCGTAAAACGGGAGCAATAGACAGGGCGGTGCTGTTTATGAATCTTGCAAACGACCCTGCGATAGAAAGAATATCGACGCCGAGAATGGCGCTTACCGCGGCGGAGTATCTTGCATTCGAATGCGATATGCACGTATTGGTAATAATGACGGACATAACGAATTATTGCGAAGCATTGAGAGAAGTCAGCGCGGCAAGAAAGGAAGTGCCCGGAAGAAGAGGTTATCCGGGATATCTGTACACAAACCTTGCGACGATATACGAAAGAGCAGGCAGAATAAGAGGAAAGAAAGGGAGTATAACGCAGATACCGATACTGACGATGCCGGAAGAAGATAAAACGCATCCGATACCCGACCTGACGGGATATATAACGGAAGGACAAATAATATTGAGCAGAGAGCTGCATAAGAGAGGAGTAGTTCCGCCGATAGACGTTCTGCCGTCGCTCAGCCGTCTGAAAGACAAAGGAATAGGTGAAGGCAAGACGAGAAAAGACCACGCGGATACGATGAACCAGTTATTCAGCGCGTATGCGAGGGGCAAGGAAGCAAAGGAACTTGCGGCAATACTCGGCGACGCCGCTTTAAGCGCGGCAGATAAGAAATTCGCGTTTTTTGCCGATAAATTCGAAAAGAAATACGTCAGTCAGGGCTTCAACAAGAACAGAAGCATTGAAGAGACGCTTAATTTGGGTTGGGAACTGTTGAAATTATTGCCGAGAGGCGAATTGAAGAGAATAAGAGACGCATATCTCGAAGAATTCTACGATAAATAAAGGCTGAAACAGGGTTATAAGGAATAAGACCGGGTTGAAAGTGAAAACAGAAAAGTAGAAATAAAAAAGAATAATAAAAACGGGAAAAAGAAATGGCGAGAATGAACGTAAATCCGACGCGAATGGAGTTAAGACGGCTGAAAACCCGACTTAAAACAGCGACGCGGGGACACAAATTACTGAAAGACAAATCAGACGAAACGATACGTCGTTTTATGCTGTACGTCAAAGAAAACAAAGCGCTCAGAAAAGAGATAGAAGAGGAAGTATCGAGAGCGTTGAGGCTGTTTATGCTTGCAAGCGCCGTAACAACCGAACAGGTAATGGAAGAAGCCGTAGCAATGCCCGGATACAGCGTAAAGATAGAGACGGGAAAGAATAACGTAATGGGAGTAGACGTCCCAACGTTAAAAGTCACGGAAAGCGAACAGAAAGAGTTATATCCGTATTCGTTTGCGTCCGTAAGCGCGGAGCTTGACGGAAGCATATCGAATCTGAGCAAGCTTATGCCTAAACTTATAAGACTGGCGGAAGTGGAAAAAACGTGCAATATGCTTGCGGACGAAATAGAAAAAAACCGCAGAAGAGTGAACGCGCTCGAATACGTAATGATACCGCAGATAACGGAAACGATAAAATATATAACGATGAAACTGGACGAAAACGAGCGAGCGGGAACAATTAGGCTTATGAAAGTAAAATCAATGCTTGAAAATCAGAAAAGCTGAAAAATAATGAAAGGAACGAATTTTCTTCCGCAAGCAAATAAAAAAGCGAAACGGAAGAAAATTTTTTTATATGGAAAAGGATAAAGAAAAAGATAAAAAAATCAGAATACTCGAAGTAGTGGACAATTGGTTTCCGGTAGTGGACGGAGTGGTAAAAGTCGTGCATAATTACGCAAAAAGGCTGAATAAAAAAGCGGAGTGTACGGTGCTGGCGCCGAAGTATCCGAATTCGCCGGAAATAAAAGAATACGAACAGATAAAATGCGCGTCCGTAAGCGGAGGGAAGTTCGGGGTAAGGCTGCCGCTGCCGAGAGAAGATTTCGTATTGTTAAAAAAACTGAGAGAAAAAGAGTACGATATAATACACTGTCATTCGCCCGCAACACTGTGCGGTTATGCGATGAAGTATGCGAAGAATCACGGAATACCGACGGTGTTTACCGTTCATACCAAGTATCACGAAGAAATAGAAGCAAACGTGAAGGTAAAGAGTTTAAGAAAACTTGCAATGAAAATAGTGCTTGACAATATCAGAAAAGCCGATTACTTGTGGGCGGTATCCGAAAGCGCAAAAAAAATGCTTATAAAGGACTATAAGATACCGAAAGAGTGTAAAGTAGTACCCAACGGCGGAGAATTGGAAGAATATATATCAGAATCCGATGTCAGGGGAACAGAGAAAGAAATAAGAGAAAAATATAAAGATTCGATGATTTTGCTGGCAGTCGGGAGATTGGTAAAAGTTAAGAATTTTCCCGTAATAATAAAAGCCGTAAAAATATTAAGCGATAAAAAAATCGACGTTACGCTGCTGATTGCAGGGAAAGGAGAAGCGGAAAAAGGGCTTAAAGAACTTGCGAAAGAACTCGGAGTAGCGGAAAAAGTAATTTTTCTCGGTGAAATAAAGGATAAGACGAAACTGGCGTCATACTACCTTGTAAGCGATTTATTGCTGATGCCGTCGACGTTTGACACGAGTTCTCTTGCGGTAAAAGACGCATACGCGTTGTCTTTACCCGTGGCGGTAGTAAGAGGAGCGCCTGCGGCGGAAGGAGTTAAAGACGGAATAAACGGGTTTCTTACCGACGGAACGCCTGAGTCGTTTGCAGAAAAAATCGAATTTGCCGATAAAAACAGAAGTTTACTTAAAGAAACGGGAAAGAAAGGGCACGAAGAATTGTATTTATCCTGGGATAAAATAACGGACGACGTTCTTGAATATTATAAGGAAATAATTTCCGAATACAATTCCGTAAAGAAGAAATAAGAAAAAATCAATTTGTTCTATTTTCGTTCAGAGGATTAGCGGATTCTTCCGGTTTTACGGATAAAGAGGAATGAGCCGATTGTCTGAAAGCGTTATATTTTTCGGTCAGAACGAGCATAAAAGTAACCATAGCCGCAAAAGGGAAAGGCATAGCGGTACCGACGTCAACCATAGAGTATCCGGCATAGCCGAGAAAACCTATAAGCAAAAAGATATTGAAAGTATATTTTTTTATAAAAGTTTTAAGTCTTGCGAACGCCATAAAAGCATAACCGAAAAGGCCGACTATACCGGTAGCGGCAAGCGCCTGGAAGAAAGTGGAGTGAAAATAGGTCATAATGAAGTCCATTTTTTCGACGTAATTTTCCTGAATGAAAGAATCGGTATAACCGTAGCCGCCGCCGAAAACGGGGAATTTTTTGAAGACCTCTATTGCATGCTCATAGAGAGCAAAACGTCCCGTACCGCCCGATTGGATTTTTTCGTTGAATAAACCGATGAAAAAGTCGCGTTTAACAACTATAAAAGCAATTACGGCAACGCATAGAGTTCCTATAACGGAAACAAGTATAAGGCGTTGTTTTTTTTCGATTTTAATCAGAGTAAAGATTAAAAGGAAAGGCATCATAAGAGAGGCGAAAAGAATACCGCCGCCACTTTGCGTCAGGATAACGGCAATATACTGAACGAGTCCGAAAGCCGAAAAAAGAAGTTTATAACGCGTTTTGACTGAAAGATAAAACGCGAAAGGCATAGTGAGCATAAGAATATCGGATATATAATTTTTCCAAAGGAAATGAACGAATCCCAAAGGCGCGTCCGGGTGCGACACGTAATATTTTACGTAAGTGATAAGAATCATAGATATGGCAACGAGAGCCAGAGCAGACATCATATAGCAGAAGTATTTTATAACAGAATCTGAGGATTGCGGTGTATAACTTTGCCAGAAGAGGTACATAAGAACTTGCAGTAATCCGAGCCCGAGAACGGTATAAATCGGATAAACAGCGAAGTACTGCGATGCGGAAATAGTCGAACCTGTACCGCCGAGAATAAGAACGACGGAATAAACGATAAGCGGCAATAAATTTTTACCTTTAACGAATTTGAATGGGAAAAATACGAAGCGCAGAATAGCGGCAGGGACCATAAAAACAGCCGCATAACCCATTACAAGGAAACCGTCCAAAGAGGCATTGGCATATTGCATCGGGATTAGAGCTATAAGCACGGTCGGAAGGAAAGACGGGGAAACGTCGCGGCAGATTGCAAGATTGAGGGATACAACGAAAAGAAGAATGAACATTGTAACGACTTCTGCGCCGAGCGCGAACCCGAGAACGGAAACAAGCATAACGAAGATAAAGTAATAAAGGGAATGGAACAGCCTGTCGGCAAAATCGGATACCTTAACGAATAAAGGGTTTTTCGCAATGAATTTTTCGTTATAACCTTCCATAAAACCTCTGCGCAATCAATGATATAACTTAAATTTATATAATTATATATTAGGTAAAAACGCTTGTCAAACATAAGGGTGTAAACGGAAATCGGATTAAAGGACATGCGAAGAATAAAATATCTGAAAAGGGGAAAAGAAAAATTCGGAAAAAATAAAAAAAAGTACATACTAACGGTATGTTGGTAATAGTAATCAGAACGATAATAATACTGTTTTTTTTAGTAGCAGGCGTAAGACTTATGGGAAAGAGGACCATAGGGGAATTACAGCCGTACGAATTCGTAATAACGCTTGCGGTGGCAGACCTTGCGTGCGTACCTATGCAGGATATATCGGTGCCGATAACATACGGGCTTGTGCCGCTGATAATATTGTTCATAGTGCATTATATATTGACTGCGGTGATAGCGAAATCAATAAAGTTCAGGAAGTTCGTAAACGGTAAGCCGATGATAGTCATAGACAGCGACGGAATAAACAGCGAGTGTCTGACTAAACTCAATATGGACGTAAACGATTTAATATCATTGATAAGACAGCAAGGATACTTTTCGATACCCGAAATATCTTTCGGGATATTGGAAACTAACGGAAAATTATCGATATTGGAAAACGAGAATGCCACGCCGCCTTCAAGCATACCTATGACGATAATAGTCGAAGGGAAATATATGAAAGAAAATATGGAGTCGGTAAAGGTAAGCGAAGAAACCGTAAACAACGTATTGAAGGAAAAGAGTCTTAAAGTAAAAGACGTGGTACTGATGACGGCGGACAGCGGTTCACTGTTCGTACAGCCGAGAAATGCGAAATATTTTACGATAGCACAGCAGGCAGGGTAAAATGAAGTACAAAGTAACGATAGTAATATTAGTCTCGTTATTGCTCATAGGCGGGAGCATAGGAGAAACGCTTTATATACGCAATACGTTTGAAGAATTCGAAAACAGACTTCAAGCGCAGATGTACGAAGAGTACTATGAACTCGAAGAGGTGAAAGAACTGGCGAAGTGGTGGGAAGACAAAGCGGAAACGCTGGAAATTTTCATATCCGTGCTGCAACTTAACGAAATAACCGTTACGATGGGGGAACTTATAGGAGCGGTGACAAAAGAAGATTACGATTCCGCAAACGCGCTTTATGACAGAATATACAGTTATTCGGTGAGAATAAAAGATATGTATATGTTAAAGCTGAATAATATATTATAGAAAAGAGGTCGTGAATAAACAGAAAAAAAATCACGAAAAAGCGTCGCGTGACGAGAAAAGTACGGAACAAATCATATGACGCGTCTGAAAAAGCAGAGAAGTGCGTTCGGTAGTCCCGGGAGAGATTGAATTGAGACAGGAAACAATGAAAGAGACGAGAGAAGTCTCTTTTTCGTTTTTAGGTTCGACGGCGGAAAAAAGGACGAGATAATTGTCTTTAAGAGCGGAAAGCGTGCCGTCGGAAAAAGTACCGGAGTCGATTTGGTTAAGACAAGAATTTATTTCACGAATAAAATCGTCGATGAGATTGGCAAGTTTAGTCGAAGAAGTTGAAAAAGAAAGCGTATAAACGAAAGAATTAAGATTTTTCGAAGAAACCGAATCGGCGTCGGATTTATCGGAATAGATATTGAATACGACGAAAAAATCACCGTTTTCAGAGAAGAGATACCCCGCTCCGCCGCCGTTTTCCGCGAGTAAAGCGCCTGCGTGAGCCATATCGCGGGTAGGGTAAGAACGTACGACGCAGTAAAAAGAGTATTGAGTTTTCGCAATAAGCGAATAAATGGAATCGAAGATTTTGCCTTTCGAAAAAAAGTCCACGCATACAAACAATATGGCGAAACAAAGCAGTGTTACGATAATAACCGTAAAGACCTTTTTTTTGCCTGATTTTTTTTCAGTGAAATCCTTATGTTTTTTCTTTTCAGGCGGTTCGGGAGAATACGGTTTATATAAAAAACGCGAATAGTCTACTTCATCCATAGTAATAAAATATGCCTATGCCCGGGTAAAAATGTATTGCAAAAGAGAGGTGCGTATGGTAAAATAAAAGTATATTTTTGTACGGAGAATGGCAAAAAATGAACAAGTGGGATAAAAGATTTATAGAAATGGCGGGAGTGGTCGCGACATGGAGCAGCTGCTATCAGGATAACAGACAGGTGGGAGCGGTAATAGTAAAAGACAAAAGGATATTGACGACGGGGTATAACGGCGCGAGCAGCGGAATAACGTCCTGCAAAGACAGAGGAGAGTGTCTCAGAAAGAAATTAGGAATAGCGTCGGGCACGAGGCAAGAAATATGCTATGCCGTACATGCGGAACAAAATGCGATAATACAGGCAGCCAAACTCGGAGTTTCGGTAGACGGAGCGACTATATACGTAACGCATCAACCGTGTTCGATATGTGCCAAAATGATAATAAACAGCGGAATAAAAAGGATAGTGTATAAAGAAGGGTATCCGGATGAATTTTCGCAAAGACTGTTTGCCGAATGCGGAATACAAGTAGATAAATACGACGAACTGATGAAAGAATAAGGAGAAAGAGATGCGTTATTATATCGGAGTGGACATAGGCGGAATGAGCATCAAAGCCGGAGTAGTCGATGACAACGGCAAAATAATAAAGAAAAAAAGCTGTGTAACGAGAGCAAACGAGTCTTACGAAACGATAGTCGGCGACATATACGGATTATGCAAATCCGTGACGGAAGAAGCGGGACTTAAAAAGGAAGAAATAACAGCGGTAGGAATGGGTTCGCCCGGAACGGTGAACAGCAAAGAAGGGATAATAACGTTTTCCGGAAATCTGAATTTCAGAAATGTCAATATAGTAGAGGAATTCAGAAAACATTGGGATATAGAAACCGTAGTGAATAACGACGCAAATTGCGCGGCGCTGGGCGAAGCGAGATTCGGAGCGGAAAAGAACGTAACGGACGCAGTATTCGTAACGCTCGGAACGGGAATAGGCACGGGATTTATAATTGACGGAAAGATTTTCGAAGGACGGAGAGGAGAAGGAGCGGAAGGCGGACATATCTGTATAAAGATGGGCGGAGAAAGATGTACCTGCGGAGAAAGAGGATGTTGGGAAGCGTATGCGTCCGCGACCGCGTTGTTAAGACAAACCGAACGCGCAATGAAAAAGAATCCCGAGTCTGTTATGAATAAAATAGCGGAAGAAAAAGGGTGTATAGACGGTACGGTTCCGTTTGAAGCTTATAAACAAGGGGATAAAACCGCTGAAAAAGTAATTAAGACGTATGTGAAGTATATAGCGACGGGGCTAGTGACGCTTATAAACATATTCAGACCGCAAACGGTATCGATAGGCGGAGGAGTAAGCAATGCGGGAGATTGGTTTATAAAAATGATAGAGCGGCAGACAAAAAGACATGTTTTCGGCGGGAAAATAAATAAAATGCCGAAGATAGTAAAAGCGGTGCTCGGAAACGACGCCGGAATAGTGGGAGCCGCGGCGCCGGTTATGAAATAAAACGATAAAAGAAATTAAGCGGATTAAGCAAACGAATAAAAAATTAAGTAATTGTAAAAAAAGATAAAAAATAAAGAAAAATAATGATAGATATAAACGAAGAATTGCTGAGGGTGGAAAAACCCGCAAGATACATAGGCGGAGAGTATAACACACCCGATATGGAAAAGGATTGTTCTGTAAGGTTTTGTCTGTGTTTTCCCGATTTATACGAAGTGGGAATGAGCAATCTGGGGATAGGAATATTATACGATATATTAAATAAAGCGGAAGGCGTGGTGTGCGAAAGATGTTTCGCGCCATGGACGGATTTTGCGGCGGTACTGAAAGAAAAAAAGACGCCGCTTTTCAGTATAGAAACTAAAAAACCGTTAAAGGAATTCGACATAGTGGGATTTTCCGTACCGTACGAAATGAGTTACAGTAACATTCTGTATATGCTGGACCTTGCGGAAATACCTTTCAGAGCAAAGGACAGAAAGGAAGGATATCCGCTGATTGTCGGAGGAGGCCCTGCGTCGGCAAATCCAGAACCGATAATAGATTTTTTCGATTTGTTTTTCATAGGCGACGGAGAAGAGACAGACCTTGCCGTAGCGAGAGTTGTCGAGAAATATAAAGGTGATAAAGAAAGGATACTTACCGAGTGTGCGAAAATCGACGGAGTATATGTGCCGTCGAGATGTGGGGAAAAAGACGGGATATGCGTAGGAAAAGTTAAAAAAGCGGTAGTAAAGAACCTCGATGCCGCGCCGTACCCGGAGAAACCGTTGGTTCCCAATATGGCGATAGTGCACGACAGAGGAGTAGTGGAACTTTACCGAGGCTGCTATGCAGGGTGCAGATTTTGTCAGGCATGCTTTTTTTACCGTCCGATAAGATACAGAAGCAAAGAAAGGGTAGTTTCGCTTGCCGAAAAGATAATAGATAACACGGGATATGACGAAATAGGACTTACGAGTTTGTCGAGCGGCGATTATGAGGATATCTATTCCGTATTGGAAGGAATAAAAGAAGTATCGGAAAAGAGGAACGTGGTGTTTCAGATGCCGAGTTTAAGGCTTGACAGTTTTACCGCAAAACTTACGAGCAACGCAAAGAAGAGTTCGCTTACGTTCGCGCCCGAAGCGGGGACGCAAAGGCTCAGAGACGTAATAAACAAAAATATAACCGAAACGGATATCGAAAACAGTATGAAACTCGCGTTTGAAACGGGATACAGGACGGTTAAACTTTATTTTATGCTCGGACTGCCTACGGAAACCGACGAAGACGTAAAAGGAATAGCGGAAACCGTGAAGAAAATCAGAAGTATATATAAAGAGGTAACGGGGAAAACGGATTTAAGTATAAACATAAGTACTGCAATGTTTATCCCGAAACCTGTCACGCCGTTTCAGTGGGCGGCGCAGATAAGCGCGGAAGAAATGGAAAGGAAACAAAATATTCTCAAAGCCGAATTTTATCCGATGAAAGGAGTAAAATATTCGTGGCACGGAGCGGATATGTCGGTGCTGGAAGGGATATTCGCAAGGGGAGACAGAAAACTGTCCGAAGTTATCGAAACGGCATACGGTAAAGGATGTTATTTTGACGGTTGGACGGAAAAATTTGACAGTACAAAATGGTTTGAAGCATTGGACGAATGCGGAATCGATATAAGTAAATATACGGGAGAACGCGGTTTGGAAGAAACCTTGCCGTGGGACTTTATAGATTTCGGAGTGACAAAAAAATATCTGAGAAGAGAATACGAAAAAGCGTTGCAAGGTAAAACGACGAAGCCTTGTAAATACGAATGTAACGGGTGCGGAGCGAAAAGAGAGGGCGATTGCCGAATGTATTCGGGGGATTGCGTGAAATGATAACGTTATCATACAGAAGGTTCGGGAACGGGATATACATATCCCATACAGACGTAATAAGAAGCCTGAACAGAACAATACGCAGAGCAGGGATAGACGTAAATTACAGTAAAGGATTCAACAGACATATGAGTCTTAAACTTACGCAGCCATTGCCGCTCGGAATTGCAAGCGACGACGAATGGGTGACAGCAGACGTCGGAGAGAAAATAGATAAGAAAGACTTTTTTGAAAGGTTCAAAACCGCCGCGCCGCCGTATATCGAAGCAACCGGGGTATACGAGACAGAAAAAAATCCGTCGCTTGCTTCAAAGGTTATTGCGAGCGAATATGAGATAATTTGTCCCGGAATACAAAAATTCAGGGAAGAAACGGAAGCGTTAAAAGAAGGATTCACGGTAGTAAATGAAAAAGACGGCGAGAAAAAGGAAAAAGATTACCGCGGATATATTTACGATATAAAAGTTACCGGCGATAAAATAAAATGCGTTTTCAGTTTCGGGAACAAAAATTTACGCGCTGATTTATTTGTAAAATATATTAAC
This sequence comes from uncultured Clostridia bacterium, assembly GCA_944372095.1. Lineage (GTDB taxonomy): Bacteria > Bacillota > Clostridia > Christensenellales > DTU072 > CAG-1782. The sequence goes on from CALVYG010000005.1 coordinate 56,283, forward strand.
GATAAATTCGGATTAAATATACCGTTATCTGCAGTGACAAGGAAATTGCAACTTACGGAAGAGGACGGAAAACTTATAACGGCGAAAGAATATATGGAAAGAACGGAGCGGAATAAGTGAAACAAACGGTATATTACAGGCATAAAGACGGAGAAAGCGAAATAGCGATAGCTGAGGACGGAGTACTGGAAAGGTATTACAGACTGAAAGACGGATTTTTAACGGGGAGCATATATGTGGGGAAAGTTCGCCGCGCGTCGAAAGGAACGGGAGTGTTTGTCGATATCGGGGAAGAAAAAGACGGCTTGCTTTCATACCGCGCAGGGATAAAAAGCGGCGACAGCGTTCTGGTAGAGGTTACGAAAGAACCGACGGAAAGTAAAGGCTGCGCTCTTACCGAAAAAATAAGTCTGGCGGGGAGATATGCAGTTTTGAACGATTCGGGAGAAATAAGATTTTCGTCTAAATTATCGGAACCGAGAAAAAAAGAATTGAAAAAAATTGCGGAAGAAAACGGAGCGGGATATGTATTCCGTACATCGTGCGAAGAGACGGACGCAAGAGCGATTGAAAAAGAATGCCTGGAACTGAAAAAAAAGTACGACAGTATAAAGAACGAGCATAAAAACACAAACAAGGTAAAATGTATTTTGAAAGACGACGCTTTGACCGTAGCAAAGCGTTTTGCCTACAGGGATGAAAATTTTTCGGAAAATTTTGGAGAGATAGAAAAACAGACCGAAGAAATAGGGCAGAGAAAGATAATAAAAGAGGGGGTCGAGCTGGTTTTCGATAAGACGGAAGCAATGACCGCGGTTGACGTTAATCTGCATAAATTCGGTAAAAAATACGGCAATACCGAAGAAACGAATTATCAGGCAAATCTCATAGCCGTAAAAGAGTTGGCAAGGCAAATACGCCTGAGGAATACCGGCGGAATAATCATGGTTGATTTCATCAGTCTTAAAGATAAAGAAAAAACCGAGTCGCTGAAAAAGGCGTTATCGGAAGAACTGAAAAAAGACCATGTAAAAACGAGTGTGGAACTGATAGAGAGTATAGGAATGTTTGCAATAGTCAGACGCAAACGTTACAGCGAGGTATATTAGTACAGAGGTCGGCATAAAAAGACATTTTACGATATAACAAGCAGAAAAAAACAGAGAATCGGGAATTATAATTTACGCTATGAAAAAGTACATAGCTTTTTTTATTATAAGCGCAATAATACTGGGTATAGGTACGGTATACGCAGCAGACCGTTTCGGAGAAGAGAAAGCCGAAGCGGTAAGCACGCCGTATGCGGTAATAGGCGAAGACGTATGGATGCTTAACGAAAACGGTTCAAAACTCTTTTTGCTGCCGCGAACGTACTATGCGAGAATAGACAGAATGGACGATAATTTTTATTATATAACGTTCAACGGAGTGAGCGGAAAAATACCGAAAGCCAGCGTATCGGTAGTCGGATACGATAAAGACGTGAAAGATACGCAAAGAATAATAAGGATATCGACGGAATATTCGGTATTTACGGAAATAAAACTGAAAGCGAGTCTGGACGGAGAGGCGGGAGAAGACATAACGGCGCCTACAAGCGAACCGCTGACATATATAGGAACGTATAAGCAAGGCGAATCTATATGGTATTATGTAAGTTACGGCGGAGCGTACGGATACGTGCTTAATACATACACGGATACGCCTACGATAGTGGATGAGGAATTCGTTCCGGAAAAAGACATAACGGAGGAAGAAAAGCCGCCTGAGGAAGAAAAGGAAGAACAGCCGGAACTCGTTAAAATACTTGTAATAAGCGGAGTAAGCGCGGCGGTACTTATTTTGGTAATAATATTGTTCATACCGAGAAAGAACAAAAAACATAAATACTATTACAGTTAAAGTGGAAATTTTATGAGAATTGTGATACAATTCTTAATGTGAAAATCACGAAGGAAAGTTTTTTCGGGAACAAATATATATCAGCCGTATCGGCGATAGTGTGCTGCCTTTTATGGGGCAGCGCTTTTGCGTGTATAAAAAAAGGATACGAAATATTCGGAATAGGCGACGATTACCGCTCTCAGATACTGTTTGCCGGGATAAGATTCTTTATAGCCGGAGTAATGGTAATAGTTGCGGGAAGCATAATTGAGAAAAAGATATTAATCCCGAAGAAGCAAAGCATCGGATACGTAGGCGCGCTGGCGTTAACGCAGACTGTAATGCAGTACGTATTTTTTTATATAGGGCTTGCCCATACGACGGGAGTCAACGCAAGCGTCATAAACGGAGCGGGAAATCTGTTTACGATAGTAATAGCGTGCTTAATTAAACAAGACAAAATCACGGTAAGAAAAGCGGTCGGCTGTATATTGGGTTTCGGGGGAGTGCTGACGGCAACGCTGTTTCAGGGGGTAAGCGGAGAATTCAGTTTTTTAGGGGAAGGGTTCATTCTTATATCCGCAGTATCGTACGGATTCAGCGGAGCGCTTATAAAGAAGTTTTCTTCAAAAGAAAATCCCGTTACTTTATCCGGGTATCAGTTTTTAACAGGCGGAGCAATAATGATAATTGCAGGCGCGGCGGCAGGCGGAAGAATAGAAACCGCAACCGCGGGAGGAATTTTTCTGCTACTGTATATGGCGTTTATTTCAGCGGCGGCGTATACGTTGTGGGGATTACTTCTGAAATATAACAACGTATCGAGAATTGCCGTTTACGGATTCGTAAATCCGATAGCAGGGAGCCTGTTAAGCGCAGTTATATTAAACGAATACTCTTCATTGGGAATATTCACGCTTGTGGCGCTTGTGTTGGTTGCGGCAGGAATTTTCGTTGTGAATTATAATAAGACAGATTTGAAAGAAAAGAAATCGCCGCAAAATACAGAACAAAATGAAAATGAAGAAAACGGTAAAATGGTAGAAGACGCAGCGCAAGGTGAAGAAAACGGAGCAGGGAGAAAAGAAAATAAAAATGCAGATGAAACGGAAGAGAAATCGGATTGACTTAAAGGTTTAATATTTATATAATAAAAATAAATAAACAAATAAAGAATCAGGCAGGTAGAAACACAATGGATAAACATCAGACGATAGTGGTATTGGATTTCGGCGGACAATACAATCAGTTGATAGCGCGTCGTGTAAGAGATTTGGGCGTGTACACGGAACTGTTGCCGTACTCGACAAGCGTGGAAAAAATGAAAGAAATAAATCCGATAGGAATAATACTGACCGGCGGACCGAATTCCGTATTCACGAAAGACGCACTTGTATGCGATAAAGAGATATTTAATCTCGGAATACCTATGCTGGGGATATGTTACGGAGCACAGCTTCTGGCGTTTCAAACGGGAGGAGACGTTGCGAGCGCGACAACCAAAGAATACGGAAAATGCGAAATAGAATATTCGGACTGTCCGTTGTTTGAGGGGATAAATAAAACCAATATATGTTGGATGAGCCATACCGATTATGTCAGTAAACTCGGAAAAGGATTTGAAATTGTAGGGAAGACGGCAACCTGTCCGATAGCGGCGTACGGGAATACGGAAAGGAAATTGTACGGAGTGCAATTCCATCCGGAAGTAGTGCATACGCAAAACGGAACGGAAATACTGAAAAACTTTTTGTACAGAGTATGCGGAGCAAAAGGCGACTGGACGATGAAAGGGTTTGTAAAGAACCAGATAAACGCGCTGAAAGCTAAAATAGGAAATAAGAAAGTGCTTTGCGCAATGAGCGGAGGAGTGGACAGCGCGGTGGCCGCGACATTGCTGTACCGTGCGGTGGGAGAGAATCTTACATGCGTATTCGTAGACCACGGTTTATTGCGTAAATACGAAGCCGAGCAGGTTATGAAAGTATTCCGCGACGAGCAGGGAATGAACGTAATAAAAATTGACGCAGAAAAAAGATTTTTATCGAGATTAGAGGGCGTGACCGAGCCTGAGAAAAAGCGTAAAATCATCGGCGAAGAATTTATAAGGGTATTTGAAGAATTCGGAAAAACGATAGGGAAAGTCGATTATCTCGTACAGGGAACGATATATCCCGACGTAGTGGAGAGCGGATTCGGTAAAGCTGCCCTTATAAAATCGCATCATAATGTCGGCGGATTGCCCTCGGTAATCGATTTCAAAGAAATAATAGAACCGCTGAGGGATTTATTCAAAGACGAAGTCAGAAAAGTGGGAACAGAACTGGGACTTGACGAAGAAATAGTAATGAGACAGCCGTTCCCCGGTCCCGGACTTGCTATAAGAATAATAGGAAACGTAACGAAAGAAAAACTCGATTTATTGAGAGACGCGGACTATATAATGCGTGAAGAGATAGCAAAGAACGGATTAAACAGAGAAATATGGCAATATTTTGCGGCGCTTACAAATATGCAGAGCGTGGGAGTAATGGGCGATATGAGAACATATGATTATGCCGTGGCGTTGAGAGCGGTGACAAGCGTAGACGCAATGACAGCTGATTTTGCGAGAATTCCTTACGACGTTCTGTCAAGGATAAGCAACAGAATTGTCAACGAAGTAAAGGGAGTTAACAGGGTGCTGTACGATATAACGAGCAAACCCCCGGCAACTATTGAAATGGAATAAGACAAGGATAAGCGTAAAAATTGAAAATTCCCGCTTTATGGCGGGAATTTTTTTATCCTTCCCTTCCTACAAGATAGTCTATGGTGCATTCGAGATAATCGGATAAAATTATCAAAGTATGAAGATTCAAATCGGCTCCGCGTTTCCAGTTCGTAAAATAACTGTCAAAAATAGGAGTATTTTTAACAAGCATGTAACGGGTAACGCCTTTTTCTTTCATAACGAAACGAAGTCTTTCATAAAAAGGAGGACAAGAAGAGAGCGGAAAAACAGAAGAAGAAAGCGTGCGACCGATAAGATATTCTATCGAGCAACCGAAATAATCCGCAAGTTTAATCAACTGAGATAAACGTATACTGCCGCTACCGGTTTTCCATAATCTGACAGCTTCGGTGCTGACGCCCGTAGCTTTCGCAATTTCCGATACGTTTTTACCCCGTTCCAAAATTATTTCATTAAGCCCGGAAGCAAAATCGGAACTTTTTTCATAATCAGCCATATAAACAAGTTATCCGCTTTTTTAATTTTTAATACTTATCAAACAAGAATAAAGTGGATATATAAAGAGAGAAGATAAAGGATAAAATACAAAAAGGATATAAAACAGGAGAAGAGAAGGGAAGAGAAATAAATAAAGAGGAGAGAGAAAAAATAAGAGGCATTTCCGAATGAGGAAATGCCTCGGTAAAGCATATATAAAGAGGAAGGATTAATTTTTAAGACCTTCTTCAACGGCAACGGCACAATTAACGGTAGCGCCGACCATGGGGTTGTTGCCCATACCGATAAGCCCCATCATTTCGACGTGAGCCGGAACTGAAGATGAACCAGCGAACTGAGCGTCGCTGTGCATACGGCCCATAGTATCGGTCATACCGTAAGAAGCGGGACCTGCGGCCATGTTATCGGGATGAAGGGTTCTGCCCGTACCGCCGCCGCTTGCGACAGAGAAGTAAGTTCTGCCGTTTTCGATACACCATTTTTTATAGGTACCGCTTACGGGGTGTTGGAAACGTGTGGGATTGGTAGAGTTACCGGTAATACCTGCGTCAACTTTTTCTTTAATCATAATAGCAACGCCTTCGTTTACGTCGTCTGCGCCGTAGCAACGTACTTTTGCTTTTTCTCCGTCGCTGTAAGCGGTTTCTTTAACGATTTCAAGGGTATCGGTGAACTGATTGTATTTAGTCTGAACGTAAGTAAAGCCGTTAATTCTGCTGATGATATAAGCGGCGTCTTTTCCGAGACCGTTAAGGATAACGCGGAGAGGTTCTTTTCTGACCTTATTAGCGCTTCTTGCGATACCGATAGCGCCTTCGGCAGCGGCGAACGATTCGTGACCTGCGACGAAAGCGAAGCATTTAGTTTCCTCTCTGAGGAGTTTAGCGGCAAGATTGCCGTGACCGAGACCGACTTTTCTGTTTTCTGCAACGCTTCCGGGAACGCAGAAAGCCTGTAAACCGATACCGATAGCTTCCGCCGCGTCTGCGGCTTTGCGGCAATTTTTCTTGATAGCGATAGCGCAGCCGAGGGTATATGCCCAAACCGCGTTTTCGAAACAGATATTCTGGACGCCTCTGACGATAGCGTCGGGGTCAACGCCTTTTGAAAGACAGATATTTCTGGCATCTTCAAGGTCTTTAATTCCGTATTCGGCAAGACAAGCGTTGATTTTATTTATTCTTCTTTCATAGCCTTCAAATGTAACCATAATTCACCTCGTTATTCCACTCTGGGGTTGATTTTCTTGACAGCTTCGTCAAATCTGCCGTATTTAGCGGTAAACTTTTTAACCGCTTCGTCGGCAGGCATACCTTTTTGAGTAATGGCTTCGAGCATTTGCCCTACGCGGATAAACTCGTAACCGATAACTTCGCCGTCGGCGTCGAGACCGATTCTCGTAACGTAACCTTCCGCCATTTCAAGGTAACGAACGCCCTTATATTTGGTAGCGAACATAGTACCGACCTGGCTTCTGAGTCCTTTGCCGAGGTCTTCGAGTCCTGCGCCTACGGGCAGACCGTTTTCGCTGAAAGCGGACTGAGTACGTCCGTAAGCGATTTGCAGGAAAAGTTCGCGCATAGCGGTATTGATAGCGTCGCATACGAGGTCGGTATTAAGGGCTTCGAGAACGGTTTTACCCGGAAGAATTTCCGCCGCCATAGCCGCGGAATGAGTCATACCGGAACAACCGATAGTTTCGACGAGAGCTTCTTCGATTACGCCTTCTTTAACGTTAAGCGTAAGCTTGCAGGCGCCCTGTTGAGGAGCGCACCAACCGATACCGTGAGTAAGACCGCTGATATCTTTGATTTCTTTGGATTGCACCCATTTACCTTCTTCGGGGATAGGCGCGGGACCGTGGTTCGGGCCTTTTTTAACGCAAACCATCTTTTCTACTTCGTGAGTATATTGCACAAATAAAATCCTCCGTTTTAATAGATTTTCTTTAATTAAAGTAAAGGAATAAAGGTGTATGCGAACGATATCCGATATTCCGTTACAACCGATAAAACAATTATATCACATCGGATACGCCCGTTGCAATCGGTTTTTACGGTTTTTTTAATATAAAGATATATTAAAAATAAAAACCGCGTTCCAGGATTTAAGGAACGACGGTTAAAAGCAGATTGTGAAAAGAAGACAAACAAGTTAATTGTCTTTATTTTCATTTTGTTCGAGGAGAGCAAGTTTTTCCGCAGCAGAAAGTTTCTTTTTCGTTTTACGAGAGTTTTTTCCGGGATTGGCAGGAACGGGATTTTCTAGGGAAGAGGTATCCTGATTGGTATCGGAGGCAACCGAAATTTCGGTTTTTTCCGCATTTTCAAGAGCAAGCAGTTTTTCTTCGTAACGTCCGTCGCGGCGAGCGGTTTTGAAAAGGCTCCAAACGGCGGTCTGAACGAAGATAACAAGTATGAAATTGATAAGAGCGCCGCGAGCGAGCATACCCGTTAATTGTTTTATGACAAGGTTGTTGCTGATAAGGTACATACCTAAACAAACCGAGCCAATCATTAAGGCGCTTGTCAGAATAGGCGGAATAACTTCGGTAGCGGTTTCGACTGCACATTCTTTACCCGTTGCGTATTTCGAGCGGTTTTTCTCGAAAGTGTTAGCGAAGAGAATGGCATAGTCAACCGTACAACCCAGCTGAACGCTGCTTATTATAACGTAGACGATAAAGTTGATACTTTGCCCGAAAAGGAAATTGAAAGAAAGGTTAATCCATATACCAAGTTCGATAATGACGATAATGATAAGACTTTTGAGCGGATTGCGGAGAAGAAGCGTAACGATGAAATAAATAATGGCAACGCTTACAAGAGTAACGACCATAAAGTCGTGAGGCGTGATAGAACCCATTTCGTAACTTGAAGTAATCATTCCTACCGGGTAATAACGGTTTGAGCCGAAATAGGCAGAACAAAGGTCTATAATTTCCTTATAGGCGGCCTGGGCTTCCGCGTCTTCGGTGTTTCCGCTGAAACTGACGGTATAAAGCGTATACCACTCGTTATCGACTTTACGGAAGAAAGAACCGAGGATATCGAAATCGACGTTGTTCCCGAAATCGATAAAGGCGTGACACAAATCGGTCATAAGAGGGATATGTTCGGCATCGATTCCGTAATCTTCGAGGATAGAATGATAGGCGGGGTCTTCGAGATAGTTAAGAAGTTCTTTCATATCGGTAACGTTTCCGTTATCCGCAACGTTTAGGAGTGCCGAGAGAATATCCGAGTCTATATCAATGGCGGTGAAAACGCCCAGCATTCCCGTAACGCGTTCGGTATTTACCGAACGGACGGCTTTAATAAAGTCCTGTTGAGTAGCGTTTTTCTTTGAAACCGTAATAGGAACGGATAAAATAAGCTGATTTCCGAGTTCGGAAGCAAGAATATCTTCTTCCGTATCGAGATTTTTTTCATAAAGTTCGAGATAACTGTATTCAACGCGGCTTTGAGCGATAAAACAAGGAACAATCAAAGCTACGGCAATTACGATAAGAAGGATACGCTGCCATACGGCGAATTTTGCAATCGGGCGGCAGATATCGGATTTATCAAGAGAAAGGGGAGATTTGCCTTTTGCCGCACGGGAAGAATTTATATGGTCGATAAAGCGTGCGGAAAACGAATGGGTTGTTTTCTGAATGACTTTATCGGAAAGGACGGTAAGAATAGGTTGAAGAATAAGAACGGTAACCATAGACATAATAACGCCTTTAACGAGGACGTTGGCAATATCTGTACCGATACGGAATTCCATACAATAAAGAGCGGCAAAACCGCCGACGGTGGTAAAACCGCTGGGAAGCACGCTTTCGGAAACTTCCGGGAAAGACTTAACGGCGGCAATCTCTGATTCGAGGGAACGTCTGTTTCTGCGGTAAACGTGGGTATAAAAGATAGCGTAGTCCATAGTTATGGCGAGTTGCAAAACGGCACTAATCGCAAAACTGATAATACTTATGGAGGGGAAAAGGTAGTTCATTCCCATACTAACAACAATGCCTACGCCGAGAGTAGCCAGAAGAATAAAAGGTTCGACGAAACTCGACGAAGCGAGGATAAGAATAACCAGAACGCTGAGTACACCGCATACAATAAACCAAGGTAAATCTTCCATTGTGTCTGAAAGCAGTTTTTCTGCGGTTTCGGTAGTACCGGTGGAAGCGTAAGTCGTATAAGAGAATTCGTTTTTGATATCGTTAAGGAGAGAATAGGCCTGTTCGCCGGCGTCGATATCCGTGAGAATAAGGATAACGTAATCGTAAACTCCGGGAGTAGAAGTTTCGTGTCTTAAATAAGCTTCCATACCGGAAGTATCGACGAAATCGACTCCGAAGTAATCTGCAAGGCGAAGGAGAGTCAGAAGCTCACCGGCATTTTCGTAAATACCCTGTTCTTCGAGAATACGCGCTACATCTTCAAGATAAGCGCGGTTTTCGTTAAGCATAGATAAAATTTCGTCCAGACCGTCGTCAATTTGTTCGTAAGAAGAAACAGCGCCGTGCCAGGTGACGGAAGAAACGGATTTCATAGCCGAAATATTTGAAATTGCCTTATGGAAAGCGGCGACGTCATCGGGAGAATTTTCGTTTACACGAACGACGAGAGTTGCATTGCCGCGGATATCGAACTCTTCCTGTAAAAAGACGAGACCTTTTTTAGTATCGGAATCGTCGTCAAGGTAACTTACCATATCCGAGTTGATTTTATCTTCGCTGATAACCAAAAAAACCGTTCCGACGACAGTAACGACGAAAAGGATAGCCATAGCGAGGAGAAAGGCGCCTTTGTATTTAAGAATGAATCTGCCGATTTTTTCGAGCATTATTCCTCCTTTGTCAAGCCGCGCAGGCGAGCGCGGAAATATAAAGAAACTAATTTATGATAGCATAATAAAGATGTTAATGCAATAAAAAATTATTCGACAGTAACGCTTTTGGCGAGATTACGCGGTTTATCGATGTCGCAGCCGCGGTAGAGAGCGGAAAAATAAGCAAAGAGTTGAGTAGGAACGACGCTCACGATAGGAGTAAGAATGTCGCAAACTGCGGGGATAGCAACGATGTGGTCGCTTAAAGCGGACAATTTATCGTCTGAGAAAGGCGAAACAGCAATGATTTTCGCACCGCGGGATTTAACTTCCGCAAGGCAGGTAATCATTTTATCGAGGAGAAGACGCTGAGTAATAACGGCAATAACAAGTACGCCGTTTTCTATAAGAGCAAGGGTTCCGTGTTTAAGTTCGCCGGCAGGATATGCTTCCGAGTGGACATAACTTATTTCTTTTAGTTTAAGACTTCCTTCGCAGGCGACGCAGAAATCGAGTCCTCTGCCGAGATAAAAAACGCTTTGAGCGGAGGAATATTTCTCGGCGAGCAAGGAAACAAGATTTTCGCAGGAAATAACTACTTTCAGCTTAGAAGGAATAGCGAGAAGTTCGCATAAAGCGCTGTCGATAAAAGGAATGTTTTCGTCCGAAGAAAAATACTTTGCGGCGTCAAGGCAGAAAGCCGTAAGTACGGCGAGTTGACAATTATAGGCTTTCGTGCTGGCGACGGCAATTTCCGTACCGGCGGAAGTAAGGATAACATTGTCTGATTCGCGGACGATAGAAGAAGAAGGAACGTTGCAAACGGCTAAAATTTTACCGCCCGACGATTTAATTTTTTTAACGGCGGAAAGCGTGTCGGCGGTTTCACCGCTTTGAGAGACAGGGACAAAAAGAGTACCGTTTACGGGGAAATCGGAAAAAACGAACTCACCGCTTGACTCCGCGTAGCAATCGAGAGAGGGTGAAAGTTCGCGGAGAAGACGTTTAGCGACCAAACCTGCATGGAGAGCAGTTCCGCAGCCGATAAAGACGATACGGTTTATACCGTCAAATACGGAAGCGGGAAAAGACATATAATAAGAATTCAACGCACGGGAAACAGCTTCGGGAATTTCGTCGATTTCTTTACGCATAAAATGTTCATAATGCCCGATAGAAAGGTTATCGTCTTTTATGACGTGAGTAAACACAGGTTGTAAAGGCGATAAAGAAAAATCGAATAAAGCGATGTCGTAAGGAGAGATAAAGCCCAATGTGCCGTCATCGAGAGCGACGCATTTATCGACGCGCGAAGATAATCCGGGATAATCCGAGCAAACGTAGCCGACGCCGTTATTAAGCCCGAGAACAAGAGGATTATCTTTTTTTGCGAAAAATATTTTATCTTTATCGTAAGAAGAAATGACGGCAAGAGCAAAAGAACCTTTAAGACGTTTAACAGTTTCCGATAAAGCGAGTAAGGTATCCCCGTTATAGAAGTATTGAATAAGATTAACGATAACTTCGCTATCGGTTTCAGAGGAAAAAGAGAAGCCGTAAGAGGAGAGGAATTTTTTAAGTTCGAGGTAGTTTTCGATAACGCCGTTATGGACGAGAGCAAAAGAAGAATCGTCGGATAGGAAAGGGTGAGCATTAGAATCGTCGGGAGCGCCGTGAGTAGCCCAACGTGTATGACCGATGGAGGGAGAGCCCGAGAGGGAAGAGGAGAAGAGAGCGGAGCGCAAAGCGGCGACGCGGCCTTTTTTCTTAACCAAGTGAATGGAATCGGAAGATAAAGCGGCGATACCGCTGCTGTCATAACCCCTGTATTCGAGGAAAGAGAGACCGTTAAAGACCTCGCCAACGCAATCAGAACTGCCTACACAACCGAAAATGCCGCACATAAACGCCTCAACATAATAACATACTATGCAAAGGGAAGAAAAAATGCGTAAAAACGCTGGACAAAAAAAAATAATGTGATACAATAATAATGCTAAAAATGCTGGTGTGGCTCAGTCGGTAGAGCAGCTGATTCGTAATCAGCAGGTCGGCGGTTCGAGTCCGCCCACCAGCTCCAAATTAAACAAGAAAACGTATTATTGTTACGTTTTCTTTTATTTTCCGACATTTAACTGTCTGGTCTGGAATAAATCCAAAAATCAGCAGGTCGGTTTTGTAAGTCTTTTCTGAGCTCTTCGAAGTACATTTCAAGTTCGGAATGACCTGCGCCTAACACGTCAACATAAATATTCATAGTAACATTCAAATCGGCATGACCCATAATATGTTGAATAATTTTATCGTTTATGGAAGCACGATAACACATACACCCAAAAGTATGACGACAAGAATGTAACGTTAATCCTTTTAGTTTCAATTTTTTATATAAACGTTGAAAATGTAATTTTACTTGGTTGTAAGTAATTAATCCGTTAAACTTGACATATTGACAAATAATTTTCAGACAAGGAGATAACATTTTAAGAAACGGAATACGTCTTACCGAAGTATAAGTTTTAGTTCTGTTTTGAAATTCACCGGAACGAATATCGACACCGCGCCAAACATTTATATATCTTTCTGTATAATCGACACAATCAGAATTTATTGCAAGAAATTCACCAATTCTCATTCCGGTACATACAAGCACACGGAAGACAGAAGAATATAGTATATTTTTTTCAGAAAAAAGTATTAAGCATTGTTCTTTAAGATAAATAGGACGATAATGTTTTTTCTTATATGCAGAAAGCTCAACCGCATTATACGGATTAAACATAATCAAACGCAATTTAACGGCTTTTGTAAGACTGCCGTTTATAATCATAGCAATTTTTTGTCTTGTATTATTTCTTTCTATTCCATTAAGAAAACTTTGTATTTGGTCACCGGATAATCTGTTCAAAGGGATTTCACCAAGGATAGGAATAATCTTTGCAGATATATAATAAAGCATAAATTTAGAAGTATTTACAGCATTTTTAGGTAACTTATATGTATTAAACCACCGTAAAAGATATTCTCCATACGGTTCAGAACTTGTATTATCTGTCGGAACTTTATCAGATAAAGCCATAAGCATTTCTTTGATTTCTTTTAATTCTTGTTCTAAATTCATAAGACATCAACATTAATTTTTTTTAATTCTTTCATCACACCGTTGACGAAATAAGAATTTTGTTTTTCCAATTCTTCAATTTTTGCTTTGTTACCGCCATAAGTGAGCAAGCGTTCCAAACCCCATTCCGCACGCAGAGAACGCACCGCGAGCAAATCGGAAAGACAATCGGTACTGTAACGCGCGGACAAGTCTTTTTTGTTGCTGATATAAAACTTATGCATTTTCTTATCGTTATCCTGCGCGCCGTCCTGAACGGATACGTTTAACACCTCATAGCCGAATATGTTATATATTCGGTTATAATAGCTTTCTATCTTTGAAAATACCGTATGAAGTATGTAATAAAGCAAAGAATTTCCGCCCTGATTATATCTTACTTTCTTATGAAGATAAGACATTATTCTATGAGAAATGCTATATATTATTTCCCCGATAAAAAATCCGGGCATAGCAAGATAACCTTTTTTCGAATCTTCGATACGCAATATCTCCCCGACTTCGCGCAGGGAAGCAGGCAAATTCTGTTCCCTTTGGTCGTCGCAGTAAATAGAAACAAAACACTTAAAATCGACGGTTGCGTTATGTCCGCACATTTTAACCCAGGAATCAAACCCGTCATTTTTTTGGTTTGCGTACTTACTGTCTTTTTTTATCCCGTCACTTTCAACTTGATTAAGTCGTTCTTTCGCTATCTCAGTTATATCTATTACGCCGAATTCAAACGCAAATTTACTTTCCCCGGCAACCTTTTTACCCATACGCAAAGCGTCGTAGTCAAGTATCTTACTATGACGGGATAACGCTTCGACGTACCGACTGTCCGTCCGGAAGAAATCAGCATGACGGGCAGGAAAGTTTCCTATATCTTCGATTATATCGTCCACACGAATAGAATAATTCGAAACAATCAAAGAGGATTGAATTATGTATATAAAATATGCTTGCGCATAATCGTTCAAAACGTCAAATAGATTTTCTATATACTTTTTATTATCGTATTCCAGACCGTAACGCTCGAAGTCGTAATCGAATATATATTTTTGTTTCAGACGTTTATAAAACTTTATTTTTTTACTTTTCACAAAACGTCGACAGGTAGCAAGATTATACACGCTGCCTTTATCCATAGCCGCCTTTAAGCAATTTTCAAAGTTAATCCACGGAAAATAGGGAAATTTCAAATCGCATTTTAGAATTATCTCGTATGCCATATCACGGAACATAACTTCACGAGAAAGAGCCATTGCGACGGAAAACTTCGTCTTACCCTGTCGCATCGGCGCGACGATAAGCGAAAAAACGCCGCGTTCGTTGATAAAACCGCGGTTCATAAGTTCGTTATGCCATAAGTTATCGTAACCGCGTTTCTTACGGATTTTATCGAATATTATTAGTCCGAGGATAATCCATACGGAAACAGGAACGAAATTAAACATAACGGATAAATCGAGTAAAAGTTTATAAAATTGAATGTATATATTTGTTACGTCATAAGATACGGCAAAATAAAAAAAGAACGCAAGGAATTCAACGATTATCGAAATGAGATTAAAATTGAGTATCCATATAAACGCCCAGATTTCAAGATACGAAATACCTTTTTGTTCTACTATTTCGCCGGGTTTAATATTCTTTTTAACTGGCATAGTAAAACGGAATTCCGTAAGAAAGGAAACAAAAAATTTTAAAAAGCCTTTAAGCGGCCTGTATGTTTTATCGGATAATTTCTTAAACGCTTTAAGCGGTTTCGTATCTTGATTATAATAATTGTTTTTACTGTTTAGCTGAATATAGGCTATCAGAACGAACAACCCTATAACCGGTACGGCAAAGGATAAAACGACAGAAAGAATCAGAGCACCGAATTGATAAGAAAAAAGATAATTGAAAAAAGTTTGTTCTTCGGCAAAAGTCTGCCAATATAAATGCCATTTCTCTTTGAAGATATCCCACGTCTGCGGAACTTTATCCGACAGAGTAAAAGGCATATCCGATAAAGCCGTAACCGTAGGCACTATATCCGTTTCAAGTTGAAGAACGTTCGCGTAATGATACCCGATAGAAAGTCCGAGGTCCCGGAAAGCTTCACCGAGCCGAGGGAACGTATAAGGGAAACAAAAGATATTTATCAAAATAAAAGCGACGGTTATGCCGGCACAGATATAATGACGGTAATCGATTTTCTTAAAAAAAGACAATACACATTTCATATAGATTTACCTACAAATATCAAATATCCTATTGCAAAGGCAAGTAGTATACAAATTACAAGTATCAAAATACTTTTTCCGATTTTATTCATTATCCGAAAATCTCCGAAAGAAAATTACCTATCGGAATAACAGCGCTTAATATAGCAAAAATCATTAATGCGCCGAAAGCTATACTTAAAATACCTATTATTCCGCGTATTACGCTTGCGCCTGTTTTTATGGCTTTACCGATACGTTTACTTTTTTCCTGTGACATTCTACACCTTGACAAAATTATCGTTATATGATATATTGCTTACAAGCAGCAAGGGGCGAAAACCCCATTGAACGAAGAATTTATTCTTTGGCGATGCTGCTTTTTTTATTTCTTCTTATATTTCCAAGAATAGACTTTACCGAAATTAACTTTCTTATCATGCCGAACCCTTTTAGATATATACATAGGTTTTTTATCTTTCGGATTCGGATTCGGATAAACTTTTTCATTCTTTCGTCCGGATTCCCTTTCAGAGTGAGTTACCTTACGATACTTATATTCGTTTACAGGCTGCTCACCGACAATTAACGCAGGATGACCGGACTTTTTATAATATCTGAAATGAGGATATGTGACTTTACTTTTTTTCTTTACCATAATCACCGCCTTTTTCCATTATACTTACGCGCCGATGAACGTCCGAACAACCAACGAAACGGAGCAAAAATAATTTTAAAAACAAACTTTATTATCTTAAAAATTAAAGGTCCGAATAAAATTAAAACAATGACAAGAAGAATACAGCCCAAAACGATAAGTAAAATTCTAAGCCATTCCTGAGCTTCTTCCCATAAATTCTTCCACCATTCTTCATTTATCCCGTATTCTTCGTTATTGTCGGGGAGACCGTCACCAGTCTGATAATTATCAACTACGCCGAGATTAAACAACACACCATTTGTTTTACCTTGTAATCTCAAAATGGTTTCGTCATTTATATAAGAACGTTCATATACTTCATGGTATCCGAGCCCATTTTCGATAGATGTATTCGTATGCCTTATTTCAGTCATTCCAATACAGAGAACCCAAGATTTTCCGTCAAGATTACTTTCCGCTTCTTCAGTCAAAGAACTCGAAAAAAACGCTTCGGAATTTGTAACAAAATTATTCCTAAAATCGGACATAGTCATTATCTGAGACCATTTATATTTATGAGAGAATAAGCCTGCTTTGTATTCCTCTTCAACATCGGCACTTAACGTCTTCGATATTCTTTCGGAAGATATATCTTCGTCGTAATTTGCCGGATCCTCAACGCCAAAAGCGTGAACACAGTAATCACGTTTACGAAGAGTCAACGTATATTCAACGTCCGCTTCATAAAGTTCATCTATTTTTATATCGGCATTAAACGCTATAAAGTGCAACATTCCTGCTTCGTATCCGAAAAGCGGAGCAGTAATATTTGACGTTGCATCAGAGAAAAGCAACTGTCCGCAGTACTTATCGTCGATAACCA
Organism: uncultured Clostridia bacterium; assembly: GCA_944372095.1. GTDB lineage: Bacteria > Bacillota > Clostridia > Christensenellales > DTU072 > CAG-1782. The sequence goes on from CALVYG010000005.1 coordinate 73,059, forward strand.
AAGATTTCAAACGGGTCTTACTATAATAGATTTCCCCGTCTTTATACCTAGCAGTAAAAGACCAATTTACAGGATATGGGACGTACGATATCGTATTATTATTTTCATCAAGAACCTTGTCGCCGAGATCGGCAGAAGCGGAACGCATTATCTGAACGACATTATATACGCGTTCCGTAGCGGAGTCATAGTCGGTAACGTATCCGTCAACTTTATACTTATAAAAGACTCCGTTTTTCGATAACAACATTAAATCATAATCGTTATATGTATCGGAATTCAGATAACTTATTCGTATTTTTTTCGTAAGAATATTTTTTGCACCAGCGGACGGCTGATACACGTAGGCGAGAAGTTCCCCGGTAGAACTTTCGGCTATCTGTATAAGTTCAATACTATAATCTGTTTGATTTATAGGATAATCGTTCTTATCAAAACTTTCGTCTTTTTGCAAGTCTTCGAGAGGGTCGGAATAAACTGCATTACTTGCAAACGCCACGCCGCCGGACGTGGGAATAACAGCAAAGAAAGATAAAATTAAAATAAAAAGTAAACGTAAATATTTCATAGAAGAGGAGAGGGGAATATTACTATTCCCCTATAAATCTTTTAACGACATTGAATAATAGGTTTATCTGCAGTTGACCCCCAATTCGTGGCAATAAATTTAACCGCAGAATAATCGGAATCGAAAGAGACTAAATAATAAACCACACCTAATGAGCTTATATACTTATCAGCACATTCAGTCATAAACAATGATTTAATATATTTTCCCGAATCATCATACAATGTAATAAGAAGAGCAGACATATCAGAAGATGAACGAAATAGTAAGCCAGTAGAATAAGAAGATATATCAATCTTCTCACAAGAATTAAATGACTCATCAACAGTATATACACCTGTATCTGGATTAATAGAATAACCCTCTTTAACAACAACAAGGTCCTCCGTATAATTCTTAAAGCCTTGTTCACGATTGACCTTCGCATTGAGCTGTTTTGCGTATTTGAGCACTTCGAGAGTCGTTACTTTCTCATCTTCGTTCGGAGTGATGACAATTCTTGCATATTTTGCAAAAAACGGAACGCTGTCAGAAACGAACGCGCTTTCAAGCTTTCCCGTAGTATGTACGAAGTCGTTATTTTGGTCATAGAAGTAAATCTGATAGGATATTTCGGAATCGAATTCCAAAGAAACGCTGAGCCCTTGACATTCAAAAGCGTCTTTCGTATATATTGACTTATCCGTAGACATATATTTCCCTGTCGAATCAAGTCCGCCCACGCCGAACGATAAATCAGATATATTCTTTGTATCGAACTTATCGCTGTCGACAAGACTTATTATTCCTGCGGTGCCGCCGCCTACTGCGGCCAAGATAAGCACTACTATAAGTGCTATTTTTAATCCTTTTACCATAATATTTTTTAAGTACTCCTTTTAATAAATAGATTTACGCAATTATACTCCGCGTAAAGAGTTGATTTAGGTGAGAGAAAATAAATTACCGGAATTTACTTGCCGCATTACATCCGGCGCGAAATGACTCTCGGCTAGTACTTAATTTCAAAGGTATGCGTTTATTTCTTTGCGCAGCACGATACCCCATGCCGCAATAATATGCTTTTTTCTGAGCTTGCGTATATTTCCTTTTTTTGGGCATTTCTGCACCTCCTTTTTTATTCCGGGAATATCCGCCCGGTGCGGTGCCGTCGTCGACTTCGACGGGTTATAACCTTAATTTTCTTCACACATACGCAACCACACCGCCAAATCGCATTGTAAATTTTTATCTTTAATAGCTCGTAATAAAGTTGTCATAGAACAAGCATCAAGATTAAAAGGACGGCCTTTTTCAAATAAATAAAAATAATTACGATAGCCACCGTTTTTATTAACGAAATAAAGTTCATCACTTTTCCATTCAATTGAAATAGCGTAAACATTATTTCCGAGATAAATACGATAATAAGTTAAACCCAAGTATTGATTTTCAGAAAATATATCCCACTTACGATAATTTAAAAAAATGAACTTTCGTTCTGCGTCATTTTTAAAAATATGAAAAGAACCGACATTACTTTCTTCGGCAATATAATCACTCATAAATTCGACTTCGTCGGATTTATCGGTTTTATCAACTACACTCTTAACGATAAGTTTTTTATGTCGTTTTTTTACTTCCCTAATCTCTTTAACAGACATTTCAGGTTTAATTTCATTTACTACCCATTCCGGTAAGCTTCCGACATCAGAATCATAATAATTACAGTTCTTTGTAAGAGGAACAAGTTCACATAATGCACTGTAACCGAAACCGTTAAGCTTCGGATAAAACTTAAATTTTTCATCATCGTAACTAACAAGAAAATTATCTACAATAGAAATCATATTAAATACAACGGTTTTCGATAAACCGAAGCGCAAAAATGCATATTCTTCTACTGTACGGCAAGGTACTGTTTCGCCGTTTTCTTTTTCATAAGAGCAAAAAGAGTAAAGAGCCTCTTCTTTTATTCTTTTCAAAAGAATACCTATTTTAATATAATTTTCTTGAACGTGATAAAGGCAAGCGGAAATATCGCTTTCCACTTGCCACAGATCTTGCTTTGCAGAACGTATTCCACGCGGTGGATTTTCATTGTCGCTTAAAGCAACGTTTGGAAGGAAACGGTATTCCATATGTTACTCCGCCTTTTTGCCTTTCTTACCTTTGCTTTCCGGTTCTTCAACGGGGATGAGTTCTTCGTCGGGTTCGTCTTCGGGTTCAAACGTGGGAACTTGATTTGCTTGTTCTTCTTCAAACTCCGCATCTTCAGCTTGTCTGCGCAAACGGTAGAAATAATCCGCACGTGCCAACAAGTCGGCCAAGAGATCTTTATCTGACGTAGCAGCAGGAAGAATGTTTCCACGAGAGCCAAGCCCGTTTTCGTCAAACGAAATTGCGCTATACGTCTGAGTCTTTACTCCGTTATAAGCGGTATCGGTAGTAACGAGGAGATATACTTTATCGGCGTCCTGAAAAACACGAGCAAGGTTTTTATATCCTACAGGGTCGTTTTTCGGACAACGGAAATTAACGGTTACTTCGTCACTTTTCAATTCTGCTTTGAGTAAATAACTGTAATACGTTTCTCCGGTCTTCGTACCTTTCCAGGCTTTACGCTGAATGATAAAGTCTTCGTAAATCTTTTGGTTCTTCGCGAGTTTGGTTACATAGTTTAACATTTTTTCTCCTTCCCGACTGATTTCGCCCCGTCGGCGGCTTGATATGTATTTCACACGGCATTGCCGTTGTGATCTGAGCTATACCCATTTTGGGTACAAGTATATATTACTACCAATTTTGGGTAGTGTCAACCCATTTTGGGTAGTATATATTAAAATTTACATATGAAATTTGGTGAAAAATTAAAAAATGTAAGAAGAGAAAAGGGATATACGCAAAAGGATATTTATACGATATTAAAAGTATCGCCAAATTGTTACGCATCATGGGAACAAGGAAGAACTCAACCAGATATAGAAAACATAAGGAGACTATGTCTAATATTTAAAGTATCTGCAGATTATTTACTTGGATTTGAAGATGAATTCGGACAAAAAGATTATTCTGACGAGTTTTCATATTCAGACGGAACGCATAAAATTATACATAAACAAAAAAAATAAGGAATTTTACTTTATGAAGAATAAAATAAAAAAGTTATTACTAATAATCGTTACTTTCATGTTAGGATTAACAATAATTTCCTGTACAAATAAAAATAATATAACACAAAATTTATATCAATATGGAATTGATATATGTATACAAATGGAAACAATGCTTAAAGATGAAAATTATACAAATATACAGTTTGGTGATTTGGAAAAATCATTTCTAGATAATTTCATTGCAAACGATTATGACACACCTAATAGAATATATATTATTTCAGTACCAAACCAAAAACAAATAGCAGAAGGTCTTTACAACGAATCCGAAGACTATACAAAACTATCAAATGAATTAAAAAAACAAATAGAAAATAGAGTATCTTTTACCAACGTTATATATACGTCAAATATGGAAACGATATATAAACAAGAAGATCCATTTTATGATAAAATAAGAGTTCAATATATGACAGCCATTAAAGAATATAATGGAATTATAGAAAAGCCTATCGCATATTTATACGTTTTCGAATCAGGAAATCCAATTATTACATATTTTACACAAAAAGACCAAAATACTGTAACTGCAACAGGAATATTTTATTTATCAAGCGTAGAAAGTTTATCCGAAGTGCGTGCAACACTAGAAAAATATGGTTGTACAATAACAAATTATTAAAATTCCGACGTCGGAATTTGCGTGGCCACACAAAATTTTATCCTATCGCTTTGCGGTAGGTTTTTTATGTTAAGTGTATACGCGGTCTCCGACCACTCAATTTTTTTCCGTTTATATACACGCGGGCTACTTCGCCCAAGGCTCGTACACACCCTTGAACGATTACCTTTCTAGATGGGAAAAATCTGTCAACTGTATCCTATTTCTGACCTCTTGACATCTAAACGTGCGTAGTATTTAAACAAGCGCCCCGGCGCGCCGCGCCGGGGCGAATACTACGCACGTTTTTATTCTTTAATAGGCTTTTTTATGGCGGCAAACGCCGCCGATGGGCGACGGGTTCGCGAACCTGCTTCCCCCTTTCGCCCTTTTTTCGGCGGCATATCGTATTTTTTAGGTTTGTTGCATAAAAAGCAGGGGTTTTTTCTGTAGCAAAATAACGTCAACGGCGTTGACGTCTCTTTCTCCCGGGCAGTGTATTGTTTTTTCGGAAACTATGCCGCTTTTTCCCTTCGATGTAACATAAATATCTCTACGTTAAAAGCTTCTTCTTCCGTCGTCTTAAAAACGGAATCACGTAAAATGTATTTTACTTTTTTAATAAACTTCTTTTCGTCTGTTTTTTTGTCAATATATTCAAACTTATATTCTTTTGTACATGCTATTTCAGAATCACAGATATTTATGACCATTTCAGTAGGTATACCGCGACTGTAATATGATTTTCCGTTAGATTTGTTTGTATATTTACAGACGTATTCAGCAACGTTACCGTGCTGCAATTCGATTTGATTAAGTGGTGTAAAGTCTGTTCTTCCGAACTTTTCTTCTAATTCTACGTTGACATACCGTTCTTCCATTCTCTTCGTAAGAGGATTATATTCGTTTCGACATTCTATCTTTGAAAAAGACGTTCCGGGAACCATATGTATAAGAGCGTGGAAATGAAGTCTGCCGTCTTGTTCTCCGCGCTCAAACTTTCCGGCTATAAGCCACCCGAAACGACGTGTATTGTTCCCTAAAAGCTGACGAAGTCTATTCTCAAACGCTTCTTCATCCATATATTTGTCATTATATGTTATAGTAACAAAATGCGTCCAAAATTCTTTAAACATAGCAACTTTTTTAGTAAACCTTTGTAAGCGGCATAATTCTGCCTTTGCCTTATTATTTAACTTGCAGTATACTTTTTCTTTAATATGAGAATAATCGCTGTTAAAACCCATAACATTGTACATATCATAACATATTCTTTTATATAATTCCGGACGTTGTTTTTCAGTATTATGAATACCTTTTTCAATATAGCTTTCATATAATCCGTCAAAAATCCAGTCAAAATCTGTTTTCGTTTCCAATCTTCTAGGAATATTTGAGTTCCTAACGACAATCGGTTTTGCGACAAAATGTGAAAAATCACGATATACTTTACAAAGTGCCATTTTTCTATACTCCTTTTAAATATATTTCGTAATCAGCAGGTCGGCGGTTCGAGTCCGCCCACCAGCTCCAAGAGTGCAGGACGCGAATAAATATCGCGTCCTGTTTTAATAAAGAAAGAAAGGACGAACCGAAGAACTGCTGATTTTGCGAACGGTGTTCGCGTAAAACGGGGTCCCCGAAAAATCGGTGATTTTTTGGGGATACAAAAGGTCGGCGGTTCGAGTCCGCCCACCAGCTCCAAGAGTGCAGGACGCGTATAGATGTCGCGTCCTGTTTTATTAAAGAAAGAAAGGACGAACCGAAGGACTGCTGATTTTGCGAACGGTGTTCGCGTAAAACGGGGTTCCCGAAAAATCGGTGATTTTTTGGGGAAACAAAAGGTCGGCGGTTCGAGTCCGCCCACCAGCTCCAAGAGTGCAGGACGCGTATAGATGTCGCGTCCTGTTTTAT
>CALVYG010000006.1 GCA_944372095.1 uncultured Clostridia bacterium
GAGGACTACAACAAGCAATTAAAGAGATATATGAACGAGTACAACAACTTCCCTATGCGCCCGCTGAATTGGCTTTCACCTAACGAATATCTGGCTTCCTTTTTTTCTAAGCAAAGTGTAACAAATGTTTGACAAGCTTACATCAAAGTCAGTTTTTAATGACACTCAGAAGCATAACAAAAGAGGCCGTGTTATCACGACCTCTTTTCTTCTTCCCTGTTTTGATTTTCGGTTTGCTCTTGCTCCAGCATGTCGTATATGGCAAGTCCAACAGAAAATGCCAGAGGCTCCAGCCTATGCTTTGGTATTTGGGTGATTAAAGGTTCACCATTGACTTCTATCTGATAATGTATCTGCTTTTTTTCCATAGCTAAATAATAAATCAATTAGCCAACAAAGTGTGAGTACCTTACCCGCACGTTTCCCGTAGCAAAAGGTAATGTTTTCATCACATAAAGGTAAACTCGACCGTTTCGCATGAAATCTTCGGAACTTGGACACATAATAATGCGAAGAAAAACCTGATTAAAATAGTTAAAATTGTTTTCAAACATCATAAAAGCAATAAAATATTATAAGAACAACATTAATAACAATTTCTATTTGAAAAGCTTTAATGATTATTGCGGGGTAAGCGTATAATGATATTCGCGATAAGAACGAACACGTTATGGTCAGGTAGAAATAGACGTATGGTATTGCTTTTCACCAACATATTTTGAGCTATATTCAAAAATAAAAAGTCACTAACCCAAAAGATAGATATTGACTTTTTAAATATATTATAAGGATAATTTTTTATCATGTAACAAACAAAAGGTAAAGAATACCATTTAAAATATTAATATGCTATGACATTAATTGTTAAAGTGGTTTAACACTTTATTCACAATGGTTATCTCGCAGATTATTATAATTTTTTATTTCACTGAATAAAAAATTTTTCAAACCTTGAAGATTAGGTTCACAATTAGGTTTCGCTCTATAATATAAATAAAAGAAGTTCAATGGGTCAACGATTTGTGAACTTTCTGCACCTACTGCGTATTTATAGGTGAGAGTTTTATCTTTAAATTGTATATATGTTTGGGCGACATCGATACTTTTTAGTTTGCTAGATGCGTTTACCCAAACAGGTGAATAAAAACCTAGTTTTTCTAATTCGGTTTTCCAGTTAGGAACAAAAAAGCCATATTGATATTCCTCACCCTTGGTTTTTACATAACAATTTGAATGTTTACAAATAATTTTTTTAAGTTGATCTTTTTGATGTGCTGTAAGAAAATCAAAAAACTGACGAAATTCAGAATATGATTTCCAAACGGAGGTTCGATATTTTCGGGTAAAAAACTCCATCAACAATTTATAAACTTCACTGTCTATTTGCTGTCCGCGTTTTAAGTTGTTAAATACATAATTAAACAAGTATAATATGTCACTATCTGAAGGTCTATAGAATTCCAGTTTGGAACTATCTAGGCATAAAGGAGTTTCAATAAAAGTTTGCCAATGGAATAACTTTGCCCACGTCTCTTCATATTCATTTTCTAAATATTTTAGGCATTCCTTTACTAGATCTATTAATAAAAAGTTAGCAGAGTAAACAACCTTATGATGAGAGTAAATCCACTTATACTCATAATTTCTAGCATTTATGACATTATCCATAATGCTTAATGCGCTTTTGTAGTAGCCAATTCTATATTTTTTTGTGCCGCCTAAAGATCCTTTATTTCCAATTACCTCTACATTACATTCTCCCGACAGAACTCCTTTAATGTGAGCAATCTCAATATCGGCAGTTTCAGCATTAACATCAACTTGACCATTATGATTATTGCCCAATTGAAAACTGCCTGTTATGCTCAATTTTTGGTTGTCGGCCGTCGTCGCTATAATTTTAGATTGGACTTTTGAATCATTTGCAGCGACTTGTCCATTTATTTTATAAGATGCTGCGCCTACAAGGATGATATACTCGCTATCATTCTCTTTGGGAACAACAAATTGCGTTGGCTGATTAATTTTAAAATTGCCTTCAATATCTAAATTGCCATTTAATTCCCCATTACAATTATTTAAGTGCAAGTTACCTTTACAATTTGCGCTAATAATTAAATTGTTTATACAACCAATAATGTCAGCATCAATGTATGTATCTGTAAGTACTTGTCCATTAAGTTTTTCTACTTCAACTACAGTTAATGCGCCCAATAAACGTTCAACGTCAATAGATACATTATCCATCCCCGAAAGAGCGGCATCACGAATTATGTAATCTAGAGAATCGACATCTATATATGACGAGTTTAATAAACTAATAAAACAATCTTTAATTTGCGAACGAATATCGTTCTTGTTATATTTGCAGCCTGTTATTGCTCTTACAATAAATTCTATGTCGTCTTTTTTAAAAGTAAAACCACGTCTAGTTAAAAGTTCCTTTATTGCATCGCTATAATCTATTATAACAACCAAAGAACTCATTAATTCATGTGGCGCACCAGGGGCGCTATCATTAACAAATTGTTTTGTAAAATGTTTATTACCAATTAATGCTTGTATTTTTTCCCGTAATGTTTGGATATGAGCGAGTTTTGCGCAAGGATATTCATAAAGAAATTCTAAAGTATGTGAGAATGGCGAATGTGCACAATCATGCAACAAACTGGCGACAGTAAATAACAATTCGCACTTTTCCCAATATTGTTCTGCTTCTCGCTTATTATTTTTAATAAAATAGTAAAAATTATCTTTTCCTGCTTTTTGTTCTCCGTAAGTTGCCTTCACATTCTTTATTAGGTTTTTACATGCCTTTACGGACAAATAGTAAGTTCCTAACGAATGGACAAATCTATCATGTCTTGCAGACGGAAATAATACGCGCATCCCGGTTTGTTCAATTTGTCTTAAACGTTGAAACGCCGCCGTATCAATAAACAGTTCCACAATATCTTTAGGAACTGTTATATATCCGTGCACATTATCTCTAAACACCTTATCAGATGGTGCTTTTGTACTCATAATTAAAACTTACCCCCAAAATTTAACTCAATTTGTGGCCTTCACGCAAGAACAAATGGCTTCTCTTACAGTTTCATCATAATCCTCATTCATTTCCTCGGCCATAAGCTTTATCCCATTTTTATCTAATACAAAAACAGTTTCGTTAAATTCGCGCATGATATTAGTTCTTGCTAAAACTTCTTTAATTTCATCAGTATTGAAAATGAAATAAGGATATATCTTCTTTCTTTTCAGCATGTTTTTCAACCGATGCGTATACTCTATAGCCTGAGCATAAGTCACTCTACGATTATCTTCAAATGCTAGAATGTTCGAAAGAATTGTTTTAGGGCCGATATAAATACACATATTTCCTCCTAAATAAATATATGAGCCGCAAACAAGACCACGACTCAAAATTTGTTACCTCTGTAGGACTTATTTGTCTGCCGACGGTCTTAGGTTATTGGTTATTAATTGTGTTAATAAAACACATTAATATTTAATCATATTATTATATAAATTGCAAGCACTTATAACAAAATCTTTTAAAATAGTCACTTAGACATAATTGAAAAATTTTGCTACATATTTGCTACATAATTATATATATAATTATTTTATTCTATTTTTCATAAATAAGATACATAAAATTTGCAGTTGCCTTTCGTCTTTTTCTCATATCAGAAAAAGCCTTCGGCATCAAGGGGAAAAATTATCGCTTAAAATTCAAAAAATAAAGACTTCGATGCAATATTTTTTCCTGTTTCCTTGACACCTTCGTCTTTTTCTGATTTCTCCTTTTCGTCGAAAGACAAAAAACAAAAAGGAGGAAGATTTTTGAAAAAGCAAAAAGTTTCTTCAAAGTCGCAAATAGTCTGCGAGTTCAACCTTTACAATTCAGCAAAAAGATTCAGGAGGTTCAATATTTATGAAAACAGCAGTCATCTATGCTCGCTATTCCAGTGATAGACAAACAGAACAATCTATCGAAGGGCAGATTCGCGTATGTAACGATTATGCAGAACGGAACGATATTCTTATCGTAAATTCTTATATCGACAGAGCCACAACCGGCACAAACGACAACCGTGCAGAATTTCAAAAAATGCTGCGAGACAGCAGTAACCGTTCTTGGGACTACGTTCTGGTTTACAAATTGGATCGGTTCAGTCGTAACAAGTATGAAATGGCAATGCACAAAAAGACCTTGAAAGACAATGGCGTGAAACTCATATCCTGCATGGAGAATATACCGGACACACCCGAAGGAATCATTCTTGAAAGCCTCCTGGAAGGCATGGCGGAATATTACAGTGCAGAATTATCTCAAAAAGTCAAGCGCGGAATGAACGAAAGCAGACAGAAAGGCACGTTCACAGGCGGTTTTATCATATTCGGTTATCGTGTGGAAAACAAGAAAATCATTATCCACGAAGATGAAGCGGAAGTCGTCAGATGGATGTTCAAGGAATGCGCGTCAGGTAAACTTATAAAAACAATCATTGAAGAATTGCGTGAAAAAGGTATTCTGTACCGCGGAAAACCTTTTGCGAGAAACACTGTTTATCACCTGCTCGCCAATGAAAAATACAGCGGAATATACAGACACGGGGACGAGGTATTCACTAATATGTACCCCCGTATTGTACCACAAGAAATATTTGACGCCGTAAAAAGCAAAATAGACAGCAACAAATACGGCAAGCATAAACCAAATGTCGTTTATTTGCTTAAAAACAAAGTGAAGTGTGGTTATTGCGGTAAATCCGTTAATTCCGATTCCGGTACTTCTAAAAACGGAAGTATCATGCGATACTACAAGTGTTCGGGTAAAAGGACGAATAAAAAGTGTCCGTTAAACCCGATACGAAAGGAAACTTTTGAAAATTTAATACTCGATTCAGTATTTGAAGCGTTTGCTACTCCTCAAAATCTATTAAAATTTGCGGACGATGTTATGCTTCTTCTGGAAAAGCAATACCACGACCACTCCGTTTTGAACTTGCTGCGGAATGATCTGGCAAAAGTTGAAAAATCCATTTCAAATCTGCTTGATTGTATGGAGCAAGGAATTTCCACTGCATCTACCAAAACCCGGTTAGAAGAGTTGGAAGAAAAGCGTTCCCTGTTGAACGAAAAAATTCTGATGGAACAATACAAGGAACGGCAACTTCTGACAAAAGACGAAATCGTAAAGCACATCAGTACCGCCTTGCGAAAAAATCCAAAACAGCTCATTGATCTGTTGGTCAAAGAAATCCGATTATATAACGATAAGATAGAAATTGACCTGCATTTCACCGACAAGAAAAGTCCCGATGATGGAAATCATCGGGACTTTTGCTTTTATCAGTGTGAAAAGAATTATATCGTTGATACTCATATATTCAAATCGAAATCAACCGAGCACCGTGTCAATATTAAATTAAACATATAAAAAAGCACCCAACCAAACCTTTTTACGGGTTCAGTTGGGTACCGCTTGGCGGAGTGGGCGGGATTCGAACCCGCGTGCCGCTCATCACGACAACACGATTTCCAGTCGTGCTCGTTACGACCTCTTCGATACCACTCCTCGTTTTATCGCTCTAACAGTATACCCTACTCTCTTCCTTTTTGCAACTCTTTTCTTTATCTTTTCCTCTTTTTCTATTCTTTACTCTTTTCTTTGCTTTTAAGTTTTTTCATTTCTTTTTCTATATTTTTTTTATTTCTTTCGCTACTTCTTCTATAGCTTTCCTTAGATTATTTTCACTCTCTCTTATATTTTCTTCTATACTTTTATCTTTTTCGTTAATTTCATAAATTTTTATATTTTTGTCTTCGATAAAAAATCCTTTCTCCTTTTCTCCGCAAAGAATTATTACTTTTTTATCGCTTTCTTTCGCATATTCTATCACTTTTCCGCATATCTTCCCTCTCAGACTTGTTTCGTCAAATTTTCCTTCCCCGCTTATTATATAATCTGCGTCTTTTGCTTTTTCTTTGAATTTTACTTTTTCAAAAAACCATTCCGCCCCCGATACCAATTTCCCTTTAAGAAACGCTTTGATAAAATATCCCAATCCGCCTGCCGCTCCTGTCATTCTTTCTTTCGGACTAACCCCTGAAAATGACGTCGCTTCGGCATAATACTTCATATTTTCTTCCAATTCATCCCGTCTTTCTTTACTTTTTGCTCCCTTTTGTCCGCCGTATGTATATGAACATCCATCTTCTCCCGTCAAAGGATTCTCTACATCGCATAAACCGATAAACTCTATCCCTTTTATCTTTTCTTTTAACACTTCTGTGTCAACTTTTACTATTTCTTTTAACGTACCGCCTGTCGGAATAAATTCTTCCCCTTTTCCGTTATAAAACTTCGCTCCGAGCGCAACTGCCGCACCCGCTCCGCCGTCGTTTGTCGAACTTCCTCCGAGTGCAAGTATTATTCTCTTCTTTCCCAATTTTATAGCTTGACTTATCTGCTGCCCGAACCCGTAACTCGTCGTAAATGCAGGGTCTTTTATCATTGTTTTCGCTAACCCCGAACTGTTTGATATTGCTATAAAAGCTTCTTCGTTTGATACTGCATATATTCCGTTTCTGATAAAAAAATTTCCGTCCTGTATTTTTCCCCCGACGGCTTTTCCCGCGCTTATCTCCAAATAATTTTCTACGCTCCCTTCTCCGCCGTCAAACCCGGGTATACATTCTGTTTCCGCATCCGGAATTTCCCTTCTCAAAACGCTTTCACATATTTCACATACTTTTTTCGCTTCCGCTCCGCCCTTAAAACTGTCGGGTACTATTATTATTTTCATTTTCTTCCTGATTTTTTATTTATTACTTATTATTTTATTCGATTTCAATTCTATATTTCATTCACTGAAATTGACATCGGGTTTTATTTTTTCTATAATTATATGATATACAACAAACAAAAGCAAGGTGATTCCATGAAAAAACTTATCATATTCGATACCACTTTAAGAGACGGCGAACAAGCTCCGGGAAACAGTATGCACAGCTCGGAAAAGCTCGAAATGGCTCTCCAACTCGAAAAACTCGGCGTTGACGTAATCGAAGCCGGGTTCGCGGCTTCTTCGTCAGGTGATTTCGCTTCCTTAAAAGAAATTGCAGAACGGATAAAAAATTGCACTGTGTGCAGCCTTTCTCGTTGCAAGAAAGAAGATATAGATTTAGCTTATAACGCTTTAAAAAACGCAGCAAAAAAACCAAGACTTCACCTTTTCCTTTCGACTAGCCCTTTGCATATGCAATATAAACTTAAAATGTCGGAACAACAGGTTTTGGATTTGATACGTTCAAGCGTTACTTATGCCCGCACTCTCTTCGAAGACGTTCAATTTTCCTGCGAAGACGCTACGAGAAGCGAAAGAAATTTTCTCGTTAATGCAATAAACACTGCCATCGAATGCGGCGCTTCCACCATAAATATCCCCGATACGGTCGGATACAGTTATCCCGAAGAGATGAAGGACCTGTTCAGGTTTCTTTTATCTTCCGTTAAGGATGCCGATAAAGTTAATTTTGCCGTTCACTGCCATAACGATATCGGACTTGCGGTAGCTAATACTCTCGCTGCCATCGAAGCGGGCGCCACACAAGCCGAACTTACCGTTAACGGTATAGGCGAACGCGCAGGCAATGCCGCACTTGAAGAAGTCGTAATGGCTCTTAACGTTCGTAAGGATTTTTATCTCACGGAAACCAATATCAACACCAGGCAGATTTATCCTTCGTCTCAACTCCTCAGTTCTATTACGGGCGTAAAAATTCATCCCACTAAACCACTTGTCGGGAAAAACGCCTTTTTGCACGAAAGCGGTATCCATCAGCACGGAGTCATTGCTAACCGTGCGACATACGAAATTATTTCACCCGAATCCCTTGGTATCATTCAAAACGATATCGTTCTCGGTAAACACAGCGGTAAACACGCCTTTAAGGATTTTCTCGAAGGTATGGACGTACGGGTTTCTAACGAAGAACTTAATATACTCTTTGCCCGTTTCAAAGAAATTGCCGACAAAAAGAAATATGTTACCTACAAAGACATAAGTTATCTCATTACTCATACCAACACTACTCAGGTCGAAAAGAAGTTTTCTCTCTTAAACTACGGAATTACCACTATCTGCGGTTCCGCCATGGCAAACATTACCCTCCATACAAAAGACGGCGTTAAAGCGGATACCTGTACAGGAGACGGACCTCTTGACGCCGCTTTCAAAACAATTAACCGTATTATCGGAGTTGAATTCAAACTTGAAGATTGGTCCGTTAACGCTATCACCGAAGGAAAAGACGCCGTCGGCGCCGCTACTTTAAGATTAAGCTATAACGGCGCGGAAGCCACAGGTCGCGGTATTTCCACCGATACGGTCGAAGCAAGTATCCGCGCTTACCTTAACGGCTGTAATAAACTTTTGGATATTTTGGGAGACTGATTTTATGGGTTATACCGTCACTGAAAAATTATTGATGAAATCTGCCGGCTTGTCTTCTCTTTCCACAGGTCAGCTTATTAAAGCAAACGTCGATATGGTTCTCGGAAACGATATCACTTCGCCTGTTGCAATAAAAGAACTGGAAAAAGCCGGTATTGCCCGTGTATTCGATAAGAATAAAATTGCAATCGTTCTCGACCATTTCACTCCGAATAAAGATATTAAAAGCGCGGAACAATCTAAAATTTGTAGGAATTTTGCAAAAAAATATTCTTTAACTCACTTTTACGACGTCGGAAGAATGGGCATTGAACACGCTTTACTGCCGGAACAAGGTATCGTTAAAACTTCAGACATAGTTATAGGCGCAGATTCTCACACTTGTACTTACGGCGCACTTTCAGCTTTTTCTACCGGCGTCGGTTCTACCGATATGGCCGTCGCTATGGCTACGGGTAAGGTCTGGCTCAGAGTTCCCGCTCAGATTAAAATCGTCCTTAAAGGCGCTTTCCAAAAATTTGTAAGCGGTAAAGACCTTATACTTCATTTAATCGGTTTATTGGGCGTTGACGGCGCTTTATATAAAACTCTCGAATTCTCAGGCGAAGGCGTTAAATCGCTTTCCATGTCCGACCGTTTTACTGTTTGCAATATGGCTATCGAATGCGGCGCTAAAAACGCTGTTTTCCCTTTCGACGATATTACAAGGAATTACGAAAACAACAGAGTCGCTCCATTTACGCCGCTCTTTTCGGATAGCGACGCTTATTATGAAAAAGAAATCGAAATAAACCTTTCTTCTTTACGCCCGACCGTTGCTTTTCCTTCGATTCCTTCCAATGTCCGCACCTTACCTTTGACTGAAACCGTTAAAATTGACCAGGTCCTGATTGGAAGCTGCACAAACGGCAGACTCGAAGATATTGCAAACGCGGCATCTGTACTGAAAAACAGAAAAGTTCATCGGAACGTCAGACTTATTGTCGTTCCCGCTACTCAACAAATTTATCTTGACGCAATAGAAAAAGGTTATATTAAAACAATTATCGAAGCCGGCGGAGCGGTTTCTACTCCTACTTGCGGCGCCTGCCTTGGCGGACATATGGGTATTCTCGCTTCCGACGAAGTATGTTTATCCACTACCAACCGTAATTTTGTCGGCAGAATGGGTGACGTTACAAGCAAAATTTACCTTTCAAATCCTTCGGTCGCGGCGGCATCTGCCGTTGCCGGGAGAATTTGCTGTCCTTGCGAACTTGATTTTCAGGAGGCTCTATGAAAGTTTTCAAATTCGGTGACGATGTCAACACCGACTTAATTATTCCCGCTCGTTATCTGAATCTTTCCGACCCGGCCCACCTCGCCGCGCATTGTATGGAAGATATCGACATTTCGTTCGCTTCGAAAGTTAAACCCGGAGACATAATCGTAGGCGGTAAAAACTTCGGTTGCGGTTCTTCAAGAGAACATGCTCCTCTTGCTATTAAATCCTGCGGTGTTTTTGCCGTTATCGCAGAAAGTTTTGCAAGAATTTTTTACCGCAACGCAATTAATATCGGTCTTTATATTATCGAGTGTCCGGAGGCGGCAAAAGATATTTCGGAAAACGATAATGTTATTGTAGATGTCAAATCAGGTATCATCACTAACCTAACCACAGGAACTTCTTATAAAGGTACGCCTTTCCCTCCTTTTATTCAAAATATAGTTGAAAAAGGCGGTTTACTTAACTGTATAGACGAATTCGGAGGTAATTGATTATGCATAAAAAAATTGCTCTCATACGCGGCGACGGTATCGGACCGGAAATTGTCTCTTCAGCAGTACGCGTACTCGATAAAATCGCTTCTGTATTTAATCACGATTTTACCTTTGTAGAAGCGCCTATGGGCGGAAATGCAATAGATACGTTCGGGGAACCTCTTCCTCAATCGACTATCGATACTTGCCTGTCTTCCGACGCTGTTCTCCTGGGCGCTGTCGGAGGTAAAAAATGGGATTCTCTCCCGGGCGTTCTCCGTCCTGAAAGCGGTCTTTTGGGTATCCGCAAAGCAATGAAAGTTTACTCTAATATTCGTCCTGCCGTGCTTTATCCCTCACTTAAAAACAGAAGTCCTCTGCGTGACGATATTGCGGAAAAAGGCTTTGACCTTGTTATCGTTCGCGAACTTACGGGCGGTATTTATTTCGGAGAACGCGGATACAGAAAGGGTAAATTCGGACGGGAAGCTTTCGATACCGAATGTTATTCCGAAATAGAAATCGAACGTATAGTCCGTTCCGCTTTTGAAATTGCTTTAACACGCAGCGGGAAAGTTACCAGCATCGATAAAGCAAACGTTCTCGAATCGTCAAGGCTTTGGCGTTATGTCTTTCATGAAGTTGCTCAGGATTACCCCAATGTATCTACGGAAGATATGCTTGTGGATAATGCCGCTATGCAACTCGCAAAAAATCCTGCTCAATTCGACGTCATCGTCACTTCTAATATGTTCGGCGATATTTTGAGCGACCTTTCCAGCGCTCTTACGGGCAGTATCGGGCTTCTTCCCTCTGCTTCACTCGGAGATAGCACTGTCGGCATTTACGAACCTGTACACGGCTCCGCTCCCGACCTTTCTCCAAATACCGCAAACCCGCTCGGTACAATTCTTTCCGCCGCCATGATGCTTCAATACAGTTTTGATATGGTGTCGGAAGCCGATTCGGTTAAGTCGGCCGTTCAGCAAACTCTTAATCGCGGTTTTCGTACCGCGGATATTTTTTCCGACGGAAATATTCTGTGTTCGACTTCCGATATTACCGATAAAATTCTTCAATTTATCAAATAATTTTATTTTACTTTTTAGAGGAACAAAAATGAAATCAGGAAAAACAAATGTTAATATAAATGTCAAAGATATTGCTATTCTATCTTTAATGACTGCACTCACAATCGTATTTTCTTTCGTCCCGGTTAACTTCGGACCCATATCGCTCGCGCTTATGATTCTGCCTACCCTTATCATTGCACAAGTCGGTGATTTTAAGATGACGATTTCTCTGGGTATTATTATGGGCGTTATGAATTATATCGCTTGGTTTACCACAAAAGCGGCAAGCCCGATTGCTCCGATATTCCAAAATCCCCTTGTATGTATTCTTCCCAGAATACTTATCGGTATGGTTTCCTACGGAATCCGTGTCCTTTTCCGTAAATTTTTTATTAAGCAAAAATTCGAAGAAATTGAGGGTAAAAGAATTGTTACCAATAAAAAATCCATTATTGTTCTTGACCAGATTTCCATTATTCTGGCAACCGCTCTCGGCGTTATAACCAACACTTTATTTGTCGGAATTTTCACGCTTATTTTCTTCTACAATAAATCGCTGCCGTCGGGAATCGTTATCGACATGCCGTATATTTTTGCTTGGTTCGGGTTGAATTTCTTAATCGAAATCATTGCTTTTTCTCTTGTTACTCCTGCAATAACCGTTGCTTTGCGTTCGGCAAAACTTGTTCCTTTGCCGCCTTATATGCATTTTCAGGATATATCCGTCGCAGACGATATTCCCGATTCCGAAAACGGTATAATTGAAAAAAAAGACGGCGACTCCGCCGTCGGTTCCGATAATTCAAAAGAAAACTAAATACTTAATCCGCTAATTTCAATTATTTATCAAGGCACTTGTTTTCGAGCGCCTTTTCTTTTTCCTCTCTTTCATTAAAATTCTCGGCAGACTTCTTTTCTTTCTTCCTTTGCTTTACAAGAACAGCCGTTATCAACGAAATTACGGACACTATTACAAATATCAGAAGTATCAGGAATATTAAAGGCGAATGCTCACCTAAAACAAGGTTTAATAATGTTATAATAAGCCCGCTTACAAAGTTACCGAGAACTATTGCCGGCACGCTGTATTTATACTTCAAATCGAGAAATGCCGCTATTGCGGACCCCGTCCATACACCGGTTAAAGGCAAAGGTATTGCCACAAATAAAAATATGCTCACCGTTTTTCTCATTATTATTTTATTTTTCGCCGTTTCGGTTACTCCTTCGTGAGATTCTGCTTCAATCTTTTCCGCTTTTTTCAAAAACAAGTCTTCCAATCCGTCCGCAAGACTTGCAAATATTTTAACTTTTTTTAGTATTTTCAATACGGGTATCAAGAAAAAAAGAAGTATGGGACAAACTATCAATGCGCTTACACATGCGAGTAACCACGTTATCCACGGATTAAGTCCGAGATTTATTCCGAGCGTAATTGCTCCTCGCACTTCTATCATCGGAATAACGGATATTAATGCGGTTAGCCAATACGGGTCGGCTGTAAAGGTATTTTGAAGCCAGTTTGTAATTGCTTCTGTCATTTATTCTCCCCTTTTAATATATATTCTACGCATTTTGCAGCTACGTTTATTCCCGTTTTGCTTTCAAATTCGTTAAAATAAGCATTTGAGTTAACTTCTATTATTACCGGTTCGTCACAAAACATATCAACTCCGCAATATCCCAGTCCGAGTATGGATACAGCTTTTTCGGCTTCCGACAGGAATTCTTTTCCTATTTCCTTTGCTATGCCGATTCCGCCTTTTGCCGCATTGCTTCTGAAATCATTTTCACTTTCGAGTTCCATTGCGCCGACGGCTTTTCCTCCTATGCATATTATTCTGTAACTTCTTCCTTTACTTTCTCTCCTGAATTTCTGAAAAATTCCGTCGGTTGTTCCGAGTCTTTCGTCAAAATCGTAAAGCGCGTTTATGTCCTTAATCAATTCTACCTGTTCGCCGAACGACCCTCTCGACGCTTTCCCCACCATCGGAAAGCCGAGTTTTTCGGCAACCTCATTCAGATACCTTTCGTCTTTTTCGTAAAAATATTTTTTTGGCCTTACTATCGTTTCCTGTTGCCTGACTTTATCAAACAGTTCGACGTATGTTTTACCTTTATCGTCAGAAATTTCTATCGATAAAGCTGAATTCACGAGTTTTATCCCCTTTCTCTCCATAGTTCTTGCCAGTACTATATCCTTATCAAGAAAAAAAGCACGTTCAAAAGGGAAAACCGTGCTTTCGTCCACAGCCCTATTGTTTTTCCATATAACAGGCTTAATTCCTTTCCTTTCAAATTCGGTCTTTATCCTGTCAACCTGTTTGCCGTACGTATCGGATGTATAATATCCGTTAACCACTATTCCTGCTTTTTTCATTTGCCGTTTTTCGCTATCAGACAGTTTTTCACTATTGCGGAATTTGCGTTTTCTTTACTTGCAACTATACTTATTACACCTTTTTCAAAAGCGTTCCGCTCCATATTTTCGTACCAATACATTCCCGTAACGGCATCGGCTTCCGCCGTATATCCTTTCGGGGTATATAGCTCGATATCGATTGTTATACTCCCTTTTGCAGCAGAAAATCCGCTTATTGTTCCGCCTCCTTTTACGGCCGTAAACTTCATTTCGCTTTCGCCTTTTTCCCCGTCGGCTACATATATCGTATATCTGCCGTTTTTATCGGTTTCTGTTCTTGTTCGGCTTATTATTACGTTACTTTTTGAATCGTATACTGTTACAAATATTGTTGATTCCATACCGTTTTCGCCGTCATTTATTATTCCGTCCGTATTTTCGTCAACGTATATCAATCCCGTAACCACGGTATTGTTATTTAATTCCGAGTATTGATAATTTTCACTTTTGAACGTCGGTAAAACATAATTTTCATAGTTGTAAACGCTTATTCCGTGTTCGTTCGTTTCGTCGGTCGCGCTTCCCGCCTCTCTCTGCTCGAATTTAACTCCTTTAAGCGCTGCAAGATATGCCGTAGGCGTCCATGCTCCGACTCCGAAATTTTTACCGTATGACGCACCTGCGTCCGTTCTTACGTCGTTCGTTATTTGTCGGTTATTCAATATCGGTCTGGTACCTTTCGGTCCCCAATTTACGGACGTCTTACTTGTACTGTCTAAATCTTTATACTCATGTGGGTATCCTACTGCATATTTTTGGGAACCTGACGTCCATTGTACACTGTCGTCGCTCCCGATTATCGAATATATATACCAATCAAACGCTATTCGCTTTTTATCTTTATATTCAGCATAACAATTTTTCAAAGAATAACTTTCGGCTAAATCCATTGCCACGGAATTTGAAAGAAGTTTTTCATACTCCGCTCCTTCCGTTACGTTGCTTTCGTATGCTCTTTCTACCTTTTCTCCGTTTACTTCTTCGCTTTCCACAAGCTCAATCACGGATATTCTCTCAGATAATTTTTCGGACATTTCCGCAACTATCGATACCGTTCCCTTTTCCCCTGAAAATCTGTCGGAAAAACTCACTTCCGAAAAACCCGCATTTTCTCCGCTTAAATACGGGTCGCACATTGTCACTCTTGACGGAAGATAATATTTCCCGTCAAATTTTTCATCTGCATCATATAAATAGTAAGCGCACGATAATGCCAGATTGGCACCCGTTCCGTATCCGACAAATCTTATTTCTTCATTCCCGTACTTCTTTTTATCCATTTCTTCTTTATAAAGAACCGAAATTATTTCTGTCATCGAATATCCGAAATTACAATCGGTAGTTTTGCCGTTATCGATATATCTGCTTTTATAACTAGTATATATTTTTGTTATTATGTTTTCTGAGCTTTCGTTGAAAAACTTTTCAGCGTGAATTATTGCAACGTTGAATTCCGCAGTGTCAAGCCAATAAGTTTCGGTATCATAGTACTTTCCGTCTTCCGTCTTTTTCAGTCCGTTGCCTTTAAGACCTATCGTTTCGGCATTGATATTCTCGGACAGATACGTAACTTCTTCTCCGTAAGCGCTTGCGTTCAGATTTATCGTAAAATCTTCTCCGTCTTCCGTTTCTCCGTGAAAAACTATTAAAACAGGCTTTTTCGCATCATATTCGCCAAGCCATTCAAAATATAAAATACCTTTTTCCGTAATTTCTTTCAGTCCGTCTATTGCTTCGGTTTTGGGGAATTCTTCTTTATCCGTGCATCCGAAAAAAATCGTAATCCCTGACAATATTAAAGCTATTGCCATTATCATTACAAAAAAACTTTTGCTTTTCATTAAACCGTTTCTTCTGTTCTTCACTTTTCCCACATTTACAGATTTCCGCAATGCTTTAATGCATATACCCCGTCTTCCGCGGCAGGACAAGGCTTACCCTTACTCCTCGCTACGCGCGATATCTGTACGTCCTCCGTATTTACAATATCTACTTTTCCGTCACGGTGGATTATTGCAATGTCATAAGCGTTCGTAACAACTCCCGCATACAGAATATCTCCGCGTTTTACGTCAATCTGATTATCTCCCTTTCTTGCGCGCTTCATGCTTTCTATATTCATTGCATAGACTCTTTTTGCATATCCGGTCTTTGTTATAAACAGTATTTCCCCTGCCGCAACTTTATCTATCGGGTCTTGTTCCAACTGTCCGGCAAATATTACGGTTGCCTTATCGTTGAGGTTCATTCCTATTACTCCTCCCGATTTTCTTCCCGTTACGTTAAATTCTTCGTGCGGTATATTTACGCAGAATCCGTCGTCGCTTATCATAAATATGCTCGTATCTTCCTGTCTGATTTCGACATTTATTACTTCGTCGTCATCTTTGATTATCATTCCCTGGTAAAAGTTCTTATTTACCACATATTCTCTTACGTAACTCTTTTTCACCATTCCGTTACGCGTAAAGAAGTATAGCTCCTTATCCATATCGTTTTCTGAAAATGTCATAAGCCTTATACATCTTTCGCCCATTGCCGCTTCTTTGGCAATTTCAAAAACTTCCGTTCCTTTTCCGCTTCTTCCGTCCGCTATATCGTCAGGATTTACTCTTACGCAATTCCCTTTATCGGTAAACGCGTAAATTACGCTTGTTCCGTCTGCGTATACCTGGTCTTTCACCACGTCGTTTTTGTCCGCAGGTTTTGTCCTGCTTCCGGAATTAAGATATTCCACCTTCCCGGCAAATCTAATCGTTCCGTCCGCTCCGCACAGCACAAATCCGCGTTTCGTCGCCGTCTTACCCGCTTCATAAGGTTTATGTTCTATTTCATCGAGCGATTTAACTATCGTTGTAAGCCTTTTGGTGCGATATTTATTCCTTATTTCCAGTAATTCCTCTCTGACTACCGCTAATTGTTCCGCTTTTGAATTTACTATCTTTGTCAGCTTTGCTATCAGTTTCTTTATGTCCGCAAGCTCTTTTTCTATCTTGCCTACTTCGAGTTTTGTCAAGTTAACCAATCTTAAATCCAATATCGCGTCTGCCTGTTTTTCGCTTAAATCGTAAGTCTGTCTTAATCTGTCCCTTGCTTCCGAACGTGAATTACTTGTTTTTATTATTGCCACTACGTTATCTATATCAGGCAATATTTTTGCAAATCCGTCCAATATATGTTCTCTTTTCTTTGCGTTGTTCAAATCGAACTGACTTCTTCTTAATATTACTTCTCTTTGATGCGCTATATAATATTTCAGTATTTGTATCAGTCCGAGCTGTTGCGGTCTTCCGTCGGCTATCGCAATCATATTTACGTTAAAATTGCATTGCAAATCGGTCTTTTGGTATAAATAGTCCAAAACTTTCGTTGCATCGTCGCCTTTTTTCAGCTTTATAGCCACTCTTATTCCGTTTCTGTCCGATTCGTCTACTATTTCCTGTATTCCACCGAGTATGTTGTTTTTTCCGTTCTTTTCCGCCAGTTCGTCTCGTAATTCCTTTATCCTTATCTGTAAAGTACTTTTATTCACATTGTACGGAATTTCGTGTATCACTATGTTTTGTCTGCCGCTTGCTTCGTTTTCTATATCCACCTTTGCGCGCATTACGATTTTACCTTTTCCCGTTGAATATATTTCGGCAAAACTGTCTCCCTCCGTAATGAATCCCCCCGTCGGAAAATCGGGACCCTTTATTATTCCCAACAGCTCCTCTATCGTTATTTTGGGATTGTCTATTACCGCCACCGTTCCGTCAATCACTTCCGTAAGATTATGCGGCGGTATCTTGGTCGCAAGCCCTATTGCTATTCCCGCACTTCCGTTTACTAGTAAGTTCGGAAATCTTCCGGGTAATACGTCCGGTTCTTTCAGACTGTCGTCAAAGTTTTTATTCCATTTTACGGTATCTTTGTCCAAATCTCTCAATAATTCACACGCAAGCGGCGCAAGTTTTACTTCCGTATATCTCATTGCCGCAGCGCTGTCGCCGTCTATAGAACCGAAATTTCCGTTCCCGTCCACAAGTATATTGCGCATATTGAAGTCCTGCGCCATTTTTACCATTGCGTCATACACCGAACTGTCACCGTGCGGATGATATTTACCTAAACAATCACCGACTACACGCGCAGATTTTTTATACGGTCCGTCGGGTTTCATATTCAGTTCGTTCATTGTGTACAATATTCTTCTCTGAACGGGTTTCAATCCGTCTTCCACTCGCGGTAACGCTCTGTCTAATATTACGCTTTCCGCATACGGCATCATGTAATCGTGTATCGCTTTTTCAAGCGGTTGTTCTATTATTTTCTCCTCGAAACTATTTTCCGCTGACAGTTCCTGACCTTTTTTTCTTGCTCCCATCAGTCTTTACCTCCGTATTTCATCGCGAAAGCGTCTACCCTGTTGAATTTTGCATATCGGAATATATATTCTTTTCTCTTTTCCGCTCCCTCCGTCATCAATGTATCTATTATTTCGTCCGCTTCCATTGCGTCTGCTATCGTTACTCTCGTAAGCACTCTTGTCCGCGGATTAAGCGTGGTTTCCCATAATTGGTCCTTATTCATTTCCCCGAGACCTTTATATCTCTGAATCCTCATTTCTCCCGATACGCCTTTCATTTCTTCGACTACTTTATCGAGTTCTTCATCGTCGTATGCGTATGCGATTTTACCTTTCTTTTCAACTTTATATAACGGCGGCATTCCTACAAACACTTTACCTTCCCTTATCAGTTCAGGCATAAGTCTGTAAAAAAACGATAATAACAGCGTTCTTATGTGATATCCGTCATAGTCCGCGTCGGATAATATTATTATCTTATTGAATTTCAAATCCTCTATCTTGAAATTTGACCCTATTCCCGTTCCCAGCGCGGCTATTATTGTACGTATTTCTTCGTTTTGATATATTTTTTCTTTCTTTACTTTCAAAACGTTTAACGGCTTTCCTCTCAAAGGCAGTACCGCCTGCGTTTTTCTGTCGCGCCCCTGTTTTGCGCTTCCTCCTGCGCTGTCTCCTTCTACTATAAACAGTTCGTTTACCGTTACGTCTTTCCCCGTACACGATGCATATTTTCCTATCAATGCCGTTCCGCTTATTGTGTTCTTTTGTCTTTCTATCTGCGCTGCTTTCTTTGACGCTTCTCTTATTGACGCAACTTCTATCGCTTTTTTTATTATATAATCACCGGTCGATTTGTTTTTCGACAGTGAGAAAAATGCCGACAGCTTTTCGCTGACTATTCCGTCTACTATGCTCTTTATTTCCTGATTTCCGAGTTTTGCTTTGGTCTGCCCTTCAAATTGCGGTTCGTTCATCTGTACGAGCAATACTGCCGTCAATCCTTCTTTGAAATCGTCTCCTTCAAGCTTACAATCCTTGTTTTTCAGAAGATTATTGCTTTTGGCATAGTCGTTCATACAACGCGTAAACGCTGTCCTGAATCCCGTTACATGCGTTCCCCCTTCCGTAGTCCTCACTCCGTTTACATAACTGTATAACTTTTCGTAAATTCCCGAATTGTGCTGTATGGCAAGTTTTACTCTTACTCCGCTGCCTTCGCCTTCGAAATATATCATTTTGTTAACGCCTTCCGCTCCGTCGTTCAGGTACGTCACAAAATCTATCAAACCGTTTTCATATCTGAACTCCGTTCTTATTCCTTCGCTTTCTTCGGTTCTGTTTCTGTTATCGGTAAAAGTGATTTTTACGCCTTTGTTCAAAAACGCGTATTCTCTCAATTTATTCGTGATGTCTTCCGCATCGAATTCTACCGAATCGAATACTTCCGCATCCGGCTTAAACGTAACTTTCGTTCCGCGTTTATCTGTTTTTCCTACTACTCGCAAAGGATTTTTAACAAGTCCGCTTCTGAATTCTCCGCCGTCTTTCGGAGAATAAAAATCAATCTGATATATTTTCTTATCGCGGTATATCTCAACCGTTAACCATTCGCTCAATGCGTTAGTAACGCTTGCTCCCACTCCGTGTAATCCCGCGCTGAATTTATAATTGTCCGTATTGAATTTTCCGCCTGCATTCAGCGTGGTAAATATCAGCTGTACCGCAGGAACTCCCTCTTTATGCATATCCACGGGTATGCCTCTGCCGTTGTCTTCTACCGTCGCCGACCCGTCTTCGTTAAGCGTCACGTCTATCTGATTCGCATATCCGTTCGCCGCTTCGTCTATTCCGTTGTCTATTATCTCCCACAGTATATGATGCAATCCCTTTATATCGGTTGTTCCGATATACATTCCGGGTCTTTTTCTGACATGTTCAAGTCCTTTAAGGACTGTTATGTCACTGGCCGTGTATTTGCCTGCTGACATTGACTCCCTCCTTGGTTTTTCGGGTTTTTATTTTTTCGGAATTTCGGTTAAAACTTCTTTCCAATATAAATTTCTTTACAAGATATAGTAACAAATTAACCCTGCTTTGTCAAACATATTGCGGAAAACACGTTTTGCGTCTTATTTTGTTTTTATGCGGTTGTTTTCTTTATTCCGTACCTTTTTTCCTTCCTCTTTTTATCAAACGCTTTTGTACATGTTCTTTAGGCTATACATACGTTCATTCCCCCAACCTTTTTATAATCCCTATCAATTCATTAGAGTATTTTTTAGGCATCGGAACAATTATTTCGGTGGGTTTTCTCAGCAATAAATTCAGTGCGGTATCCGTTTCGTAGTCGCCGGTAACTCTTGCGCACGGCAAATCTTCGTTGTTATCGTCATAATAAATTCCGTCGTCCAGTACTAGAGTTCTGCCGGAAAGTATTTCTCCTCCCAGAAAATATTTTATTAACGCAAATATGTCTTCTTCGTCCCGGCATTGCGTAAACAACCTGTTTGCCAATACCCCGAGCGCACGCCACGAATAATCCAAATCGGCAAGCAAAAACGTAAATATTCCGTCTATATTGAAATCCTTACTTTCGGGCAATCTGAAACATACCGTTTCTTTTTCGTCTTCGAATTCCTGTCCGAGCAACGCGCCCATAAACGCTCCGTATAATACGCCTTTCCTGTTTTCGGGGAAGGCTTTCGATAGTACTTTGTTTTTACAAAATATTACCACGGTTTCCGAAAGAACCGTTCTCAATACGCCTGCGGTTGTTTCCACACTTACGACTGTTCCTCCGCCGGCATTTACAGTTTCCGTCGTTTCGCTCCCGTTTACAGAAAAAGCTTCGCGTAAAAATCTGCTTATCGCTTCGTCACGCCCAAATGTTATTGTGAATTTTTCCATACGTACATAGTATATGTTTTCATTCTCGAAAAATCTGATTTTTTTCATTTGTTATTCTTTTCCTTTTTTTCTTCGGAAAATTTCTTCACTAGGCTTTTTTACTTTTTCTCTCTTTCGTTATGAAAAGACCGCCTCTTCGGCGGTCCGGCTTTCTAATAACATTCGCGTTGCGTATCGCCTGTTTTGGTATTATACGTCAATCGGTACTTCTTATCGTTTTCTTCATACTCTATACTTATTGTTTTTTCATCGATATATTTTGCGTCCGTGACTTTTCTTTCACTCTGTTTGAAAAACTTTTTGACATAGCTCAGTTGTTTTTCATCGTATCCGCCTACGTTATCCGATACAAACAGTACGTCCCCGCACATATTGTTTATTTCGGCAAGAAGCATCTTCTGTGCATCCGTGAATTTCAGTTTACCGCTTTTCCTGACAAACAACGGGTCTTTTCCGCTTAAATCGTTTTCCCTCAGATAAAACACGTCAGGGTCGTTTACGAATATTCTCCCGTTCAGATGTCTTCTGAATATTGTGTTATTCATCGCATTTTTTGCGCTCGGAATCTCGAGATTCAGATTGTTTTCGAGAAACTCCACGTCGAAATTCTTTGCCACGTCGCAGCTTATTCTGCAAGCGTCCACCTTCCCGAATGCCGGAAACAGCGGAACTCCGCAACCTAATATCAACGTCTTTTCTCCTACGCACTCACGTAAAAAATCCATTGCTTCGCACATTATCTGCCCTCTGCTTTTTCCGTATCTCGGTGTTCTGCATATACTGTAAAGAAAATCCAGTTTTACCATATCAAATCCCCATTCGCTTATCACTCGGTTAAAACATTTTTTTATGTGTTCCGCTGCTTCGGGAATATAAAAATCAAGCGTTCCGCCACCGCCCCAACCTAATACTCCTAATTGTGTTTTATCCTTTTCGGGTACTTTTACAAGCCATTCCGGATGTCTCTTCGCCACTTTTGAGCTGAATGCCGCGCTGAAAGGCGCCATCCATAATCCCGCCAGATATCCCTTCGAGTGTATTTTCTCAACTATGTTTCTCATCCCGCCGGGGAATGCCTTTTCATTACATTCCCAATCTCCGACTTTACTTTGATATCCGTCGTCTATCTGGAATATATCCGCGCTTTTCCCGACTTTCGACAGCCCCTCCAGGTCCCTAAGTATTATCTTTTCGTTTATATTTCCATAGTAGTTATACCAACTGGTATACCCTGCAAGATGATTAATTTTCGGTTTCGGAAATCCCAGTTCTTCAAAATATTTATCGAACGCTTCCTCGTATGTTCCTTCACAGGTATACAGTTCGAACAACGCATATTCGTTTCTTACCGTAACCCCTTCAACGTCTTTTTGCACGACCATTTTACCTTCTTTCATATCGTGATGAAATACGGTATATCCCGTTCTTTCGTTTAACGTGCCGAAGAGTTTTACTTTCCCCTCCGAATTTATATACGTGTATGAGTAACTGTGAAATTTCCCCTTTTTCCCTGTATATTTTTGGAAATCGTAATCCCCGAACACTCTTACAAACGGAAGTACCGGAAAAAATCTTCCCATCCCGGAAAGCCCTTTCTGAATATCGTTGATTCCGAATTCTCTTGTCGTTGTCCATGACTGATATCCGTTTACAAATACCCTGTCGCTTTCTTTATAATCGTAATCTCCGCATATATATGCGTTGATAAGCTCTATTTCCTTTTTCGGTCTGAGTATGTATTTCAGTCCGTTCTCATTTTTCTCTTTTATAATCGAATAATCGGCATTTTCCTCCGTATTGGCCGTTACAATCTCCATATTTTCGTTCTTGTATTCCAATATAAACTTGTAATTTTCCGACATTAGCCACACCCTCTCTTCTTTTTTTATAATTATAACACATTTACTTTATATTTACAATACCCGTTTTCGCCGTTTTTCGCATAACGCCTGCCCTTTGCGACAAAATATTTGCAATTCCGCGCCCGATAGTATATAATATATCCGTTATAATTTATATAAGGAACCGTACGGCAATATGATACTGTTAATGGATGTCGGCAATACCAATATAAAAATCGGTCTTTCAAACGAAAAAAAACACGTCTTCACCTGGCGTGTCGCTACCGATACTTCGCGTACCGCGGACGAATTCGGTATGGTTCTGTTTGACTTGCTCAGTCAAGCGGGATTTACTTTCAACGATATCGAAGGCATCATTCTTTCAAGCGTGGCTCCGAGCATAAACTATACTCTCGAACATATGTGCAC
The DNA here is from genome assembly GCA_944372095.1 of uncultured Clostridia bacterium. Lineage (GTDB taxonomy): Bacteria > Bacillota > Clostridia > Christensenellales > DTU072 > CAG-1782. Next base: position 23,229 of record CALVYG010000006.1, read on the forward strand.
CTTTTATATGCACAAGAAACCTATTATGGTTTCGCCTAAACTTAACCTTGGAAAAATATCTCTCGATTATACGGCGCACGAACTAGGAAGCGACAGAATTATAAATGCCGTAGCCGCATACGAGTTGTATTCCGGTCCCGTTATTATCGTCGATTTCGGCAGCTGCACCACTTTCGGCGTTGTGGACGAAAACGGCGTTTTCAGAGGCGGAATGATTGCTCCGGGAATAAAATCCAGCGCTGAAAGTCTTGTTAACACCGCCGCTAAACTTCCGCGTATCGAACTCGTCAAGCCTTCCGCGGTTATCGGTAAAAATACCGTGGAAAATATGCAGGCGGGCGTTATTTACGGCTTTACGGGGCTTGTGGAATATATTGTTAACAAAATCAAAAGCGAATCGCCTTTCCGTAACGCGAAAGTCGTCGCTACCGGCGGTATGAGCCAACTCGTCACGCAAAACAGTAACGTTATCGATATCGTTGACAGAGCTTTAAGTTTGAAAGGCTTGAAAATTTTATACGACTATAACAAAAATATTCAATCTGTCTAAGGAGAAAATTTTATGAAAAAAATAGGCGTCGCCCTGCTCGGGCTGGGCACGGTAGGCGGAGGTACCTACCGTATTCTTGTAAATAACGGAAAAAATATCGCTGAAAGAGACGGCGTGCAAATCGATATCAGACATATTATCGAGTTGGATGTCAATAAAGCCGTTGCTCTCGGAGCTGACTTATCGGTTGTAAGTCAGAACATCAACGATGTCATTAACGACCCCGATACTCAAATAGTTGCCGAGTTTTTCGGCGGTATTGAACCAGCGCGCACTTTTCTCATTAAATGCCTGCTCGCGGGAAAAAGTATCGTCACTGCCAATAAAGAGCTTTTTTCCAAATACTGGCCCGAACTCGAAGCCGCGGCTAAAAAAGGTAAAGCGGGATTATACTTCGAAGCAAGCTGCGTAGGCGGCGTTCCTATTATAAGAACTCTTACCCAAAGCATGCAAGGCAACAATATCCTTTCGCTTAAAGGTATCGTAAACGGCACTACCAATTATATTCTTTCTGAAATGTCCGACGAGGGACTGGATTATTCCGACGTTCTAAAAGAAGCTCAGCGCCTCGGTTACGCCGAGGCAAACCCGACCGCTGACGTCGACGGATTCGACAGTATGTACAAACTCAGCATACTTTCAAGTCTTGCTTTTCATAAAAAAGTACCGATTTCTCAGATTTACCGCGAAGGTATCTCAAATATAAATAAATTAGATATCGAATTCGGTAAAAAATTCGGCTATACTCTTAAATTACTCGCTATCGCAAAACAGAATAACGGAAAAATCGAAGCCCGCGTTCATCCTGCGTTTATTCCTTCCGACCATCCTCTCGCCTCGGTAAAAGGCAGTTTTAACGCGGTATTTATTCAAGGCGACAACGTCGGAGATATTATGCTTTACGGCAGAGGTGCGGGCGCGTTGCCTACAGGAAGCGCTATCGTAAGCGATATCGTTTTCGCAGCTAAACAAACACGTCACCAATACACTTCTTTCCGTAACGTTGATTCCGTTAAATCTTCCGATTTCAACAAAAATTTCCTGTGCCATTATTACATCAGGATGAACGTTAAGGACGAAACGGGTGTTCTTGCTAAAATAGCCGCGGCTTTCGCTAAACACAACGTCAGCATCGATATGATGCAGCAAATCGGCTGCGACGGAGGCGCAACCATTATTTTCCTTACGCACGAAACTCCGGAAAATAATCTTAATTCCGCTATTTCCTCGATAAATAAATTGCCTTGCCTTAATAGCGTTGACGCTATTATAAGAGTAGAAAAATAATATCTGATTTTAGAAAAAGCGCCTGTCAATAAAAGACAGGCGCTTTTTATTAAACCTTTTATCTCATTTATTTTGTTCCGTCGTATTTTCCTGCTGTTTTTCTCTTGCCGTAATTGTTAAATTCAGTATTTCGTTCCTTATCTTTATTAACTCGTTACCTTCTTCGTCTGTATACTGCGTCAGAATTATGTAAGGGTCGCCTAATTCGTTATAATCTCCGAAATATACCGCCCTTAACGGTTCTTCCTGAGTTTTTGATTGTATCGTTTTTAATTCGTACTTTCCTTTTACCGAGAAGGCAATTTTTTCAGGCAAAATCGTTCCTTTCGGTATCTTTCCGCTTTCTTTCAGCGATTGGAAAAGATTTTTTACCATCGTGCTTTCATAATCCAATCCTTCCACATATATTCCCATATCTTTTTCCAATCTTTCAACGGTTTTTTTCATATCCTCAAAACTTTCCGTCGGGAATAATCCTTTAAGATATATTTCGAAGCCGCTTACGTCTATTTCAGAGCTCATCCCTGCCAAAGCTATATTCACCGTTGAGATTGCCACTGCGTTCGGCGTTAGTCTTACTTCCATTTCTCCTTGTTTTGTCAATTTTATATATGATTTTTCATCTTCCGCAAAACCGGCGAAATCTTTTCCGAACAGATTTATTTCTTCTATAAGATAAATAGTATCTTTCTCCATATAGACTTTTCCGTCGTCCGTTTCCTCGTTGTCTTTACATCCGGCAAATATACCAATCAATACAAAACAAAACGCGAATATCAGCATTATCGTTAAAATTTTCTTCGTTTTACCGCTATTTTTCATAACCGCTTCCTCCTCTTATCAATAATTCGGAATAATACCGTTCGTCGCGTCAAAATACGCTTCGTTGATTTTATCGTATGTGGACGCATTGTCTATTGCCTTTTTAACCGCTTTGATATCTACCGAAGTGTCGCTGTACAGTCTTTCAAGCTGTTCTTTCCTCAATTCTTTATAATTCGCTATCGCATAGTCATGGTCGGCAATTCCCAAATCTTCGAGTTTTTCCTGTAATAAGCACGCTATAACCGCGTGTCCTTCGTTACTCGGGTGAATACAGTCTTCATATATCAGTCTGTCAAGCCTTGCCGTATCCGCTCTGTATAACGCGTCAAATTTTCCGTTTACGTCCAATATCGTAAAATCTCCCGGATGATATTTAAGGTAATCGTAAAGCACTCCGTTAAGCCTGTTTATAAGTAACCCCGCTATATTGTAAAAGTCTTCTTCCTTGACTTCGGGATATTTTTCCTGCAATGCCTGCTTGTCTTTTGTTCCCATTGTCGTTGAACCTGGATACATCGGATTGTATACCGTTTGGAATATAAGTTCGGCTTTCGGATTCAGTTCTTTCAGCCTCGCAACTATCTTCTCGATATTGCCGTAAGATACGGATAAAAGTTCGTCTACTTCGGTAAAATCGGCAGGCGTTTCCATTGCCGCCATTATGTATTTACTGAATCCTACCTGTAACAAATCGTTTCCCAATATCGAAACTACTATAACGTCCGATTCCGTTATAGTCGTTATCGCGGCATATGCCGTTTCGTCTTTTTCGCTTGAAATATATTCAAGCATCTGTCCCGTCTTATGTCCGCTTACCGCTCGGTTGCGGTATGTAAATCCGTTTATCTGCCCTACAACGCTTATATACGTATAGCTGTCTCTTTCGATAATAGGCGTAGGTCCCAATATTCCCTCGGCTATCGAATCTCCCAGTACCGTTATTTTTATCGAAGAATTATCGCGTTCTGTTCCTTTTTCCTCGCACGCCGCAATCGTTAAGGTCATTATAACGGTTACGATTAAACATATTACCGCTATTATTTTTCTTTTCACCTTGCCCTCCTTGCCGTCCTAATTTATTTTTTATTCTGAACCGTTTGTTTCTGATATTTATACTACAATCATTTTCCCTTTTTGTAAAGAGTGATTATTAAAAGTAAAATCCGTTTAGGTCTTGAAAAATATTTTTTGCGGTTTTATAATCGAAGTTATAAAGCTTACGAGGAATTATTTATGAGTAAACAAACAGAAATAACAGAGAGAACGCCCCTTCTTCTTCCCGACGGAAATCTTAACGCCGTCGGCTGGTGCAGGCATTGTTTAGCGGATTACAATAAAAATTTTATCCCCGTTTTCCTGCGACCGCGCAAAAAAGAGTGGGATTTTTATCAGATATCCGACGGGAATTGGCTTATCCAAATCAATTTCGCAAACATTTCCGTTGCCGCTTTTGCAACCTGCTCCATTCTTAACCTGCGCTCGGGTGACAGACGCGATTTATTGTCGCTAAAACTTTTACCCGGCAAAAAATTCGCGCTTTCTTCCGTCAATGCGGAAAGTCCTTCTTGTTTTAAGTTCAAAAAAGGAAATACTTATCTCGAATTCAACGTTCAAAAAGATTTCAGAGACATAACCTTTATAAGCAAAAAGGGGCGAACTCCGATTGAAGTAAAACTCCGCGCAAAGCATTTACCCAATCACGAATCAATTACAGTTATAACGCCATTCAGGTTGCCTAAACGCTTTTTTCTGACTACTAAAATCAACTGTATGCAAACTGAAGGATTTTTCAGAACAGGTGATTTCAGATACGATTTCAATCCTGTCGAAACTTTTTGCGTACTCGATTGGGGACGCGGAGTATGGCCTCATAAAAACTTCTGGTACTGGGGTAACGGTTCAAAAATTATTAACGGAAAGCTGTTCGGATTTGAAATAACCTGGGGTATAGGTGACGATTCACAAGCGACGGAAACGTGTTTGTTCTACGACGGAAAAGCCCATAAAATAGGCGCGGTGGACGTTTCCTCTCCTCCTTACATTCAAGGCTTTATGAAACCATGGACTTTTATATCGGACGACGGCAGATTCAATCTTACGATGACTCCGTTCTTCGATAACGAAACGGGCGCGCTTTTTTTCGGTCTTCTGGGAATGAAATCTCATCAGGTCCACGGCTATTTCAACGGTACGGTCACTCTAGATGACGGGACCGTTCTTACTATCCGCAATATGTACGCTTTTTGCGAATATGTTGAAAATCTCTGGTAAAGGCATTTTACATTAAACGTGTCTTAATACTCACCGTTGACGAACTTTTAAGCGTATTGTATAATTTATATATGAAAAAAATTATTTATACGAGTAATTATTTTCTATATGCCCTTTTAATTTCAGCGGTTTTTTTCATCGCGGTTATTTTGCTTTTTTCGCTGAACACGCAACCCTATGTTCGCATACAAACGGTTTACGCGGAAGACGCTCCTTTCAGCGGAAGCGGTACCGTAGATGACCCGTATATAATAAAAGAATCCTACGACCTTATTGAACTTTCAGACCTTGTCAATAACGGAATAAAACGTACAGACGGGACAATGTACTCGGCTTTATATTATAAGCTCGGTAATGATATCGATATGTCGGATATCGATATGTCGGACGACAAAAAGTTTAATCCTATCGGAAAAGAAGGTGTTTCTGACAATCTCGGTTATTACGCAGAGGTTACGGATGTTCTTTCTAAATATCCGTTGATTTCAGCTTATTGGGAAACTTACAGCAATTACTTCCATACGAAAAAAGAAAACGGCGAATATATTTCTTGTAGCGGCTTGGAATATTCAGAAATTACCTCTTTTTATGCCTATTATGAACTGGAAACCGCTTTTTACGGCGTTTTCGACGGTGCAGGCAATAAAATCACTAATCTTACGGTTAGTGCCGACACAGACGCAGGACTTTTCGGGTATACGGTAAATGCAGAAATTAAAAATCTGGTAATTGAAAACGCAACCGTGTCTTCTTCCTCCTACGCCGGTGCAATCGCAGGAAGAACGCTTTCTTCTTCCGTAAATAATTGCGCCGTAGTCTCGGCAAACATTTCCGCTTCTTCATCGTCGGGTAACGCTTACGCGGGCGGTATGGCGGGATATTCGGGCAATAAAACTTATTACTTTGAAATCGGTGAAGTTTTAGATTACGATATTACAAATGAGGCTGCTCCTTTTTGCAATTCTCCGAAAACCGATTCTTTCTTCTCTTGCGTGGTTCTTGACGGCGTTTCTGTTTCGTCATCGCATATTTCCGGCGGAATTGCGGCTGAAATTTCAAGCGGAACGGTAAAAGATATCTTCTCTTCCGCATCTTTAACTTCTCAATCCGGCAATAAAGGAAGTATTTTCGGCGCGGTTTCCTCGGAAAATGTTTCTGTATATAACTGCATGGGGACTTCCTGCAAACTCTTCGGTTCTTTATCTGAAACGCCTCCGATTATTTCAGACTGTCTTTATCCCGTCGATATTATTTCCGACGATTTAATAGAATGCACTACCGATACTTTCGGTTTAATTACTCTTGAAACGGGAGAAAATACGAGCTTTACTTCGTGGCATTCTTCCCCGACCGACGGTTCGGATTTTTATTATCCTTCGCCTATTCAGAGTTACAAACAGGAAGTTGAAGTCCTGTCCGTAACATTGGACGGGGAACTTGTTTTTCTCGTAAACAAAGCCGCTTCCGATAAATCTTTTACGTTACCCGAGCCTTTACAAAAAGACGGTTACGATTTTGCTTATTTCCTTATAAACGGCAAAACCAAAGCGGAAAGCGGAACTGTTGTTCAAATCGGTTCCGACACCGATATTAAAACATACTATTCTGCCGTTCCGCCGTCAAAATCAAATATCAACATCGATTCCGAACTCACTTACGTGTACAACGGTTCCGAACAGACGGTTGCGACGGCTGCGTATACCGACGAATTTAATCGCAATTTTACTTATCAATGGTATAAAAACGAAACGCCTGTTTCCGAGAACGAAACCTTATCGCTTACCCACGTCAACAAAAGCGGTGAATATTTTTGCAGGATAACTGTCACCGGTTTAGACGAAAGCCTTAACCTTGTTTCTTCTTCCGTATACGTTGATTCAGACGTTATAAACATATCGGTAACGCCTTTAACTTTGGAACTTTCGGTGTCTGCAACGATTAACGGAAATAACGAAATAACCTTCAACGGTTCTGTCTTGAACCCCGATTATTCGTATACTTGCGACGGAATAATTCAATCTGATAAAGAAGAAATCGAAAAATTTTTAAAATACGTCGTTTACTTTAACGGCGAAAAGACGGAAATCTTCAATGCGGGAACATACGTTATTGACGCCGATATTTCACACACGGATTATATCTTCAACACCGTTCCATGCGAATTAACAGTCAATAAAGCCGATATTCCCAAAAAAAACGTAACCGTAACGGGCTTTAACGGAGCGTACGACGGAAATGCTCATTGGGTGAAAGTATCCGTTACCACGGTCGGTAATTGCGACTACGAATTGGCATATTCTCTCGATAATTCCGTCTTCTCTTCCGAAAATCCTGTTTTTACTTCGGTAATAAGTGAAACCACAATATACATACGTATTACAGCCGATAACCACAACGATAAATTTTTAACTTCTTCAATCACAATCAATCCGATAAAAGTTACCCTAAGCGCGAAAAACGATTATCCCGAAATATCGAAAGTTTACGATTCTACAACTGAATTTGAAATAAATTCGGTAACCGAAGAACATTTTTCCGTTATTTATTCCGATAATTACACGGGCATATCTCCCGTTACGGTTGAAAGCGTTACTTCTTCTTCCGCTAATTCGGGAGACGTTACTTTAACGGTTTCTTTCTCACTGTCAAATAACAACTTTATTTTTAACAATAACGTCAACACAGTAATATTAAACGGTACAATCGAAAAAGCTACGGTTTGGGCTGAACAAAACGGCATAATATCTTCGACATACAAAGGCGGAACTGACTACACTTCCGCTGTCGGACGGGAAAATTATACTGTACGTTCCGACTCCGTCGCCGTTCCGTCTTTAACCGTTTATTCCGCTTTCATAAATTCACCCGATGTTGAAACCGCTTCATCCGTTACGGTAAAATTCGTTTTGTCGGGACTGAATTATGTTTTTGACAACGGAACGGGTGAATACGTTTTCAAATTTAATTTACTTCCAAAAGAACTGACTGTTGATACCGATTATATCTACGCGCAAAACAGGCCTTACGACGGTACGACGGTCGTTGAATTGATTGCAGAAGACGGATTTATTTCCGGTATTGTCCCGGGTGATTCTCTTTCTCTTATTTTTACCGCGACAGTACCTTCTCCCGACGCTTCTACGCAGTATGTGTCCGTTTCTTCGGCTGCGGTTGATTCTTTCAATTATACCCTCCCCGACAATACTGCTTCACTTATTACCGAAAAACATTTATCCGTAACGATTTCAAGAGCCAACCCTATTTTTGAAGTTAAAACGTCGTCTTCGGTTATTTATTCCTCGGCGTCTGCTTTACCTTCAATCTCTTACGAAAGCGATATTCGGGGAGAAATTAAATGGAAAGACGTTTTCTTAACTCCCGACAAAAAAATCGATTGGTCAAAATATTCCGTTTCCGACGACGGCACGGTTTCATTCGGATATATCTTTACTCCTTCAGATTTGAAAAACTATACTACGTCGGAAGGCTATTTCCAATTTATAAAAGAAGACGTCACGGCTAGCGGATTACGCATACAATACAGCGGCAAAACTTCTTTTATCGCTTTTGAAGAAGTCGATATATCGAATCTCGAAGTTGTCCTTTTACTTACCGACGGAACAGAAACCGTCCTTTCTTACGGAAGTAACGGATATAATATTCTTTATCCTGACGGAAACGATAGCTTTAATGCCGGAAATACTTATTTTCAAATTATTTACTACTCGGAAAATTCTCCTTTATCGGAACAAATTCCCGTAACGGTTGAAAAAATTATCCTTCCCGTCCCCGTTGCCGCCTTGTCTTTTGTTTATAACGGAAACCCTAAAACTTTTATTCCCGACGGGTTTGATTCCGATTTAATGACTCTTGCCGACAACGTTAAAACAGACGCGGGTACCTACGTTTCACGCGTTTCATTGCTTCCGTCCGCAACAGGGAATTATCGTTTTGACAACGATAATCTCACTTTTGCAGACATTGAATGGGTTATTTCTCCGATAAAGAAGTATTCGCCTTTCCTTGAAAAATCGTCGTTCGTTTATTCCGGAGAAAACATCGAACCCGTTTTAAGAAACGACTATAACTCGACAAACGATTTCTTTACGATAAGCGGCGATACTTCCGCGATGAACGCCGGCAGCTATACACTGACCGTTACTCTTGTAAGTTCCAATTATTATTGGATTGAAACCGATAACTCTCTTCCTCTGAAAATCAATTGGAAAATCAGTCCCTGTTCCGTTCCCGTTCCCGAAATATATAATCTGCCTTTCACTTACGACGGGCAATCTCATACCGTTTCCTTAACGGAAAACAGCGCTTGCTCTTTCAGCGGCGACCTTGAATGGACAAACGCTTCCGATTATGTTATTTATGCCGACCTTATCGATACGGTTAACTATGTTTGGGATAACGGAACATCTGATACGGTTACCCTTAACTATACTGTGAACAAAGTTGTGGTTACTAAACCCGTTGTTACCACCTCTTTCGTTTATAACGGTCAGGCTTTTTCAATCGGGCTTAATTCTTCATCGCAAAATTACGTCATATCGGGTACGTCAAGAGCCGTAAACGCAGGATATTACACCGCTACGGTCTCTCTCCCCGACCAAACAAATTATATCTGGTCTGACGATACCGTAATTCCTTATGAAATAGACTGGCGTATCTCGCCTCTTTCAATAAAATTGCCCTCGGTTGCCGGCACCGCAGGTTATACCGGTAAGGAACAAACCGCTTTGATTTCTGCCGACAGTAAATATTGTATCGTCACGGGCAATAAAGCCGTAAACGCGGGCAGTTATACGGCAACAATTTCTCTTTCCGACAAAAAAAATACGTTATGGGCAGACGGAACAACGGAAAATATTACGCTTATCTGGACTATTTCTCCCGACATCGTAAACGTTCCTTCCTCTCCTCAAAACGTTTTTTATACAGGACTTCCGCAAACGGCTTCAATTCCTTTGAATTCCGCTTATTCCGTATCCGGGAATACTCAGACCTCCGCAGGAACTTATACTATCTCCGTTTCCCTTATCGATAAAAATAACTATGTTTGGGATAACGGAAAAACCGACGATTTGTCTTTCATATGGAACATCTTTACGATTTCTCTTGTAACTGACGATAATAATAAAGAATTACTGAGTTCATATCTTCCCGGTACGCCTCTTTCCGTTCCTTACCGTGACGGTTATTCGTTTGGCGGATGGTATCTTTCTTCCGATTTTTCGGGCGAACCTGTTGATACTATTCTCTCTGCTGACAGTAATCTTACCCTTTACGCCAAGTGGACGGAAATCAGTTCGTCAAGCGGAAACGAAAATCCGCCTGCCGAATCTCCTCTCAGCGATAAAGCAATAATCGGGCTTGCCGTCGGGGGCGGTGCACTCCTTATTGCCGTTCTTATAGTAATTCTCGGTTTCGTTCTTAAACGCGGCGGCAGTCATAAGAAAAATAAGCCTACCGGCAGACCTGATTTGTTCTGATTCTTAATTTCTACTTCTAATCAGCAAAAAAAAAGGAAACTTATGTTTCCCTTTTTTATATATCCCTATTTCGAAAAATTATATAATTTATCTTTTACGATTTTCCGTAAATTCCACTATTTCGGGAATTATTTTTTCAAATTTAACACCGTACCAATGATTTTTATCGGGCAACGTTTTCCTTATTGCCGATAACGTAAGATTTGCCGCAACAGCCGACGCTTCTTTCAGTTCTGCGCCGTTTGCCGTAGCTCCTACGAAACACGAAGCGTATACGTCTCCCGTTCCGTGCATATTCTTATCTATTCTTTCGTGTGTATGAAAACTCAGTTCATTTCCGTCATATGTCGCTACGCCTATTTCTCCGTCCTTGAAGTTTACTCCTTTCAGCACTACATTTTTTGCTCCGAGTTCCTTTATTCCGACGCAGAGTTTTTCGATATATTCTTTCGTATGATGAGTTTCACGGTACTCCGTGCCGGTAAGAAATGCACTCTCTGTTATATTAGGCAAAGCATAATCGGCTTTTGCTATCAACCGTTTCATTTCTTCAACAAAATTTTCGTCGAATCCGCTATACAGTTTACCGTAATCCGCCATAGCGGGGTCAACCGTTGTTTTTGCGCCGTCTTTTGAAAGCTCATCGAAAATCTGCAATATATAATCTATTTGTTTCGGGTTTCCTATATATCCGGTATAGAATCCGTCAAACCTTATTCCTTCTTTTTTCCAATGCCCTATAACTGACGGAAAATCGTCAGTAAGGTCACGAAAAGTATAACCTTTAAATCCTCCTGTATGCGTACTTAATACCGCGCTTGGCAATATGCACGTTTCTATACCGAACGCCGAAATAACGGGCAATGCTACCGTTAACGAGCATTGCCCTACACAGGATATATCCTGTATCGTAAGTATTTTTTCCATATTTTTCTTTCTCCTAATCAATAATCAAGTATTCCTTCGTATAAATCCCAGTTCTGTCCTGAAATTACGGCCGTCTTTATTTCTTCCGTAGCAAACGTAATCGTTATCGGGGTTCCCTTTCCGTAGAATACTTCATTACCTAAATCGGTTCCCTCTCCGTTAAACGAATTGTTGAATACTATTTCGGTAAGACCCGGATGTCCCGAAAAAGCTCTGTCGCCTATCTCTTTAACTCCGTTAAACGTGTATTTCGATGCATCCAATCCGTCAAAAGCATAGTCGGAAATCATCCTTACGTCAAACTCCACTATTACGTTCACAATTTTTCCGCTTTCGGACATAAGAATTTTTGTTCCGTCATTTATAATCGCGTAGTAAATTCCGTCTTCCGATTCGTTCCCGTCAATATCGTATTTCTTTGTCTTATCGTAATCGGTTTCGCGTGAACCTTTGTAATATCCGAGTATTATTCCGCTTTCATTGCCTGCCGAATCGATAAATCTCAATGTAATTACGCCTCTTTTACTTTCATACCAATTTGTCCTCTCAAATGCATTCCTGCCGACAAAACTTAAATTCGCTCCGCCTGTTACCGTCACGGAATCTATTTTCCCGCACTGAGAAAAACTTCCCTCTCCTATATATTCCAATCCGTTTTCAATCGTCACCGTTCCGCTTACCGTTCCGATTGTACTTAATTTCGCCGCATTTCTGAATGCGTATCCGTTGATTGCTTTCAAGTCGGCTGTTCCTGTAACAGAAGTAAGGTATATTGCGTTTGCAAACGCATACGCTCCTATTTTTTCCGTTCCGGGCATCAGTTCGTACGTTTCGTATCCCGCATCGTCGACAGCGTAAGAGATTATTGTTTTTGAGCCGCTTACGTCATACGACGTTCCGCTTCCTTTTCCTTCCGCCGATACCAGTCCGCTCGCATCGTTCTGATATATCGCTCTGTTATTATCTATTATTACATAACTGAATTCTATTTCGCCCTCTTTCTTCTTTATCTTTTCAAATGATACAATGTTGCAATTTCTGAACGCGCCTTCTTCCAGGAAATACAGATTTAACGGAACGGTTACTTTTGTTATATATACCGCATATCTGTCCAACGCGCCTTTCTTTATTCCTATTACCGGATAATCTTCTTTTTTATAATATTTTATATTCTCGTCATATGTCGCCGTTGCCTGAACGTACGCACCTTTGTTTATTATATAATAATTTTTATAGTCTACGTTCCAGGTATCTTTTTTCCCCGCAGCTTCACTTGTTTTATCAAGATATTTGCTTATAGCACCGGGTATTTGCAGGTCGATTTCTTCAGTTACGATTTTTTCCGGAATATCTCCCGTATCGTTTGTTGTTATATAATAATATTCCTTATTGGCTCCCGTATATCCGTTGTCCGGATTATTATATTCTTCATATTCTTCTCTGTTTGTAAAATCTATCAAAACATAAGCGTTAAAACTGTTTCCGTACGCATCTTCAGCTTCTACTTCTTCGTAAACCAAACCCTCTGTTCCTCTTGTCAGGTCAGTCCATTTTGCATATAATCTTATGTCTGTTTCCAGAACTATCCTGAGCGGAGAAAACTCCGTCCGATATGTCAATGTGTAATCTTTATCTTCAAACCAGCCGCTGAACGCGTATTTTACGTCTACAATTCCGTCATATCCGTATGCCTTATTCAAATCGCTTAATGAATTTTCATATAAAGGCGTTACTTTTTTTTCCGTATAACTTTCATAATCTTTCAGAAAATCCATATATTCTTGTAAAATATTACTTACGGTTAAAAGCCTTACATAATTGGAAGCGTTATCTGCATATCCCGCAAAGTCAAAGGTATTTGCATGATTTATTCCGTTAAACGCCGTATGTTTATCCTGATATCCTTTGGAATATAACGTCGCCAATAAATCCGCATAGTATTCTATAAATTCTTCTATATTACCCAGCTTACTCATCAAAGAATCGGAGTATCCGGCTTCGTCAAGCGCCGTTACTATACTATTTCCTCTTGCGGCAAGGTTCCCGTATTCGCTGACAAAATCCGTTATTTTGTTTTCGTAAGAAACATTATCGAATATCGTCAGATAATATTCGTATTCCCCGCCGACTCCCGTGCTGTATCCCTCGTAACCGTGACCGTAAACCTTTCCGAGCGCGGTATTGTAATCCGCCACAAACGCGTCTATTACGGCTTTTATTTTTACTATATTCGTCAACGCGTCATTTATCCCGAACTTTCCTTCAAGATATGTTTTCAAAGTTCCGTTATAATAATCTTCGTAAAACGCATTAGATTTTGCATTATCATAAAATGTCTGTCCGCTCGTTTTATATTGCGTTCCGTCGCTTTGTCCTTTATATACAAGCGATAAATCGAAAACCGTTCCGACGGGCAATGTATAAATAATCGTATCATCCGCCACCAGACATTCTTCATAACTGAATCCCTGCTCGTTTATTGCAGTGTTACCTATATACGCCGTACTTTGCGTTTTATCGTATATCCTTACGGTAACGGTCTTATTGCATTCGTAATGGGCATAATAATATACAGATGATTCTCTTCCGCTGTATGTCGTAATCTCTTTGCCTCTGTATCCCGTTTTAAGGTACAAACTGTAAGGAACGTCATACCAACCGGAAAATACATACGGTACCGTTACTCCGTTCACTTCGCATGTTATCTGCTCATTAGTTATAGGCGGATTTACCGTTTCGTTTTCTTGATAGAATTCCTGTCCGGGATTCGGCATTACCGCGGCATTCTCGTATCTGTCGCTGTTAAAATCATATCCGTAGAAAAACAGTACTTCGTATTTTCGGTTATCGGTATCTTTACAATATAATGTCAATGCTCTCCCTACTTCTACCGTCTCCCCTGCTTTGAAATCTATAACTCCCGATGTGAACGCCGATGTCGTATACCACTCTACCGTCCAGTCCTCTTCCGTTTCTTCTCCGACTATATCTCCTGTCACGTAATAACCGCCGTTTACGGCCTGCTCTTTTACCGATAAATCGGTATTTTCTTTGAGAAACAGTTTCTCTATGTCTGTTCCGCTTAAATACGGATTATATACGTCCGTCATACATTTATTCTTAAACGAAGCGTCGTTTACCAGATATCCCGTTACATTCTCCGCAGGGAACATTGTTCCTTGCGTTCCGTCTACGTCGGGCGAATGAGGATAGCTTACTTGGTCATAAATATTCAAATCCGATAAGTATTTTACCTTGAACGTTATAAGCGTCTTCTGCGTTCCTCCGTCCTGGCGGACAAGTTTAACCTCGTATGTCTTTTTTGTGTATAAGGCTTTTACCGTTACATCGTTTTTTATCTGCGTCAGTTTTCCGTTTTTTATTAAGGCTATGTAATTGTCTTCCGTATCTTTAAGCGTCCATTCGCTGTCGCTTTCGCCTTCCGGTCTGCTTTCGGGCGCCTCGAATATCTGCTTCTCGCCGTTCCAGATAAACCCTGCCGTATTGTACCATATTTCCTGTCCGGCCTTGTCTTGTACAACGAAACACCATTGTCCGCTGTACCCGGAAATACCGTTTTCGTCCGTAAATACCGCCGGTGTATCTATATCGGGTTCCTGCGTATATTCGGCAAAATCAAATCCGCTGTTCCATTCTACGGTAAAATCTCTCTGCGCGTCTGAATTTTCATATGTCCTTACAAGCTCTATCGTCCCGTTTTTCAGATTTGTTTTCGTCTGTTCTATATTCCCGTTATATATATAAATTTTATATGTAAGTATCGTATACTCCGGACATATTGTAGTATACGGTTCCGTTAAAGTTATCGTCTGGTCTTCGGGTAATTCGGTATAAGGTTTTTCTTCCCCTTCTTCTATATTATCTTCCGCGTGGTTCACATACATTACGAATCTCGAAGTATATCCTTCTTTTTCGGGTTTGATATAAGTCGTTCCTTCTCCTACCGTAAATTCGGTTCCGTAATTAAATGTTCTTTCAACTTCTATCGTTTCGCCGCTTGTATTTGCGTACACAACTTTTACTATACATTTTTCTATACTGAAATTGGCTTTTACTATCAAATCGACGGTAACTTCGTCTGCATTGCCGTTCGTGACGTTCCAGCCTATAAAAGTTCTGCCGGGTTCTACCAACTCATCGGGATACTTGTATGAATTTATATCTATTTTCTCGCCGTAATGTATTTCTTCACTGTATATTACGCTGTTATCGTAGTCGTAAAACTTAACGTTGCATACGCGGTTGTCTATCCACTTTGCATAAAACGAAGTATTCGCCGTAAGCGTATAAGGTTCTACCGCTCTTTTTCCCCAAACCGATACGTTTCCGTTATCGTCAAAAACAGCTTCCGCATACCACCCGTCAAATGTATATCCGCTGCGTTCGGGAACGGAAAATGCCTTAATTTCCGTTGCCGCAACGCTTTTTACGGTTGTTCCTCCGCGTGAATAAAACGTGGCGAGATATTTTCCTTCCGCAGCGGCGTCTTTTACTTCAAAATCGTAAAATCCTACGCCTCCGTCATAATTTATAGTAACCGTATGCGCTCCCGTTTCCTGAAATTTCAGTCTGTCCTGTCCGGACATCATACTGTCGTTAAGCGTTACATATACTATATCTTTATTGCTGTATTCTACTTTCAGCAATACGTCGTCAAAAGTAAGATTAACATCGCCTTTATAATACGCTCCTTCGGGTCTCTCGATTACGGTTATGGATTTTACGGTTACTTCATCTGTTTTTTCACCGTCCGTACAAGCAAAAAACGATGTCAGCATCAATGCCGCCACCGCTATGATAAATATTATTTTTATTACAGAATATTTCTTCATAAACGCTCCCGGAACCCTTGTGGGCATATATGTTATATAATAACATATACCGCGCTTTCCTGTCAAGCGCGGTACTTTTTGCTCGTTTAATGTTTTCAGCTTCTTTTTTGAATTAGTTCCCGCCTTCTATTCCGCTGTATCCCCAGTCCGCGTATAAAGTTATATGGTTTTCGATTATTAAAGGAAATTCTATTCTGAATCCCAGCAATTCTGCATTGTCATACCAGCCTTGAAATACTCTTCCTTCCTTTGTCGGTATAGGCTCGTCTTTGACGAATACTCCGTGATACGACTCTGTTCCCTCGCCTCCGTCGGTTTCATAAGTTACCGTATACGTTACCAGCGCTCTTCCTTCGGCGGCAAAATATTTCTTCGCAAATCCCCAAAAATATTCGTACAGCTCTTCCCCGTTTGACGGTATTACTATTCTGAATCCCGCCTTTACGTCATCGAATACGCTCTCGTCCGTTTCAGGCGGACGACGTGACGTTAAGGTAAGCTCCGACAGACTTTCACATCCCGTAAACGCACCGTTTTCTATGCTCTCCACGCCGCTTTCTTCTTCAAATTCTATGTCTCTTAACCTTGTACAATAATAAAACGCATACCCCGATATGTCTTTCACCGTTGCGGGTATTATTACCGATGTCAATCCGCCAGATTCCGCAAACGAAAACGCATAGATTATTTCCGTTCCGTTTTCTATTCTGTAATCGCCGATTTTTGCACAGGGATATCTGTAAAGTATTTTCCCGTCCGCACTGTATAGCACTCCCCCTACCGATTTATAGAATTTATTTCCGTCTTTTACAGTGAATTTTTCAAGCATAGGCGTTGACGAATAATCGTCGTAATCTTCCACGTTCACGCCGAGAACTATTTCCTTTATTCCCGAATATCCGAATGCTCCGTCTTCCACCCTTACCACCGTGTCGGGCAATATAAAAATATCCTCGCTTTTCCCTTGCGGATATTTATAAAATATTGTCTTATCCTTTGAGTACAGGTTCCCGTTTTCCGATGAAAAGTATCTGTTATTCCCGTCAACCGTTATACTTTGCAATACGCTCATTTCATTGAAAACTCCGACTTCCGCATCTGCGTTCTCTCCGAGCGTCAGCCGTTCTATCGTTGAATTATACAAAAACGCATCTTTATTTACTCCGCAATCAACGCTGTATTCCTCCGTTTTAAGATTCCTCGGATACGCATAAATTTCGTTTTTTTCCGAATCGTACAATGCGCCGGCTTTTACCGAATATCTCGGGTTTTCCCCGTTTACTTCGAATTGGTTCAACATCACGCATCTGTAAAATTTTTCTTCTATTTTGTTTACGTTTTTACCTATGCACAGAACATAAACGTATGCTCTGTTCTTTAAAAATCCTTCCTTTATTTCTACGACGGGCAGTCCCATATGTTTATCGGGTATACATACGGAAAACGATTTTTCAGAATACGATACCGCAATAAATCCTTTGCCGTCTTCCGTCCTTTCGTATACGATTTTTTCACTGCCGTTTTCAAGGCTTGTCCATTTTGCGTAAAGCGTTACGTTTTCGGTTGCGGCATAGGGAAAATCCGCCCTTTCGGTAAAATTCTTGTCTTCGTACCAACCTTCTATCCGATATCCGTCTTTCCTCGATGCGGGAAAACTCTCAACTGTACTTTCACGTTCCGCCACCGCACTGCCCCCGTTTGTTTCAAATTTTATAACGCAACTCCCGGCTCGTTCGCTGCAACCCGTAAATATTATTACAATTGAAAATATCAGCGCAAATATTATTATATTTTTTTTCAAAGCCCCAACACCTCCGGCGGAAACTTGTTAAGTCCTCTTTTAAGTTCCTCGGGACTGAGCGGCGGAACCAACCCGCTTATCCAACCGATATTCGTGTCTTTTTTTGCTCTGTCGTTATAATGCGTTGCCATTATCGTACATAAAAACGATACGTCGTCAATATTCACTTCTATTTTTGCATCCGAACATTTTTTTGCAAACATTCTGATTGCCGCGGCAAGAAAACTCGGTCTGTAAGGCAGAAATCCTTCCGTGCATATTATTCCGCTGCTTACCCTTTCGTAAACGCTGTGCCATAATGCTCTGTTCGATTTTACGCTAAACTTTATACAGTCGAATATCACTCCTTTGTTTTCGAATGCAACGGCAACTCTGCCTTCATATCCCGATTTTAATAATTCGCTTATCAGTTTTCTCTTTCTGCTCTCGGAAACAAAAGGCGATATAAGGGTTTTTGCATACGCTTCGTATATTACCGGATTTTTCGGGTCGAGTTCTCTCAGCGTTCTTAAAAGCGTTCCTTCGCTTGCATAGGCAAGAGTGTTTTCCGCTTCGAGTTTTATTTCTTCGTCTTCTCTCGCTCCTCTTATAAGAAGCTCTGCGTCCTCTTTTACAAACACCGACGGTATTGTGCCGTATTCGGGAACTATTTTCCTTTCAAACATTCTTTCAAAAATTTCTGTCGGCGCCCCGAACCTTTTATATGCGAGTTTATATCTGTTCCAAAATTTATCGCCTTCTTTTTCGTTCCCGTTGTGATAATTTATTGCCGCTTTATAGAATAACGCTACTTCGTCTATTTCGCATCCTTCTAGAATTTTCGTGAAACATATCTCCGCACATTCGTATTCTTCTTCGGTTACAAACGCTTCTCCTATATCCGATAAAATTCTTTTATCCGATATTTCGTCCACGAAAAACTTTATTCCGTCCGTCATCAATGAACGGGTTACGGTACAGCCCTGCAACATTACTCGCACGAAATCCCCGCTTCTTATGGAAAACAATCCTGCCAGTATCAATAATTTATACGCATATGCCGATAAATCGATTTTTTTACCGTCGGCTATCGCGTCGTAAAGCACCCCTATAACTTCGTCAAGACATTTTATATCCGGCGGTAATTCGCACAGAATATCCAATCCTTTTTCATACTGCCCCGTGATAAAATAATTGTATACGTCGTTATACCCTAATATCGTATCTCCGTCAGGAACAGGAAGTTCGTCGTCGTCTTCCACTATTTCCTCAAACGGAAGAAATTTTTCATAGCTTAACGAATAATATCCGCCTTTATCCGCTTCAACACATGCGCGGAACAACGCATTCCTCGCCATTACTACATTCCCCATCCCGGCAAACATATCTGAAAAACACCTGTATACAGCAGATTTTTCTTCCGCTTTTTCCGCTTCTTTCAATGCGTCCGTTAAATTATGTATGCATAACACATACTTCCCTTCGTTTGCCGACATGGCGGCAAGTCTTATCAATTCTTTAAGGTCAGGTCTGAATTCTATTACTCCCACAGCTTCTCGACCTCCTTTTCACCGTATATATATTTTTTTTCGCAAAAATGACACAATATTTCTATTTTTCCGTTTTCTTTTAATATCTCTCTGCACTCTTCTTTTCCGAGACTTCTTAAAGTATTTTCTATCTTCTCTTTTCCGCAGTTGCATTTAAGCGTTATTTCTTCTTCGTCGTAACTTTCGGCGTCAAGATGGGAAAAATAAAAATCGAAAATTTCTTCCGGATTCATTTTTTCCAATACTTCGCTCACGTTTGTAAAATTACTCATTATGTCTTCCGTCATAAACAGTTCGTCTTCGCTTAATCCCGGTAAGGCTTCGACGATTATCCCTCCCGCGGCTTTACACCCGTCGGAATCCAATCTCACTCCCAAAGCGACAGCACTGTTTATTCCTTCGCTTGTATGCAGATATTTCGTAAAATCCTCGGCTATCTCTCCGCTCACAAGTTCGCATCTTCCCATGTACGGTTCTTTCAGTCCGAAATCTTTTATTACGGTTATAAACCCTTCCTTACCTATACCTCCTCCGACGTCCAGATGCCCGTCGCTTTTTAGCGGCAAATCTCCGTGCGGGTTTTCTATATATCCTCTTATACAATTTCCGCCGTTTCCGGCTACAACTACCGCTCCGAGTATTCCGCCGCCTTTCACGGTAACGGAAAACGTGCTGTCCGCGTTTTTCAGATTATTGCTTATATACGCCCCGACAGCCATTGTCCTTCCGAGTGCCGCTGCCGACAACGGCGTCAAATCGTGAATCTTTATCTCTTCGTTTACTATTTCTTTTATATCTATTATTGCAACGCGTGCTTTTCCTCCGAAAAACACGCCTTTTTTTATTACGTTCATCTTCTCTCCGCTCATTCCTTTTTCATTAAGGCTACTGCTTCATTTTTTATTTATTCTTATAATACTCCGCCACGCTTCCGGGCGTATCGAAATACGCTTTTACGTCATATTTTTTCAATTCGTCTTCGTCTCCGAATCCGTATCGCACTATCGCGACGGGTATTCCCGCTTCTTTTGCTCCCTCCGCATCAAAACTCGTGTCGCCTATCAATACGGTATCGCTTTTATCTATTCCGTTTTCTTCCGTAACCGCGTCGATTACAAGTCGTTTTGTCAGTCTTTTTATTTCGAATCGGGAACCGTAAATTCCGTTAAAGTACTTTTCTATTCCAAGTATTCCTGCTATCTTTTTTGCCATTTCTTCGTTCTTTGTCGTAGCTATAAACAGCCGTTTCCCGCTTTCTTTAAGTACCCTCAGCATCTCTTCTGCGCCGTCGTATAATTTGTTCGCTTCTTTCAGATTAACATCACGGTACATTTCTCTGAACCGCGCGCACGCTTTACTCCTTGCCGGTTCGTCAAGATATTTTTCCATCGCGTATTCTACGGGCGGTCCGATAAACTTTTTCATCTCGCTTTCTTCCGGTTCGGCAATTCCCAATTCGGCAAAAAGTTTTCTGTATATTCCGTATATACACTCACGGCTGTCTATAAGTGTTCCGTCAAAATCGAATATTATGTCTTTCATATGTCAGTTAAGTTCTTTCAGACGTATTTCCAGCTTACTGAGCAATTCTTCGTTAACGGAAAGTTTTTCGCGTTCTTTTTCTATCAGCGCAGCGGGGGCTTTCGCTACAAAACCTTTGTTCGACAACAATCCTTTACTTCTGTTGATTTCCGCCGTTAGTTTTTCTTTCTCTTTTTCAAGCCGCGCTATCTCTTTCTCCGTATCTACAAGTTCTCCGAGAGGAATGAACAATTCCGCTCCCGCGGTAGCCGCCTGACATAACTTTTCGCCTGCTTCCGATTTTTCTTTTATAAACGCTGTTTCGCTTACTCCCGCAAGTTTTTCTATATACGCTTCCGCTCCTTTGAACGCTTCTTCGTCGTCGGTTTTTATATACAGATGTACTTTATTCGATACGGGTACGTTCATTTCCGCTCTCACAAATCTGATTTTACCGATTACTTCTTTTACTTTTTCAAAACTTCCGTACTCTTTTTCAAAATCGTATTCCTTTCTGTAAACGGGATATTTTTCGGTCATTACCGTTTCGCTTATTCCCAGATACGACCATATTTCTTCCGTTATGAACGGAACAAACGGATGAATAAGCTTCAATATCTCCGATAAAACGTATTTCAATACGCCGAGAGCCCCGTTCTTTTTCCTTTCGTCCTGACTGTATAACATCGGCTTTGTCAGTTCCACATACCAATCGCAATAATCGCTCCATATAAAATCGTAAAGTTTGGCAAGCGCAAGTCCGATTTCGTACTTATCTAAATTTTTCCTTACTTCTTTAATCACGTTTTGCAGCTTTGTCAGTATCCATTTATCCGCGCCCGTAAGTTCGGTTTTTTCTATATCCGCGGGCGTTCCGTTTTCAAGATTCATTACTACATATCTTGAAGCGTTCCATAATTTATTCATAAAGTTACGCGACGCTTCCATTCTGTCGTCGGAAAATCTTATGTCTCCGCCGGGCGCTACGCCCGTGCTGAGCGAATACCTTAACGCGTCTGCTCCGTATTGGTCTATCAACGCAAGCGGGTCTATACCGTTTCCCAGACTTTTACTCATTTTCCTGCCCTGCGCGTCACGCACTATTCCGTGTATCAGGACTTCGCTAAAAGGCGTTTCTCCCATATGTTCTATCCCTGAGAATATCATTCTTGCTACCCAGAAAAATATTATATCGTACGCAGTCACCAATACGTTCGTCGGATAAAAATAGCTTAAATCTTCCGTTTTATCGGGATATCCCAATGTGCTGAACGGCCATAATGCGGAACTGAACCACGTATCCAGTACGTCTTCGTCCTGTCTCAGATTTTTATTTCCGCACTTCGGACATTTTTCGGGTTCGGTTTTCGTTACGATTTTCTCTCCGCATTCGTCGCAATACCAACACGGTATTCTGTGACCCCACCATAACTGCCTGGATATGCACCAATCCTTGATGTTTTCCATCCAGTTGAAATATATCTTTTCAAATCTCTTCGGAATGAATTTCGTTTTATCGTCTTTAACGACTTTTATTGCCGGAGCGGCGAGTTCGTCCATTTTCAGATACCATTGCTCGCACGCTTTCGGTTCGATTACCGTTTTGCAACGGTAACATACGCCTACGTTGTGCGTATAGGGTTCTATTTTCTCAATAAATCCCTGTTCCCGTAAATCTTTTACTATTGCGTCTCTTGCCGCTTCTCTCGTCATTCCGCAATATTTCCCGGCATTTTCGTTCATTATGCCTTTATCGTCGATAACGCTTATCAACGGTAATTTATGACGTTTCCCTACCTCGAAGTCATTCGGGTCGTGCGCAGGAGTTATTTTGACCGCGCCCGTTCCGAATTCTTTTTCTACATATTCGTCTGCTATTACGGGAATTTCTCTGTCGGTTAACGGTAGCTTCATCATTTTCCCTACAACGGACGAATACTTCTCATCCTCGGGATTTACCGCTACCGCGGTATCGCCGAGCATTGTTTCCGGACGCGTTGTCGCAACTACCATATATCCGCTTCCGTCTGTATACGGATACTTCAAATGCCATAAATTGCTCGCTTGCTCCTCATATTCTATTTCTGCGTCGGATAGCGCCGTTCCGCAACCGGGACACCAATGCGTCATTCTGTTTCCGCGGTATATTAAACCTTTCTCATATAAATTCACGAATACTTCGCGTACGGCTTTACTGCATCTTTCGTCCATTGTGAACGCTTCCCTCGTCCAGTCGCAGCTAGTTCCCATTCTTTTCAGCTGTTCTACTATCCGTCCGCCGTATTGTTCTTTCCATTTATACGCACGTTCAAGAAATGCTTCTCTCCCTACGCTTTCCTTGCTTAAACCTTCTTTTCTGAGCTGCTCGACGATTTTCAGTTCCGTCGCTATACTCGCGTGGTCCGTCCCGGGTAACCATAACGCCGCATAGCCGTCCATACGTTTATATCTTATTATTATATCCTGCAACGTTTCGTTAAGCGCATGTCCCATATGAAGCTGTCCCGTTATATTCGGCGGCGGCATCACTATTGTAAACGGCTTCTTTTTCTTGTCTGCTTTCGCGGTAAAATACCCTTTATCGCACCATCTTTTATATATACGCTCTTCAAATTCCGAAGGCGTAAACGTCTTGTTCATATCCATTTTTCTTGTCCTCTTTATTGACTTTATTCTTTTGTTTCTTCTTCCGTAACAGCTGATTCTGCCTTTATCTCTTCCGCTTCATCTGCCTTTAACGCTTCATTCGCTTTTATTTCGTTTTCCTCTGCATTTCCCGTCGTTTCCTCGGAAACTTCCTCTCCGTTTCCGCCTTTTTTAGCCGCTTTAAGCTGTCTGAACGTATCGATTCCGTAATTTACAGCTGCAGCCCAGTTCAATATAAGTCCTATCGTTACGATTATCCAATCAAGCGTAAACGTACTCCATAATTTTTCGAAATACGGGTGGAAAAAGCATAATATCGCTCCACAGCTTATTATACAGCTTGCAACTTTCCCGAGCATATTCGCCTTTATGTTTACGTCGTTTACGACAAAACTTCCTATTACTACCATCATCAATTCACGTATGACAAGGAATATTATAAACGCCCAATGCAGATACGGCGTTCCGTTCGGCGTCTGCGCTATCGCAAGGGCTATCAATACGCCTATGTGCATCGCTTTGTCGGCTATCGGGTCTACAAGCTGTCCGACGTATGTACCTTGGTCATATTTTACTACATGCTTACCTATTTTCGTTCCTGCCTTAAATTTTCTTGCTATCTTTCCGTCAAGAACATCCGTTATCGCCGCAAATATCATTATTCCCAATGCAAGGTATACCCACCACGATTCGTATGCGTTTCCGAGGTCTGCTCTGCTTCCCAATATCAACAACGTCATATATATCGGTACGCACAGTATTCTTATCATTACCAGTATATTCGGTACGGTAAACAGCGTATGGCGGTTGATTATCAACCTCTTTTCTTTCGTTGCAGTTTTTTCTTCCATTTTTCACTCCTTTTCCGCTCCGCTTTTTGTCGGAGGTTTTTGCTTATTTTTTATTTCTTTTTCTTTTTATTTTTAGGCGGCTTTTTCTTTTCGTTTTCGGTCGCTTTTTCAATTTCTGCGGCTTTCTTTCCTTCTTCCTGTTTTTTCAACGCTTCCTCTTTTATTTTTTTCATCTTTCTGAAAGCGTATATAAGCATTGCCGCTCCGAGGACCAAAGGAATTGCCGTAAGCGCGAAAAGCCAGTACAGATTATTTCCGCCGTCTCTTACGACATATATTTTTACCGTTCCTCCGGTATACGGTACCGACACGGATACCTTCCCGTCGGTATGCATCACCGTAACACATTTATAATTTTCTTCTTTCCCGGTAACGGAATATACCGTCTGTACCGCGGCCACGTTTTCGGCTTCTCCGATTTCAAACCTTATTTCAGGGTCGGATTCAAACGACCTTCTTATTTCGTATTCGTTTACGGATACGGTTTTTATCTCCACCACATACAGCTCATCCGCTTCGGTAAATTTGTCCGTCGCAACTTCGATAAATTTCTTGTTCGTCAGGCTGTCCGGTTTCATATAATGTGCGGCTGAAAGCGTTATATTTACTTCGTCTCCTATTTTAAGAAACGTCAATCCGCTTTCCGCGCCGACTATCGTAAGAAGCGGCGCGCTTTCTCCGTTTACGACCTCACTGTTCACTTTTATTTTATATCCGCTTTCATACATATCCTTCGCATCTTCGTACAATTTCAATGCGGATTTAAGGTCGGTAAGCGCCTTTTGTTTTTCTTCTTCGCTCTTCTGTTCGTCCCTTGTTACGGCCATATAGGTACCGAACGCAGTATTCACGGCATTTACTATGTTGTCCGCATAATCATCGCTTCCAAACGCGTTTATTGCGTTTTCCGCCTCCGCTTCCGTGACTGCGTCATAAGTATTGCTTTCGTAATTCGCAAACAATAGCCTTTCCGTCTTGTTCCCGGCATAATCGCTCATCACTATATAATATTTTTTTCCGAATTCCGTAAAACAGGACAATTCCCTGGCATATCCGTATCCGCTGCCGTACGATTTCTCGAAAACAGGCTCCTCTTCGTTTTCCTTATATATATATATTTCGTTAATTCCGCTTGTCGCACTTTTGGAATTTTTATTGTCATAAACAGAGAAATTCACTTTCATTCCCGTCGCGCGCCATACCGTGCTTGTTTTTACATATGTCGGAGCCGCGCTGTCTATCTTTCTTACATACGCCGTCTGATATTCCGTTTTTTCTTCTTCGTTCAACGCAGATAGCCTTCTGACGGTAAATATATAAGCGCAGTTTTTATCCGTTGTCAGTTCAAAATATTTCGGCAGTATGTCCGCGTCTTTTTCGCTGTCTTTTAATCTCGAATCCGATTTGTTTTCAACAGCTACCGTACCCTTTTCGTCCAAAACCTTATATATCGGCTCTCCCGAAGAATTTATATCGGTTGTTTCTCCTCCCGACTGATTTACATTGTCTGTTTC
This sequence comes from uncultured Clostridia bacterium, assembly GCA_944372095.1. Classification (GTDB taxonomy): domain Bacteria; phylum Bacillota; class Clostridia; order Christensenellales; family DTU072; genus CAG-1782. The sequence continues at coordinate 49,302 of CALVYG010000006.1, forward strand.
GGTTGCGTTAAGCTCCAACCTTTGATACGTTATTTTCAAGCCGTATGAATCCCATAACTCTTTCGGCAGATATACCTTTAACGTATAACCTTTTTCCGCGGTGACATAATTCTTTGACTGTGAAAAAACCAATGCGTAAGTCGATGTGGCTGCCGTTGCTTCTCCATTCGGCGAATTCTGCACCGCCACCGCCATTCCAAGACTTATTACGCTTATTACCGTTATCAAAAATATTATTGCTTTTGCCGTTACCGACTTATTGGTTTTCAATATTTTTACCTCGTTTCCGACTTTTATTTTCCTCTGTGTTCTTTTTTGATGTTTCTTATCGCTTCTTTCGGTACGCGCGGGTCGGTCACCTGCTTTCTGTGTTGTAACGGATTAAGTATAAGCAATACTGTTACCGCTATCAATATTATAAGCAGTACCGCCGCTATAACCACGTATTCGTACTTAAATTCGGCTGTCTGGAATACTATCTCTCCGCTCGCCATAGATGACGAGAACGATATGTAATTTCCTTCTCTCGTATACGATATCGGCTGTCCTTTAAGCGCTCCGTCGAATTCTACGGTAAATTCTTTATTCCTGTATTGTTCCGGTATCTCAACGCATATTTTATATTGTCCCGAATTTATTACTTCGGCATTGTTTACCTTTATCGTGTATGCAATAACCGACGCTTCCACTCCGACCATCTTGCTCCATACGCTCGTTTGATTCCTTTCCGTGCTTACCTCTCTGAATTCTACGCTTGTTCCGTCTGCAAAACCGTTTGCGCTTATTATATACGAATTGCTTCCGCTTGCGTATACTTTATTTTCGTATATTTTTACTTTCCCGTCATATTCGGGATATTCCAAAGTGTAATTCGAAGCGTGCAATCCGCTTATTTTGCACTCCGTTATCTCGACAAAATGTTCTCCCAGTCCGATTTCTCCTCCGAAAGTCTGTGCTTTCATACTCAAAAATACTTCGTCCCCGTACAAAACTCCCGATAACGCTCCGCTTATTTCCAACGTCGGTACGCCGTCGTACGCCTTATCTTTTACCGTTATATCCGTAACCGTTATCGGTTTGGGATTTATTCTGAATACCGCGCTTACCTGCTTTGCCGCATAATTTTCGTCATCCACATATACCGTTATATTGTACGAACCTACCGCGGTAGGCATAGTGGTATTATAGCCTTGATATATTATATAATAACTTAAATTCGAAGGCGATGTCGTTACTATCGGCGCGACAACCGAACCGTATGTCTGATGTATCAACGTATCTACGTCAAATACTATATCCTCTACACGTCCCGTCGAAATTCTGTATATTATCGTCTTTGTTGCAGTATAGTTATCGTGTATAAGCGTTACGGTTATATCGTACGAACCGATTGCTCTCGGCGCGTTATAACTTTCGTACGCCGGAGTTTCTCCTCCTCTCGATACATACTTATACTGTATGTTATTCCTTATTGTTGCTTCATCCTGTAACAAATACGTTCTCTTACCCTCGGTATTCGCGTCATACAGCTGTACATCCTTAAACAACGTTTCGCCATACCCCGTCGTATATGCGGTAACTATTTGTCCGTTCGCATCTATAAAGTCTATATCTATTTCTTTTTTGTTCACCACATAGCTGAATTTGGTAACTTCCGAATAATAGTTTTCACCGTCTACCCGACACGTAAACCAATATGTTCCCGCAGGTATTATATCTCCTTGTTTATAAGTAATTCCGTCACATGTGAACTCATATATTATATCTGCTTCCAATCCCGCGGGAGACGTTGTCAGATTTATCTTTGTAAAATCGGCTTTGGTCCCGTATTCGAATACGTTTTCTCCGGGCGTTACCGTTGCAAGTCCTCTGCCTATTACTATACTTACACTGCCTTTATAAGACGTAAAATTGATATTGTCATCCGGAACAAAAAGATACTCAACCTCTTTTATTCCCGCCGATTCAAACGCTCTTCCGCCTTCCACGTACGAGAACGAACCTTTTACCGGTTCGGTGAACCCGTTATAATATATCTTTCCGCCTGATAAAGACGATTTATTCAGACTTTCTCCCACACCTACGCTGCTCGCTGTCGGATTTATAACGGCATCTTTTATTACTTCAGCTCTTTTTACGGTAAATACCGGAGTCCCTCCTCCCGTCGTATTACTCATCACTACCGTATAATTTGAATTTATTACGTTTGCTTTTATGGTATATATACCTGCCGTAACCGGGTCTACCGTCTGCCCCGTCGCGTTTACGAATTCAAATATTATCGTTATCGGGTCGCTCGGTTCTTTGTATGCCAATTCTTCCCTTCTCGACGTTCCGTTGTAAAATGCCGTTAAATTCGTAAACTCTATTCTTACTACCTTTTTAGCTATCTTAATTGTTATTGTCGTTTCGCTTGTCGCATAATTTTTGTTCGCGGGAGTAAATATTACGGTTATGCTTCTTTCTCCCGCATCGGGAATTATTTCTCCCTCCGTTTCCTTAACGCTGAACACTCCGTTTATTATGTTCCCCGACGAATCGGTTACCGACGCGCTGTCCGTCCTCAGCCCTATTGAAGACAGTTTCTGTCCGTATATAAGGTTGTTCCCTGCCGAATCTACCGCTATCGCTGTCGGAGCCGTCGCTATTCTGGTCGTTCTTTGCTTTATTATATACGTTACAGTATTTCCGGTTATACGATAATTTTCACTGTTTGCTTCCACCGCTATCGTATATGTTCCGGCATTCGTCGGCTTTTGCGTCTGCTTCGGATAATTCGCCGAATAGTAATATACGCTGTAACCGCCTCTTTCGTCAAATGTAAATCCGTTACCGTACTCGTCCTTAAAAGACGGCATTATCGAAAACGAATTCTGCTCTTCCGTGCCGTATTCCACCGTATACGAATTCGCTCCGACGCTCATTATTATTCTTTGCGCGTCGATGCGGTACGTAAATTCCGCTACTCCGCGGTAATCTCCCGTCGTTACGCTTATCCTGACGGTATACAACCCCACTCCGAGCGACCCTACGGTCGTATAATATGCTTCTCCAAGCTCTGCTTTCTTTATTTCTGCTTTATACGTTCCCTGTTCGAGAACCGTTCCGTCGAATATCGCGTTTATTGCGGTATGCGTTCCGGACCCGTAACTGTCGTAATATACCGTTTCTCCTCCGATTACTTCACTGGATTTATTCAGATACAACTCGTTGCTTATGTCTCTCAATACTACGCTAAACTCCGTTTCAAGTATTCCGTAATACCCGTTTCGGTCATCTTTAAGGAATATTACAACCTTATATTCTCCCGTATTCTTTCCTTCGGTTTCATTCCCCGCCGCATCGTATACAGTTATCGAATACGCTCCTTCGTCTATCGCTACGGCTGTATTGTTTATGCTCAGTTTCAAATCCGCAACCTTTATTCCTTTTCCGTCATATGCCTTTGATTCGTTCCCGACCGAAAAATCTTCCGGCGCAACATACCGGTACTCTTTTATTTCTGTTTCTATTCCTTCTGCAACATAATTTCTTGTTGCAAAACTTATTATTCCTTTTCCTCCCGATATAGCTGTATTTATTTCTATTCCGGTACCGCCGTCGTTCTTAAACGCTCCCTCCGTCACCGTCTCGTTTCCGAGTTTCGCTATTGTTCCGAATTGGTCTCCGGTCTTTGTATATATTGTCAGAACGTACCATTCTTCTTTCCCGGTAAACGTTATCAGCTCGAATTCTGAATTTTCCCTATTGAGATTTTTCTTTACTATAATTTCTTCCGTGGAAATCGTTCCGCTCATATTGTTATATTTTGCCGAATTTTCAATTACTTCAATTCTGAGTTTATAGGAAACTTCTATTTCTTCCCCGACAGACGGAATATAATCAGAACCCTTAACAAATGCCAGCGTCCCGTATGTCTGTAATCTTTCGACCGCAGCCTGACATTCTTTACAACCGCTGTCCGAGCAAACAAACTTTATTTCGTAAGTACCTAACGGCAATCCGTATTCCGCACAGCTTTCTCCGCTTTTCGGCATTATCGCTATTACTGCTCCGCAATAACTTCCGTCGTCATGCGTTCCCTGCCATATACCTGCTTCTCCCGTCGGAATAAATGTCGGGAAAAATACTTTTCCGCTCCAATCCGTTCCGTTGGCTGTCTGCCCTTCCGGTTTATTTATTCCGTCAAGCGTCATTGAATCCGTTCCGATTGCCTCTACCGTCACTTCAAAGCTTACGCTCTTGAAATTTGCAGTATCCGTCGGTGTGAATATCATCGTAAGCCGGTTCGTATTCGCCGAGCTTAAAGTCACTTCTTCTGCCAATTCGAAAGTCCCGAATATCTCTGTTCCCTGCGCTGAATTTATTACAGCCTTTCCTCCGGTAAAATCCGCACTCGTTACGGTGTCTCCGATTTTAAAAGTTTTCACGGCTTCAGGTTTTACGGCTATCAGCGGGGTCCCCGTCGTTATTACCAATTTATAGTCCCATGTCTTTACACATGTATAGTTCTTACTCGATACTTCCGCCGTAACCGTATATGTTCCTATCGCCAACGGACTTTGCTGATTACCGTTTATGCTGTATTTCAGATTTACACTGAAATCTCCGTTCTCCTGCGGATATCCGTATATCTTTGTTGTATCGAAATTAACTTTGATGCTTTGCCTTGTGTTATTATATTCTACCGTATAATCGGACGTAATAAGCAGATTCCCGTTATCTCCGAGCGTTATAAAGTCCTGTCCGAGCACCTGTTTTACAATCTGCAACGATACCGTTCCGCCGGCGGATTGATAATTCCCGCTGTCGGGAATAAATTCGTAACTTACAGAATGTTCTCCCACAGATAACGTATTTATCTTTTCCGTACCTATTCTGAATGTCCCGTTCACCTCGGTCGCGCCGAATACGTAACTCCCTTCGCCTTTATATTCCGGTTCAATATCCGTATTATATTGATATTCTCCGAATACGGGCTTGGTCTTTTCCGTCAGTCGCGCTTGATTCACAGTGAACTTAACAATCTTTTCTCCTTGATAATTTTTATCCTGTATCGTTATTCTGACATCGTAAATTCCGGCGTCAAGCGCGCCCAATCCTTCAAGCGTACTTTGCGTATATTCGTTTGTGCCTTGCAATTTATAGCTGTATTCCAATGCAAGTCCGTATGGCGACGTATACGGAGAAAATTTCTCCGTTTCTTCTCCGGTATATGTCGTTGTGATTTCCGTCGCCGTATATATTTCGGTATAATACGGCGTTATTACCAATTGATAAGCGGGGTTTATTTCTTTGGCGTTTATTTTATCTTCGTATCCGTTGTTTTCGTATGCCGCGAAATTCAGATATATGTCATACGTCCCTGCTTCTATAGGTAAATCCTTGTAATTTACTCCGTCTTTTTCGTAACTGAGCGTACATTCGGCATTGTTCGAACCCATGTATACCGTAACGGTCTTTTGCACCGTGTATACCTGCTCTGTGTTTACCAGTTCTATTTCTTTCAGATTGACTCCGATTATCAGAAACGAGCTTATCGACTGTACCTTTTCTCCGCTTTCGGCATTGTATAATTCGTAATTTACGCTTGTTGACATCGATATTGTAGCATCGTAATAACCTATATCGGAGGGATTGGCGTACAATTTCGCTCCGTCCCTGTAAAACGTTACCGTCGTCGCTTCGTTTATTACGGTTTTTATCCCGCCATTAAGCTCGTATACGTCAAAATCGAGATTTTGCGAATTACCTTTATAAGATTTCTTTATCCCCGTTATTCCGTCGGTATTTTCAAGTTTCGAATCGTTTACCGCTTTCAGTTCTATATATGCAGCTTTTTTTCCGATTGAAAGATTAGTCGAAACGCTTCCGCTATAATTATCGTCCGTTATCTGAACCGTAATTATATATTCACCGGCATTGAGATAAGCGTTGTATGCGGGTATTTCTCCCCTTGTATTGGTTATTTTTATTTCCCAATCGAGTTCCGGCCCTTCCGAAAGCGTATATTCCGTTATTCCCTTTATTTCATCGTCGGTGTATTTTATATCTTTGTATATATATCCGCTGCCCTTTACCGCCAGCGCCATATTATTGCTTACATCGGCTTTTCCTACCGTTACTTCCAGATATCCGCCGTTTTCGTTTGTCCCGATGAACTCCGCATAATTTATTGTGTCGGAGGGTATGAAATTGTAATATATCCTTACTTTCGTTCCGGCATTCCCGAATTTCAGCTCCTCGGTAATTTCATATTCGGTAAGTGTTGCACCTACATATACGCCGAGCTTCGCTCCTATAACTACGCTTCCCGCCGTATATGATATTACCTCTCCGCCTTCTGCCGTGAGTCTTCCCCCTAAAAACCCTACCGCCGTTCCTACTTTTGCGTTATATACAACGTTTATATCCGCTCCTGCAATATCCGGGGCGGTATTCACTTCCAGATTTGATTTTTTTACTTCAAGCCTGAACACCGCTTCTCCTGCATAATTCTTATTGTCAAGCGTGTAAATAACGTTATATTCTCCTGCATTTAATTCCGAAAAATTAAACGTATCTCCGTCCTTTTCATATTCGAAAACGCCGCTCATTCCGCCGGGAAAAATTTCTTCTATGTATCCATCGTAAATAAGATTTTCATAAAATTCCTCTTCCTTAAACGCTTTGTAAGTCTTGCTCTCCTTATCTTCTCCTTCTGCATAAGAATAGCTTATGGTTAATGTTTTCTTTTCAATAATCAGCTCGTTACTTCCTATGTATTCTGAATGATAATTGTTCGCTTCTCCGAAAATTGCTTTTAATTCGATATTGATTGTTCCCGCCGCACTTAGATTCGGTTTATTGGATGTTAATCCGTATGTGTAAAGTTTCGGGTCAATATATTTATAAATATATCTTACGTTCTTTACGTAATAATCTTCGTCAAGCGGTACGTTTCCGTTTACCGAATACAAAACACCGAGCCTTTTGCTGATTTCAAGGTCGTCGCCGCTTTCCACCGTTTGTCCGAAAATTACAGGGGAAACTTCAACTTGCGTCCAATCGATTTCCGCCTTTCCTACATATAATTCCGTCGCTTCGTATATAAATTCAAAATTTGTATCGAAAACTATATTTCCTTCTCCGTCGGTGCTCTGCGCAGAAAAACACAAAAACCAGTTATAAGGCGTAATAGAATAATCCGGCACCACGGCTTTCATTTCTTCCAGATAATCGTTTCTGTTCTCAACAGAATCTTCCAGTCCTTTATCCGCTAACCAATCATTGTATTTTACCGATACTAAAAAAACCTTTCCGGGTATATTCTTTGTCGTTGTCGTTGCGCTTCCCGTATTCCTGTATGTAAGATAGGGATAAGTAAATTTACTGCTTGTTCCTAAATTTGCCTCGGATAAAGGCTGCCCGTATGTAAGATGGTATTGCGGATTTATCTGACTTCCGTTAAGACTCGGCCATGAAGCGCTGAATCTTTGATTTTCGTTGTTTACCGCCTGTACTATATATCTCACATAACCCGTTCCTTCATAGTTCGGGTCGGCTATTGAAACTTTCAGATAATATTCCCCTGCTTTCTCGGGATTTCCGGTATATTGTCTCAGGTCTTCTTCTTTTACGCGGTTCTCTTCGCTTAAAAGTTCTTCCTGCGTTTTCCCGCTTTCATAGTAGTAATATTCAAAAGTAAACCCTTCTACAACGTTGCCGTAATCGGTTACTCCGTATTTTACGTCCACCGTAGGCGTCTTTTCATATTGATAATCAAATATTACCGAACTCGCTTCTACGCTTACGGTTAAGGATACCTTATTTATCTTTATGTATGTATATATATCTTTGCTGTAATTACAACGTGACTCGTCAATCCGTATCCTTACGGCATATATCCCCGATTCCAAAGGAGAAACATCTCCGTATTTTAATAATGCTATTTCTCTCTCGCTTAAAGTCAACGAATCGGTCTGCGCATACGTTACCAATGCATAATCTTTCAGGTTCAATAACTCCGACGGGTCAAATTCATCCGTTTCGTAGCTGCTTGTCAAAGTATACGTCAATGTTTTTCTCTGCCCTGTATATGTAAATTCAACATATTTAACTTCCTTATCTCCCGTCGTGGTTGACATTGTCGTTGTTTTTACAATGCCTCCTTCCTGAGCATCGGATAAGTTAAAGCTGACTTTATCGTCGTGTACGACCGTTAATGTTCTGTCACATGTCACGCTCGTATAATTTGTATCGGGAATAAAATTCCCTTCGTCATCGTATTGATATACTACTTCATATCCCGCTACCGTGCCTTTTACGGGCGTAAATCTTATAATTATATTTACTTCCCCGGCTTTCGGTTTCAAATAGTCGCTGCTTGTCTTATCGTCGACAACAAGCTCGTAATACCCGGGAATCCTGTCGCTTGACATTGTGGAAACGAAATAATCTTTTCCCACGTCGCTGAACACTGCATACAGTCCGTCAGACGGAAGCTGCTGCCCGAGATTGTTCCGTTCTTCCGGGTCAAAGTCTATTTTGGCAAGACTTTCGCCGTAATTTATTCCCGCCGCGGTCACCGTAGAAAGCGACGGTTGTTTTTTGTTTATCGTAAGCGGTCCTGTTGCTTTCCCGTAATATTCCTGATGGTTCGATATTTCCGAATAGTAATAATATGTTCCGGCATCTACGGGAATGTTTGATTGGTTTTCTCCGTATTTTACGAGATATTCGTCTTCGTATGTGTCGCTCGTATAATACCTTGTAACGACATTGACTCTACCTCCGATTGCCTGCAACGCGGGAACCGTCGTCGTTACGGGTTTACTCGTTCCGTCAAACGTTTGATTTGTATTTGTTACCACTATCTCGGCGGTTCTTTTGAACATAAACTGCATTCTTCTCAAAGTTTCGTCCATACAGAACGATGCGTCTACTTCAAACGTATAATTTACTTTCTTTGTCGTGCCGTCGGCGTTCGGTATATTTATAAATGCATAATCAAGGTCTGTTTCTCTGTTTTTATACTCGTATTTGCTTGTAGAAAAACCTATATTCCCTACCGAAAACTGCGTTAATACATAATTATTATAGGTTTCGGTGTTCTTGAACTCCACTCTTATGCACACTTTATTTGCTCTTCTTAAACGGAATACGTTTCTTTGTATATCTCCGCTGTTTATTGTTTCGGGAGAAACATACGAAGACTTATTTCCCTCTGCGTCCAACGTCGCTACCGTTACGGAAATATTGTCGCTGTTAAGTTGTTGCTGTTCGAAATCTCCGCCAAGTGCAAACTGTACTTCAAATTCGTAATCGGTGATGTCTACCATTATGAAATATTTACTGGCGCACATCGTGCTTTTCCCGACCAAATCGTAAGTTATGAATTCTATCGACCATACTCCCGCTTTTGTTATTGTCGGTTTTCCTGTGTCGTCAACCCCTATTGCCATGTTTACGTATATATTTCCGTACTGACATTCCGCTTCTTTCCCTACATTTGCATATATTCCGTTATATTCACCGCTGTTTTCATAGTTATATTTTTCACAAGTATAATACGATGTTCCGTACACGAATACGGTATCTTCGGTAAGAACGTATTGACCGCCGTTATTTCTTACGAAATATGTACTTGGGGACACGAAGCTTCCCTCGTTTACTTCCTCCATTACCATTTTGTAATAATCTCCGCCTTGAACCATTCTCCCTTCGAAAAGTTCATAAACTTCTTCGTCAGGATTGGGTTTATAGAATACCGGTCCTATAAATGCTTCCGCATTCTTTTCCGCTACCGTTGCGGGCACTTCGTCTCCGACATATTTAGTTTTGTAATAAATTATCGAGTTGCTTCCTCCCGCATTATCCAAAGACCTTTCGTTAAACAACGGACGCGTATTGTTTGTCGAACCCGATATAAGTAATCTGATTAAATTCCCTTCGCTGTCGCGGTCGTCTTCGTTAAGACTTGACTGCACGGTCGTATAATACGTTCTTTCGTTTTCGTCAAGATAGTTTTGATAATAATCAGTTGTCATATCGAGCGTAGGCGAATATGGCGCTATAGCGTCTATATTAACGCTTATCGACGTATTCTGACTGCTGTTTATCTGCTTAAGTTCGTTGTTCTGTCTGTCACGGTACGATATCGTAGGTTTAATTACCAGCTTGCCCGTTGCGGACCCTCCGGCATAAACCATGAATTTTACAGCCTGTCCGGATTTGTTATCTCCGTCGACGATTGCCCCCTCGTCGGTTACCGAACCGTCCGTTACCGTCCACGTTATCAGAAATTCGTCGTCAGGATTCAAAAATAACCGCCGGAACATCGTTCCGTCCTTGCAGTTTTCGTACGAAGGTTCGGTTTCCGTATACGGACTTGTGTCCAGAGTCATTACTGTGCTGTCTCTGCGTAAAACAAGATTTATGTCCAGAATATCGTTAGGTTTTGCATAATTTGACGGCGCATTCTCGTGACGGTCGTCTCCCTGCACAAGACATGTAGTTACTTTCCCTATATCCGCAGGGTCGTTGCTCGGTATTCCCGTTCCCGATACGGTAGCTATACTTATCGATGTGTTGAATGTTACGGCTATTCTTACTCCAACCTCTCGAATCGCCAATGCGAAATTACTTCCGTTCTGCGCCCAATTGCAAAGCGTTACTTGCAGAAATGCTCCTTCTTTATATTCCCCGGGAGAAATTGAACCGCTTGCTCCCGCTACAAATTTGTCTTCTATCGGCAAATTAACATAATCGGATGAAGATATGCTTCTTATAGACGAATACGGCTCACTGGGCGCTGATGTCGGAGCGTCGTTTCCGTCATATAACGCTAAATTCAGCGTCGCTGTATCCACATCCGATATATTGTATCCGGCAAATTGATTACTGGATGACGTGACCACGTACGGCGTAGCGGATACCACGAGCATTTTATCTTTTAGTACTTTCCTTAATTCGTCACTCAATTTGAACGTAAATACCAGATTATATTCTAATTTTTGTCCTAAAGTTAATACGTTTCCCCCATCATCGGTACCGAATCGCTCGCTGACATAATTCTCGTTACAACCCGGCACTATTATTTCACCCATAGTAAAATCGGATGATGACATATAATTGTTAAGAGCGTATTTGTCTGCCATTCCGATAATTCCGATATAAGGTTGTCCGCTTGTATACTCTTTCTTGCTTAGTTGAGCTCCCGTAAATGACGTATATCCGGTTGTAGAATTGACAGAGGTATACAGTCCGCTGTCGCCGTATATATTATTTGCCGTCACCTTTACTTCCGCGCTTGCACTCGGATTACTTTCAAATATTTCGGCGTTGGCATATTTCAAGTTACTTTCGCTATATCCGCTTACGCTTACCGCACACGCCAGTAACAATATTATCGCCAGAATCCCCGCAGAAAGCGATTTCATTTTCAACGCCGTTCCAGAATTCATATTTAACCTCCGAGCTTAAATGCGCATAATACGCCCTTTTTATCTTTTATAATATACTACACTTATTTTTCTTTGTCAATGCGCTATGCGCGCGTAAGACTATTTTAATCTCTTCTTGTACGCCGCTTTGCTTTATCCGCAACCTTTTACTCCTTTCGTATAATTTTGTATTTTATTTCACTTTTCCCGTTAGGATTTCCTTTCCGTTCGGTCGTAATGTTTATAGTCGGTAAATATTGTTTCGACAAAAAAATTTTTTTACATCCGAAAATTTTGCATTTTTCGCTTGATAATCGGATTAAGTTGGTTTATAATAACCCTTGTTAGCAGTCATGACTATCAACTGCTAAATGCGTTGATTACATTATAGTTTAAGGAGGCAGATAAAAAATGACGTTAAAACCGTTATTCGACAAAGTTGTCATCAAGCAGGAAGAACTTAAAGAAACTTCTCCCGGCGGTATTATTCTTACCGGTAACGCAAAGGAAAAACCGGTTATGGCTACCGTTATCGCCGTCGGTCCCGGCGGTATCGTTGACGGTAAGGAAATTAAAATGGAAGTTAAGGAAGGAGATAAAATTCTTTATTCCAAATATGCGGGAACGGATTTCAAACTTCCCGAAGGTAACGTAACTATCATTCGCCAGAGCGATATTCTGGCAATAGTTCTCTAAAAAGAGGAGGTATAAAATATGGCAAAACAATTCAAATACGCCGACGACGCAAGAAAAGCTCTCGAAGCAGGAGTAAATTCTCTCGCCGATACGGTTAAACTTACTCTCGGTCCGAAAGGTCGGAACGTTGTTCTCGAAAAAAAATACGGCAGTCCCCTCATTACCAATGACGGCGTGACTATTGCAAAAGAAATAGAGCTTAAAGACCCGTTTGAAAATATGGGCGCTCAGCTTATCAAAGAAGTCAGTACGAAAACCAACGACGTTGCAGGCGACGGCACGACTACCGCTGCAGTACTCGCCCAGTCCATTATCAAAGAAGGTCTGAAAAACGTTGCCGCGGGCGCTAACCCCATGGAACTGCGTAAAGGTATTCTCAAAACTTCCGCAGAAGCTGTTAACGAACTCAAAAAAATCAGTAAAGAAGTCAGCGAAAAAAGCGAAATTGCAAGTGTTGCAAGTATTTCCGCGGGAGACGAAAAAATCGGCGCCTTAATCAGCGACGCTATGGAAAAAGTAGGTAAAGACGGCGTTATCACCGTTGCTGAAAGCAAAACCGCTCAGACCGTTCTCAACGTTGTCGAAGGTATGCAGTTCGACAGGGGCTACGCCAGTCCTTATATGGTGACAAACGCGGACAAAATGGAAGCGGAAATGGAAAATCCCGTTATCCTCATCACCGATAAAAAAATAACATCCATTCAGGAAATTATCCCTGTCCTCGAACAGGTCATGAAAAACGGTCTGAAACTTCTCATAATTGCAGAAGATTACGAAACGGAAGCCCTTGCCGCACTCGTTGTAAATAAAATCAAAGGCGTTATAAACTGCGTTGCGGTTAAAGCTCCCGCTTTCGGCGACAGACGTAAAGCTATGCTCGCAGACATTGCAGCGCTTACAGGCGGAACCGTTATAAGCGAAGAAATGGGTATGGAACTTAAAGACGCCGACCTCTCTTCTCTCGGCAGAGCCAAACTTGTTAAAGTCAGCAAGGATTACACCACGATTATCGACGGTATGGGCGATAAGGAAGCTATAAAGGCAAGAGTTAACCAGATTAAATCCGAACTCGCGGTATCTACCAGCAGTTACGATAAAGAAAAATTACAGGAACGCCTTGCGAAACTGTCGGGCGGTGTTGCCGTTATCGACGTGGGCGCCGCTACGGAAGTTGAAATGAAGGATACTAAACTCCGTATTGAGGATGCACTTTCAGCCACAAGAGCTGCCGTTGAAGAAGGCGTTGTTCCCGGCGGAGGAATTGCTCTCCTCAGCATTATAAAGGCTATTAAAAAATTCGCTTCCACTCTTGACGGAGATGAAAAAACCGGTGCGAAAATCGTTGTAAAAGCTCTTGAAGCTCCGATAAGGCAGATTGCGGCAAACGCAGGCGTTGACGGCGGAGTTGTCGTTAATACCATCGTAAGATATAACAAACCCAATTACGGTTACGACGCGTCCAAAGATGTCTTCTGCGATATGCTCAAAGCAGGTATTCTCGACCCGACCAAAGTTACGCGTTCCGCTCTCGAAAATGCGGCAAGCGTTGCGGCGACGCTTCTCACTACGGAAGCTCTCGTTGCAGACATTCCCGAACCTCCTGCTCCTCCGATGCCCGGCGCCGGCGGTATGGGTGATATGTACTGATAAATCTAAAAACCGACTTTTAAGTCGGTTTTTTTATCTGTCGGGTGAATTATACTATTAAGTGCAACAGAAGAGGGAGAAAAAAAGGAGTTCATACAAATCTGTGGTAAAATAGAGTTG
>CALVYG010000007.1 GCA_944372095.1 uncultured Clostridia bacterium
AACTCTATTTTACCACAGATTTGTATGAACTCCTTTTTTTCTCCCTCTTCTGTTGCACTTAATAGTATAATTCACCATCAAAAATAAAAAAGGTCCTGTCTTAGGACCTTTTTCCGTAATTTAAGCTCTCTTCTCTTTCTTTTCTCTGTAATCCTTAATAGCCTCGGCAATCGCCTCTTCGGCAAGTACCGAGCAGTGAATTTTTTGCGGCGGCAAACCTTCCAATGCCTCCACTACGTCGGCGTTTTTGATTTTCAACGCCTCTTCCAGCGTTTTCCCTTTTATCATTTCGGTTGCAATACTGCTGCTCGCTATGGCTGCAGTACAACCGAATGTCTTGAATTTTGCGTCAACTATAACGTCATTTTCTATTTTGAGAAAAACTTGCATAATGTCTCCGCATTTCGCATTCCCCACCGTTCCGACTCCGTCGGCATTTTCTATTTCTCCTACGTTCTTCGGATTCGCAAACGTATCAAGCACTTTCTTACTATACATTTATACTTTCTCCTTTTATTTCTTTGAATAACGGCGACCAGCTACGTAACTTCGCCACTTCGTCGCGAAGAATATCAGCCGCATATTCCGCTTCCTCCATTGTATTGTCTTTTCCGAAACTGAATCGGATTGAACTATGTGCTTCTTCAATACTCGCTCCTGTTGCAAGTATGACATAAGACGGTTCCAAACTGCCGGAACTGCACGCAGACCCGCTGCTTACGGCAATTCCGTGTAAATCCAACGTCATAAGTATCGACTCACCCTCGATATAATCAAAACTGAAATTAGCATTACTCACCAAGCGGTGTTCCCTTCCGCCGTTAAGTTTACAGTCAGGAATTTCATTTAGCACACGCTCGATAAATCTGTCGCGCATTTGCTTTATTTTAATATTATTCTCTTCCATTTCGCTGTCGGCAAGTTCCAAAGCCTTTGCCATGCCTACTATACCGGGAGTATTCGTAGTCCCCGCCCTGTAAGTTCTTTCCTGATGTCCGCCGAAAATCAAACGGTCGATTTTCACACCGCTTCTTATATATAAAAGTCCGATTCCCTTCGGCCCGTGAAATTTATGCGCGGAGAGACTCAGTAAATCTATCCCGTACTTATCGACGTCGATTTTTATGCTGCTTATCGCCTGTACCGCATCGGTATGAAAAACAATTCCGTTTTCCTTACAAAACGCTCCGATTTCCTTTATCGGCATTATTGCGCCTGTTTCGTTATTCGCAAACATAACGGATACTAGAATCGTATCGTCTCTCACTGCTTTTTTCAAGTCGGAAATATCTATTCTCCCGTCAGTTCCAGTAGGCAAATAGGTTATTTCGAATCCCTCTTTTTCAAGTTGCGCGCATGTCTGCATTACGGCAGGGTGTTCAACGGCAGTCGTAACAATATGCTTTCCGTTTTTCTTGTTCGCATATGCAACTCCTCTTAACGCCCAATTATCGCTCTCCGTTCCGCCGCTTGTAAAATAAATTTCCTGAGGTTTTGCATTAAAGAGCGTTGCTATCTTTGCACGCGATTCGTCTACGGCTTTCGCCGCTTCTCTCCCGTATCCGTGTAAACTTGACGCGTTTCCGTATATTTCGGTCATATATGGCAGCATACTTTCCACCACTCTTTTATCAGTGGAAGTCGTTGCAGCGTTATCTAAATACACTTTCATTTTTGCCTCCTATTTGTATCGTAGGCTACAAAATAAGTTTTATATCAATGCTGTCGAGCATTATCCTCTTCTTTCGACAAAAGTATACCGCTTAAAAATCAAAAATGCAACTGTTTGTTCACATTTTTCAAGGCAAATTCAATAATGCCTTCTTTATCCCTTCCGCCTGTAAATCTGTCGAGTTCTTTCCCGTTATCGAAATATATTACGCAAGGGATAAAATTTATTTTATTCTTATCGGCAAGATTTTCGCTTTCGTCCACGTTTACTTCGTAACATTTGATTCCCATTTTTTCAATGTCTTTTTCGGCTTCTTCGTAAAACGGTTTCATCTTCATACAAGGTCCGCACCAATCTGCATAAAAATCAACAATAACCTTACCTTCGTTAAGCAAATCGGCTTCTTTTTCACATATTTTTTTCATTTTTGAAACTCCCGTTTTTCTTTACCAATTTCCGTTTATAAGCTCTTCGTATGTTACTGTTTTGCATTCTTTTGTTCTGAGATTTTTTATTTCAAATTCATCTTTTCTGATTTCATCTGCCCCTATCACGACAACATTTTCCGCGCCGCATTTGTCGGCATATTTCATCTGAGCTTTCAAACTTTTTTCCATAATATCCGTTATTACGGTTCTGTCATGTTTTCTGAGTATCGTCGTTATTTTTAATGCCTCGACATAATTCTCGTCCCCTGCAGGCGCAATATACAGTTCAGGTCTGTAATCTTTACCGAAACTCAAACCGGCATTTTCCATAACCATAATCAATCTTTCAAGCCCCAATCCGAATCCAACGGCAGGAACTTTTGTTCCGCCTATTTCTTCGACCAGATTATTATATCTTCCTCCGCCGCAAACAGTTCCTTGACTGCCTATTTCGTTTGATATAAATTCAAATACGGTTTTTGTATAGTAGTCGAGTCCTCTTACGATATTGCTATTTACCGTAAACGCAACACCGAGTTCATCCAATGTTTTGCATAAAACTTCGTGGTGTTTACGGCACCCGTCACACAAATAATCCAACACTTTCGGAGCGTTTTCCGATACTTCTTTGCACTCGGGATTTTTGCAATCAAGCACTCTCAACGGATTCTTTTCAAGTCTCTCCAAACACGTTCCGCACAGCTTTTCCTTACTCGCGTAAAGATAATTTTTAAGCGCTTCCGAGTACTCTTTACGGCACTCTCTGCACCCGATACTGTTTATGTTAAGCGAAAGTTTTTTCAATCCGAGTCTGTCAAAAAATTCTTTCGCAAGCAGAATAACTTCCGCATCCGCATAAGGAGACTCGCTTCCGTAAAGCTCTATACCGAACTGATGGTGTTCCCTTAACCTCCCTGCCTGTGGCTTTTCATATCTGAATACAGGCGTCAGATAATACATTTTAGACGGTTGCGGAGCATTGATAAGCGAATTTTCGACAAAGCTTCTTGCAACGCCGGCTGTTCCTTCGGGTTTCAAAGAAATACTTCTCCCGCCCTTGTCGTTAAACGTATACATTTCTTTGTTGACGATGTCCGTCGTATCTCCTACGCCGCGTAAAAATAATTCCGTATGCTCAAAAACCGGCGTCCTGATTTCTCTGTATCCGAAATTTTCCGTTACTTTACGCGCAATTTTTTCAACGTAATGCCATTTATAACTTTCCTGCGGCAGAACGTCCTTCGTCCCTTTGGGTATATTTATCATTTTGTCCTCTCAATGATGTTTATAATATATATTTTTTAAGATTCATCGAATTCAGCGCTTCCGCAAGATGTGCGTCGACATATGCCTTATCAACGATTATTTCCTGAATTTCCGTATTTTCTCCTCCGGCTTCGAATGATACTTCTTCAAGTAATGTTTCCATTATCGTATGCAATCTTCTTGCACCGATATTTTCTTTATTTTCATTTTCCATATGCGCAATTCTTGCCATTTCTCTTATTGCATCATCGGTAAATTTCAATGATACTTTATCAACTTTTAGCATTTCGGCATATTGCATTAAAATTGCATTGTCGGGTTCTTTAAGAATTTTGACGAAGTCGTCTTCCGTAAGACTTTTCAGATTTACGACAACGGGAAACCTGCCTTGTAACTCCGGAATCAAATCGCTTATTTTCGATATATGAAAAGCTCCTGCCGCTATAAACAGAATATAATCGGTTTTAATGTTTCCGTATTTTGTGTTAACGGTACAGCCTTCGACTATCGGAAGAATATCACGCTGAACACCTTCCCTGCTTACATCCGGTCCGTGCGAATTGCCTTTCGATGCAATTTTGTCCAATTCGTCTATAAAAATTATTCCGTCCTGTTCCGCTCTTTTAAGGCCTTCTGCGACTATTGATTCTTTATCTATCATCTTATTTGCTTCTTCGGCTACAAATATTTTTAACGCAGTGGCTACGTTTATTTTACGCTTTCTTTTACGTTTCGGCATTATACTACTGATTATTTCGCCGAAATTGTTATCCTGCGGCGCCCCCATCGGCCCTAACGTCAATTGTTTCGGAGCTTCTTCGACTTCTATTTCCACAGGTATTTTATCTAATTTACCCGCATGCAACGCATCATATAATTCTTGTTTAAGTTCTTCTTCGTCTTTTTCGGGCGATGCTTTCTTTTTAACCTGTAAAATTGCGTTTATGAGTTTAGCTTCGGCTATTTCTCGGGCTTTCGGTTCTACCTCCGCTATTTTTTCCTCGTTTACAAGTCGTATTGCGACTTCGACAAGGTCTCGTATCATACTTTCCACATCTCTGCCGACATATCCTACTTCGGTAAATTTTGTCGCTTCTATCTTTACAAACGGGGCTTTAACCAATTTCGCCAGACGTCTTGCTATTTCCGTTTTTCCTACTCCGGTAGGTCCTTTCATAATTATATTTTTCGGAGTTATTTCTTCGCGCATTTCCTGTGGCAACATTCTTCTTCTGTAACGGTTTCTTAAAGCAACCGCCACCGCCCTTTTTGCTTCATCCTGACCGATAATATATCTGTCAAGTTCGTTTACTGTTTGTCTTGGAGTGAGTTCCATTATTTATCCTCCTGTCCTACTGTTTCGATTATCACGTTATAATTTGTGAATACACAAATATCGGCAGCTATTTTCATAGCTTTTTTTACTATCTCCACCGCATCCATATCGGTATTATCCATCAATGCGCGTGCCGCGCTTAATGCGTAATTTCCTCCGCTGCCTATTGCGCATACCCCAGATTCCGGCTCTATTACGTTTCCGTCTCCGCTTATCACATAAACGTTTTCTTTATCAGCAACAATAAGCATTGCTTCCAGATTTCTCTGAGCACCGCCGCTTCTCCATAATTCGGCAAGCTCAACGGCGCTTCTCATAAGATTTCCTGAATATTTTTGTAACATTTCTTCAAATTTCTCACTTAACGTAAATGCGTCGCTTACGCTCCCCGCAAATCCGACAATTACTTTGTCGTTGTATATCCTTTTAACTTTTTTGGCGTTCCCTTTCATTATAATGCTTTGTCCCATCGTTACCTGTCCGTCTCCGGCTATCGCCGTAACGCCGTTTCTTTTTACGGCACAAATTGTAGTACCTTTGATTTCCATAATTTTTACTCCTTTGATATTCTTTCGACAAATTGTTTCATTGCCTCGACAGCCCTTTGACTGTACTTTTCTTTTTTTAATTTTTTATCCTTAATTTTTTCTTCCAATTCCGGCATAAGCGAATAACTTACATGCATTGGTTGAAAATTTACATTCGGTAAAGCTATATATCTCATCAAACTCCCGACAGCCGTATATTCGGAAGGAATAACCTTATCTTTTCCCCTTAATTCTCTGTCAATATTTATAGCCGACATAAGCCCGCTCATAGTACTTTCAAGGTAACCCTCTACTCCGCTTATCTGCCCTGCAAAATATATTTTTTCGTTATTTATATAACTGAAATCCGAATTTAACGTCTTAGGCGCATTAAGAAAAGTATTTCTGTGCAGTACCCCGTATCTTACAAATTCGGCATCGGCGAGTGCGGGAATCATTCTGAAAACCCTTTCTTGTTCTCCGAATTTAAGATTAGTCTGAAAGCCCACAATATTGTACATTGAATTGTAGTTGTCCTCTTTTCTTAGTTGGACCACCGCATAAGGTCTCTTTCCTGTTTCAGGGTCTTTTATCCCGACCGGTCTTAACGGTCCGAATCTCATACAGTCTTTTCCGCGTTTTGCCATCAATTCTATCGGCATGCAAGCATTAAACACCTCGTGCTTTTCAAAATCTTTCAAGATTACGGTTTCGGCGTTTTTAAGCTCTTCTTGAAAAAGCACATACTCTTCTTCGTTCATAGGACAATTAAGATAATCGTCTCCGCCTTTACCGTATCTTCCCGCAAAGAAAGATTTTTCTTTATCCACACTTTCTGCCGTAATAACGGGCGCAACGGCATCGTAAAAATACAATTCGTTGTTTTCCGTAAGAGTTTTAATACTTTCGGCAAACTTGCCTTCTGTAAGCGGTCCCGTTGCAACAACGGTATATCCGTCGTTATCGGGAATCTCCGTCATTTCTTTCCTGATAACATTCAGCTCGTTAAACTCCGAAAGCGCCCTTTCCACCTCGCGCGAAAATTCCGTTCTGTCGACCGCCAAAGCGCCTCCTGCCGGGACGCTCGTTCTCTCTGCCACACGTAATATAAGGCTGTCTAGTTGTGAAAGTTCGTTTTTAAGCAATCCCTGTGCAGTGTTTATATCTCTCGATTTCAAACTGTTACTGCACACCAATTCTGCAAGCAGTCCGGTTTTATGCACGGCTGTCTGCTTATCGGGCCGCATTTCATACAACTCAACCCTATGTCCCCTTTTTAGCAGTTGATAAGCGCACTCGCATCCGGCCAGTCCGCCGCCTATTACGATTACCTTATTCATCTTCCTTCTCGGCAGGGTATTCCGTATGCCCGCAGTTTTTGTTTACACAAACATATTGTGTTTTATTGTCTTTTACCACTATCCTCATAACGTTTCGACATACAGGACAAAACATCGGCGCAGGTAATTCCCAACTCATAAAATCACATTCGGGATAATTGGCGCATCCGTAAAATATTTTTCCGCTTTTCGTATGTTTTTTTACTATATCGCCGTGGCATCTCGGGCATACTCCTACCGGCTCAACGATATTCTTTATGTTTTTGCACTTCGGGTAGTTCGGACAAGCAAGAAACTTTCCGAATTTTCCGTTTCGTATTACCATATGCGCTCCGCATTTTTCACAAATCACATCGGTAACTTCTTCTTCTACCTTTACTTTTTTTTCTCCGAAATACGCTTTCGTTATACATTCGTTAAAGTGTGGATAAAATGATGCAAGAACGTCCTGCCATTTATTTCCGTTAACCACGTCGTCAAGTTTCGTTTCCATAGACGCGGTAAACTGAACGTCCACGATATCGGAAAAATTCTTTTCCATAAATTGCGTTACGGTTTCGCCGAGTTGTGTAGGTTTAAGCAATTTCCCGTCTTTTTCCGTGTACTCTCTATGTGCAAGCACACTTAAAACGTTTGCATACGTCGCAGGACGGCCTATTCCGTTCTCTTCCATTGCTTTTATTAACGTCGCGTCGGAAAATCTTGCCGGAGGTTTGGTGAATTTCTGCTCTTTTTTTATTTCTTTCAGCGATAATTCTTCGCCTTCTTTGAAATCGGGCAGCTTTTGCGTTCCGTTATCTTCTTCTTCCTCTTTGTCATGTTCGTAAGCCACCGTATAACCTTTGAATATGACTGTTTTTCCGGAAATTTTAAATCCGTATTTTGTTTCCCCGCAATCGGCTTTTATTTTTACGTTCAAAGTATTATAAACGGCTTCCGTCATCTGACTTGCAAGAAATCTGTCATATATGAGCTTATATAGCCTGTAAAGATTCCTTGTTACTTTATCTTTTATGCTTTCGGGCGTTATTTCCAAAGAAATAGGCCGTATCGCTTCGTGAGCATCCTGTACGTTTGCGCTTTTAGTTGTATAGATATTGAATTTTTCGGGTGCATACTCTTTTCCGAAATGTTTTTCTATATACGCCTTTGCCTCGGTTTGCGCTTCTGTGCTGATTCTGACGCTGTCTGTACGTATATAAGTTACCAATGCCGTAAGTCCCATTCCTTCCACATTTACGCCTTCGTACAGCTGCTGCGCTAATCTCATTACTTCCGGTGCCGTAATCTGTAACCGTGTCGAACCGTCCTGTTGTAGCGTACTCGTAGTAAACGGCGCTCCGGGATGTGAACGGCTTTCTCCTCTTTTTACGGAATCAACAGTATATTTTCCTTTTAACAGGTCGCTTTCAACCTCGTTCGCCCTGTCTGCGTTTTCTATCTTGAACTTCTTTCCGTTAATATCCGCAAGTGTCGCTTTGAATGTCGTGTTTTTCCCCGCCTTTGTCAGCATAGCGAAAATATTCCAGTATTCTTCGGGAATAAACGCTCTTATTTCCCTTTCTCTGTCTACTATCATTTTAAGAGCGGCGCTCTGTACCCTTCCGCCTGAAAGTCCTTGCTTTATTTTCTGATTAAGTATCGGACTTATCTTATATCCGACAAGCCTGTCAAGCACTCTTCTTGCCTGCTGTGCATTGACAAGATTCATATTTATATCCCTCGGGTGCTGTATCGCCGCATTAACCGCTCTGTTGCTTATTTCATTGAATTCTATTCTTCTTGCTGTATTTCCGAGGTCCAATACATTGCTTAAATGCCAACTGATTGCTTCCCCTTCACGGTCAGGGTCGGTTGCTAGATATATGTGTTCACTTTCTTTAACCGCATTTTTTATTCTTTTTACAGTATCTTTTTTCTCTTTTACCATAACATAGCTGGGCTTAAAATCGTTTTCTATATCTATTCCCAGACTCTTTTCGGGCAAATCGCAGACATGTCCTCCGCTTGCCATTACCTTATAGTCTTTTCCCAGATATTTCTGGATTGTTTTCGCCTTTGTCGGCGACTCTACAATTACTAAATTCATTTATATACTCCAATAATTATGTTTGGTTTTCGTTATCAATTTTACTGCCGTCATCTTGATAAGCAATGAATTTAACTGCGGTACGCTTAAATCCACTACCCCGAGTATCTCTTCAAAATGCATTTCTCCGTTTTCGGTAAGCGCTTTTATTATATTATCTTCATTTACATCCAACTGCAATCCGCTCGGTTTGCTTATATCCGCTTCACTCATTCCAAGTTCGGAATATATGTCGTTTATATTTACCGCCAACCTTGTCTGACAGTCTTTTATAGCTTTATTACAACCCGAACTCGCTTTATTATAAATACTGCCGGGAACGCAAAATACGTCTTTACCTTGATTAAGCGCATAATTAAGAGTCAGCATTGTTCCGCTCTTTTCTCCCGCTTCCGTTATAAGAACCGCTCTGCTCAAACCGCTTATTATACGATTCCTTGCGGGAAAATTATGCGCAGAGACACCTTCTCCCAAAGGATATTCGCTTATCACTAATCCGTATTCGGCTATATTGTTATATAAATCTCTGTTTTCGGGCGGATAAATCACGTCTACGCCGCAACCCAATACCGCAATGGTTTTCCCTCCGGATTCCAATGCCGTTCTATGCGCGCACGAATCTATACCTCTTGCAAGTCCGCTGACTATACAGAACCTTTCGCTTAGCCCTGAAACGAATTCTTCCGTTACTCTTACTCCGTATTTTGTGGGAAATCTTGTCCCTACAACGGCAAAACAGGGCCTTCCTAATAATTTTATATCCCCTTTACAATAAAGACACAAAGGTGCGTCTTCATAGCGTATAAGCGTTTCCGGATATTCTTCGTCCAATATCGTAACGATTTTTACTCCCGCTTTTGTATATTTTTCTTCTTCTTCACGAAAGTTTATTTCCGATGCTCTGACGCAAATTTCTCTGTAATCTTTCTCCCCTAATACCGATGTAATTATACTGCGGAATTTCGGCAGATTCTCCGTTATACCTTCGAGATTAACCGCGCTGATAAGTTTTCTGCCTTTTGCGATTCCTATCCCGTATGCACTTGAAATCAATAACACTGCTTTCTGTTTTTCCGTCAGTTTCATCCTAAAATTAAATCCTTTTTATCCACGGTCTTATACTGTATCGCTTCCGCCAAATCGTCGAAAGTTATATTTTCTTTTCCGCCGAGGTCGGCAATTGTCCGCGCCGTTTTCAATATCCTGGTCGTTGCTCTCGGACTTAATTTTCTGTCGTCAAATACGCTTTTTAATAATTTTTCACTTTCAGCGTCAATTTTACAGAATTTATCGATAAGCTTATTCCCCATTTGCGAATTCGTATATATTCCGTATCCCGCAAATCTCCTTAATTGTATTTCTCTCGCCTGTTCCACGCGTTTTCTTACTGTTTCGCTGTTTTCCGCCGTCGGAGCTGCCCGAAATTCTACGTATTCGATATTGTCAACTGTAACATATAAATCTATTCTGTCAAGCAAAGGACCTGATATTTTTGAAACATAATTCAATATCTCTCTTTGCGTACAGGTACATTCCTTTACACCGCTTCCGTAATATCCGCACGGACAGGGATTCATACTCGCAATCAGCATAAACCGCGCAGGATATACTACGCTTCTGTTAACTCTTGCAACAGAGATTTTTCCGTCTTCAAGAGGCTGACGCAAAGCTTCCAACGCTTTACGGCTGTATTCGGGCATTTCGTCCAAGAACAGAACGCCGTTATGCGCAAGGCTGACTTCCCCGGGAACCGCTTTGCTCCCTCCGCCCGTAAGGCTGTATATACTTGCCGTATGATGCGGCGAACGGAAAGGACGCCTTTTAACCATTCCTTCCTCCGATGACAGCAACCCGCTTACCGAATGGATTTTCGTTACCTCTATTCCTTCTTCAAAAGTCATTTTGGGCATAATCCCCGTAACGCATTTTGCAAGCATGGTTTTTCCCGTTCCGGGCGAACCGCACATAAGCAGATTATGACCTCCCGCAACTGCTATCTCCAAACCTCTTTTGGCAAGCAATTGACCTTTAATCTCGGCAATATCGACTTCCGGAATAATTTTTTCTCCCGCATCGTATCTGCAAGTTTTTAATGGCTCGTATTTTAATCCTGCCAGTAATCCGACGGTTTCTCCGAGATTTTTTACTGCATATACTTCCGCACCTTGCACGTATGCCGCTTCTTTCGCATTATCGGCAGGAACTATAAATCTTCTGTATCCTTCCTGCATCGCGCTCAGTAAAAGCGGCATTACTCCGTTTATTCTCCTTACTGTACCGTCAAGCGACAATTCTCCCAAAAATACATAATTTTTGCAATCCGAATAAGGAATTTGTCCTACTGCGGCAAGATATCCGACAGCTATTGCAAGGTCTAATCCCGAACTGTCTTTCTTCACTTCGGCGGGAGCAAGATTTATAACTGTTTTATGGGCTCCGAAATCAAATCCGCTGTTTGTGATTGCCGACCTTACACGCTCTTTCGATTCTTTCACCGCATTCGTTGCCAATCCGACTATATCCAGTGACGGTAATCCGTTTTGTGAAAAAACCTCTACTTCAACGGCATACCCTTCTATCCCGTCCAAAGCATAACTTTTAACCGTTGTAAACATCTTTTTTTAATTATCCCCTTAATTTTCTGATAACAATCAATATTATGACAGCCGCTATGGCAACACCGCCCGTTCCGCATACTATCCATAAAAATGTAGACAGATTCATTTCATTTCCGAAAACGGTAATTGTTTTATCTGTTTCCCCCGTAGCGGATAATGTCGGAGCTTTTCCTCCTTCAACAACAAGTATATAGCGCGTATCGCCTTTCACTCGGAAATAGATTCTGTTGTTTTTGACTTCACTGTCTATTTTTTTGCCGCTCGACGCGTCTATAATTACAACGTCTCTGTCATAGTAATCGGTCGGTTTGTTCATTCCGACAAGTATACCCGTATTAAGAGGAGCTTTTAAACTTTCTCCATCTATTTTAAGGTTAAGAGCAAAATAATCGCTGAATGATTTATCAAAACCTGCCGCTTCGGTATAATCCTTCCCGTCTCCTTCCCATTTCGATAAAGCAACGGTTATTACGCTTCCTTTCTTATAATCGGTAAAATCACTTGCCGTAACTTCCAACGTTATATTCGGAGATGCGTATTCCGGAGACGAATTTATTACATATGAACATGAAACCGACTCCGTTATCTTTTCAGTTAATTCTTCTGCCGCACGTAGTATATCGGTTTTGGCCGAATTTTCGGAACTTAATAGCAAATTAAGCTTATTTATCGCCGTATTTATATTCTTTGCGGCATTTTCCGTATATAACGAAAAATCAATTGTTTTTAAAGTTTCAGCGCACTTTTTTACCGTTTCACTTATTTCCGTATCGGAAAAATAAGGGAAATTAAGTATATAGCGTGTCATATTCCCCGCATTGTCATTAACAACAATCACTATTTCGTTACCGAATCCGTAACAATCGAAAAAAGCCGTATAATATTCACTAGTTGCCTGCGCTCCTTTTGTAAAGCTGAGTCTTCCGCTTTCATCTGTAACATCCGATATACCGCTTTCTTCTTTATCGTTTGCGTATAAATCGATACGGCATATTCCTCTCTCGTCGGATATATCAATTTGTCTCACAACTTTATCTATCACCGGCGGAGTCAGGTCAAATGCAGAATAAGGAATAACGATTTTTACCGATTCGGATACGTTACCCGCGTTATCCGCGGCATAAAGTATAACGGTATAATCTATAGCTTTATCGAGTATGATGCTTTCGGGAACCGGCGGAGCCGCTTCAAAATTGTATGTTATTCCGTTTATCGAATAAGACTGAACATCTTTCAATCCGCTTACGCCGTTATCTTCAAGAAAAGTAACCTTTATTTCATATTGTTTCGCATAACCGTTTTCTGTAATAGAAGGCGTTACGGTATAATTCGGTATCGGCGGAGCCGCGTCGTCATAACCGTCCATTGCATAACTTCTTGAAATCCCGTTCCCGGCTCTATCATAACACACAACTTTTATTTCACATCTTTTCTTTATCGTGAAATTAGTTTTTCCTCCCGTGCTTAAATCAACGGAATGAATTTCGGAAGTCTCGTTATTACCGTAATCGTAATAATAATAAATTCCGGCTATACCGCTTCTTTCGTCAACGAAAACACTCCAATCAACCGTACCGATATACTCCTGACCCGTGCGTTTGAATTCAGTCATAGGTAAAATTGCCGTTCCGTTTTCAACGGGAACTTCTGCATCGTTGTAGAAATCAGCGTTTGCCTCACCGCAGGATAAACTTGTGTTTTCAGAATTATAAGCACGACAAATCAAAGAATATCTGCCTGTTCCGTTTGCCGCAAACTCAACCAATCCGTTTTCAGGAACGGCTTGAAGTTTTTCCGCTCCATAAGGTTTCCCGTCAATTGTATACTCAAATAAGTAAAACGGAGCCTCAATTCTGAATACCGCGGTAACGTTCGCGGCATACCCGCCGTCATAATCACGTTCCGTAATTATCGCAGACGTTCCGTTCACACCGTCAAAATAACTCCCTTTCAAAGATTGCAAAACAACGCTGTTTCCGGTATCGGCATTTGCAATCTGTCCGTTATTTTCAAAAGTGTTTTCCGCGAAAAAAACTGCGACAAAAGCCGCAAATAAAACAAGTGCAGAAAATAAAATCAATAACAGCTTTATATTTATCTTATTAACCATATATAGTGTCCGTTTTTTGACTGCGTTATATTATAGCATACATATCCGCCGTTTTCAACCCCGCGAATAAATTTAATCACGTTATTATTTAATAATAAAAAAATTAAACATAACTGAAAAAACAGCTCATTTTTGCGTGAACAGCAGAACTGTTTCCGACGCATAATCAAAAAATTCAATTTACCGAACGGAATTACAATTTGTTTTTCAATCAGATAATCGTATCACCCTCCAATCCGCTTTTCATAAGAATGTAATATAGGTTATCCCTTTGCGGTAAACCGAAATCAGGAGGTAATAGATGAAAAAAATTTTAACGCTTTTTTTAATAATGGCTTTCGCCGTTCTCGGCTGTTGCTGCTTTGTTGCATGCGACAACAAAAATGACGACGGAGTCATTAAGGTAAACGAAGTAACGCATTCGATTTTTTATGCGCCTTTTTATGCCGCAATAAATCTCGGATATTTTGAAGAATACGGAATAAAGATTGAACTTACAAACGGAGGAGGTTCCGATAAAAGTATGACTGCTCTTATAAGCGGAGACGCGGATATAGCATTGCTCGGCCCCGAAACCTCGGTGTATGTAAAATCACAAGGAAGTTCAAACACTGCAAAAATTATCGGCCAACTCACGCAAAAAGACGGCTCGTTCCTTATCGGAAGAACAAAAGAACCTGATTTTACATGGACCGATTTACGCGGAAAAGAGGTCATAGGCGGTCGTCAGGGCGGAATGCCGGCAATGTGCCTCGAATACGCTGTCGCTCAGAACGGACTCGTTGACGGTACCGATATATTTATCAATTACGATGTTCAGTTTGACCTTATTACCGCGGCTTTCGAAGGCGGCGTCGGCGATTATTGCACTATGTTCGAACCTAACGCAAGTCAATATGAAGCCGAAGGCAAAGGCTATATAGTCGCAAGTGTCGGACAGGAAGTCGGAAATATTGCTTATACATGTTTCATGGCAACTGAAAACTTCATAAAAGGAAACCGCCAAACCGTTACCGATTTTATGCGCGCTGTCGTAAAAGGCGTAAATTATTGCCTTACACATTCGGCGGAAGAAATTGCAGACGCAGTTGCTCCCAGTTTTTCCACTACCGATAAGGACCTCATTGTCAAGTCGGTTCAAAGCTATATGGATATTGATTCCTGGTCGGCGGTTCCTTATATGACGGAAAACAGCTTTTCTCAGCTTCAAGACGTTCTTCTCCGCGCCGGCACTATCAAATCCAAGGTCCCTTATGCGGAAGTTGTCGATAACTCAATACTTGACGAAATACTAAAATAATTAACCGATTTAACGGAGACGAAATATGAAAATACTCGAATTGAAAAACTTAAACTTTACTTATCACAGTAAAGAACAGGAAACAAAAGCTCTCGATTCTGTCTCGTTTTCCGTAGAAGAAGGAGAATTTGTCGGATTGGTCGGTCCGAGCGGTTGCGGCAAAACGACAATTCTCAATCTTCTCGCGGGAATTTACCCTGCGGAAAAAGGAACGGTATTCCTTCGAGGAAATCCCCTGGAACATACAACGACGAAAATTGCTTTAATGCCGCAGCGCGACCAGCTTTTCGAATGGCGGACAATCGAAAAAAACGTAATGCTCGGACTTGAAATTACGGGAACTAAAACCAAAGAAAATATACGCTACGGATTATCGCTTCTCAATAAATACGGTCTCGGCGACTTCATAAAAAAACATCCGTCAGAACTTTCGGGAGGTATGAGACAAAGAGCTGCTCTTATCCGTACACTGGTTCTCCGTCCGGATGTTCTCCTCCTCGACGAACCTTTTTCTGCTCTCGATTTTCAAACGAGATTAAACGTCTGCGACGATGTTTATTCGATTATCAAACAGGAAAAAAAGACCGCTCTTTTAGTAACTCACGATATAAGCGAATGTATTTCGCTTTGCGATAAAGTTATTGTGCTTTCTAAACGTCCCGCTCATATTTTGCAGACCGTCGGGATAGACATCGATAAATCTCTTTCTCCGTTAAAAAGAAGAGAAAGTCACGACTTCGGAAAATACTTCGAAGCCATATGGAAACTGTTGGAGGATAAAAATGAGTGCGGAACACAAACGTTATGTAAAAAAACTTAAAATAAGACACGCCGTAATATGGTTATTGAGAATCGGGCTTCTCGCCGCTTTTCTGGGAATATGGGAACTGGTAGCCCACTATCGAATCGTTGACCCGTTTATAATATCTTCTCCGTCAAGAATAGTTCGCCTTATAGGGGAATTGTACAGAGAAAACAATCTCTTCCCTCATATTCTCGCTTCGCTTTACGAAACCGTTCTCGGATTTGTTATAGCTACGGTACTCGGAAGCCTCATAGCTATGGCTCTATGGTGGAGCAAAGGATTAAGAGACGTGCTTGAACCGTACCTTATCACGCTTAATTCCTTACCGAAAATCGCTCTCGGACCGATTATAATCGTATGGATGGGAACGGGTGAAAAAGCTATAATTTTTATGGCGGTACTGATTTGCGTTATTATTACTATTATCAGTATGCTTTCGGGTTTCATCGGCGTCGATAAAGAAAAAATCATGCTTTTGCAATCAATGAAAGCCGGTAAATTAAAAATTATGACCAAACTGATAATTCCCGCAAATATCCCTACCCTTATTTCCGTACTTAAAATCAACGTCGGATTAAGCTGGATAGGAAGCATTCTCGGAGAATACCTCAGTTCTCAAAAAGGATTAGGATACCTGCTTGTCTACGGTTCTCAGGTTTTTCAGCTCGATCTGGTTATGGCAAGTACGGTTATTCTGTGCCTGCTTGCCGGCGGAATGTACGGATTCGTTGCAATAATAGAAAAAATCGTGCGGAAACATTTCGGTTGAAACTTCTGTAAAAAAAGTTTCAAAAAGGGCTACCGTTAAGGTAGCCCGCAGATACATATTTATTTGCAGATTTTTATAAAAATTATTTGAGCACTACTCCGTTCTTTTTCATTTCTTCCAATAAAACTGCTTTATGCTTTTCTTCTATTACGGTAAGCGGCGCTCTTATATTCTCGTCGCAAAATCCCATAGCGTGCATTGCCGCTTTTACGGGAATGGGATTGACTTCCGAAAAAAGCGCGTGAATAAGCGGCAACATCGAATATTGAAGCTCCGCGCAACCTTTTATGTCGCCTTTGAAATAACGGTTGCACATTTCTACCGTTTTTTCCGGAACGACATTGCTGAGAACGGAAATTACGCCTTTTCCCCCCAATGAAAGAATAGGCAAAACCTGGTCGTCGTTTCCGCTGTATAAATCGAGCTTATCCCCGACAAGAGCCATTGTTTCGATTGCTTTTGAAATATTACCGCTTGCTTCCTTGATACCTGCAATATTCGGATGTTCGCTAAGCGCGAGATATGTAGAAGGCTCTATATTGAGACCGGTACGGCTCGGAACGTTATAAAGTATAACGGGAACGGTACTGACGTCGGCAATTTCGGTAAACATCTTTATCAGTCCGCCCTGAGTGCATTTATTATAATACGGCGTAACACAGAGAAGCGCATCGGCACCGTCTTCGCAAGCGCACTTTGCAAGGTCCAACGCATACTTTGTATCATTACTTCCGGCGCCTGCAATAACCGGTATTCTCTTATTTACTTTTTTTACCGCGAAAGCAACCGCGTCGCGGTGTTCGTCATCGCTTAAAGTGGACGATTCTCCCGTTGTTCCGCATATTACGAGAGCGTTTACGCCCTTTTCAATCTGCCAATCGATAAGCCTGCCGAATTTTTCATAATCTATGCCGTCATCGTTAAACGGCGTAATCAACGCAGTGGCAACTCCCTGAAAGACCGTTTTGTTCTTTTTCACAATACCCTCCGCAAAATTTATAAACTGTTATTTTCTTTGAAATATTACTATACCGTCCGGTGTTTGTCAAACGAATGAAAACTTTCCGCCTGCAAAAATACAGAAATATTTCAAATACAATCCGATTCCTGTTTTTTTCTAATATATATGACGGCATCGGGTATTTTTGTTACAGTATCCGAACTGAGCATAGCGATATCGGTTTTCTCTTTCTGCGCCAATTCGCCGGCAAATCCGTTAATAAATGTAGCGTAGGCTACAGATAAGAGTATATTTTCCCGATTCGAGCTCTCTCCCAAAACCCCGCCGATTATTCCGCTCAGAACGTCTCCGCTCCCTCCGGTCGCCATCCCCGCGCATCCGCGGTTTACTATATACGTATCTTCTCCGTCCGTCACAATCGTCGAACTCCCTTTTAACAGTACGATAACTCCCCTCTCTGCGGCAAATTCCTTCGCCGTTTCTATCGGATTCCCGCTTATCTCCGTTATGCTTTTTCCCGTGAGCCTGGACATTTCACCTAAGTGCGGCGTAAGAATTATTTGCGCTTTTTTGTATCGCAGGATACCAATATCTTCCGAAAGCGCGTTCAGCGCGTCCGCGTCTATAACTACGGGAGTTTCGCTTGACTTTATTACGTATTCTAAAATCTTTCTTTTGTTTTTGCTCCTTCCCCAACCGGGTCCTATTACCGTCGCCGATACATTGCTCAGCGCTTTTTCCCATTCTCTCTTACGGAATTTCATCTCGCCGCGTTTTCCTCTTATCGGAAATATCGTACTTTCCTTTACATACGGCGCAATATACGGAATAACCGATTCGCTTATAATCAGTCTCGATATTCCGCAGCCTGCTCTGAGCGCGGATAAAGCCGAATCGGCAAGTTTTACCGCACCTTGATATTTCTCGCAACCGCCGATAATCGCCACCGTTCCGTATGTGCCTTTATGCGAATAATTTTTTCTCGGCAATACGATTTCTTTGAAATCTGCTTCTTCAACAAGATAGCAAGGTTTTTCCGTTATCGGTATACCTATGTCCGCATTTATAAGTTTTTTTATCGCGTCTTTCGCTTTTCCGAGAAAATGTCCTGTTTTGTATGCCCCTATGCTTACCGTTAAATCGCTTATTACAAAAAGACTTCCCAAGCCGTTATCGCCGTTTAATCCGCTGTTTATGTCAACGGAAATAACATATGCGCCCGACGAATTGATTTTTTCTATCGCCAAAGCATATTTCCCTTCCGGATTTCCCCTGTATCCCGTACCGAAAATACAGTCTACCACGGTATCGTATACGGATAAATCCGTTTCTTCCGTAAAAAACTTTATCGGTATGTTTTTCTTTTTGCATACATCAAAATAAAATTTACCGTCATTTGAAAATTTTTCTTCCAATAAAAACAGCACGCATTCTCGCGTGCCGTCATAAATTTCAGACGCAATGACATATCCGTCGCCGGCATTATTGCCGGTTCCGCAGACTATCGCCGTTTTTCCGTTAAACCCGTAAGCAGAAACCACTGCCTGTCCCGCTCTTTTCATAAGCGTTCCTGCCGGCGTACCTTTTTTTATTTCCTGTTCGTCCATACGGCGCATTACTGCCGTAGTTACCGTTTCTTTCATCTTGTTTTACCGCTTTTTTTTCGCTTTTTTAATGTCAGAGGAACACAAAGTCCGCTTTTCACTATCTGCTTTTTCCGAGCAATCTGCGAGCAATCACAACACCCATTACCGACGCCATCATCAGTCCTCTCGTCCAACCGCTGGAATCTCCGAGACAATACAGATTTTCGATATTCGTTTTGAAATTCGAATCCATTTTTATACGGTTTGAATAAAATTTTATTTCGGGAGCGTAAAGCAATGTTTCGCTTCCAGCAAACCCGGGAACGACTTTATCCACCTGATCGATAAATCCGAGAATACTGCTCATCGTTCTGTAAGGTATTGCGCTTGTGATATCTCCCGCCACCGCGTCTTTAAGCGTGGGAACAACATTCCCTCGCGTCAGTTCTTTTTCCCAAGTACGTTTTCCCGCTCTTATGTCACCCAGTCTCTGAACGAGTATCTGACCGCCACCGAGCATATTGAGCAACTGTCCTATATTTTGTGCATAAAGTATCGGTTCGTTGAACGGAACGCTGAAATGGTGCGAACACAGTATTGCCAGATTCGTATTTTCGGATTTTTTGTCCTTAAAAGAATGTCCGTTTACAAGCGCAAGGTCGTTTTCGTAATTTTCCTGTGCGACGTATCCTCCCGGATTCTGACAAAAAGTACGTACTTTATTCTTGAACGGTTTCGGATATCCTATAAGTTTGGATTCGTATAACGCCTTATTGACGGTTTCCATAACTTCGTTTCGCAATTCAACTCTTACTCCGATATCTACGACGCCCGCCTCGTTCTCTATATTATGCGTTCTGCACATTCCTTCAAGCCAGTCCGCTCCTTTCCTGCCTGTCGCGACAACTACCGTTTTTGCGCGGAATTCCTTATTCCCTGCCGTCGCTCCGTAACATACGCCGTTTTCTATTATCAGATTATCCACGTCGCAGAGCGGATGGAGCTCCACTCCGTTATCGATAAGATAATTCTGTATGCGTAAATATAAATCATGCGCTTTTTCCGTACCGAGATGCCTTATCGGACAATCGACGAGTTTCAGGTCTGCCTGTATCGCTTTAAGTCTTATATTTTTTATCTCTTCGGAATTGTCTATACCTTCCACATGTTTATCGGCGCCGAATTCAAGATATATTCCGTCCGTATAATCTATCATTTCCTGCGCGTATTTTTCTCCAATCAATTCGGGCAAGTCTCCGCCCACTTCGTAACTTAACGACAGCTTACCGTCGCTGAACGCTCCCGCTCCGGCAAAACCGGACGTTATATTACATGTCGGTTGACAATGTACGCATTTTCCGGTTACGTTTTTAGGACAGCTCCTTTTATCTATAAGCCTTCCTTGGTCCAGTATAGCTATTTTTTTATTGCTTTTGTTTTTCAAAAGTTCAAGTGCCGTGAAAATCCCGGCGGGACCGGCTCCTATTATCAATACGTCGTACATACGCGCATTAACCTCCGTTATTTTTCATTGTTTATTTTATCACATTAGAAATTTTTTTTCAATTAAAACTTCCTTATTAGTTTCTCAATAAAAAACGGGTGCTTTCCTTCACCCGTTTCAATCGATTGTTTTTATATTCTTTCTTTTATCCGTTATCCACGTCGGTTATCCTTGCTATTCCTGTATCGGCGTTTATTTCTATTTCTAGCTCGGTCCTCTTTAATCCGTCAAGAATTATAACCGCTTCTACTTCGTAAATATATCTGCTGTTTTTTAATTGCGACGTATAGACTATTTCTTTTTCAATCGATGAGATGATTATTTTTGCGTTTTCCGTTCCCGCAATATCCAACGCTTGCAATGTTGCTATTCTTTCCGCTTCGGTAACGCTTACGTTAAGATTCTGTTTTGCAGCCGTTACCGCCGTTCCGAATATTCCTCCGCAAACGGCTGCGGCAATAACCATTATTACGGTGGATGCTATCAACAGCGTTATTAGAGTTGTTTTCAGCGTATATTTTTTCTTTGCTTTTTTTACTTCGTCCGCTTCCGCTTTCTCTACGACGTTTCGCAAAGGTTTTTCATCGATAACACTGCTTACTTTCCTTATCCTCTCTATTTCGCTTTCAACAAACGCTTTTTCTTCTTCGCTTGCCGTACCTTCTCTGTATTTCTGATATGCCTTTTCAAATTCCATATTCGACCTCCATTATTTTTTTCAGATTTTCGCGTGCTCTGTACATACTTACTTTTACGCCTTCTGCCGATTTTCCTGTTATTTCCGCTATTTCTTTTACCGATAATCCTTCAAAATAGTATAACGTTACGGCTTCTTTTTGTCCTTCCGGTAAAAGTCCTATCGCCCTGTACAAAGCACGGTAATCATCGTTTCGTATCACCTTTTCAATCGCACTTTCGTTTCTGTCAGGAATATTTTCATTTAACTCTACGTACCTTTTCCTTGTCCTGCAATGGCTTAAAAATATATTTCTGCATACTTTCAATAACCACGGCTTAAAATCTTTGATTGCTCCGTCTGCGGTTTTCAGTGCTTTGAAAAATGCGGTCGATACCATTTCTTCGGCTATCGCAACATTCCCTGTCAGGGATATAAGATACAACAATGCGTCGTTATAATATTTTCTGAACAGTTCTTCTATCGCATCGCTTTTCATAGTATGTTTGTTAATCCGGTTCCTTATCGCTCTTTATTATCTGTCCGCTGATTGCATTGATTTCGTAATCATATTCCCAGCCGTCACATTTGAACTCTACTTCATATTCGTATATTCCGCCGTCCTTGTCAAGCTTTACTTCCAATTCTCTTACCCTGTCTACGCTTACTCCGGCATGACTTAACGCTATTTCTTTCGCTTTTTCCACTCCGATATAGGTTCCGCCGGTTACGCCGCTTCCCGAACTATTCCCGCCGGTTAAGTTTTCGTGCTCCTTTTTGACGATTTCGCCGGTAATCGCATTTATTTCGTACTCGTATTTCTTTTCGGAACTGACAAATTCTATTTCATACACCAAAATCCCGTTTTCTCTTTCGAGCTTCGCTTTAACGAACCGAACGTTGCCTGCAACTTCTCCGCTGTCGGTAAGAGCTGCGTTTTCGGCTGCTTCCGCGCTGATTATTTCATCGGCGTCGGCTATACCGGGGGCTGAGACAGTTACGTTTTCTATGGATTTTTTATATATTTCTCCGTTTGCCGCAACTATTTCATATTCATATTCTTTGCTTTCATATCTGAACTCTATCTCATAAAGATATTGTCCGTCGTCAAAATCGTATTCGATTTTCAAAAACGTTACCGCTGTTCCGTCCGTAACTCCCGCGTCGGCAAACGCTATGCTCTTCGCTTCCGTTTCTCCAATTGATTGCGATTCGGGATTATCTGGCGTTATCGGCGCAGTTGTTGCGTCTATTACCTGGTCGTTCAGTTTTATACGTTCGATTCTTCCGCTTTCCGCTTCTATACGGTAGCTGTATTTTATCCCTTTCAACATCATTTCTACTTCGTAATACGTTTTTCCGCTCACGGTTTCTTCTTCTACCGTTACCCAACTTACCGCTTCTTCCGTTGTACCGATATCCGCCATCGCTATTTTTTTTGCCTGTGCCGCCGCTATTCCTCCGATATTGTCCGCACATGCGGTTATCGCGAATACAGATATCAATACCATTGCTATAATACCCACCGAAATTAATATTTTTCTCTTTTTCATTTTTACTTATCCTCCAATCATTCTTTTTTTTCAACGCGTTTCTACTTAATAGACGCCCGTCCCACGAAAAGGTTACACCTAATTTGATTTTTTTTATAATCACAATTTTGCACAAGCTTTTCTCTTTTCCTCAAAAAATATTTTATTTTTTGTTCCCCGATAAATATTTGCTTCTTTTTTTTGTAAATGTTATTATATATAAATCGTGAATAAGGTTTTTTTCAAAAAGTTAAAGGAAGCCTGCGTTTCAATTCTTCCTATAACCGTAATAATCATAATATTGAACTTTTCTATAAATCCGATGGATAATTTTGCTTTCGGCTCATTCCTTATCGGCGCATTCCTGCTTATTGTCGGAACAACTCTTTATTCTCTCGGCGTCGATACGGCAATTGAACCTATCGGAGAACATATCGGTTACAAAATCAGTCATACAAAAAATATCATTCTGCTTCTTTTGGCCGTTTTTCTTATAGGATGTTTCGTGACAATCGCAGAACCTGACCTTACAGTCCTTGCAAATCAGGTCTCGATTGATACATGGACTCTTATTATTGCAGTTGCCGTCGGCGTTGGCGTATTTATGATTATCGCCGTTTTAAGAACGGTCCTGAAAATTAACCTTAATATTGTTTTCACGGTTTTTTACTGCATTACTTTTATTCTTCTTATTTTCGCGGACAATTCAATTATTCCCCTCGCATTCGATTCGGGAGGAGTTACTACGGGCCCTATTACCGTACCTTTTATTATGACACTTTCTGCCGGTATCAGCGCGGTTATCGGCGGTTCGAAATCTCAGGAAAACAGCTTCGGTACAATCGGGATATGCTCTATCGGTCCTATTATGGTTATCTTAATCCTTTCTCTTATCATTAAAACAGAAAGTTTTGCCGAGCTGACTGTCTTTTCGGAAATCAATTCGGTGAAGGATATTTTCCTCGCATACTTGTATGCATTCCCCGTTTATCTTAAAGAAGTAGGCATTGCTCTCGCACCGATTACCGCTTTCTTTCTGATAATGCAGGTGTTCTTTATAAAACTTCCTACTAAAAGACTCATTCGTATACTTATAGGTATCCTATATACCTATTTAGGATTGACATTATTCCTTACCGGCGTTAATGTTGGCTTTATGGCGACAGGAACATATATCGGCGCTCAGGTGGCTCATGTCAACCGTTATCTCATTATTCCGATTGGCATGGTAGTCGGCGCTTTTATCGTTCTCGCCGAACCTGCCATTCACATTCTCAACAAGCAGGTTGAGGAAATTACGGGCAGCATGATTTCCAGAAAATCAATGTTCACAGTCCTGATGATTTCTATGGCTCTCGCAGTGGGTGTTTCCATGCTTCGGGTATCAACCGGAATAAATATTCTTTACATAATCGTACCGGGTTATGTTATAGCTATCGCTTTATCGTTTTTTGTACCGAAAATTTTTACGGGAATAGCATTCGATTCGGGCGGCGTTGCAAGCGGACCCGTTACGGCAACGTTTCTGTTGCCCTTTGCTATGGGCGCTTGCGACGCTCTCGGCGGAAATATTCTTGCCGACGCTTTCGGAACTGTCGGGACCGTTGCTCTCGTCCCTCTCATCGTGTTACAGGTCCTCGGGCTTTCTTATAAAATTAAAATTCATAGGAAATCTTCGGCTCTCAAACGCCGTAATGCCGAACTTCTCGCCCGTGAAGGCGAAATTATCGAATTCGATTAAAGGAGGTTTTGTCTATGAAAAGACTTAAATTACTCGTCGTTATCGTGGACAGACAAATCGTCGACAAAGTCGCCGATACCGTCTCTTCGCAAGGTGCCGCTTTTTCTCATATTTGTTACGGACGCGGAACCGCCAATAACGATTTATTAAACCTTCTGGGACTTGGCGAAACGGAAAAAGGCATTGTCTTTGCCTCCGTTTCATCCGATTCCCTGGAAAAAATTTATTCGGACCTCGATTATCTTTACGATTTTCGCAAACCGGGCGGAGGAATTTCTTTTACGCTTCCGATATCAGCCGTCGGAGGCCCTGCCACATTAAAAGTTCTTAACGGCGATAAGGAGTAATTATGAACGAAAACTACGAACTTATTTTCACTATTCTTAACCGCGGTTTTTCCGACCTGGTGATGGACAGCGCCAGACAAAGCGGCGCTACGGGCGGTACCATCATAACCGCACGCGGAACAAGTTCAAAAGAAATCGAAAATCTTTTCGGCATTACCGTATCCCAGGAAAAGGAAATTATTCTTATCCTTACATCAAAAGAAAAACGGAACGACATAATGTCCGCTATCTGCCGTTCGGCCGGACTGAATACGCAAGGTAAGGGTATCACTTTCTCTTTGCCCGTCAACGACGTTTTCGGCGTCAGCTTCGGCATAAATCATCTTTCGGAACAAAGTTCCGACAGTAAACCCGATGGGGTTTCCGATAATTCGGAAAACCAGGGAAATGTTTCTCTGAACGCAAGCTGCTCCGTTTCCCATGATACTACCGACGCACATTCCGGAAACGAAACTTCAAAATGAGCGAACCTTGCAGACTTTGTCCTTTACAATGCGGTATTGACAGGGATTTGTCTTTCGGTGCCTGTCGCGCAGGAAGTACTATGCGTATATGCAGAATTGCTCCGCATTTCTATGAAGAACCCCCTATAAGCGGTACAAACGGAAGCGGAACGGTTTTTTTCAGCGGATGCTCGCTCGACTGTGAATTCTGCCAGAATTATAAAATAAGTAAATCTTATGTAGGAAAACCTTTTACCCCCGAGCAACTCGCCGATGAATTAAAATCACTTGAAGAATCGGGTGTGCATAACATAAATTTCGTTTCTCCTACCCATTTTTCCGATAAAATAAGAATGGCTCTCGATATTTACAGACCAAACATACCGATTGTTTACAATACCTCCGGATACGAACTTTCTTCCGTTGTGGAAGAACTTCTGCCCTATGTGGACGTATTCCTTACCGATATGAAATACTCCGATGACAATGTTGCAATAAAATACTCAAAACGTCCTTTTTATGTCGAAAACTGCAAAAAATCATTGGATATTATGATAAAAAACAAACCCCTTGTTTATGAAAACAATCTACTTAAACAAGGCGTTATTATAAGACATTTAGTCCTGCCGGGAAACCTTCCGAATACTTTCGGCGTTATCGATTACTACGCGGAAAACTATAAATCCGACGCCGTTTTGAGCATTATGTCACAATTCGTTCCGCTTTACAATTCTTCGATAACACGCAAACTTTCTCCGCTTGAATACAAAATTGTTCTTAATCGTTTATATTCTCACGGCATTGAAAACTGCTTTATTCAAGACCTCGATTCGGCAACCGACGATTATGTCCCCGAGTTTTATACCGAACCGCTTTGATTCTTTTCCTTTCTTGCGTTTAATTCCATAAGTATTCTGAGCATATTCATTACGTCTTTGCCGAATAACCCGTCTGCATCCAATTTGTTTCCGTTACCGTCGGTGCTTTGGGGTTTACCGTTTTTCCCTCGGTTTCCGCTCAGCATAGCCATCATCATGGCATACATCGGATTCATTCCGCCGCTGTCAGTGCTTTGACCCGGACTTGCTCCGCCAAACATATTCATTATTGCGTCAGGCGATATTCCTCCGCCGTTTTTTGCCATTAAAAGCGGCAATAACATCATAAGATTTCCGTTCATTATGCCCTCTCTGTCTTACTGCATTTTCAACTGCATTATCAAATCTTTCATCTTTGCCGCCTGTTCGGGCGTAAGAAATGTCTTTACTTTTCCGTAAAATTCATCCAGCTCTTTTGCCGAAATGTTGCCGCTCGAAACTCTGCCCACTCTGAATAACTCCTGCATAAGCTGTTCCTCACTCATAGACGAATATTTGCTCATAGCTTCCGTTGCACTCATCTCGGTTCTGCTTTCTTTTCTTTCGTTTCTCCTTTTTTCTCCTTCTCTTTTTTCCCTTTCTTTTCTCCTTATATATTCGCCTACGTCCATAACTTCCTCCGCCGTATATTATATTCTTTTACTCACATTTTCGTGCGATTTTTTTCATTGCCGATACCGCTGCCATCGCATGAAATATATTGTTGTTGTTCCCGAACGAAAATCTTAACGCACCCCTTTTATCCGTTCCGAGATATCTGTGCATAAGCGGTGCGCAATGTAATCCGCCGCGTACGCATATCCCGTACTTTTCGGATAATATGTCAGATATTTCCGTACTGTCCCTGCCTTTTATGTTACAGAGTACTATTCCTCCTTCGCATGAATACGTTTCTATATTTTCTATATTCTTTATCCTTTCGTAAAAATATTCGCTCAATCTTTTTATTTTCGCGTTTACTTCTTCCATCCTGCCGAAAGCATACTCTATCCCGTATCTTAAAGAAATAATTCCTGCCGAATTAAGGGTTCCTGCTTCGAGACTTTCGGGAACCTCTGTCGGCATTTCAAGACTTATGCTCGATGTTCCCGTTCCTCCGGTTATTATCGGGGTTAAAATTATATTTTTCTTACATAACAGAAATCCGGTGCCTTGCGGTCCCAGCAATCCTTTATGCCCGCTGGACGCAACCATATCTATATTCTCGTAATTAAAATCGTCATGCCCCGCACTTTGCGCCGCGTCCATTATAAATACCGCACCTGAATATTTTTTTACTGTCTTTGCCATTTCTTCAATATCCGTCGGCTTTCCCGTCACATTGCTTCTTGCCGTTACCACCACCATTGAAGTATCCTTTGTCAAAGCCCTTTTCAAAGGCGCAATGAATCCTTCCTTATCGGGCAACAACGTTTCCATTCGTATTTTTCCTTCGTTTTCCAGCCGCTTCAACGTTCGCAATACGGAGTTATGTTCGTATACGGTCGTAATTACCTTCCCTTTCGGGTTATATCCTCTTATTCCGAGATTCAATGCTTCCGTACAGTTTTTTGTGAATATTACATTCCCTTCAAAAAAATATTTTTCTATCGCTTCTCTCGTTTTTTCGATTCCGATAGCCGTCTTCATCCCTGCCCGATGTCCGCCTCTGCCGGCATTAGCCGAAAATGCTGTTTCTTTTGCCGAAGATATTATCACTTTTATGCTTTTTCTTCTGCTTGTAGCGGCATTGTCTATGTATATCATCTTTCCTCCGAACTTTTATTAAAAAAATTCAATATATTGTATTAGATACATAAGAAATTTATTCCGGGAGGAATAAGCTATGGATACACTTGCCGTGTTTCGCTCTCGCAGCGAAGCATTGAAAATTTATAATTTACTGAAGAAAAACCATATAGTATGTTCTACTGTAAGCACACCTGCAAAACTCGGCGTCGGTTGCGGAATCAGCGTCATTTTCGGAAGTACTTCTACCGAAGCCGTTAAAGCTTTGATTGTCCAAAGCGGTGTGATTTCTTTTGTAGGGTTCTTCCGACGCTGAATGCGCTCGGCCGGAATGACTCTTTCGGTTATTCCGGCTTTTTCCTTTTTTTTTCTCCCGTTTTTGTACGAGACCCTAAACGTTTTATTTTGCAACCCTTATTTTTGCTTTTCATTAAATCCTTTGACATATTTCCCTAAATCTGTATAATAATATTTATACGAAAAATTATGGATGTATTTAATCTTAATCCGAATAATGTTCACGGAGGTGCTTACTTCATTTCAGGTGACGACGGTTTTTTAGTTAAAACCGCCGAGGATTTTTTCAGGCACCTTTTACCGGAAGGCTCACTTTCTCTTCATATTATCGATAAACTTACTTCGGTAGAAGAGATTTCTTCATGCCTCGGCGTTTACAGCTTTGACGGAAGTCCCAATGTAGTGATTATCCGCGATACGGACGTTCGTCTTGACGACAATTCCCACAGCGCCTTACTCGCCTTACTGTCTCACGATTTGGCTCCCGATTACGCTGTTTTTTCTAATGTCAATTTTCTGAGCCCGTCAGAAAAAAAATGTCTCGTTTCGATAAATTGCGATAAACCCGACAGATTCCGTTGCGTATCGTATATGGAAAAACTTTTTCCTTTCGGTATCGAAAAAAACGCGGCGTTTCTCCTTACGGATTATTCGGAAAACAATTTGGCAAAAATAAATAATGAAAGCATTAAACTAACCGCATATTGCGGCGAACGGAAAGTTACGGTTAAGGATGTGGAAATTCTTGTTGCCGAAGAACGCGAAGTTCAGGTCTTTTCTTTTGCCAACAGCATTATTAACGGTAATAATTCCGCCGCTTTGAAAAGTCTTGAAAAATTACGCTCTTTCGGTATAGCTCCCGCAACCGTTCTGTCAACGCTTTCCAATCAGTTTCAAAGAATGTTATTCTGTTCTTTGTCTCCTCTTTCCGACGAAGAACTCGCGTCTTTGATGAAAATTAAATCCTTTGCGGTTAAAAAAGCACGCGAAGGTAAAAAAATCGGTGCTAAACAATTAAAATCCACGTTTCAGATGCTTGTTGATTGCGAGTACCGGTTCAAAAGCGGTGAAATTTCAGACGATGCCGCTTTGAATATAGCCGTTAACAAGCTTTTAAGAAAGGAGTAGTTTATGAAAAAACTTTTCAGCGATTCTATCGTTTCCAAATTACGCGTTTTACCGTCCTTTGTTTGGGTCATTTTTGTAATTATATCGTTCTTTTTCGCAAGAGCTTACGAATTTCTCCTCACGGGCGAATACTACGCCGCCGTTATGGAAGAAGCTTACAAGGAATTAGGTTATAACATTAATCCTGTCACCGCAGGCGTTATGTTTTCCATAGTTGAAGCAATATTCTATACCATTATTTTTGAAATTTTATTGGCTATCGTATTTAATCTGGTCGTAGGCAGGTTCCGCTGTCAGATTAACCGTTCGGATTTCAAATTCAGACTCAGATACTTTATTGTTATCGTAAACCTTATTATCGGTATTCTTTCTATCGGATATTTCTTCACTCAATACGAAAACGGTGTGATTAATCCGAATATTTCTCTGTTTTCCGGTAAAATAAATATTCTTAACGCCGAAAATCCCTATTATTCTATTCAAAGCGCAGTTCTGCCTTTTGCGGTCTCGGCAATTTTTGCAATATTTTTCTTCGAAGATTTCCGCAATCGTTATGTCCCGCCTCGCAATCAGCCGACCTTGTTCATCAGATTTGCTATGATTTTTGTCGGTATTAACGTTATACTTTTTGTTTACAGAATTTTCCAGAATTTCCTCTTTATCAATAATCCTTCACCGGCAACGGTTACGGAAATTGTCGCATACTCGTTGGAAGCTTTTTCCTATGTCGCCGCTTCCGTAATTTACTACTTTTATTATAGGAAACTCAAAAAAGAGCTTGACAATATTCATTTCGATATTCCTTCCTCGGACGATAAAAACAAAAATGAAAATATTTTCGATGACTTCGGGTTCTGATACAGAGGTGATTTATGATTGGTAAAATTATTTCTTTAATTATTTGCGGTTTTGCTCTTGTTTTTGCCATGATTTTTTTCGCAAGAAAAAAATCTCCGATACTTATGGCAATTGCGGGAACGGAAATTCTTCTCCTTGCCTTGATGCAGGTCCTTACTTGGTTTGTTGACGGAAGTTTCTCTTTCGGCGTAATTCTCTTTTCCATCCTCTTGGTTTGCAGTTCGGTAGCCGCAATCGTGGTTTACCAAAGCGATTTCAGAAACCTTTTTTTACGCATGTCCAAATTTCATAAGAAAAATGCCGATTTCTCGGTTACCGACGAAGAAATGCGCGAAAGCGTAAACGCAATAGTCACGGCTTGTCAGACTATGGCAAAATCCCGTACGGGCGCTTTGATTGTAATCGTAAAAAATAAAATAGACCAATATATCCTCGATTCCGGCATTAAACTCGATGCGCTTATCAGCGCGCCGTTGCTCGAAAGCATTTTTAATACGCGTTGTCCTATGCACGACGGCGCTGTTATTATAAAGGGAAACAAAATCCTTACCGCCGGGTCTTTCCTCCCGCTGTCAAAAAACGAATCCATAGCGAAAGACCTCGGTACCCGTCACAGAGCCGGCATAGGCGTCACGGAAGCGGAAGGAAGCGATATTATAAGCATTATCATAAGTGAAGAAAACGGTATTATTTCTACCGCGGCAAACGGCGTTCTTCGCCGCT
Source organism: uncultured Clostridia bacterium (assembly GCA_944372095.1). Lineage (GTDB taxonomy): Bacteria > Bacillota > Clostridia > Christensenellales > DTU072 > CAG-1782. Next base: position 30,663 of record CALVYG010000007.1, read on the forward strand.
ACCTCACGCCCGAAAGACTGTTCGATATTCTCTACGACCCTTACAGGTCAAATATCGATGAACACAGAGCCAAGAAAAATAAAAAATTCTTCGGCTGATTTTATAATACTTTTTACGGAGATTATTTTATGAGTACTGTTAAACAATTTCCTGTTCTTCTGCCGAAGAACGCTGATATGACAAAATGGGCCGTTATTGCCTGCGACCAGTATACCACAGATATAAATTACTGGCACTCTTTGGAAAAATTCGTCGGCAACGAACCGAGCACACTCAATCTTATTTTCCCTGAAATTTATCTGTCTGAAAACGTTGATAAAAGAATTTCTGCCATCAATTCTTCTATGTCAGAATATATTTCAGACGGTATTTTCCGCAGTCTGGATTGTTATGTTATGACTGAACGAACTTTGCCCGACGGAAGAAAACGCATCGGTCTTGTCGCTTCCGTCGATTTGGAAGAATACGATTATACTTCTCCCGTAGGAACCATACGCCCTACCGAAGAAACAATCGAAGAGCGCTTGCCTGTAAGAATTCACATCCGCGAAAACGCTCCGCTGGAACTTCCCCATATTCTTCTGTTGATGGACGATTCGGATAAAAAAATTATTGAACCGATTTATAAAAGAAAGAACGATTTTGAAAAACTCTATGATTTCGACCTCAATATGAACGGCGGACATATATGCGGATACGCTATACCGTTTAACGCAATTCCTGCGGAATCGTTCGATGCCTTATTGTCGCCTGCCTTGCAGCAAAAAAAATACGGGAAAAATGCAGGTATTCTCTTTGCGGTAGGAGACGGTAACCACAGTATGGCAACAGCAAAAAAATGCTGGGACAAAATTAAGCTATCGCTTACCGACGAACAAAAATTAACCCACCCCGCCCGCTTCGCCCTCGTGGAAATTCTGAACGTATATGACGACGCACTGGACTTTCTTCCCATTCACAGAGTCGTTTACGGTATTTCCGAAAAAGAGTTCGTTGATGAATTAAGCAAGTACCTTTCCGGCAAAGGAAAACTCTCCCTTGTTTCACCGAAAGGAAAAATTCAGATTCCGTGTCCGACAGAAGCGGAAAAAACTATTATCGCAGTTCAATCCTGCCTTGAAAAATTGCGTTCCGATAAAAACATCCGAATCGAATACGTTCACGAGGACGAACAAGTTATGCTGGACGCAAAAAACAATAACGGTATAGGTATCATAATGCCCTATTTCCCTAAAAATATGCTTTTCAATTATGTTGTAAATTACGGAAAACTTCCTAAAAAAGCTTTCTCTATCGGTGAAGAAAAAACTAAAAAATATTATATCGAAGCTAAAAAGATACAATTATAAGGATAAATTATATGGAACTGAAAGTTTGTAAATTCGGCGGAACCTCTATGGCGACAAAAGATTCCGTTCTCAAAGTAAAAAATATTATACAAAGCGACAACTCGCGCCGATTTGTCATAGTTAGCGCTCCCGGGAAAAGATTTCCCGGCGACGAAAAAGTTACGGATTTATTATATGCTTGTTATGAAGAAAAAAATATTTCCGGCTCTTGCAGAGGTTATTTCGATAAAATCCGCGAAAGATTTGTTTCTCTCGTAAAAGAACTTGAACTGGACTTTGACATTATACCTTATCTTGACCAAGTCGAAAAAGGAATTATCGAAAGTACTTCCCCCGATTATGCCGCAAGCAGAGGCGAATATCTGAGTGCGATAATTATGGCGCAAGTCCTTAAAATGGATTTTGTTGATGCCGCAGACGTAATTAAATTTACCGCAAAAGGCATTTTCGATTCGGAATTTACAAACGATTTGGTAAGCAAACGTCTTTCGTTCTACAACGGCGCCGTTATTCCCGGATTTTACGGCACGCTCCCCGACGGTAAAATAAAAACGTTTACCCGCGGCGGAAGCGATTTCACGGGAGCAATCGTTGCCCGCGCCGTCGAAGCAGACATTTACGAAAACTGGACGGACGTGGACGGATTTATGACAACAGACCCGCGCATCGTCAATAATCCCAGACTTATTGATTATTTAAGCTATGACGAACTGCGCGAACTTTCTTATATGGGTGCGGGAGTACTTCATCCCGAATCAACTTTCCCCTTGCAGGCGACGGGAATTCCTATAAATATTAAAAACACTTTTAATCCTTCCGCTCCCGGAACAATGATTGTAAAGGATACCGCAACCGTTTCCGCTCCTAGATTGATTACCGGTATTGCGGGTAGAAAAGGTTTTACTACTATCTTTATTAAAAAATCCATGATGAACAGCGAAATAGGTTTTTGTCGTAAAGTTCTTTCCGTTCTCGAATATTACGGAATCAACATGGAACATATGCCTACCGGTATTGATACGATGAGCCTCATTATCGCCGATAACGAATTGGAAAACAATCTTGACGAAATTTTGGACAGAATACGCGGAAAAGTAAATCCGGACTTAATTTACATATACAGAAATATTTCTCTTATAGCAATTGTAGGACACGGAATGAGCAATCAGCTTGGTACTGCGGCAAAGGTGTTTTCTGCTCTCGCTAACGCCAATATCAACGTTAAAATGATTGACCAAGGCAGTAGCGAAATAAACATCATCGTAGGCGTTAATGCCGATGATATGAACAGAGCTATTTCCGCTATTTATCACGCTTTTTTCTGAGATAACCGTTATAAAATTTTTATTAAACTTTAACCGATGACAAAGAATTTTTCTTTGTCATTTTATTGGCAAATTCGCTCATTACAAAACACAAAACGCAAAACGCCGCTATACAATAGGGCGTTATACCGAATGTCGTAGATGTTGCAATATAACCGAACGCAAGTTGCATTCCGAATCCGAGCGCATAAGCTCCGCCCATATGAAATCCGGTAATATCCGCCGATTTTTCCGCACCGAACCTTTCCGGGATAATATGAAGCGTTGCCGGAAAAACCGGACCGAACCCTGTCCCGATAAATAACAGTCCGATAAGACACACGACATCGTTAGGAATAAACAACATTATAACTCCCAAACACGAACAGGCAAGTCCTCCCCTTATAAGATTTTTATCCGTGACTTTTATGGAAATAAATCCCGATATCAGCCGCCCGAACATTATTCCGCCGTAATAAGCGGAAACATATTTTGCCGCAAGCGACGCGGAAAAGCCGTGACTGTTCACCAAAAAACTTGCGCCCCACGTTCCTAAAAGAAATTCCATACTGCAATAGAATCCGAGTGACAATATTCCGTAAAAAAGTCCTTTTGTTCTCAAAATGTCTTTAACCGAAATTTTAGGTTTCTTTTCTTCCGTTTTAAGCTCCCCTTCCCTACTTGTTTTGTCAAATTTTTTCCACAATATCAATGAAAGAAAAACTATCAGCGTTATGCCGAACTGTATATAAGAAACGGTTCTGTATCCGCTTCTCCAATCATTATTATCGAATAAAAAATAAGACATAATAAGCGGACTTACCGTAACGCCTACGCCCCAAAAACAGTGAAGCCAGTTCATATGCCTTGCTTTATAATGAAGCGAAACAAAATTATTAAGTCCCGTATCGATTGCGCCTGCTCCGTATCCGCCGATTACGGCGAAAATAACCATTACCCATATATTAGGCGCAAAACTTATACCGAGCATACTTATCGCCGTCAACAAAACCGAAACGGCTGTAACGGGACCCGTTCCGAACTTTCTTATAAGACTGCCTGCAAAAAAACTTATTCCGCCCGTAGTTACCGCTACGATAACCGAATAAATTGAACCGAAACTTTCAGAAATACCGAATTCGATATGCGCAACCGGCCACGCCACGCCGAACAATGAATCAGGTAACCCGAGTGAAATAAAAGTTATATATATTGCTGCTAATAATAAAATCATTTTATAGTATTCTAGCACAGGCAACCGTATTCTTCAAGCAATTTATTTTTTCTATATAATTTTTAAGCACAATAAAATTTTTTTGCGAATATATTACATACATCAATCGAATAGCGTATGCATTTTGCCCCTATTGACAAAAACAAATTTTTATTATATATTAAAATTATCTTAAACCAAATTAAAGGAGGTTTCGGTTATGAAAAAAAATAAGTTTATATTGTCTATTTTAATAATCGTTATATGCATACTTATGGTCGCAATTCTGGCCTCATGCAGCGAAGGTAAACAAATCAATAAACTGGGATTGCCCGCCGGTGAAATTCAATCCTATAAAGCAAATCATGTCGCTTCACTTGACGGCTATACCGTCGGAAATATTGATAATTTCGGACTTGCGACGGGCTTCAAAAACAATGAGGATAATTCCGTAAGCTATATTTTATACGATTTTACTTCGAATGTTTCCTTCCCTTCCGATTATGAATATGTAAAATTGTCAGACGGTCTTTATTCCTCAACCAATGATAGTACGGGTACTACAAATTTTTACGGCAAAAACGGCTTAATTAAAAGCACTGCCGCAAATTACGTAAAAAACTCAGCCGATGATATTTCATTCGATGACGGCAAAAGATTATATATTGACGTTAAGGGTAAACCTGTTCTCGAAGACGACAGCGTTTACAACCGCATAACCGCATCGATGGTTAACGGATTTGATTCTTACGGCGAATACTATTATCAAATCGATGACACCGATACAAATATTATCACGGTTGCAAACACAAAAACTAATTCCATGAATACTTATAATGCAAACGAGCTTTTCCGCACTTCAAGCGAGAGTTATATAAGCGCTACTTGGACAGTTGGTAAAAAAATCTTCTACCAGTATGTTACAGAGCTTCCTTTTGACTCGGAAAAATATGATTTTTATATGACTGAAACAAAATATAATATAGATACTTATTCTTTCGATTTTGAATCGAATAAAACCGATTCTTATAATAAATTCGATATGCTGGTAAATGATGTTATCAGCGCAACAAGTAATTATGCCATTCTGTCAGGTTCAAAAATCGAAAATAAAACCGTGCTGGGTTACGAAATAATTCAGTGTTATAACGATAAATGCAAAGTATATGTCGATTTGCAGGAAATAATGCCCGGAATGGTCAGAATTTCCTATCAATCGGGAATTATTATATGCTATGACTTCTCAAAAAACGTTAAAGTCTTCCGCGAAGACGAACTTATCGGCGAGTATTCCGGCAACATAAGCAGTGCCCGCTCTGTTGGTAAATACCTTTACAAAAATAAAAGTTTTTATGATTACGGTATGAATAAAATTTACACTCTTCAAGAAAACGAAGAATCCATAGATATCTATAACGATAATCTTGTAACAAAAATTACATCGGAAAATACCGAAGGCGTTTCCGAAACAACCGTTTACATTAAGGATTTAACTAATAACGGAAATACATTCAAAACCGTATCTCCCGACCTTTGTATAAATAATGACGTTTATTTTGTGCAAAAAGCCGTTTCGGATGCCGTTCAAACTTATGACGTATATTCTTTCGGGTTCAATACTCCGATAATCAGTGATTTAAAAATAAATTCAATTGATACTTTCCACATCGAAAACCGTACTGTGGTAGGTTCCGATAAACTTTTAATCTTATACAGTTGCATTTTAAACGGAGAAAAAAATTATTATGCCGCTACCATTCAAATCCCCTCCGTTGAGTAAATAAAATTACTTTTTAACAAAAAACGTGCACATTCTTTGTGCACGTTTTTATTTAATCGTTTACCTCGGGCAAACCTTATAAAAAACGGACAATGTGTATTCACTATAAGCCAGGATATATGCGTTGAAGTTCCTGTGGAATTCGGCGCAGTAGCTTCTGTCGGTGACACTTACGTTGCTTGTAACGGCGCAAGTGCGGACGATATTTGTACTGAATGCGGTATTAATAATGCGACCAATATTTTAAAACCGACGGAATCTGAAATCAACCCGCTACAAACGGCAAATCCTGAATTAGAAGTAAACTTATAAAATCATTCCATCGTCTCCGATAATATAAAATACGGCCTGTTTGCAAATCGCAGACAGACCGTTAATTTTAGTTTCTTGAAATCTTAATCTTTTCCACAATATAAGTTCTTTGCACGTTTATATTTTTCTCCTTTTATTATTAAATTGCTTTATAAATATAAATCATGTTATAATTTATTTATGGTAAAAAAACAAAATAATATATTAGTAATAATTATTCTTATTTTTTTCATTTGCGGAATTATTACCGGAATTACGCTTGCAATATATAATTCACTTAAAACTCATAAAGAACATAATATTTCAGGCGTGTGGTGGTGGGATAACAGACTCGATGAATCTTATCTTGATTTTGCTTATAACAACAATATAAATGAAATTTACTACTATACTTCTGTTTTTACGGATAAAACGTCAAACTTTATCAAAAAAGCAAGCAATAAAAATATTAAAGTTTTTTGGTTGACGGGAAACTACGAATGGATTGAAGACAGCTCCGCACTTTACAAAAAAATAAACGATTTTACAAATTTCCAAACTACTTCAATTTATAAATTCGCCGGAATACATTTCGATATAGAACCGCATCAACATCCTGATTTTGAAATAAAAAGACAAACTTTGATTACCGATTTTATAAATCTTACATATAATCTTAAAAATTCTTTTCCGGATTTTTATATAGAATACGACATACCTATATGGTTGAATGACGAAATTAAAATAAACAACACCGTAAAGCCTGCTTATGCACACATAATCGATAATGCCGACCGCGTGACTTTAATGAGTTACAGAGACAGTTATTCCGCAATATACGATTCTGCCAAAGACGAAATAGAATACGCATTAAGCATAGGAAGAACTCTCAATCTCGGAGTGGAAACAGGTAAAAACGAAGACGATTTTGTGACTTTTTACGAAGAAGGCAAAAAATATATGTACGGGGAACTCGAAAAACTTAAAAAGTTACTTCCTGACGGCTTCGGCATTGCCGTTCATCATATTAAATCGTGGCGCGAATTAAGATTTTAGCGGTAACGTCCACAATTTACCGCAATTGTTGGTATTTTCAGAAATTGCGTTTTGGTTTAATTTTTATCAAATTTATTATCCTCAAAAAAATAAATATCCTTACAATCGTCTATACGAAGACAGCCAAGTATCCCTGTAAAATAAGCGCCTGTATCAATATGTATTTTGTAATAATCCTTAATTTTTCTGCTATCTTGTAAATCTTCTCTACGAGGATAAAACAATATACGGTTTTTCCCTGATATATTTGAAACGGGTGTATGCCCGAATATCACACATTTACTTTCCAAAGATAAAATGTCGTTTTCTGTAAGTCTGCGTGAATAAACTATTTTGTTTACCGGGGTTTCAGATAAAGGCAAAATATTACCTTCCTTACTGAGCGCTACTCCTGCGTGCACACAAATAAAATTTTCTTTCTCTATAAAAAACGGTAACCGCTCCAACCAGTCGATTATTTCCCAACTCATTTTGTTCCCGTCACCCGGAAAATATTGTTTCAGAATATCAAGTACTTTGTCAAAATCTATTTTTTCCGTTTTCATTGCAGAATGGTATTTTTTCAAAAAATCATACTCGTGATTGCCTGCAATACAATGTATATTGGACTCTTTCCGCAAAAAATCACACAATTTTACGGTTTGCGGACCTTTATCGGTCATATCTCCCAAAACATAAAGTTCGTCAGCGGCGCTAAACCTTATACGCTCCAACAGACGACATAACAAATCGTATTCTCCGTGTATATCTGAAATACAATAAATCATATCCGATATATTATGTTATAAAATTGATTTCCGGTCAAGTATGATTTTATCGGTAAAATATAATATTTAAAGCAAAAATTAATTCATTTTATGCTTTTATAATATTAAAAACAAAATATAAATCTATTATTGTGATTTCAGTCTTTTTAAAATTTCCTTATCCGCAGGACAGAATTCATAATTATCGATTTCTTCTTTTGTAATCCATTTTATATCGTTGTGTTCTTTTTTAGCAGGGATGCCTTCCTGAATTATGGCATTATAAAGTGTTAAATGTATTACAATATCGGGATAATTATGAGTTACCTCCATAAAAATATTTTCCGCTTTTATTATGATATTCAGTTCTTCATTGCACTCGCGGATAAGCGCTTGCTCTTTTGTTTCTCCTTTTTCGACTTTTCCTCCGGCAAATTCCCAAAGCAAAGGTCTTGACTTATTCTTCGGGCGTTGGCAAATTAAAAATTTATTTCCGTCCCGTATTAACGCGGCAACCACTTTAACCGCGCCGCTATTAATATACTTCTTTGCCATATCCGTATATTTGCAGACAAACTCTTTTTTTGCTTCCGTATATCCGTCTCTGTTATATTCAAATTTTTTCCAAAGATTAAGTTTAAGTTTTTCATATTCTTTTGCGACATCGGAATGCGAATTTAAGTAATCCCTGAAATATATTTCGTCTATATCGTCTTTTAATCTTATATGAAAGTGAAAAATGCGTTCAGCATAACCGTTCTCGGTATATCCTTTATTAAGCGAAACACGATTATCGGAATGTGACATAACCGTATATCCGTGTTTTTGCATAATACTTTTTACTTCTTTCATTTCAATTAAACTTTTTACCGCAACAATAATATCAATTATCGGTTTAGCCATAATCCCTTTTATTGCCGTACTGCCTATATGATAATAATTTATATCAAACGGCAGGAAACTTTTAAGGTACGATACCTCTGCATCGTACCATTCCTCCCAACATTCTTTATAATCGATAAGAAAAATCGGAAAAAGTTTCCACAATTCTTCAAGAGACATTTCCGAAAGTTTTTTCTTAAAATTATCCATAAATTATAATTCCGTTAATGAAATATATAACAATTATACCATATTATTGAAATTATACAAATAGATTAATAAACGATATATCAACAAAAGTCAAAAAGCATCAAACAAACACCTAAAAAGACGTAGAACCGAAACGAAAAGCTATATTGAAACTTTGAGCATATTTAAAAAATAAAACTGTAGCCTCAACCCGCACGGAAAAGTAGCAGATTGCATTCTTTCAAACGTAATATGACTTTACCAAAACAACAGTCTTAATGATACCACTACTGGATATCATGCTTTATTTACTATTATTTTTAATCATTTTAAATTTTAACAATCAACTTAATTCTCTATGAATTTTATATGTAAATAAATAATAGTTAACTTTGGGATTCAAGCCATATTTGCAAGCGTAGTTCTTTAATTGCTGCGAAATACCACGCACCGTAATGCGGTCACCGAACCTGTTCAAAAATAAATAGCCGCTTGCAACTCCTTTTTCGACAAGCCATGCTTCCGTTTCTATCTTTAACTTCTTCGGTATATACAGCCGTCGTAACTTGCCACCTTTGGAGTATAGATCAAAATAGCCATTGAATACATGTTCCACCTTGATTTGTATCAATTCACTGACTCGTGCGCCTGTTGCCGCCAAATAACGTACGACAAAATACCATTCCAAATTTCCGTCTTTTTTTAAACAGTTTTTCAGAAATTTGTAATCGGCATCACTAATCACATTTTCCAAAAAGTTTTTCTGTTGTATTTTTACAGGAGCGAGCCTCAACTTTTCTTTTTTAATAAATTCAAGATACTTATTGATTGCTTGTATGCGCAAATTAACAGTTTTGGGTTTGTATGTTTCCATCAAGTATCCCTTAAACGCCAATAGGTTTTGTTTTGTTATTTCACCTGATAATTGTTGATACATTCTTATCGTAAGCAGATAAGATGAAATGGTGTTTTCAGCCAGATTTTCTCGCCGAAGATGTGTTTCAAATTCTTTTAACATTAGTACTTCTTGTGGAGCTTAAACGAAAAAAGATTTTGCGTCAAGGGTAAAGTGCATTGCTCCGCAACCCCTGACGGCAAACAAAGGTACATTAAACAAAAAGCAGTTAACCCTTTTCCGTTTAGGTCGTTCCCGTCGAAAGACAAATCTAAAAAATAAAATCAAAGGAGTAACAAATTTTGAAAACTGGAGTTATTTATGCTCGTTATTCGAGCGACACACAAACGGAACAGTCCATCGAAGAACAACTCCGTGTATGCAACGAGTATGCGAAAAACAACGACATACTCATTTTAAGAACCTATATAGACCGTGCCATGACGGGTACGAACGATAACCGTCCGGATTTTCAAAAGATGATAAAGGACAGTAATCGCAGGGAGTGGGAACTGGTACTCGTTTACAAATTCGACAGGTTTTCGCGCAATAAATACGAAACCACGAAACACAAGAAAACGCTTAAAGACAACGGAGTGAAAGTTATATCCGCAACGGAGTATATTCCCGATTCGCCCGAAGCTATTATTTTGGAAAGTATGCTCGAAGGGTTTGAGCAAGCAAATGGACACAATAGACTAAAAAAAATAAATTCAGAATTCAAAGCAGCGATTTCAATGTAAAGTAAAAGCCAAGGGATGCCTTGGCTTTTACTTTACGTTTACGGCATTTTCCGTTTTTTACCGTATTTTGAGGTGCAGTTTTTCGCTTAATTGCTTTTACGCATTTGGCTTATCCCTTCTTTGCTCACTTCGCCCATATAGCAGCCTTCGTCCCAACATATAAAATCGTCGAACAACAGAAGTTTTTATCTTCAAGCCCGATAGGAGCGGCGATATCGTCGTCCATAATGTCGGATATGAAAAACCGCGGTAGTCCGCGAGAGTAAACTAACTTTTCGCCGCTTTTCTCAATATACTTGATAATATACGCCACCGCTTCGCCTATGTGTGTTCGGTTCGTTGATAGCCGTTACATTAAATTCTTTGACGTTTATTAGTGCTTCTTTTTTGCATTTCGAACAGTAAAGCGGAAAAATTTTTAATTCCGTACTGTTTCTTATTTTTTTCGTGTTTAATTTTTGCAAATAGCACATAAAAGAATTCTGATTTTAAATTTACACTGTTTCAATTCGAAATGCTTATTTAACGTTTGAAATTTCAACTTTAATTTCCTGAGTATGAGTATTCGAAACCTTTGTGATTGTTATCAAAAGACTTTCATAAACAAAAGAATATCCCTCGCACGGTATTTCATTACATTTTTCAATAATCCACCCGTTAACGGTAGTGGATTCGGAGTTGTCATCGGGAGAAAGATTAAAAAAGTCAAAGAAATTGTCAATGGAAATATCCGTGTTTATACGATAAGTTGTATCATTTTCTTTATATATTAACTCTATCGGTTCGTCTTTTTCATCCCAGATTTCACCGACAAGTTCTTCTAAAATATCTTCCATCGTAACAATACCCGAAGTCATTCCGTGCTCGTCTATAAGAATCGCAATATGAGTTTGCGTTTTTTGCATTTCTTTGAACAATAACTCCAAGCGTTTTGTCTTTGGAACAAACATAGGCGGTTTCAAAATCTGTGATAATTCGAATCCCGGCAATTCGTGATTCAAAAGATATTCCCGCGTATATAAAATGCCAATGATATTGTCAACGTCGCCCGAATAAACGGGAAAACGGGAATAATTTTTCGTTTGAATTTCTTCCATAATTTTATCGTCCGAAATAGTATCCGGAATGCATGAAACACGCATTTTAGGCGTCATTACGTCTTCTGCCGTCATTCCATCAAGCTTGAAGACGTTTTTTATATACCTTATGTCTTCTTTATTCAAAGTTCCTTCATCGCCGCCGGCATCAAGCATTAAAACAATATCTTCTTCCGACACGGTTTCATTATCATCTTTCGGGTTTACCCCTAACAAACGCAGAACGGCATTTGTGGAAACGCTTAAAAACCAGATAATCGGTTTTAAGATGACTGTTAAAAACGTAATTATACCACATGCGGCGTCTGCAAGTTTCTCTTTATGCTTCATTGCCCACCGCTTAGGAACAAGTTCTCCTAATACAAGCGTAAAATATGACAATATCAAAGTGATCAGAATTACTGAAACGGTATTGATAACGCCTGCGTTCTGAGATGAGATATCAAATGTTTTTACAAACCTTTCCGAAAGCCCTTTGGCAAAGTTGTCTGCCGCAAATGCCGAACCGAGAAAACCAGCAAGCGTAACCCCGATTTGTATTGTGGAAAGAAATTTAGTCGGTTCTTTTTTTATTTTCAATAGTTTTATGGCTTTTTTATTGCCGTCGTCTGCGCGAGCCTTTACTTTTTTTTCGTTCAAAGATATGATTGCAATTTCTGTCGCGGCAAAAAAAGCGTTGAGTAAGATAAGTACTAATTGCAAAAGCAACCGGTAAAATGTGTCCATGTAATATGTAAGTTCTCCTTATAATATGCAAACCGAATGTTGTCTCGGCGGCTTAAATTCAATGTTTAATCGTCAATCTTTATCATTCTGTACCCGATACCGACGTGAGTTTGAATATATTGCGGCGAATCGGCGGACGGTTCGATTTTTTTGCGCAAAGTCGCCATAAATACGCGCAGGGAAGCAACGTTGCTTTCCCATGCAGCGCCCCATATTTTTTGCGTAATAAAAGTGTGAGTAAGCACTTTCCCGACGTTTTTTGACAATAAGCACAGTAGTTTGTATTCGATAGGGGTAAGGTGGAGTTCTTCGCCGCTTAAATATGCACAACCTGCGCCATAATCTATCTTCAGATTTCCGTTGACAAAAACCGATTCGGATTTGTTTGTCGATTGTATTGCAAGAAGCCTTCTTTTCGTAACTCGTATTCTTGCGAGCAATTCTTCTACCGAAAAAGGTTTTGTCAGATAATCGTCCGCACCGGCATCGAGCGCGTCGATTTTATCTTTATCTTCGGTTCTCGCGCTGATTACGATAATAGGCATTTCCGACCAGGAGCGTATTTTTCTGATAACGTCCACGCCGTCGATATCCGGCAAGCCCAAATCGAGCAGAACGACGTCCGGATTATGAGAAGACGCTTGCATAACTGCGTTTTCTCCGTTCGTTGCGGTAATATAATCGTAATCGTGCGTTTTCAAAGTCGTTCCGATAAGGTTACGAACGGGCGCGTCGTCTTCAACGACTAAAATAAGTAAGTTATTCATGAATTTCCACCTCCCCGACGGGTAATGTAAAGGTAAATATCGCGCCGTGCGGAACGTTGTCGGTTATCGTTATTTCCCCGCCGTGCGCGTTTATGATAGATTTACACAACGAAAGTCCCAACCCGATACTGCGGCGGCAATCGACAATTTTATTTGCGCCTGTATAAAACATATCGAACACCCGTGATTTTTGTTCGTCCTCGATTCCTTTTCCGTTATCCGCCACGCTTATGCAAACCATACTTCCGCTTCTTTTTGCGGTAATCGTAATTTGCGAATCGGGTGGTGTGTACTTGATGGCATTGTCTAAAAGATTGATTAAAACCTGCACGATAAGCCGAGCATCCATTTTTGCAAGAAGCAAGTCATCGGGCTGTATTACGATAATTTTTTGCTTTTCGCTTTTCGTGTGAATATGCTTCAACGCCTCGGTTATCACGTCGCCTACGAGTTCCGTCGTCAAATTTATATTCATTCTGCCTTCTTCAAGGCGCGTGACCGCAAGCAGATTTTCAACCAGATTGATAAGCCAAAGCGAATCGCCGTAAATATCTTCGTATATTTGTTTTTTCGTCGCGTCGTCAATATCGTTACCGTTTGAAATCAGATTGCTCGCATTACCCGAAATGGAAGTAAGCGGAGTCCGTAAATCGTGCGATATGGAACGAAGAAGATTTGCGCGCAACTGTTCGTTTTTTGCAAGAACTGCGGCGCGTTCTCTTTCTTTGGCGTTTATGATTCCGTCAATTGCAATCGCGCATTCGCCGATAACGGAAACCACAATGCTTTCGTTAAAAGAATCAATCGGCTTTTCTCCGACGAAAATACCTATTGCTCCATAGTTTTTGCCATTTTTACATATCGGGAAAAACGTATAGTCGCTTTCAGGATAAATATCCGTTCCTTTCCCTTCTTTTACATTGTTTTTCGTTACTTGCCAAGCAATTTTCTCGCAGTCGAGCGATATATCGGCGTCGGTGCTTTCAGCCTGAGAAACGTAAACTTTCTGCGCTTTTTCATTAAATACGATTACGTTCCGATTTAACAATTTTTCTAATTGATTTGCCGTAACCCGAAATATTTCCGCTTCGTCGGATGCTTTTTGAATCAACTGATTCGCGTCGAACAAAATTTTCGTTCTGTATGCCGTTTGAGTCGCCTGACGTTCCCGAGTTTTCAGTTTTTCGGTTGTTCCTCCTATAATAAGGGACGCCGCAAGCATAATTACGAAAGTGACAGGGTAGCCGTTTCCGTACGCCAGAAACGAAAACTTCGGCTCGGTAAAAAGGAAATTAAAAACCAGAACGCTCGCAACGGACGAAAGAACCCAACAAATTTTGCTTTTTGTCAGTATGGCGGTAATCAGAACGCCGAGTATATAAGTCGTAATGATATTTGCTTCGGTAAAACCGAGGCTTGAAAAAAGATAACCGAGTAAAGATGACAATAACAGTACAGCCGCCGAAACCGTCAAGCCTTTCAGAAGCTTTGCAAAATACGGCTTTTCAAAAAGCCTTTTCTTTCCTTTGGCTATAACGGCGTCACTGTCGGGAATGATATGTATATCGACGTTAGGAGCAAGCGATATCAGTTTTTCGGTTAAAGTCGGCTTGCCTATAAATTTTCGCTTACCGATAACGGTTCTGCCTATTACTATTTTAGTAACGCCGGAAAGACGAGCATACTCCGCAATTTGAAAAGCAACGTCGTCTCCGCATACGGTAACTATCGACGCGCCGTTTGTTTCGGCAAAACGAATGTTTGCAAGTAACCGTTCCGAGTCTTCCGTTGTCATAGATTCAGACGCGGGAGTTTTTACGTATAATGCGGAAAAAGTCGCATTGAACGCCTTTGCCATGGCTGCCGCTGTCTGAATTATTTTCGGATTTGAAGGCGCTGAAGACAAACAAACCAGAATGTGTTCTTTATCGCTTATATACTGCTTTCCCATTCGGTTAATCCGTATCTCCTTCGTTTTATTCTTCCTGTATTATATCATATTTTTTGAATAAAATCTACTTGAAACGACTTTTGTAATCGTTTAAGACATCGATCAATTCACGATTTTCTCCGTCAAATATAACAATAGCGACTTTTTTATGGCGTTTTTTGAAGTTTTCGATCTCGGAAATCGTATTTTCATGGTTTTCTGCGTAAATGAATTCGAGCGGACTGTATTTTTCTTCTTGTTCCTTTTCAATTGCTTTTCTGTTTTTCTCCAAGAAGACGTCAAGCCTTTTCATAATGAAAAAGCCGAAAATCATAACTGCGATTACTGCAATAATAAGTATTACGTCTTCCATAAAAGTCACCTTCTTTTACGGCTGTTAAATATCAAAGCATTTCCGCATTGCTTTGTATTCCCCGAGAACTAAAAGCGTTTCTTCTGCGGAGAGAACCGTGTCGGCGGTAACAACGGCATTGATTTTTCCGTTTTTCTTTGTCGCGATGATATTTACGTTGTATTTTCTGCGAATATCGATTTCTACAACGGATTTCCCCACCCATGCCGACGGAACGGAAACCTCGAATATCGAGCAGGAATCACCGAGTTCTATGTAATCGAGAATGTGGTCGGAACTGTAACGGATTGCAGCCCATGTGGCAAGTTGTTTTTCGGGATAAATAATTTCGTCTGCGCCGTTACGCAGAAGAAATTTTGCCTGCACGTCCTGTTCGGCGCGAGACACAACCTTTTGCGCGCCCAACTCTTTTAATAGGCAGGTAGTTTCAAGAGAACTTTGAAAGTCTCCGCCGATAGTTACAATGCAGACGTCGTAGTTTTTTACGCCGAGCGATTTCAACAACGCTTCGTTCGTGCTGTCGCCGATTTGTCCGTCAGTCACATAAGGCATAGCGTCGTTGACTCTTTCTTCGTTTTCGTCTACCGCCATGACTTCGTGTCCTAATTCGTGTAATTTCATTGCGATGTATTTCCCGAAACGTCCGAGACCTATCAATAAAACAGATTTCGTTTTCATATACAAAAACCTCCTTAACCGACTATAAAGACTTCTTTAGTAACCTTTAACCGAACCCGATTTCAAGCGTCGGCTAGCCTACTGCAATCGTATCCGTCGGCAACTTTGCCGCTTGCTTTTTATGTGCGCCGAAAGCGGCATATATTAACGTCAATCCGCCGACGCGTCCGAAAAACATAAATAATATCAAAATCAACTTGGACGCAATTCCGAGCGTCGGGGTAATTCCGAGAGTAAGACCTACCGTGCCGACGGCGGAAGCGGTTTCGTAAAGGCAGGACGTGATCGGTAAGTTTTCAATCGCGCTTATTGCCATTCCGCCGAATAAAAACAGGGTTATATACATTATAAATATCGCCGAAGCCGTCTTAACCGTTTCATCGTCAACGCGCCGTTTCATAAGTTCCGCATTGTCTTTTTTTCTGAACACGGAAAAAGCGGAAGAAAATAAAACTGCTACCGTCGTCGTTTTCATACCGCCTGCGGTCGAACCGGGTGAACCGCCTATCAACATAAGAATAATCATCAGGTATAATCCCGTATCGCTGATCGCCGTAAGGTTTACAGTATTAAACCCTGCCGTCCTCGGCGTTACCGATTGAAACAAAGACGCAAGTATTCGCTTACCGACAGGTAAATCGTCGAATTCAAAAAAGAAGAAGTAGATTGCGGGCAAAACAATAAGCGCGGCGGTTACAATCAATACCACTTTGCTTTGCGTGCGATATTCTTTTATTCGCCACTTGTGTTTGCAAACGTCTTCCCATACCAAAAAACCGATACCGCCGATAATAATCAGCAACATAATCGTAATATTGATAACCGGTTGTTCGGAGTAGTGAGTTAGGGAAGTAAATTCGCCGCTTTTCGTCCCCATAATATCGAACCCGGCATTGCAGAACGCCGACACGGAATGGAAAATCGACAGCCAAATTCCTTCGGCGCCGTAATCTATACAAAATACGGGCATCATAACAAGCGCGCCGATAAGTTCAATCAAAAATATACCTTTGATTATAAATCCGGTCAGGCGGACTATACCGCTCACGTTTGGCGCAGAAATTGCATTTTTCATTGTTTCGCGGCTGAACAAACCGATTTTTTTGCCCGAAATAACGGCGAGAGACACGGCTATGGTAACAACGCCCATACCGCCGATTTGAATCAGTAACAATATTACGATTTGCCCGAATATCGTCCAGTGCGTTGCCGTATCGAATACGGTAAGTCCCGTTACGCATACGGCGGACGTCGAAGTAAAAAGGGCGTCGATAAACGATGTCCATTCGTGAGTTCTTGAAGAAATCGGCAAGGTAAGTAAAAATGCGCCGAGCAAAATAACTCCCGCGAATCCCAATAGTATTATTTGAAAGGATGATAGTTTCCTTTTTAGTATTCCCATGTAAAAGCCTCGATTCCGTTTATCGGTATCATAATATCATTTTTTTCATAAAGATAGCATTAGGATTCTCGTGAAAGGTATTAAGATTGTATAAAGATTACATGCAATCTGTCGCTGTTTTTTCGGCATCTTCCTTAAAATATTCAACAACACACATAATAGATAAACATCAAAAAAATTATTGCTTCTTAACACATTTAAAATCGACGTGAGTTTCTAAAAAGCAGACTTCCGTTTTTTATTGCTAAGCCGCCCGGAGAGAAATTTTATTCCGGCGGCTTTTTATTTGAGAGAAAACAATAAAAATTATGCAAAAACGGTTGCAAAGCGAAAACTCGTGTCTTTGTTAATATGAAAGGACTATTTTGTGGAATTTTTTTGTAACTTTTAGTCAAATGTCTGTATTTTGAAATCTCGCGTCCTTGGTGTATATGGAAGGTAAAATTTTTCTATACACCCCGAACTTTAGGAATTTCGTGTCCTTGGTTAAGTAAGGAAAAATTTTTTCGCAAAAATATAGTGAAATACCCCGACAAAAGCGTTGTAACTTTCCAATATAAGTAGGAGGATTTTTATTTTTCTCGGAAACACCACGCCAAACGATATGTAAATGTCCATATATAGTGAGAAGAATTTTTCTGTAAACCGTTAAGTTTCGTGCCGCAAGTGTCCAATTATAGTGGAATAACAATTTTTTACGAGAAAAATTTTGCGTAGACCGTTTACTTTTCTCTTTGAAGTTTCCAATTATAGTAGGAGACTTTTTTCAAAAATTTTGTGAAACACCCCCACAAACAGGTATGCAAATGTCCAATATATATGGAGAGCGTTTTAAACTTCTTTTCTAAAAACCTTGTATTTGCGATAGCGAAATGTCCAATTATAGTGAGAGGATAAAAATCATAAGGAGAGAAAAATTTTATGAAAAATTATAATCGGTATCGCCCGCTCAATTTCAGTCCAAATTGAAAACCCTATCCCTTTACTTTGAATACCGCATTTTACATATAGTAAGTCAAGATGGTTATGTTGCGTCTTTTCATCGATAACAACAACGGCTCCTCCGACCATAACGTTATCAACCGTCGCTTTGTACGCAACCGCGCCTTTACTCTTTAAGGATTGATCGATGTCTTTTTCAGGCAATATGACTTCTTCGGTTTTTCCATAAACTGCCTCAAAACTTTTCTGAAAAGCCTCTTGCATATCAACTTTAAATTGTTTTATCTCATCAGGCGCAACTTCCGATAATACCGCTTTCATTATAATGCATCTCCTTCCAAAAAATAAAAGCTCGGCCTTACATAAAGTAATAGACCGAGCTCACTCGACATCTTATCCGACAGGCGGCCGTGAAAACTCACTCCCCTACACTACGGTGTACTGTCCTCCGATGAAAATATTTAATTGTTATATGCATTATATCCTTTACGGCATAAAATGTCAAATGATTCAATGCGATACATGCACTTGCCATCATAACGGCTGAGAACAAGCGCGGTACAGCATAATTTTTCAGCGACAGTTTTTAAACCTTCCAATTCCCGCTCTGCTGTTGCAGCTTGCACATCTTCGTATACAATCCGCCTTTTGCATAAAGTTCCTGCGGAGTGCCCTGCTCGGCAACCTTTCCCTCTTTCAGGAGAACAAGTTTATCTGCTCCCTCTACAGTGCGCATACGATGCGCGATGATAAGAACGGTTTTTCCTTTGACGAGCCGTGATATTGCCTTTTGTATCTGCGTTTCGTTTTCCGCGTCGAGGGAAGCCGTCGCTTCATCCAGAAGGATGACGGGTGAATCTTTAAGGAGCGCACGCGCAATCGAAATACGCTGTCTTTCACCGCCCGAAAGCATAGAACCGTTTTCTCCGATCATCGTCTGATACCCTTCGGGTAATTTTTCCACAAACTCATCGCACTGCGCTTCTTTTGCGGCTGCAAGCACTTCCGCATCCGTCGCGCCCTGTCTGCCGATTCGGATATTCTCCATGACGGTGTTATTGAACAGAGTTACGTCCTGAAAGACGATAGAATATGCCGAAAGTAATTTTTCGGGATCGACGTTTCTGACATCCTGACCGCCAATTGTAATTTTTCCGCTGTCGGCATCCCAAAATCTTGCCGCAAGTTTCGCCGCCGTACTCTTTCCTCCTCCGGACGGACCGATCAAAGCAGTTACTTCCCCTTGCTTTGCCGTAAAAGACACGTTATTAAGCACCTGTTCTCCAGTGTTATACGAGAATGAGACGTTTTCAAACACAATGTCATAGTCTTTTGTTTTCAATTCGTCCGTACCGGGTTGCACGGGATAGTTTTCTATAGAATTCATCCTTTCTATGGGAATTCTGGTAGAAATAATCGCCGCAAGATTTTGAAGTGAGCTTGCGAGCGGATCGTAAAGCCGCGATGCCACAAGCAAAAACATGAAGAAAGAAAGTACGGTGAGCGTATCCTCCGCGAGCAGAATTCCGCCGACAAGCGCAACCGTACCCATACCGAGTTTCAAAATCATGCTGGCGGGAACCACAAACATGGCTGCGCCAAGTTCCGATTTTATCATTCTGCCTTCCATTTTATCTATTTTCTTATCTAAAACATCGAGATATTTTCCCTCGGCATTGTTCGACTTTAGGTCGCGCATGGTTTCCAAGGCTTCCTGAATACCGTCCGCCACCGCAAGTTTGGCTTCTGTCTGTTTGCGCGTAAAGTAATTCTGAACCTTACCCGAAAAGGCAACGATTGCAAGCGACACAGGCAATACCCACAATACGGCAAGTGCCATTCTCCAATCAAAGACGAAAAAACAGATTGCAACGAGCACTGTTGAGATCATAGCACCGAAAAACTCAGGCACCCAATGCGAAAAAGACTGTTCCAGCGTTGTACAATCAGCCATAATTGTCGTAGTAAGATCGGAAAGATCTTTTTTACCGAAGAACGACAGCGGAAGTTTGCGAAGTTTCTCCGCCAAAGAAATACGCCGCACCGAACTTTCTTTATATGTCGCATAATATGTTGCCCCATATACCCATCGATACGAGAACAAAATGAGCAAAACGCCCGCGATCATTCCGACAATATAGATCCATAAATGACTTTGCGGAACTCCGCCCTCATACAAATCGGATACAAGAAAATACAAAAGACTTACGGGCAGCATAAGCATAAGGTTATGTACTACGCAGGAAATTGTAGCAACGATCAGGTCTTTTGCGCCCTGCCGCGAAAGCGCATATTTTTTCATAATATAATTTATCATCTTACACCTCCCACTTTCCAAGTTACGGCGGTTCTGTACTCTTCGTACATTTCGTTATAAATTCCTTTCTTTGACATTAGTTGTTCATGCGTTCCTTGTTCGGCTATTTTCCCTTCTTTCAATACATAAATCCTGTCGGCATTTTGCACGGTTGTCAGCCTGTGAGCAATCATTACCACCGTTCTGCCTTCGGCAAGTTTTTCAAAAGCCCGCTGCATTGCCGCCTCGTTTTCAGGATCGGCAAATGCCGTCGCTTCATCCAGAACAAGAATCGGCGCGTTTTTCAACATAACGCGGGCAACCGCTATTCTCTGCTGTTCTCCTCCCGAAAGATACACGCCTTTTGCCCCGATCACCGTATCTGCTCCCTGAGGGAACTTTGCAAGTATTTCATCGCACTGCGCATCGTGCAATGCTTCCATGACCTCTTCACGCGATGCCGACGGTCTGCCCATTCGTACATTTTCATAGATAGAAGTTTTCAAAAGCATGCTGTCCTGAAAAACATAAGCAACAATATCGTTTAACTTCTTTTTTGAAATGTCCTTCACGTTCACTCCACCGACTTTTATCTCGCCTGACGTCACATCCCAGAACCTTGCAATCAGTCCTGCGGCAGTTGTTTTCCCTCCGCCGGACGGGCCAACGAGTGCCACCGTTTCTCCCGCCTTTACATTCAACGAGATACCGTCTATGGCGTTGCTCTCGGAGTTGTCGTAGGCAAAGGTTGCATCCTCAAAAGCGATTGAGTTATCCTTCGGTTCTACAGGCTTTGAAGTCTCAGGCAGCGGTCTAATCGCTAAAAGTCCGTCTATCCTTTGAATCGCATCGCTTACAATCATATTATTTTCACTCATAAACATGACTCTCATCAACGTGACCGAGATAATAGGCGTGAAAATAATATAAAAGATCAGATTAAGAAGAAACGTCGAGTCTACGCCTCCCGCTGTAAAAGTAATCCCCGCTATAATCAGTGGCACAAATACGCAGTTGATTGCGGTTGTAAACGCGACCATCGGCCACATGAGACTTTTTGTATATGCAACTACCCACTTATGATAACTGTCGATCGAACCTTTGAATCTTTTGAAAGAAAATACCGTCTGTCCGAACGTCTTAACAACGGGAACGCCGCGAACATATTCCACCGCCTCATTGTTTATGGTTTCAAGCGAGCTTTGATATTCTTTCATCTTCTGCGCCATGCCTTTGCCCGTCATTCTGGACATAATGATAAAACCGAGAACAGTCGGAATAAGACTCAACAGTCCCAACCGCCAATCGAAAACAAACAACAAAACAAGCATTCCTACGGGTGTAAGAAATGCCCCGACCATATCGGGGAGCTGATGGGCAAGAAATGTTTCCGTCGCTCCGCTTGACTCGTTGACAATCCGACGCACCCTGCCGCTGCCAAGCGAACTCATCGCTCCTACCGGTAAACTTGCCAGGTGGCGCATCGTCCTCTTTCGCATATTGCTCGCCACTCGGAACGCCGCGATATGCGAGCACATCAGCCCTCCGAAATAAATAAGCATCGAAGCAAACGCACACCCTACAGCCATCCAGCCATAAAAAGCTATATTTGTTGCGTTTGAAAAATTGCCTTCCGCATTGATAACATCCCGAATGATAAACCAGATAAATACGAACGGCATGAGTGCAATAAGCGCACTTATCCCAGACAATGCCCATGAAAGATATGTAAGAACTTTGCGACGTCCGGCATAGTCCATCAATACGGAAATATTACCTCTTTTCTTTGCCTTGCTTTGCATAAAAACCTCCTTTATATTTAGTTCGCATAAGCGAACTTATACCCGGAAAGAAGGGGGCATCTCTGCCCCTTTAATAATGCGCCTCAATCGATTCCCAATAACCTCTGCCAACCGGCAAAGAAGAAATCGCAGACAGCATTGACATATTCTAACGCATCTTCTTTGGGAAAATCATGCGCCACAACCTCGAAAATACCGTTGAACAACGCGCTTGCCAACATATGATTTATGTCTCTGCGCACCGTTTTCACCGATGTACCGTTTTCTTGCAGAACACGCATAAATCTTTCTGTACTGTCCGTTTCATATTCTATCATACGGTCGATGTAACGGTCATAACTTGAACCGGCACTATGACATACAATGAGCTTGAACGTATCGAAATATTCATAAATTATATCTATCACCGTGCGCATCTTGCTTGATGTATATGTTTGCATCTCCGCTACCTGTTGTGTTGCGGGAAACTCGGCAAATTCTTCCTGAACATCGGAAAAATAAGAATACAGTTTATCCGCCCCCTCTTTCACAAGCGCGGAAAACAATTCATTTTTATCCGCAAAACGGCTGTACAGCATTCCGGTCGTAAATCCGGCTTTTTCGGCAATCGTGCGCATGGAAGCATCTGCAAATCCCTTTTGCATAAATTCCTCTTTTGCACACTCCAGAATCTGCCCTACCGCTTCTTCATCCTTAAACTTCATTCATTACCTCCGATAACATTGTTATTATAACACCGTTATCTTATTCTGTCAACAGAATTTAGGGTAAGTGTATATATAATTTTTCTTGCACAAAGAATCAAACAAGGTTCAAGTCCTGTTTTAACATAAAAACAGGTAAAAGACAGCATAAAATCGAAACCTGTTTTTGCGAAGCACAAAAGTTGCGTTTTTGCCCGAAAAGCAGCAAAAAACCCTGAAAAACTCATCATTTTTCAGGGTTTTTGCAGTGGACAGCATTTTTATCCACTAAACATGGCGGACTCGATGAGACCCTAACTGAACACTTTCAATATTTCTGATTTCACTTCTACTGTACCGCTATTAATTCATCTATAAAATTACTCAAATCAACTCCAAATAATAAACGATTATTTGGAGAAAAGAATTGAATCAAATTAATTGCTATGATAGATCTTCTGAAACACATAAATT